>NZ_JAFMTR010000009.1 GCF_018682675.1 Sphingopyxis soli
GTGCGTTCGGTTTTGATTGAATCAAAACCGGCACTCCAGATTCCTGTTTTGCCGTGTTTTCCGAGTCGTCAGGTGATTCCACCTGACTTGAAAACACTCTAGGGCAGCGCCTTCAGCAATTCGACTGCCAGCGGCGCAAGGCGCTTGATCTGCGGATCCTGCGCTTCGGCCGCGCTGACATAGATGGCGTTCGCGAAGCCAGTCGTGTTGTGGACGGCCGCCAAGCCTGCGTCGCCAGTATGGACGTCTTTCCAGCGCGCGCTGCTATCGGGATAGAGCGTCTTGAACCAAGCCGCCCAGGCCGCATCGTCGATGTCGGCGCGCCTGGCGAGGAACAGGACGGGCCGCGCGAGGCGCGCGGATTCGCCGTGATGGTAATAGGGTGAAGCCGCCGGCGCGACCTGCGACGCGATGGCGCCAAGCAAAAGGTCGGCGTCGGCCCGCGCCAGCCGCGGATTGAGTGCGAGCTGGAGCGCGAGGTCCGATCCATGCGCCACGCCGTGCCGCCAGCCCTCGCCCGGCACGAAGCCACGATAGTCGGTCACGCCGCGCAGATAGGCCGCGCCGGTCCGGGCAAGCGCGTGCAGTTCGGCGTCGGTCATCCAGGCCTCGATCCGGTCGGCGCGCGCAATTTCGGACAGCGCCAGCGCGGCGAACGGACGGCGAAAGCCTGCGGCATCCTCCGGGACCGCGGCCATTTCGGTCAGCAGCGCCAATGTCCGGCGCATTTGGGCGGCGGACAGGTGGCGGCCACGCAGCCCTTCGGACCATAGCGTGAAGGCAAAGCCGTCGCGCATCGCCGGATCGGGATCCCCCAGACATGCCGCCAGCGCCTCCAGGTCGCCGAGGCGCGCCTTTGCGAAAAAGGTCGCGGCATAGGCCTTCAGATCGCCGTCGGCGGGCCGCGCCACCGCGCAGGTCGACGCCGCCCCGGCGGCGGCGGGCGAGGCGGCCAGCATCATCGCGGCGACGAGCATCCCGGCATGACGCATGGGCGGTCCCTTCCCCAAAAAGGAAAGAGCCCGGCGAATCGCTCCGCCGGGCTCCGGTTGGTCGTTCCTTGTCCGTCCGCTTATTCGCGGTTGCCCAGCAGGTTGAGCAGGAAGGTGAACATGTTGACGAAGTCGAGGTAGAGCGTCAGCGCGCCCATCACCACCGACTTGCCGACAAAGTCGGTCCCGCGGACATAGAAATACATGCTCTTGATCTTCTGCGTGTCATAGGCGGTCAGGCCCGCGAACAGCAGCACGCCGATCACGCTGATCGCCAGCGCCAGCGCGCCCGACTGGAACACGAAGGCGTTGAGCAGCATCGCGACGATGATGCCGACGAGGCCCATGATCAGGAAGGTCCCGAAACCCGAGAGATCCTTCTTGGTCGTGTAGCCATAGAGGCTGAGGCCGAGGAAGGCCGCCGCGGTCGCGAAGAAGGTCTGCGCGATCGAGGTGTTGGTGAAGACGAAGAAGATCGCCGCCATCGACACGCCCATCACCGCCGCATAAGCCCAGTAAAGCGCCTGCGCCGCGGCCGTCGACAGCTTGTTGATGCCGAAGCTCAGCACCATCACGAAGGCGAGCGGAGCGAGCATGATCACCCACTTGACCGGTCCCGGACCGAACAGCAGCGCGGGTGCGCCTTCCCACTGCGAGAAGAGCATCGCGACGACGCCGGTCAGCAGCACGCCCGACGCCATATAGTTGTAGACCGACAGCATGTACGACCGCAGGCCGGCATCGACGGCCTGATCCATCGCGCTCGCGCTGCCTGGGAAGCCGGACGCCGCCATATTGGGGTCGTTCCAATTAGCCATTTTCATCTCCATCACCGGCCAGACGATACCGGCCGTGGCGATAATATCGGGATATTCGCGCTTTGTTTCAAGCGAAACCGGACATGCGCCCTGTTTCGGCTTCGCAGCCGCCGCGCGCCGTCCTATGCAGGCACCGCCATGTCGACCCATCGCCTGTTCGTCGCCCTGCGTCCGCCGCGCCCGATCCGGCGACAATTGATCGCCGCGATGCACGGGATTTCGGGCGCGCGCTGGCAGGATGACGAACAGCTCCACCTGACGCTGCGCTTCATCGGCGAGGTCGACCATCACCGCGCCGAGGACATCGCCGCCGCGCTGGGCAGCCTCTACGCACCCACGATCGAGGCGCGGATCGCCGGGGTCGGCCTGTTCGAGCGCCAGGGACGCCCGCACATGGTCTGGGCCGGGGTCGAACCGCACGCGCCGATCGCCGCGCTGCATCGCAAGATCGACCAGCTGCTCGCGCGCGTCGGCGTTGTGCCCGAAACGCGCGCCTTCGTGCCGCATATCACGCTCGCGCGGCTCAACCGCGGATCGGGGCCGGTCGCGCCCTTCCTTGCGCTGAACAGCGATCTGGCGAGCGCGCCCTTTCCGTTCGGCCATGTCACGCTCTACGAGAGCGAGATGGGGCACGGCGGTTCGCGCTATCATCCGGTCGCGCGCTATCCCCTCGACGAGGCGACGAGCGCGGCAGCGACCGCGCTGACATCGTCCCATGTTGCGGCGAAGCCGTCGTCGGCGCCGTAATAGGGATCGGTGACGCTTTCCCCTTCGCGGCCGCCGACCAGATCGAGCATCAGCCTGAGTTCGGCGGTCGCACCCGTTGGACGAAGCGCGCGGGCGTCGCGCAGATTGGCCTCGTCGGCGGCGAGGATAAGGTCGAAATCATGAAAGTCGCTGCGGCGGAGCTGGCGCGCGCGAAGGTCCGAGATATCGGCGCCGCGCCGCCGCGCCTCGGCCTGGGCGCGGCGGTCGGGCGGGTGGCCGACGTGCCAGTCGCCGGTGCCCGCCGAATCGAGCCTCGCGGCGATCCCGGCCTCGGCAAAGGCGACGCGCGCGGCCCCTTCGGCAAGCGGCGAGCGGCAGATATTGCCGAGGCAGAGGAAGAGGATCGCGGGGGGATTTGGTCGATCTTCGCGCATATCGTCCGTCTTCGCTCCAAAGGTGAACCGACTTTCAACTTGCGCCGGGCGGCGGCTCGTGCAACCACCGGGGCATAAGGATAACGGGTCAGGGAGAGGGTTGCCAGATGGCCGATAGCGCGAGCGTGAACGAGACGGCCGGGGCGCCGCCCGCCGGGCCGCAGGCGAGCGGCTATAGCTGGTACGTGCTGTTCGTGCTGGTCGTCGTCTATATCCTGAATTTCATCGACCGGCAGATCCTGAGCATCCTTGCGGTCGATATCAAGGCCGACCTCGGGCTGACCGACGGCGACCTCGGCTTCCTTGGCGGCGCGGCCTTTGCGGTCTTCTATGCGCTGTTCGGTATCCCGCTCGGACGGCTCGCGGACAATTGGAACCGCAAGAAGCTGCTGGCGATCGGGCTGACCCTGTGGTCCGCGATGACCGCGCTGTCGGGCTTCGCGCAAACGCAGCTGACGCTGACGCTCGCGCGCATGGGCGTCGGCGTCGGCGAGGCGACCGCCAGCCCGACCGCCTATTCGCTGATCTCCGACTATTTCCCCAAGCGCCAGCGCGCCACCGCGCTCGCGATCTATTCGTCGGGTCTCTATATCGGCGGCGGGGTGTCGCTGCTGATCGGCGCGAAGATCGGGCAGGTGTGGAACCAGACCTGGCCCGATGGCGGCCCGCTCGGCCTCGTCGGCTGGCAGGGCGCGTTCCTCGCGGTGGGCATTCCCGGCCTGCTGATCGCGCTGTGGGTCTCGACACTGCGCGAACCCGCGCGCGGCGCGATGGACGGCGTCGCCAGCCCCGTTTCGCCGACCCCTTTCCGCAGCTTCGTCGGCGACCTGTCGAGCATCGTCCCGCCCTTCACCCTGCTCGGCGCGTGGGAACGCGGGCCGGTGGCGCTCGCGATCAACCTCGCGGTCGCGGCGCTCGCCGCCGCCGCCGCTTGGCTGATGATCGGGCTGACCGGCAACCTGCCGCAATGGTCGGCGATCGCCTTCGGCTATTATGCCGTCTTCTCCTGGGCCTGCACGCTGAAGGCGCGCGATCCGGCGACCTTCCGCCTGATCTGGGGCACACCCGCGTTCATTTGCACGACCCTGGGGTATAGTCTGGTCTCGCTGGTCGCCTGGGCGCTGGGTTTCTGGTCGGCGCCCTATGCCGAGACCGTGCTGCACCTGCCGAAGCAGCAGCTGGCGTTCGTGCTCGGCGCCAATGGCGCGGCGGCCGGCTTCCTGGGCGTGATCATCGGCGGCCGCGTGGCCGACGCCTTGCGGGCGCGCCATCCGGCGGGCCGCATCTGGGTCATCGTCTTCGGCGTCGTCGCACCGATCATGCCGATCTGGATCGGCTATACCACCGACAATGGCACGCTGTTCTATGCGATGAACTTCCTCGCCGGGATGTTCGGCGCCGCAGCGCTGGGCGCGGCGGCGGCGACGACGCAGGATCTGGTGCTGCCACGGATGCGCGGCACCGCGACGGCGGCCTTCTTCCTCGGCACGACGCTGGTCGGGCTCGCCTTCGGCCCCTATCTGACCGGGCAGATTTCGGACCTGGCCGGCACGATCGTCGACGGCAAGCCGGTCGGCGACCTGCGCACGGGCATCCTGTCGCTGATCGCCGTCGCGCCGGTCGCGCTCGCCCTGCTCGTCTATGCCTATCGCGCGGTGCCGCGCGCCGAGGCGACGATCGCCGAGCGCGCGGAGGACGCTGCCGCCCGCGCGGCGCCTATTTCGCCGCGCCGAGCGTAATCACCCCGCACGCGACGCGCGCGCCGCTGTTGCCGCTGGGGTCGGTCTTGAGGTCGTCGGGCTTGGCATGAATGACGAACGCCGCACCGTCGGCGTCGAGGAGCCCGCCCTCGCCGCCGAGCCGGGTGCCGACGATCTTCAGCGTCGCGCGGCCGATCTCGCCGCTTTCGACGACGAGATTCGGCAGGTCGCCGTGATGCGCGCCCATCGGATTGTCCCGGCCGTGCTGCGCTCCGGTCGGGTTCCAGTGCGGACCCGCGCTGGCGAAGTCGGGCGGCGCGCACTGGCCGACGGCGTGGACGTGCATCCCATAGGTGCCGGGCGCGAAACCGCGCGCGACGAGTTCGATGCGCAGCCCGTCGCTATCCTTGTAGAAATCGGCGCGGCCGCGGTCGGCGCCCGCGGCATCGAAGAGCGGCGCCGAGGCGTCGGCGGGCGGCAAGGTCTGCGTCGGCTTGCCGCCCATCCCGGCACATCCGGCGAGCGCCAGCGCCGCGGCCCCCAGCAGGACGGCGGCCGGTTTCGGGCGGCGGTGGGCGGGCTGGGTCATCTCATTCCTCCGGTTGCTCTGGGCCATAACGCCGCGGGCGGCGATTTCGATCCGCCGCGATGATGCCCTCGAGTCGTCGTGCTGCCAAGTGCGATATGGGCGAAGGGCCGGCCCCCGCCAGCCGCCCTGCCCTTGGAAGCGGGGGGCTTTGCCCGGTGGCTCTTGCCGGGAGAGGAAACGATGACTTTCGCCAATTCCGAATTCGTCGCGCTGGTCAAGCGGACGCGTGCCACATTCGGCGTCGGGATCGACGAAGCGCACGCGCTGGTTTTCGCCGACGCGGAGATGCGGCGCCTGATCGCCTGGCGGATCAATCACGACCCCGAGTGCCGGCGGCAGGCGCTTCACGATCTGAAGCGAAAAGGCGAGAGATCGTTTTTCGTCGAGATCGATGGCCGTTTGCGGTTTCGCGAAGCTGGCAAGGGCGACTGAAGGGCGGCGGCCGGGTCGGGTGGATTCCAGCCTTTCAATTCTCGTCATGCCGGCTGCGGCGATGGCCTCGCTGTTTCAGCATCCACGGTCTGAACTCTCGTCCCGCGCTGCGTCGAAGGAAACGGCGGACCATGGATCCTGAAACAAGTTCAGGATGACGATGAAAGATGGATCAGCAATCGGCCGTTTTCAGGCCTTCGTCATTCCGGACTCGATCCGGAATCCATTTTTCCAGCGCTGCGCGAATGGACCCCCTT
>NZ_JAFMTR010000071.1:0-2500 GCF_018682675.1 Sphingopyxis soli
GGGGGACCGCCGAAGGCGGTGGAGGGGGCTGGCGTCCTGAAGCGGCGCTGCGCAAGGACGCGACCCCCCTCCGTCAGCCGCTACGCGGCTGCCACCTCCCCGCAAGCGGGGAGGATTTGAAGGACCGCTCCCACCCCGTATCGGACGTTCCGGCCGCGACTGAGACAGTCAAAGTTTCGAGACAACAAAAAGCCCGCGAACCCATTGGGAACGCGGGCTTTTTGATGGTTGCGGGAGTAGGATTTGAACCTACGACCTTCAGGTTATGAGCCTGACGAGCTACCGGGCTGCTCCATCCCGCGTCAACCAGCGGCGCTTCCCTCGCGGGACCGCCAAAAACAGCAAAAGGCCGGCATCTCTGCCGGCCTCTAACTTTGTGAATGGGTTTTTTCGACCTTACGTCGGCTGCAATGCCTGGCGACGTCCTACTCTTCCAACGCTTAAGCGGTAGTACCATCGGCGCTGTCAGGTTTCACGGCCGAGTTCGAGATGGGATCGGGTGGGTCACTGACGCCATGGTCACCAAGCAATGAAGCCGGCGTAGGGTCAAAAGTCTTTCAATCGATATCCGTGCAATACTGTCTGATCAATCATCCACTACAAGCGGACAAACCCGTCAGGCTTGTCGTTGATGGCGGGACTCTAAAGTGCGAATAGAGCAATTAGTATCGGTTAGCTCCACGCGTTACCGCGCTTCTACATCCGATCTATCAACGTGGTGGTCTTCCACGGCTCTAAGAAATCTTATCTTGAGGGAGGCTTCCCGCTTAGATGCTTTCAGCGGTTATCCCGTCCATACATAGCTACCCTGCTGCGCGGCTGGCGCCACGACAGGTACACCAGAGGTATGTTCAACCCGGTCCTCTCGTACTAGGGTCAACTCCTCTCAAATTTCGACGCCCACGGCAGATAGGGACCAAACTGTCTCACGACGTTCTGAACCCAGCTCACGTACCACTTTAATTGGCGAACAGCCAAACCCTTGGGACCTGCTCCAGCCCCAGGATGTGATGAGCCGACATCGAGGTGCCAAACGATTCCGTCGATATGAGCTCTTGGGAATCATCAGCCTGTTATCCCCGGCGTACCTTTTATCCGTTGAGCGATGGCCCTTCCACTCGGGACCACCGGATCACTATGACCGACTTTCGTCTCTGCTCGACTCGTCAGTCTCGCAGTCAGGCAGGCTTATGCCATTGCACTCTAACAGACGGTTTCCAACCGTCCTGAGCCTACCATCGCGCGCCTCCGTTACTCTTTAGGAGGCGACCGCCCCAGTCAAACTACCCGCCACAGAGGGTCCCTGATCCAGTTTCATGGATCGAGGTTAGACATCAGAAAACAACAGGGTGGTATTTCACCTATGGCTCCACACCGGCTGGCGCCAGTGCTTCAAAGCCTCCCACCTATGCTACACAGTTCTTTCCTAATGCCACTCTGAAGCTGCAGTAAAGGTGCACGGGGTCTTTCCGTCTAACCGCGGGTACTCCGCATCTTCACGGAGAATTCAATTTCGCTGAGCATCTCCTGGAGACAGTGGGGAAGTCGTTACGCCATTCGTGCAGGTCGGAACTTACCCGACAAGGAATTTCGCTACCTTAGGACCGTTATAGTTACGGCCGCCGTTTACCTGGGCTTCATTTCGGAGCTTGCACCCCTCCACTTAACCTTCAGGCACCGGGCAGGCGTCAGGCCCTATACGTCGTCTTGAAGCCGACTTAGCAGAGCCCTGTGTTTTTGCTAAACAGTCGCTACCCCCTGGCCTGTGCCCCCCACAAATGGTTGCCCAAATGTGGGGCCTCCTTCTTCCGAAGGTACGGAGGCAATTTGCCGAGTTCCTTCAGGAGACTTCTCTCAAGCGCCTTGGTATACTCTACCATCCCACCTGTGTCGGTTTAGGGTACGGTCTATAATGGAGGGGCTATTTCCTGGAACCTCTTCAAAGCCTGACCAATCCAATAAGGCCAGACAATTTACGAGATCCGTCACACACCTCCAGGCCCACGAATATTAACGTGGTTCCCATCGACTACCCCCTTCGGGCTCGTCTTAGGGGCCGGCTTACCCTGCTCAGATTAGCTTTAAGCAGGAACCCTTGGGATTTCGGCGAGAGGGCATCTCACCCTCTTTATCGCTACTCATGTCTGCATTCGCACTTCCGATACCTCCACGGCCCATTACCAGACCGCTTCATCAGCCTACGGAACGCTCCGCTACCGCGTGTATTGCTACACACCCTAAGCTTCGGTGCATCACTTTAGCCCCGTTACATTTTCGCCGCAGGAACCCTTATTTAGACCAGTGAGCTGTTACGCTTTCTTTAAAGGATGGCTGCTTCTAAGCCAACCTCCTGGTTGTTTTGGGATTCCCACATGCTTTCCCACTTAGTGATGACTTGGGGACCTTAGCTGTAGGTCAGGGCTGTTTCCCTTTTGACGACGGACCTTAGCACCCGCCGTCTGTCTGCCGGATAGTACTCATGGGTATTCGGAGTTTGGTT
>NZ_JAFMTR010000071.1:7500-25014 GCF_018682675.1 Sphingopyxis soli
CTGACGGCTACGCCCGGTCAGGACGCGATATAGTCGCGCATCGCCGCGGCCTCGGCCTCGATATGGTCGATCCGATACTTCACCAGATCGCCGATCGATATGAATCCGACCAGCACGCCGTCGTCGACGACCGGCAGGTGGCGGATACGCTTCTGCGTCATCTGCGAGAGCGCGGCGATCACCGCCATGCGCGAATCGCAGGTCACCGGCGACTTGGTCATCACCTCGTCGAGCCGGCGGTCGAGCGCCTCGGGGCCATAGGAGGACATCAGCCGGACGAGGTCGCGTTCCGAAAAGATGCCGACAATCGATTCGCCCTCGACCACCGGCACCGCGCCGATGCGGTGCTGCGCGAGCAGATCGATCACCGCGCGCACCGTATCGTCGGGCCGCGCCGAAATCACCGCGCTCGTGCGCCCGTGGAGAATCGCTCCGATCGTCATAGGTGCCGCTCCCTTCCTGCTTGTCCGTTGCGGGGCCGAACCTAACATGATTCGCGGCAAAGCCGAAGCCCGCGCCCGTTACCGCTTGGCGTCGCGCGCCGCTTGGTTCATGGAGGCGCGCATGGTCAAACCCTCCCCGCTCGACGATCGCGACACGTCGGACATCGCCTGGGCGCGCTATCGCCGGCTGATGAAAGGCATGGCGATCGTGTCGTTCGGCGCGGTCGTCCTCGCGCTGGGCTGGCTGCGCTTCACGATGGGCGATCAGCTCACCATCCACATGATGATCGCCACCGCGGCGGGCGTCGGCCTGTCGGTCATGCTCGGCGCCGCGCTGATGGGGCTCGTCTTCCTGTCGAGCGGCAGCGGCCATGACGAGGCGATCGAGGATCCTTTCGAAAACGACCCGGATTTGAACCATGACCGATAAGGCCGCAGCCGACTGCCCGCGCGACCCGATCCTGCGCGTCGTCCCGCGCCCCGCCGACATCAACGCCAACGGGCATATCTTCGGCGGCTGGGTGCTCAGCCAGATGGATATCGCGGGCGGCATCGTCGCCGGGCGAATCGCCTGCGGCCCGGTCGCGACGGTCGCGATCGAGACGATGGAGTTCATCGCGCCGATCCTGTTGCGCGACATCATCTCGGTCTATGCGCATCTCGAACGGCGCGGCCGCACCTCGATGGCGATCCGGCTCGAAGTCGTCGCGACGCGCGACGGCGGCCGGACCGAGGAGCGCGTGACCGAGGGCGTGTTCACCTTCGTCGCGCTCGACGAGAATCACCGCCCGCGTCCGCTGCCGACCGCCTGATCGTCGCTACGCCTAATCTTCTGCGCGGGCGCGATAGTCGAAGCTGCGCGCCGAATTGGCCGGCACATCGACGATCCACGTCGGCAGCCCGTCCTTGCGCGGCAATTTGCGGATTCGCGAATCGAGCCCTTTCATGTCATCGACGTCGAACCCGAATTCGATCCGCACCGCGAACGGGTTCGCGTTGGTCGCGGTCAGGCGATAGTCGTCGGCGCCCTTCCCCGGCGCGTAATAATTGTCGGCGGTGACCAGCACCTGGCTGCTTTCGCCGATGACAAGGTTGACGGTCTCGCCGACCGCATGGTCGCGCATCATCCCCTCGCCCGCCAGCAATTCGCGGCCCATCGCGCGTTCGAACACCACGACCTGCCCGCTCGGCAGCGGCACGCCCAGCTTGCCCGATTCCTTGTTCTCCATCCGCAGGACGATTTCGGTCTGCTGCTCCGTGGGTTCGCAGCGCGGGCAATCGCGCAGCCGATAGATGGTCTGGAAGGGCACCTTGTCCTTGACCAGCAGCGCGACCTGCTTCTGCCCGTTCGCGGCGACCGTCACCGGCATCGGCACGCGATAGAGCTTGAGGTCGCCCAGATCCTCGAGCTCGGCGATCGCCGTGACCGCGATCGGCACGTCCATCAGCTTTTCCTGCCGGCGCTGCGCGGTGACGACGATCGACTCCTCATCCGCATAGCCGCCGGCCATCGGCGCCGGGGGCGGGGGCGGCGGCGGGGGCGGCTGAATGCCGTTCCGGCCGCTGCCGGTCGGGAAACACGACAGGTCAAGACGGGGCTGCGGCGGCGGCTCGGCCAGATCCTCGAACGGCGTTTCGATGTTCAGCGTCCCCGCGAGCGCCGACAGATTGGCATCGGCAAAGCTCTCGCCATTGCTGTTCGCGACCGTCAGCCAGGCGAACAGGTTCAGCGTCTTTCCGTCGGGCGCGACGCGCGCGACATAATTGCTCGCCCAGTCGAAGCCCGTCGCCAGATAGGTCAAGGTCACCGTCACCCGCCGCGCGTCGGGGCTGCGCGTCGTCACCGACAGCGTCGGCTTCGCGGTCAGCCCCGCGGGCACACCGTCATAGACCAGCGTTTCGGGAAGCCCGGTGCAGCGCAGCGATTCGTACCCCGCCGCCGTCTGCAACACCACCGCGCCCTGCGGCCCCGACCGGATGATCGCATCCTCCTCGGTCACCTTGCCCGTCGCGCGGTCGGTGCGGCGCAGGTGGACGCGGTTGCCGAGCGATCCGTCGAGCAGGCTCGCGGGCGAGAGCAGCGCCGCGTCGCGATTCTTCTGGACGACGCCGCCGGGCAGGCCGGTGACGATCGCCGACACCGCGACCATCCCCTCGGCAACGCCCTCGAAACGCAGCAGCGATTCGCCCGCGGGCAGGTCGATCGTCCGCTGCTCGGAGATCAGCGCAAAGCCCTGCAGCCAGTCGGGATCGATTTCGCCGCCCTCGGCGCGGTCGGGATCGCGAAAGGCGCTGACCGAAACCGAATCGGGCGCGGTCGAGGTCACGACCGGCTGCGCCGCCGCGGGCGATGCGGCGAGCATCAGCAGCAGGGGAAGCAGGCGGCGCATCGCGGCGGCCGCGATCAGTAGCGCGTTTCGAAGGTGGCGGTGACCGTGACCTCGCCATTGGCGGGCACCTCGACCCGCCATCTGGTGCCGTCCGCATCGAGCCGGTCGCTCTTCCGGCTTTCCTTCAGGATGCGCGTCTCGTCCCAATACCAGTCGAGCCCGCGCTGCATGAGGTCGAGCGTCACCGGCTGCGACCGCGCGTTGGTAACCAGATAGGACATCGATGTGCGCCAGACGCGGTCCGACACGCGCTCGCGCGACACCACGGTCGCCTTCACCTTCACGTCGAACGCGTCGCCGGTCTTGAGCCCCAGCTCGCTGCCCATCGGGGTATGGTCGATCCGGCTTTCGCCGATGAACTGCGGATCGCCGCGCAGGTCGCGCTGATAGAAGCGCACCGTCCCCGCGGGGAGCGCGTCGCCGAGCCCGCCCTGCGCGCTCGAACTGAACTTGATCACGCTCGCCGCGCTCCGGGGGTCGGTCATATTGTCGAAGCCGCCCAGCGTGAATTCATAGATTTTCTGCGCCGGCACCCTGGCGACGTCGAGGAAGCTCACCTGCTTGGTCTGCGCGTTGGCGATCGTCGTGCGTTCGGCCAGCGGATAGAGATAATAGTCGCCAAGCTGCTCGCGCGGCGCGGTCTCGGTGCCCGCCCGGCGCAATTCGCCCTGCTGCGGCGCCGGGCGGTACGAGCGGTAGCTCGATCCATAGCCCGACAGCCCGCGCGCCGACGGCGTCCCCGCGACCAGCAGGGTGCGCGCATTGTCGAAGGTCGTGCCGGTGTTGTTGGTCAGCGTCACCCACCCCTGCACGTCGATCGTCCCCGCCTTTTCATCGTAGAGCGAGACATAGTCGGCCGACCAGCCGAGCCCGCCGGTCAGGTAGGAGAGCGTCGCGGCCCGCGTCGCCGCCCCCTTGCTGTCGACCGTGATCGACAGCGTCGGCTTGGCGCGCAGGTTCGGCGGAATCTTGTCGAAGATGACGCGAACGGGCAGCCCGTCGTCGCGCAATATCTCGATGCGCGGCCCGATCTGCAGCACGACGCCGCCATTGACCGCGAGCACCTTCGCGCGCTCGCGCGTCTCGACCCCGGTCGCGGGGTTGATGCGGAGCAGGGTCACCGTCTCGCCGACCGCCTTCTGCATCAGCGCGTTGGGCGACAGCAGGTCGTAATCGAAATTCTGTTCGACGATCGCGGTGCCGTCGGCGGCGAAGGACACCGTCTGCGGCCGGATCTGCGCCGACACATCGGGAAATTCCTGCCGCGAGCGCCCCGTCGGAAAGGCGATCCGGCGGATATCCTGCACCAGCGCCTGCCCGCCATTATAGATGGTGACCGAAAGCTGGCCCTGCGCATTTCCCGCGGCAGGATCCTGTGCGGCCGCCGGGACCGCGCCAGCGATCAGGGCCAGACCGATCGCAGTCAAAGCACGCATCAAAACCTCCCCCGAACCGCTGTCCGGGGGAGGCTATGTCAGTCCAACCGTAAAAACCAGTGCGAAATCGCGAGCTTATTCGGCCGCTTCGACACCCGTATCGCGCGCGGCCAGCGTGCGGCGGGTGCGGCGCGGCTTGGGCGCGGGCGCCTCGGCGGCCTCTTCGCCGGCGTCGCGCTCGGGACGGCCGATCGCGGGCGGCAGCACCGCCGAATCGATACCGGCGCCGGCATCGTCGCCTTCGGTCGCGCGATTGCGGCGCGGGCCGCGACGATTGCCGCGCGGCGCGGGCGCCGCGTCCTCGGCTGCCTCGACGGCTGCGGGCTCGTCGCCGCCTTCGGCTTCGGGATCGGCGCGGTTGCCGCGATCGTCGCCGCGGTCGCGGCGGTTGCCGCGGCCCTGCTGGCGATTGCCGCGGCCGTCCTCACGTGCGCCGCTGTCACGACCCTCATTGTCGCGGCCGGCGCCTTCACGGCTGCCAGTCTCCTCGCCTTCCGATTCGGGCTCGAAGCTCGCGTCATCATGGCCGTCGAAATCCTCGACACCGCGAATGTCGCGGTGGCGGTCATAGCTGCGTTCCTGGCCGCTTGCCGCCGCCTTTTCTTCCTGGCGGGCGCGGAAATCGCTCAGCACGCGGAAATAATGGTCGGCGAACTGGAGATAATATTCGGTCTGGACCCGGTCGCCCGACAACTGCGCATCGCGCGCGAGGTTGCGATATTTCTCGATCATCTGGGCGGCGTTGCCGCGCGCCCGGCTGTCGATGCGGTTGGCCTGATCTACCCCGCCGCGTCCACCACCGGACTGCGAGCGATTGTTGTTGTTGCCGTTGTTGTTGCGGCCGCGACGGCGACCGCTCTGCCGGTTGTTCATGTTCAACTGAGACATCCTGATAAGCTAATAAGCTGCGCCAACCCCATTTTGGCCGACTGCGCTCTTGCGCGTCGTGCCCGCGCCCATCGCGCGGTTCCCTTTACCGCTTGCGCCGGACCCCATGGCCCGCACCAGCATCGTAAGTGGGAAGCAGACCGATCGGACCAATCAAGGTACCTAACCCGTGCCTGTGAGCCCGCCCCTACAGCGCTTTGCGGCGGAAACCAAGCAAATTCTTGTGCGGGGGCGTCAGGGGCGGGTCAGCAAAAGCGCCCTGTCGCGGCCGCCCAGATCCTGTTTGCAGGCGACGGCGAACCCCGCTGCCTCGGCGAGCCCGGATACCGATATGCGCTGCGTATGGCCGATTTCAAGGACTGCGAGACCGTCGGGCGCCAGAAGCCTCGGTAAATCCGGAACAATCCGGCGATAATCCCCCAGCCCGTCGGCGCCCGCGAACAGCGCGCCGGATGGCTCATGGTCGGCGACGTCGGGCATCAGTTCCTCGCTGTCGGCAATATAGGGCGGGTTGCACAGGATGAGGTCGAACGCGCCTTCGACGCCATCGGCCCAGTCGCCCGTTCGGAACGCGGCGCGATCGGCCAGATTGAGTGCATCGGCATTCGCGCGCGCAAAGGACAACGCCGCCTCGCCCGCATCGATGCCGAGCCCCGTCGCCGCAGGCCATTCGGCGAGCGCGGCGAGCAATAATGTCCCCGGCCCCGTCCCGAGATCGAGGATCCGCTTCGGACCCGCGGCGCCGAAATATTGCACCGCTGCCTCGATCAGCGTCTCGCTGTCGGGACGCGGGATGAGGACACCGGGACCGACCGCCAGCCGGATCGTCCAGAAATCGCGATAGCCGACGATATAGGCGATGGGTTCGTGCGCCATTCGCCGCTCGACCAGTCCGCCGAAATCGTCCGGCGCGCCGAACCGCGCCGGATCGAGCAACAGCGCGCCGCGCTCGACGCCCAGCGCGTGCGCCATCAACAGTTCGGCATCGAGCCGCGGCGTATCGGATATATCCGCCAGACGCCGGGCGGCGGACGATAGTGCGGCGCCAACGCTCCCCTTATGCTCGCAGACCAGCGCCCAGGTCAGCGCCTTGGCTGCGGCATCGCCCAGTTCGGGGTGACGCTTTCTCAATTCGCGCACCGCCCACTCGCTCCCCGCCCAAAGCGAATGCATCCGCCAGTCGGGTTTGCTCTCGCGCAGGTCTTGAAGGACATCGAGCATAGCCCATTCGACCGCCTCGGCGCGGTCGAGCCCGATCGCGTCGACCACCGCCCGCCAGTCGGTCTGCGGCTCGGCGGCGCGGCTGAAACCCAGATAAGAAACGATCGCCGTGATGAGATCGGCCGATCGCGTCACTCACCCAGCCCCGCCAGTCGCTGCGCCTGATCCTCGGCGATCAGCGCGTCGATCAGCTCGTCCATCTGCCCTTCGAGTATCTCGGGCAGGCGGTGGAGCGTCAGGTTGATGCGGTGGTCGGTCACGCGCCCCTGCGGGAAATTATAGGTGCGGATGCGTTCGGAGCGGTCGCCCGACCCGACCATCGACTTGCGCGCCGACGCCTCGGCGCTGTGGATCTTCTCGCGCTCGAGGTCATAGAGCCGCGCGCGCAGCACCTGCATCGCCTTGGCGCGGTTCTTGTGCTGGCTGCGCTGGTCCTGCTGGATCACGACGAGCCCGGTCGGGATATGCGTGATGCGGATCGCCGAATCGGTCGTGTTGACATGCTGGCCGCCCGCACCCGATGCGCGGTAGATATCGATCTTCAGGTCATTGTCGTTGATCGCGACGTCGACCTCCTCGGCCTCGGGCAGCACCGCGACGGTCGCGGCGCTGGTGTGGATGCGCCCGCCGCTCTCGGTCACCGGGACGCGCTGGACGCGGTGAACGCCGCTTTCGAACTTGAGCTTCGCGAACACGCCCTGCCCGGCGACCGACGCGACGACTTCCTTGTAGCCGCCGACCTCGGCCTCGTTCGCCGAGATGATTTCGACCTTCCACCCCTGCGTATCGGCATAGCGGCTGTACATGCGGAGCAGATCGCCCGCGAACAGCGCCGCCTCGTCGCCGCCGGTGCCGGCGCGGATTTCGAGCATCGCGGCGCGCGCGTCGGCGACGTCCTTGGGCAGCAGCCTGATCGCCAGATCATGTTCGGCGGCGGGCAACGCCGCCTCGACCGCCGCCATTTCCTCGGCCGCCATCGCCTTCATCTCGGGATCGGCGAGCATGTCCCCGAGCGCGACGAGCTCGCCGCGCAGCCTCACCACCTCGCGCGCGGCTTCGGCAACGGGTTCGAGCTCGGCAAACTCCTTCGACGCCGCGACGAAGTCGGCGGGCGCCATATCCCCCGTCGCCATCCGCGCCTGCAGCGCGGCATGACGTTCGATGATGGCGTCGATCTGCTTTTCGGAAACGGAGGTCATGCCAAACACGCCCTCCCCTTCAGGGGAGGGCAGCGAAACTTGGCAGCTTGCTGCCTAGTTGCAGCGGGTGGGGCCCATCGGCCTGGCACAAGCCCGATGGGCCCCACCCCAACCCCTCCCCTGAAGGGGAGGGGCCTAATAGGATCGCCGGATCGGTGCGTCATTTCACTCATCTGTTCACTATCATCTCAATCTTCGTCATCCCGGACTTGATCCGGGATCCCCGACCGCCGATGCGGTAATTCCCGAACGCGGGAATCCGGCCTGAACGTTAGCCAGGCACGCGACGTCAAACATAAGCTCATTCGCCCTTATACGGCGCAAACAGCGTCCACCCGCCGAGCGGCCCACGTCCAAGGCGCGACAAGCCGTCCGTGAGATGATCGCTGATAGCGTCGAACGGAACATTGTCCTGATTGCCGTCTATCAGATTCTTTATTGCGGCGACGCCCTGCGCAAGCTCGTCGTCGCCAAGAATAATCGCGAATGCGGCGCCAACAGCGTTCGCCCTGGTCATCCGCTTCTTCATGTTACCCGAATAGCCCATGTCGGCCGCGAGACCCCATTGGCGCAAATCGGCCAGCAACGCGACGGCGCGCTGTTCGGCTGCGGCCCCCATGGGCACAACCACGACATCGGTGGCCGGACGCGGCTCGAAGTCCACCAACATCGCCAGCCGCTCGATCCCCGCCGCCCAGCCGACCGCCGCGGTCGGCGGGCCGCCGAGCGCCTCGATCAGCCCGTCGTAGCGCCCGCCGCCCAGCACCGTGCCTTGCGCGCCCAGCCGGTCGGTCACGAACTCGAACGCGGTGTGGCGATAATAGTCGAGCCCGCGCACCAGCCGCGCGTTGCGCTCCCACGCGACCCCCGCCGCGTCGAGCCCGGCCGTCACCGCGCCGAAGAAATCCTGCGCCTCGCCCGTCAGAAACGCGTCGATGTCGGGCGCGCTGTCGGCGATCGGGCGGTCCTTCGGATCCTTGCTGTCGAGGATGCGCAGCGGATTCTTGTCGAGCCGCGCAAGGCTATCCTCCGACAAATCGCCGCGATGGCCCATGAAATGCTCGACCAGCGCCGTCCGCCATGCGTCGCGGCTTGCCGCGTCGCCCAGCGTGTTGAGCGTCAAGGTCACGCCCTCGGCGATCCCCAGCTCCTTCAGAAGCTGGTCGGCAAAGACCAGCAGTTCGGCGTCGGCGAGCGGACTGTCGCTGCCGATCACCTCGGCGTCGAGCTGGTGGAACTGGCGATAGCGGCCCTTCTGCGGGCGCTCGTAGCGGAACAGCGGGCCGTGCGTCGCGACCTTCAGCGGCGCAAACTGCTGCCAGCCGCCCGTGATATACGCGCGCGCGATCCCCGCGGTGAATTCGGGCCGCAAGGTGATCGATTCGCCGCCGCGATCCTCGAACGAATACATTTCCTTCGACACGACGTCGGTCGTCTCGCCCAATGACCGCGCGAACACCGCGGTCGGCTCGATCACCGGCACCTCGACGCGCTTGAAACCATAGAGGCGGCGCACGCGGTCGAACGTATCGACGACATGGGCGAACCGGTCGGCGAATTCGCCGAGCATGTCCTGGGTGCCGCGCACCGGCTGCGGCGTCGCGATCTTTGCGGGCTTGTCCTTGCTCATGCGCCGCGCGTCTAATGCTTTTTCGTCGAAAGGCAAAGCGCGCTTGCAGAGCCGATGCTGGACGCCGCGCCGGTTTGGCGGCAGAGATTGGCCCATGAAAAAGACCCTGTTCGTCGCGTCCGCCCTGATCGCCGTCACCCCCGCCGCCCTCGCCCCTTCCGCGCTCGCGCAGGACGGCAACAGCCGTCCACAGCCCGTCGTCCAGCCGCACAGCATCCCGCTGCCCACCGACCGGCCCTATCCGGGGACGATGCTGCTCAGGGTCGATGCCAGCGATTCGATGCGCGGCATCTTCCGCGTCCGCCAGACGATCCCGGTCGCGAAGAGCGGCAAAGTCACCCTGCTCTATCCGCAATGGCTGCCCGGCAAGCACGCGCCGCGCGGCGCGATCGCCGAGATCGCGGGCTTCAAGGCGACCGCCGGCGGCAAGCCGCTCGCCTGGACGCGCCAGCCGACCGACGTCTATGCCTTCGACATCGACGTGCCCGCGGGCGCGAAGAGCATCGACATCGCCTTCGACTTCCTCTCGCCGACGCGCCCGAGCGAGGGCCGCGTCGTCGTTACCCCCGCGATGATGAACCTGCAGTGGGAACAGGTCAGCCTGTACCCCGCGGGCTATTTCACGCGCGGCATTCCGGTGCAGCTCGACGTCACCCTGCCCGAGGGCTGGACCGGCGCCGCGGCGCTCGACGGGCTGAAGGTGACGGGCAACCGCTACAGCTATGCCCCGACCAGCTACGAGACGCTGGTCGACAGCCCGATGTTCGCGGGGAAATATTTCCGCAGATGGGATCTCGGCCAGAATGTCACGCTGAACGTCGTCGCCGACGAGCCGCAATATCTCGACGCAAAGCCCGACCATATCGCACGCCACGCGGCGATGGTGGCCGAGGCGGTCGCGCTGTTCGGGACGAAGCATTTCGACCGCTACGAATTCCTGCTCGCGCTCACCGACGAGCTCGGCAGCATCGGGCTCGAACATCACCGGTCGAGCGAGAACAGCCGGGGGCTCGACTATTTCACCGGCTGGGACGGCAACGATGCGGAGCGCGGGCTGCTCCCGCACGAATTGACCCACAGCTGGAACGGCAAATACCGCCGCCCCGACAAGCTGTGGACCCCCGACTATCGCACCCCGATGCAGGGCAATCTCCTCTGGGTCTATGAGGGGCAGACGAGCTTCTGGGATCTCGTCCTCGCCGGCCGCTCGGGAATGCAGTCGAAGGAGATGATCCTCGGCGAATGGGCGACCAACGCCGCCAACTACAGCGTGCAGGCGGGGCGCGACTGGCGCTCGGTCGAGGATACGACGCTCGACCCCGTGATCGCGGCGCGCAAGGCGCGCGCCTTCCCCAGCGCGACGCGGACCGAGGATTATTACAACGAGGGCGCGCTGATGTGGCTCGAGGCGGACATGATCATCCGCCAGGGCACGAACGACGCGAAAAGCCTCGACGATTTCGCGAAGGCCTTTTTCGGCGGCAAGGGCGGCGACTGGGGCGAGGTCACCTATGATTTCGACGATGTCGCGCAGACGCTGAACGCCGTCTATCCCTATGACTGGCCCAAATTCCTGCACGACCGGATGCAGCTTCCCGGCCAGCCCGCGCCGGTCGCGGGGATCGAGCGCGCCGGATACCGCCTCGTCTGGCGCGACGTCCCCAACGCCTATGACCGCGACAAGATGAAGAGCGCGAAAAATTACGATCTCACCCACTCGCTGGGCCTGACGATCGACAAGGACGGCGTCGCGGGCGGCATATTGTGGAACGGCCCGGCGTTCCGCGCCGACATCGTCAACGGTACGAAGATCATCGCGGTCGACGGGATGAGCTACAGCAAGGACCGGCTGGAAAGCGCGATTCGCACCGCCACCGACGGCAAGACCCCCGTCCGCCTGCTCGTCGAACGCGGCGGCCGCTACCGCAGCGTCGACATCGACTATCATGGCGGGCTGCGCTGGCCGCACCTCGAAAAGACCGGCGCCGGGCCCGACTGGTTCGACCGCGTGCTCGCTCCCAAACGCGCGCTTTGACCTTTTCTCTCAGGAAAAGGGGCTTTCCGGCCTCGACTTTGTCCCGCGTCCGGCGCTAAAGGCGCGCGCGACTGCAAAACGACAAAAAAGGACTTCTCCCATGCGTATCGACCTCGTCCCGGCGGGTGACAGCCCGCCCGACAGCCTGAACGTGCTGATCGAAGTGCCGATCGGCGGCGAACCCGTGAAATATGAGTTCGACAAGGCGTCGGGCGCGCTGTTCGTCGACCGCTTCCTCCACACCCCGATGCGCTATCCCGCCAATTACGGCTTCATCCCGCACACGCTGGGCGAGGACGGCGATCCGCTCGACGCGCTCGTCGTCGCGCGCTCGCCGATCGTTGCGGGCGCGGTGGTGAAGTGCCGCCCGATCGGCGTCCTCAAGATGGTCGACGACGCCGGCGGCGACGAAAAGCTGCTCTGCGTGCCCGTCAGCAAGACCTTTCCCTATTACGACAAGGTCGCGAGCTATCAGGACATGCCCGAAATCGTGCTTCAGCAGATCGAGCATTTCTTCATCCACTACAAGGATCTCGAACCCGGCAAATGGGCCAAGCTCAACGGCTGGGGCGACGTCGACGAGGCCAAGCGGATCATCGTCGAGTGCATCGAGCGCGCGAAGAAGGTGGGGTTTTAAGGCTTCGTGCCCCTGCGAAGGCAGGGGCCCATCTCCGGTCGGCGCGGCTTTGAACCGGCAGGAAATGGATCCCCGCCTTCGCGGGGACACATGGCCTTTCAAGCGTCTGCGTCCCTTTCGACCAATCGCACCTCGGTCCGCGGATAGGGGATGCGGATTCCCGCCTCGTTGAAACGGTCCCAGATGCCCAGGAACACCTCGCCCTGGATATTGCCGAGCCCCGATTCGGGGTCCGAAATCCAGAAGCGCAATTCATGTTCGACCGCGCGTTCGCCAAAGGCGGTGATCCACACCGCGGGTTCGGGTTCGTTCAGGATGCGCGGATTCGACTTTGCGACATCGATGATGATCGCCTGCGCCGCGCGCAGATCGCATTCATAGGCGACCGGAATGTGCAGCCGCACGCGCACGTCGCGGCTCGAATAGCTCCAGTTCTCGACCGGCTGCGTCATCAGCAGCTCGTTCGGGATCAGATGCTTCTTGCCGTCGCGCGTCACGACATTGACCGCGCGCACCCCGATCTTCGCGACGCGCCCGACATTGGGGATATTTCCCGGCCCGGTCGTCCCGCCCATGCTGCTGCCGTCGCCGACGACGATCACGTCGCCGGGCTTGATCGACCGGTCCATCAGCAGGATGATCCCCGCGATCAGGTTGCCGACGGTCTTTTGCAGCCCGAAACCGATCGCGAGCCCCGCCGCCCCCGAAAAGACCGCGAGCGCGGTGAGGTCGATGCCGAGCAGGTCGATGCCGAACAGCAGGGCAAGCGTGAACAGCGCGATCGCGATCAGCTTTTCGGCAAGCAGCCGCTGCGCCTCGTCGATCTGGCTGTTCCGCCGCAGCAGCCACTTGAGCGCGCGCATGGTCAGCTTGACCGCGATCCACAGCAGGATCGCGACGACGATCGCCGAGAACAGGCCATATAGCGACAGCCGGTACGATCCGACGTCGAGCCCGATGTCCTTCATCAGCGTGACGGTGCGGGCAAAGCCTTCGCGAAGGCCGGTCTCGACGCTCACAACGCGGCGAGCCCGCGTTCAAGGTCGGCGATCAGGTCGGCCGGATCCTCGAGCCCGATCGACAGGCGGACCAGCGGGTCGGGGTCGGTCCAGCGGGTCGCGGTGCGGATGGCGGCCGGATCGGCGGGCACGACGAGGCTTTCATAGCCGCCCCAGCTGAAGCCGATGCCGAAATGGGCGAGCGCATCGACGAACCGCGTCCGCGCGGCGTCATCGGCGCCCTTCAGCGTAAAGCCGAACAGCCCGCTCGTCCCCTTGAAGTCGCGCGTCCACAGCGCATGCCCCCGGTCGCCGGGCAGCGCCGGATGCAGCACCCGCCCGACCGCGGCCCGCCCCGCAAGCCAGTTCGCGACCGCGAGGCCGTTTTCGCCATGCCGCGCCATGCGGACGTCGAGCGTCCGGAGGCCGCGCAGCATCAGCGCGCAATCGTCGGGCGAGACCGCCTGCCCCAGCTGATACGCCGCCTGCCGCAGCCGCGGCCATACCGCTTTCGTCGCGGTCAGCGATCCCATCATCGCGTCGCTGTGCCCGCCGGCATATTTGGTGAGGCTCATCATCGTGACGTCGACGCCATGCGCCAATGCCGGAAACAGCAGCGGCGTCGCCCAAGTGTTGTCGAGCATCGTCAGCACGCCGCGCTCGCGCGCTATGGCCGTGATCGCGGGAATATCCTGCACCTCGAAGGTCAGGCTGCCCGGCGATTCGAGGAAGATCAGCCTGGTTTCGGGCTCGATCAATTCGGCGATGCCCGCCCCGACCAGCGGATCGTAGAAGCTCGTCCGCACCCCCATCCGCGCGAGCATCCCGTTGCAGAACGCCCGCGTCGGCTCATAGGCGCTGTCGACCATCAACAGATGATCGCCGGGCGAGAGCAGCGCGAGCAGCCCGGCCGAATTGGCGGCGACCCCCGACGGATAGAGCAAGGTGCCTTCGGCGCCGGGCTCCAGCGCGGTCAGCGCGTCGGCGAGCGCCCACACCGTCGGCGTCCCGCGCCGACCGTAATAGAGCTTGTCGTGCGTCGCATGGCCGCGCGCCTTCAGGTCGGCGACAGTGTCGTAGAGGATCGTCGAGGCGCGCCACACCGGCGGATTGACGATGCTGCCGCCAAGGCGCGGATCGCCGGTCCATTCGGGCCGCCGCCCGCCCTGCACGAGCCGGGTCGCGGGGCGGAGATCGTCATCGTCGGAACTGCTCATCCCCGCCTTGTTAGCGGAGCGCTACGCAAAATCCAGTAGCGGACCGCCGAGCCCGAGGATGAGCCCGCCCGCTGCGCAGATCGCGAGCATCGGGATGATCCCGAGCCGGAAGCGGAAGAGCAACAGAAAGGCGAGCCCCGCGAGCAGAACGGCCGGCCAGTCGACGCTGGCCAGCACCGGCAGGTCGAGCCCACCCGCCGTCGGCTCCAGTCGGCGGAACAGCACATGCAGCGCGAACCACAAGGACAGGTTGGCGATCACCCCGACGACCGCCGCGGTCACCGCCGCGAGCGCGCCCTTCAGCCCCGCGGCGCGTTCGAGCCGGTCGATCCACGGCGCGAAGGCGAAGATCCAGAGGAAACAGGGCGCAAAGGTGACCCACAGGGTCAACAGCGAGCCGAGCAGCGCCGCGACGAAGGGCGTGAAGGGCGCCGCGTCGCGCCATGCGGCGAGGAAACCGACGAACTGCGTCACCAGGATCAGCGGCCCCGGCGTCGTCTCGGCGAGCCCCAGCCCGTCGGCCATCTCGCCCGGCCGCAGCCAGCCGAACCCCGACACCGCCGCCTGCGCCATATAGGCGAGCACCGCATAGGCGCCGCCGAAGGTCACGACCGCGAGCTGCGAGAAAAAGGCGCCGATGTCCCACAGCACATGATCGCGGCCCAATGTGACGAGGATCAGCAGCATCGGCGCCGCCCAGATCGCGCCCCACAGCAGCGCCGCCGTCAGCGATTCGCGCCACGCCGACCGGCGCGGCGGCGCCGCGCCATTTTTCGCGGGCGCCAGCTTCATCCATCCGGGCCGCCAGCGCGCCGCCGCCCAGCCGGCGACCAGCGCCGACAGCACGACCAGCGGGAACGGCGCCGCAAAGGCCGCGAGCGCGACGAAGGAGGCGACGGCGATGCCGCGCAGCAGCGGCGTCTGGAGCGCGCGCCCCGCGATCCGCAGCAGCGCCTGCACGACGATCGCCAGCACCGCCGCCTTGATCCCGACGAACAGCGCCGCGAACCAGCCGAGCCCCGCCGCGGTCACATAGAGCAAGGACAGGCCGAGCATCACCAGCGCGCCGGGGATGACGAACAGCAGCCCCGCCGCCAGCCCGCCGCGAAAGCCGTGCAGGCGCCAGCCGATCCATGTCGCAAGCTGCTGCGCCTCGGGACCGGGAAGCAGATGGCAGAAGTTGAGCGCGTGGAGGAAGGTTGATTCGTCGACCCAGCGCCGCTCGTCGACGAACTCGCGGTGCATCAGCGCGATCTGCCCCGCGGGGCCGCCGAAACTCAACCAGCCGATGCGCGCATAAGCGCGCACGGCTTCACCGAAAGCGGGTATCTTGAGCGATGCGTCGGGGACGTCGGTCATAGGTCATGCTTCTCCATCCGGCGAAGCCGGGCGAAAAAGCAACGCTTGGGCGGATGCCTGACCGGGAGGTTGCCTCGCCCCGATGCCGCGACCCTAAAGCTGCGCACCGGGGCAGGACAAGCAAGAAAAAGCCGCGCGGCCGCGAAGCCGTGCTTTACGCTCAGGCGGCGCCGGTCGCCTTGGGCGTCGCGGCATCCGATCCCCATTCGAGCCAGCTGCCGTCATAGACCGCGACATCGTCCTTGCCGAGCAGATGCGCGCCAAAGGCGATCACGGCCGCAGTCATCCCGCTGCCGCAGGTGGTGACGAGCGGCTTGTCGAGATCGACCCCCGCCGCGTCGAACGCCGCTTTCAGCGCGTCGCCGCGCTTCCACGTCCCGTCGGCGTTGAACAGCTCGCCGAAGGGCAGGTTCTTCGAACCGGGGATATGGCCGGGCGCCAGGCCGGGGCGCGCGTCGCGCTCCTCGCCGGTGAACCGCTTCGCGTCGCGCGCGTCGAGCACCTGCTCGGCGCCGCTTTCGACATTCGCCTGCATCTGCTCCTTGGTGCGCACCGCCTTCGCGTCGCGCCACACGGTGAAGTGGCGGTGACGCAGCGTCTGCTTGCCCATTTCGAGCGGGCGTCCCTCGGCCTTCCACTTGGCGAGGCCGCCGTCGAGGAGCGCGACGTCGTGCGCGCCGAACAATTTGAGCAGCCACCAGGCGCGCGCCGCGCTCTTCAGCGGGCTGTCGTCATAGATCACGATGCGGCTGCCGTCGCCAAGGCCCAGCGACTGCATCCGGCTCGCGAACTTTTCCGCCGGCGGGGCCATGTTGTCGATCGCCGACGAGGCATCGACCAGTTCGGCGAGGTCCATGAACACCGCGCCCGGAATATGCCCGGTCTCATATTCGGCGCGCGCGTCGCGGCCGGCGTCGGCGCTGAATTTCGTCGCATCGACGACCCGCAGGTCCGATGCCCCCAGTTCGCGTTCCAGCCAGTCGGTTGAGACCAAGGCGTCCATGTCATGCTCCTGTTGCGGCCGGGCGGAACCCTTTTTCCTGTCCCTGTCCGGCCATCCTGCTGCGGCTCTTTTCTCTCCGGGGGACGGCAAGCCTATGCCCCGGCGTGCCCTTTTTCAAGCACGCTGGCGGTCTGCCTCAGCTTATGGTGCGCCGCAACAAGAAAAGCGGCGTCATGGCGCTTTATTGGTCGCGGCGGACCGCGGTCGTGCGCGCGCCCGGCCGGTTGACGATCAGGTTCGGGCGATCGAGCGGCAGCGGCGCCAGCCGCTCGCTTCCGCTCCTGCCCTGCTCGCGGCCGAGGACGAAGCTGCCCGCGCACTGGCCAAAGGCGTCGCCCTCGCCGTCCCAGTGATAGGTGACGTCGAACGCCAGGACGGGAATCAGCATCGGCTTGCCGCCGATCATCAGCGGCTCGATCATCGCGCGCGGCAGCATGACCTCGGTGCCGATCTGCTCGCCCGCACCCGCCGCAAGATGGATGTCGTCGCGCAGCACGCTGCCGCCCGCGCCGTCATAGAAGCGCGCGAGCACGGGTTCGGGCATCGCCGACCCCTGGTTTAGCGCGACGCGGACCATCAGCCCGGTCGCCGCGACCGCGCCTTCGTTGACGAGGTTCAGCGTCAGCGCGACGATCAGCTGGTCGCTGGTCATGCGGATCCCGCGCACCTCGAGCGCCATCGCCACGCGCGCGCGGCGCTCGGCGACAGGGCGCGTCACCAGCGGCGACGCGGCGGCGGGAGCGCGGGGGACGGCAGGCGCGGGCGGAGACGCCGGGCGCGCGGCGGGTTCGGCGGCGCGCGGTTGCGGTTTGGGCTGGGGTTGCGGCCGCGGCTGGGGCGGCGCGATCGGCTCGTCGACATCGACCGGCAGTTCGCCCGCGACCAGCGGACGGCGCCGCCAGTACCACAGACCGGCGCCTGCGGCCGCGAGCCCGGCGAGCAGCCAGGCCCAGACCGGCGGACCGTCACCGCTGCCCGCTGGCGCCCCCGCGACCGCCTTTTCGGGTGCGGGCGTGACCGGCGCGGGAAGGGTCGGATCGGCCGAAAAACCCGGCGCC
>NZ_JAFMTR010000072.1 GCF_018682675.1 Sphingopyxis soli
TGAATCAAAACCGGCACTCCAGATTCTTGTTTTGCCGTGTTTTCCGGGTCGTCAGGTGATTCCGCCTGACTTGAAAACACTCTAGCCGCCGTCCCCGTTCTGCGGGCGCGGCGCGGTCTTGGGCGCCGGTGGCGGCGTGCCCTTCGCCGGAGCGCCGCTCTTGGGCGGGGTGCCGAGTTCGGACGGCGCCGGGCGGCGGCCGGTCTGTTCCTCGATCCACTGCTGGTTCAGCACGGGGCCGTCCGGAACCGGCTGCACGGTCTGCGGGTCGGGGATGTCGTCGGGGCCGCGCATGTCATAGGGCAGCTCGATCGGCATGCCATTGTCGTCGGTCAGCCCTTCCTGCCCGGGCTCGCCCATATAGGCGTCGCCCTCGTCCTCCAGCTGCCATTCGGGCAGCTTGACCTCGGTATCGAAGGCTTCGACCGGGCGCCGCGCGACCGCGACGCGCATGTAATCGGCAAAGGCCTTGGCGGGGGCGCGGCCGCCCTGCAGCCCGGCGACGGCCTTCGCGTCGTCGCGGCCCATCCAGACGCCGGTGGTCAGCCCGCTCGAGAAGCCCAGAAACCAGCCGTCCTTGTTGCTCGACGTCGTGCCGGTCTTGCCCGCGACGGGGCGGCCGATCTGGGCCGCCTTGCCGGTGCCGGTGTTGACCGCGGTCTGCAGGAGGTCGGTGATTCCGGCGGCGACCCAATTGTCGACCAGCACCTGCCCGCGCTCCGGCGGGCGCTGGTAGAGCAGGCGGCCGTCGGCGGTCGTCACCTTGGTGATGCCATAGGGCTGCACCGACACGCCCTTGCGCGCGACCGCGGCGAAGGCGGCGGTCATGTCGATCACGCGAACCTCGGCGCTGCCGAGCACCATCGAGGGGTGAGTGTTGATCGGGGTGGTGATGCCGAAGCGGCGCGCCATGTTGGCGACCGCCGAGAAGCCGACCTCGTCGCCCAGCTTCGCGGCGACGGTATTCACCGAATAGGCAAAGGCGGTGCGCAGGTCCATCGTCCCCGCGAAGCGCCCCGACGAGTTGCGGGGCGACCAGCCGTTGATCGTCACCGGTTCGTCGACCACCTCGTCGTCGACCTTATACCCCGCCTCGAGCGCGGCCATATAGACGAACAATTTCCACGCCGACCCCGGCTGGCGAACCGCCTGCGTCGCGCGATTGTAGTTCGAGGCGACATAGTCGGTGCCGCCGACCATCGCGCGCACCGCGCCGTCGCGGTCGATCGACACCAGCGCCGCCTGCACGCCCTTCGGCGTGTCGGCCTGGATCGCGGCGGTCGCCGCACGCTGCATGTCGAGGTCGATGGTCGTATAGACGTCGAGGGCTTCGGTGCCTTCGTCGATCAGCAGGTCGAGCTGCGGCAGCGCCCAGTCGCTGAAATAGCGTGCGCTGTTCTGTCCCGTTTCCTGCGCAAGCTGGACGTTGGCGGGCTCGGCGCTGTCGGCCTGGCTGCGGGTGATGAAGCCGCCGTCGACCATCGTGTCGAGCACGACGCCCGCGCGGCCGAGCGCGGCCTGCGCGTCGGCGGTCGGCGAATAGCGCGACGGCGCCTTGACCAGCCCCGCGACCACTGCGGCTTCGGAGAGCGACATCTCGGTCGCGCTATGGCCGAAGAAGCGGCGCGACGCGGCGTCGATGCCATAGCTGCCGCCGCCGAAATAGACCTTGTTGAGGTAAAGCTCGAGCAGCTCGTCCTTCGAGAATTTCCATTCGAGCGCCATCGCGAGCACCATTTCGCGCAGCTTGCGCGTCCAGGTGTAGCTGTTCGACAGGAAGATGTTGCGCGCGAGCTGCTGGGTGATCGTCGACGCGCCCTGCATCCGGCGCCCCGTGCCATAATGCTGGACCGCGAACACCGCGGCGCGGCTCATGCCGACGGGGTCGATCCCCGGATGATAGCGAAAGCGGCGATCCTCGACCGCGACCATCGCGTCCTGCATCACCTGCGGCGTCTCGTCGAGCGTCAGCCAGCGGCCGTAATTCGGCCCCAATGACAGGAAGACCGTACCGTCGGCGGCGTGGACGCGGATCGTCTGGCCCGCGGGCGAGCGCTTCAGCTCCTCAAAGCTCGGGATGCGCTGCACCGCGATGCCGACCGCGATCGCGACCGCGATCGCGCCGACCAGCGCCAGCCCCAGGCCCCAGCGGAACAGCCGCCGGACCCAGAGGCGGAACCGCGACGGCGGGGGCTTGGACCCGGACGAACCGGACCCTTTGCCCGCGGATGACGATTTACCTGACGATGCCTGCTGTCGTTCGCGACGCAAAATAGTCTGTTCCTTCCGTAGGGTCAGAATCCGCCAATCGCGCGTTCGAGGCGTCGAAATGGCGGATTCGGACCCTTCCCGCCCCCTGATGCGTCAGTGCCGACGGGTCGGTTAACCTTTGCCGGTGTCAGCGTCATCCTGCCCGCGGTCCGCGAAGTCAAGCGCCGCGCTGTTGATGCAATAGCGCAGCCCTTCGGGGCCGGGGCCGTCGGGAAAGACATGGCCGAGGTGGCCTTCGCACTTGGCGCAGCGTACCTCGGTGCGGACCATGCCGTGGCTCATGTCGTGATGCTCGGTCACCGCGGCATCGCCCGCCGGGGCGGTGTAGCTCGGCCAGCCCGACCCGCTGTCATATTTGGTGCGGCTGTCGAACAGCGGCGCGCCGCACCCGGCGCAGCGATAGATGCCGTCGCCCTTGTGGTCGGTGTATTTGCCCGTGAAGGCGCGTTCGGTGCCGCCCTCGCGCAGCACATGATAGGCCATCGGGTCGAGTGTCTTGTCGGTCATGCGGAAATCTCCTTTCCGGGTGCGGCGGGCCCGAGGCGCCGCCGCCGGTTGTGCCCAATATCGGGTGGATGCGCGCGGCCCGCAAGGGCCGGCCGGTCAGCTGCCGCGAATTCGCGTCGCCTCCGACATCGTTCGCACCAGCGGCGCGAAAAGTGACGCGGCGGCGGTCAGCATCGCGGCGGTGGCGGGGCTTTCGCCCGCCCGCCAGAGCAGATTCGCCAGCCCCAGCGGCCGCGCCAGGCGCTGCGCGAACCGGCGCTGGAAAGCAGGCGCAGCGCCGGCGCCACCGTCACGCCACGCCGCCACCGCCGCGTCGGCGCTCGCCAGCGCGATTCCCATGCCCTCGCCCGCCAGACTGGGGATGACCCCGGCCTGATCGCCGAGCCGGAACAGCCCGGGCGCGGTGTCGGCGGTGCGCCAGCCATAGGGGACATGGCCGATCGCATCGACGCCGCGCCTCCGCTCCGCGGCGGCGAGCCGCTCGCCAAGATGCGGATGCCGCTCGCCGAGCGCGCCGAGCAACGCGACCGGCTCGCCGCCCGCTTCATCGAGTCGCGATTTGTGGACGGCGAGGCAGAGGTTGCCGCTGCCGTCCTCCTGCCGCACCAGCCCGGCATAGCCGCGATCGAAAAGATGGAGTTCGACGGCATCGCCGACGAGCCGGTCGAGCGCCGGATGCGCGGGCAGCCGCAGCCGCAGCCCGAGCACCGGGTCGCCGCGCTGCCATGCGGCGGGCTCGCGCGGAAAGCCGCGAAAGCCATGCTTGCCCGCGGCAAGGAAGATCGCGCGCGCCGCAAGCGTCGCGCCGTCGCGCGTCCGCACGCTGTCACCCTCGATGGCCGACGCCTGGACCCCGCGTTCGAACCCCGCCCCTGCCGCGACCGCCGCCGCCTGCAACGCGCCGTCGAGCCGCAGGCGCGATACGCCCATCGCCTCGGCGGGCAGCGTCGTCTCGCTCCGCCGCCCGCCCGCGAACAGCCGGACGCGGCGCACCGCCTGCCCGCCCAGCCGCGCGCGGTCGATCCCGAGCGCGTCGAGCCGCGCCAGCGTCCGCCAGCTCAGAAAGCCGCCGCACAGCGCATCGCCCGTTTCGCGCGTCCGCTCGAGCAGCAGCACGCCTGCCCCCGCCCGCGCCAGTCCGATCGCCGCCGCCGATCCGGCGGGCCCGGCGCCGACGACCACCGCGTCGCTCACCGAATATGCTCGACGCACAGGCGATAGGGAAAGCTGCGAAAGATCCGGCATTCGCCTGCCGTCTCCGCCAGCGCGTCCGCCAGCATCGCCCTCCATTCGGCGCGGCGGAAGCTGCGCCCGACCGACAATTGCCCGTCGCGCCGCACGATCGGATCGGCGAGCGCCAGCACCGCGAGCAGCGGAAAGCCGATGAAGGGCAGGCGCTGGCGGTGAAGGTCGTTGACCAGCCAGCCGCGCGCGCTTTCCTCCTCCATGAAGCGCAGGAAGTCGCGCCGCTGCCCGGCGGTCATATGGTGGGTGACGAGGCTGGAGAGGACGATGTCCCACCCCTGGCCCGCCAGATCGCGGTAATCGCCGGTGACCAGCCGCGCGCGGCCGCCGAGCCGCGCGTCGGCAACGGGCGCGCTCTTGGGATTGAGATCGACCCCGGCGAGCTCGACCGCGACCCCGCGCGAATCGGCCCAATGCGCGATGCGCGACAGCATGTCGCCCGCGCCGAAGCCGACATCGAGGATGCGCCAGGGCCTTGTTCCAACCCCGCGCGCGCGGACGCGATCGAGGAAGCCCAGCGTCGGGCGCGGCGCCAGCGTCAGCGCATTGATGCGCGACAGGTCGGCGAGCACCTTCGCATAGCGCGCGGGCGGCAGCTCGGCGGCGTCCATCTCCTCCTCGCGCGCGATCGGCCTTGCGAGGCTGGCGAACGGGTTCATGCCCCGATTCCGCCAGCGTCGAACCGGCCAGTGTCGAACCGGATCGCCTCGGCAGCAAGGCCGGGGCCGAAGGCGATCGCGATCCCCTGCCCCTCCGCGCCGCGCGCCATCATCTCGGCGAGCACGAACAAGATCGTCGCCGACGACATATTGCCGAAGCGCGCGAGCACCGACCGGCTGTCGGCGAGCGCGTGCGGATCGACGCCCAGCGCATGTTCGACCGCATCGAGCACCGAGCGGCCCCCGGCGTGGACCGCGAGCAGTTCGGGCGGATCGCCATCGAACAATTGCCCGCGCACGGCGGGCGCGGCGAGCGTTCGCGCAGGCGGCCGGGAACTTCGCCCGACAAATGCATCTCGAACCCGCGGTCGCCGATGTCCCAGCGGATGAGGTCGGCGCTGTCCTCGAGCGCGAGGCTGACCCCCGCGCCAAGCGCGAATCCCCGCGCGTCGGCCGACACGATTCCCGCTGCGGCGCCGTCGCTGAACTGGAGCATCGCGAGCAAGGGTTCGGGCGCTTCGGCAAGGCTGAGATGGAGCGTCGACAATTCGACGCTGACGACCAGCACGACGGCATCGGGTTCGGACCGGACGATATGGCGCGCACTCCGCAGCGCGGTGACCCCGGCATAGCAGCCCATGAAGCCGATCAGCACGCGCTCGACCGTCGGCGGCAGGCCGAGGCGGCGGGCGAGAATCTGGTCGATCCCCGGCGCGACGAAGCCCGTGCAACTCGCAACCACGATATGCGTGATCCGCTCGGGGTCGAAGGCATCGCCGAGCTTCGCTATCGCCTGCAACGCCAGCTCGGGCGCGTGCGCGGCATAGGCGGCCATCCGCGCCGAGGTGGGGGGCAGGCCCGGCACGTCATAAAAGCCGCCCGGTGCGACCGGCGATCCGCCATCTGCGGTCGGCGGCAGCACCGACCAGCGATGCGCGATCCCCGACCGGGCCGCCATGCGCGCGAAGAGCGCGCGCACGCGCTCGTCGGTCAGGCGCGGGGTCGCCCAGTCGATGAAAGCCTGGTGGATGTCGTGGGTCGGCACCGCCGTTGCGAGCGCGTTGAGGCGGGCAAGGGGGGGGAGCGGGGGGCTGCTCATGGCGCTGGTTAGACCGAATTGAAAGGCACCGCCAGCGGTTAGCGCGCGGGCGGCTTTACCGCGGATTAACCACGAGGGGCTTATGTCAAAGGGCGTGGAACTGCGCCTATTTCTCGGTCTTGCACTGCTCGCCGCCACGCCCTCGGGGGCGTCGGCGCAATGCCTGCTGTGCGGCGCGAGCGAAAGCGCGAAGACGACGGCGGGCCGGGGCGGCCAGACCCCGCTGCACGTCGAGGTCGAAACCCAGCTCGACATGGGCCGCGTCGCGGCGGGAAGCGGCGGCGGCGAGGTCGCGATCGACCCGGTCACCGGCGTTCGCCGGGTCAGCGGCGATGTCCGCGACCTCGGCGGCTTCGCGCTGACCGGCGTCGTCACCGTGCGCGGGGAGCCCGGCGCCGAAGTGCGCGTTTTCCTGCCCGCGACGGTCGACCTCGAAAGCGGGACCGGCGCGACGGCGCGTGTCGTCGGCCTCGCCACCGATCTTGGCGCCGCGCCGCGGCTCGGCATCGACGGGCGGTTGCAGTTCCGCTTCGGCGGCCGGCTGCAGGTGACGGGCTCCGCCGACGGCGACTATCGCGGGCGCATCCCGGTGACGGTCGAATATCAGTAAGCGGTGGCCGGGCTTTCGGCCCGCTTCTCCGCAATATCCAGCCGCCGTTCGACCAGCACCGCGATCCGCTGGCGCATCACGCGGGCCACGCACGCGTCGTCGGGGCAGGCGTCGCGCACCGACACGCGCCACGCGCTCTGTTCGGCGGTGAGCAGCGCGCGCCGGTTGATCGCGATCTGGTTCAGCGCGCGATAGGCTTCGGCCATTTCGCGGTCGAGCGCCGCCAGCTCATCGCTCGCGCAGATCCGCCGCTCGCTGTTGGTGATCGCCCGGTTGCAGTTGAAGGTCGGCGGGATGCGCGAACGCACCGGGGCCGAGGCGTCGGCCGCCTGCGGCGTTGCAGGCGCGGCGGCATATTGCGACGGCGCTGCGACCGGCGATGAAACGGGCGTATCGCCCGTGCCGGGCGCGGGGGTCGCTGCGGCGGGGGGCGACATTGCGGCGGCCGGAGCTTCGGTCGAGGCCGCCACCTCGGTTTTGGGAGCCTCGCCGCCGCGCAGAAACAGCATCGCGGCGAGCACCGCGACCGCGACGCCCAGCCCCGCCATCACCAGCGTGCGCACCGGAACGCTCGCGGGCGGCGGCGGCGGCGTCTCGGCGGCCTGCGACAGGATGGCCGCGTGCAGATTGTCGGCGGCTACCGCCGAAGCGCCGCCGGGGATCACCGGCGCGCCCTCCCTGACCGGCGGGACACCGGCGAGCTGCTGCGCCTTGACCGCGATCCGCGCGATCGAATCGTCGCGCTTTTCCAGCCAGTCGATCCACTGCGCGCTGGCCAGGTGATAGGCGAGGTCGTCGGGGACGATCTCTTCGAGGCGCAGCGGGATGATCGCCTTGTGTGCGCTGTCGGCCAGGATCAGCTCGCGCTTCACATGCGGGCTCTTGTCCGATTGGCTGCAGAACAACAGCAGGACGCCCGACGAATCGCGGATCGCCTTCATGATCGCGGTGTCGAACGCCTCGCCGGGGCCGACGTCGCGTGGCGCGATCCAGCAGTCGACGCCGTGGCGCGAAAGCGCGCGTTCGACGTGCAGCGCGACCTCATATTTGCTCGAATGATGGCTGACGAACAGCTGCGGACGCTTCGCTTCTTCCATTGCCGCCCCCTCGCGGTTCCCCCGTCATTGCGAGCGTAGCGAAGCAATCCGGAGCGGTCTACGCAACTCTCGATTGCTTCGCGACGCTCGCAATGACGGACAACAGGAACGGGATCGCTCCCGTCCGACGTCTCAACCCACGCGATGTTCGCCCTTCACCCAGCGCACCGTGCCCGACGAGGCGCGCATCACGACGGTTTCGGTGGTCAGGATGCCGCCGCGGCGATGCTTGACGCCCGCCAGCAACGATCCGTCGGTGACGCCGGTCGCGGCAAAGATCACGTCGCCCTTGGCGAGGTCTTCGAGGTCATAGACGCGATCGAGATTCTCGATCCCCCATTTCTTCGCGCGCAGCCGCTCGTCGTCGTTGCGGAACAGCAGCCGGCCCTTGAACTGGCCGCCGACGCAGCGCAGCGCCGCCGATGCCAGCACGCCCTCGGGCGCGCCGCCCGATCCCATATAGATGTCGATGTTGGTTTCGGGGTTGGTCGTCGCGATCACCCCGGCGACGTCGCCGTCGGGGATCAGCGCGACGCCGCAGCCGATCGCGCGCAGCTCGGCGATGATCGCCTCGTGGCGCGGACGGTCGAGGACGCAGACGATGATGTCGGCGGGCGCGCAGCCCTTTTCGCGCGCGACCGCCTCGACATTCTCGCGCACGCTGTTGTCGAAATTGACGATGTTCGGCGAATAGCCGGGACCGACCGCAAGCTTGTCCATATAGACGTCGGGGGCGTTGAGCAGGCAGCCCTCCTCGGCGATCGCGAGCACCGCCAGCGCGTTCGGGCCGGCCTTGGCGGTGATCGTCGTGCCTTCCAGCGGGTCGACCGCGATATCGATCTTCGGCCCCTTGCCCGGCGCATTGCCGACCTTCTCGCCGATATAGAGCATCGGCGCCTCGTCGCGCTCGCCCTCGCCGATGACGATGGTGCCGTCCATGTACAGCGTGTTGAACGCGTTGCGCATCGCTTCGACGGCGGCGGCGTCGGCCGCCTTCTCGTCGCCGCGTCCGATCAGCTTCGCGGCGGCGATCGCCGCGGCTTCGGTGACGCGCACCATTTCGAGCACGAGCACCCGGTCGAGGTTGCTGCCGCTGCTGTTCGTCATCGCCTTCACTCTCCGTCTTTACTTGTCCCGCCCCGTCGGCATGGTGGGCGCCATATGGTTGCCCGCGCCGCTTGTCGAGGATGCTTCGCCCGATTCGGTGCCGCTTTTGCGCCATTCTGCGTCATCGCGATGACGGCATCTCCCGTTTCGGCGCAATCGATCGGCCCGCCCGCGCCGAAGCGCGCACAGTCCGCCGCCGACGCTGCGGTCGAAAAGAGCCGCGAACTGACCGACCCGGTGAAGCGCTGCAAGCCCGCCGACGACGGGACGATCACGGTATGCGGCAGCGACACCGACCGCCACCGCCTGTCGCCCGAACTGCGCGCGATCGCCGGGGTGGGCAAGTCGACGAAGACGGCGATACCCGACGCGCCCTACATCAATCCGACGATCTGGGACCAACTGCCCTATAACTGGATGCCGATCGCCGGCGGCGCCAAACCGGGGCCGGAATATAATGCGCTCTACGAGATGGCGAAGCGCGCGACCGACCCCGATGCGGGCGTGGCGCCGCCCGAGGAACCCGAGAACTAGAGCGCGAGGATCGGCATATGCATCGGCGTGCCGATGACATGGTCCGACGCCGCGAGGATCTTCAGCGCGGCGTGGATCGCGCTGGCCGGTCCCTCGTGCGTGACGATCGCGATCACGACGCCGTCGTCGTCGTCGGTGCCGCGCTGGATGAAGCTTTCGATCGACACGCCGGCATCGCGCATCGCGGTCGCGATCTCGGCGAGGACGCCGATCCGGTCCTCGACGATCAGGCGGACATAATGTTTGCCGACGCGCGCGCCGGCGTCGGCGACGGGCGCGGCGTCGAGCGCGTCGACGGGCATGGCGAAGGCGGGGCCATATTCGTCGCGCGCGATGTCGATGATGTCGGCGACGATCGCCGACGCGGTCGGCCCCGCGCCCGCGCCCGCGCCCTCGAAGAACAGGCGGCCGACGAAATTGCCCTCGGCGACCACCGCGTTCAGCGCGCCGGGGACATAGGCGAGCGGATGGTCGGCGGGGACGAGGCACGGCTGGACATGCTGGTAAAGGCCGCCCCCATTCGCTCCGCCGTCGCGCTCGGCCATGCCGATCAGGCGGACGCGGTGGCCCAGCGCCTCGGCCTCGCGGATGTCGGCGGCGATCAGGCTGCGGATGCCGCTTGCGGTCACCGCGCCGATGTCGAGCCGCGTCCCGAAACACAGCGCGGCGAGGATCGACAGCTTGTGCGCCGCGTCGATCCCGTCGACGTCGAAGGTCGGGTCGGCCTCGGCATAGCCCTCGGCCTGCGCGCCCGCGAGCGCCTCGGCGAAGCTCGCGCCGCTGCGCTCCATCTGCGTCAGGATATAGTTGCAGGTGCCGTTGAGGATGCCATAGACGCGCGCGATCTGGTTCGCCGACGCGCCCTCGCGGATCGCCTTGATCACCGGAATGCCGCCCGCGACCGCCGCTTCATATTTCAGCGGCGTGTCGCGTTCCTCGGCAAGCCGCGCGAGGGCGATCCCGTGGTGCGCGATCATCGCCTTGTTCGCGGTGACCAGCGCCTTGCCCGCGCCGAGCGCGTGGCGCGCGATCGTCAGCGCCGGGCCGTCGGCGCCGCCGATCATCTCGACGACGACATCGACATCGTCCGCCGCGACGAGCGCGTCCATGTCGTCTTCCCAGCGATAGCGCGACAGGTCGACGCCGCGATCCTTGTGCCGGTCGCGCGCCGACACCGCGACGATTTCGACCGGCCGGCCGGCGCGGCGCGCGATGAGGTCGCGATTCGCCTCGAGCAGCTTGACGACGCCGCCGCCGACGACACCGATCCCCGCGAGCGCGACGCGCAAGGGCGGACGGGGCGCGGCAGGGGCGGGGGACGGCGACATTCGGGCACTCCTTTACAGGGGGCGTGCGCGATCGCCCGCCCTCGCGAGCGCCCTATCGGCTTTTCGGCCGGACACAAGCCCGGCGCGGCTTCGGCGCGCGGAAGGAAAAGTTTAGCTTCCCGTCAGCGGCGCCCGCGTGCGCGTGCATTCGCCGAGCGCGCCCAGCACCACGGCATAGTCCGCCGCCGCCTTCTTGCGATCCTCGGGCGCCGTGCCCGCGAGCTTTGCGAGCGGCAGCGTGCGCGGCAGGCCGCAGGCGAGGCGGTACCAGGCGAGCGTGTCGCGCGGCGGCACCGCCGCCGATCCGTCGACGATCTCGCCGAACGCCGCCGCCCAGCGCCGCGAACCGTCGGCGGCGGTCAGGATCGTCAGCGACACCGGCTCGCCGGTTTTCGTATCGAGGAACAATTGCGTCTCGCCCTCGCCGGGCAAGGTGCCGGGAACATGGAATCCGTTGGCAATGCCGGTGATCGCGGGCGGCGCGCCGGGCTTCACCGCCTCGGTCAGGATCGCCCGCAGCGTCGCCTCGGTCGCCGCATCCCAGGGAAGCTGCGCGTCGGGGGCGACCAGCCGGATGCTTCCGGTGTTGCTGGTCCCCGGCGCACTGCCCGCGACCGGGCGGGCGAAGATCAGCACCGGCTGCTTTTTCTTGAGCTTCGGCGGCTTGCCCTTGGCGTCGAGCGGCAGGTCGACGAGATAGTTTACCCGCGCCGCGAGCGGCCCCGATCCGCGAATCAGGCTGATCACGTCGGCCTCGACATAGAGTCGCGCCCGACCCGCTTTCAGGCCGGCCGCCTGCTCGGGCTTCAGCACCGCGGTCTTATGGATTCTCCCGTGGATCGCGATCGGCGCGATCGTCGCCAGATCGGCGATGTCGGCATAGCTATAGGGGGAGGGGGCTGTCACCGGTGTCGGAGCCTGCATGGCCGAAGCACTGTAAAAACAGCCACTTGCGGCCAAAATACCGAGGGCGAGAGCTGGCAGACGCGCGCGCATGATCGAACCACCTTCCATAGTAACAAGCGCCGGAGCGGCGCCAAATCCCCCTCATGGGGAAGCGGACATTAACCGCTGATAAAGGGTTTGCGAATGTGCCGCCACCGCGATAGGACGTGCGGCGAAGCGTCCGGCAAGAGCATAATAAGCCGGCTGCTACGCCGCCGGGTCTGTGGAACGCATCGGAAATCATCCGGGCATTTGGCAACCGAACCCGTCGGTGGGGATTTTGGTGTCAGGATGATCTAGCAAGGAGCGTCGTCCCTGAATGGCTTATGGTGATAATGTCGACCCTAAAAACAGGGTAGTGGCAATTGTCTTGGTGGGTTTGCTGACGGCGGTGCTGGGCTATGGCCTGGTCAACGGTCTGAACATCAGCATCGTCAAGAAGCTTGCCGAGAAACTGGACGTCGTGGACGTCGAAGAGCCGCCGCCGCCGGAGGAGCCCCCTCCGCCGCCGCCGCCGGACAACAAGCTGCCGCCGCCGCCGCCGGTGGTGACGCCTCCGTCGCCGATCCCGCCGCCGGTGACGTCGAACACGATCCAGTCGGTTCCGGAGGCGCCCCCGCGTCCGCCGCTCCCGATCCCGCCCGTCGCGGCGCCGCCGGCGCCGCCGCCGACGCCCGACCTCAGCGCTCCCGGCCGTCCGAAGGGCAACCCGGCGCGCTGGGCGACCAACGACGACTATCCGGCCCGCGCGATGCGTGAGGAACGCGAAGGCACGACGGGTTTCCGCGTCAGCTATGACGCGAGCGGCAAGCCCACGGGCTGCGACATCACGTCGTCGAGCGGCCATGCCGATCTCGATGCGGAAACCTGCAAGCTGGTGATGCGCCGCGCGCGCTTCGATCCTGCGAAGGATCGCGCCGGCAACCCTTCGGGGGGCAGCTTCTCGAGCCGTATCAAGTGGGTGATTCCGAAGTGATCCCGATCGGGATCGCTTGAAGGAACGCCTTGGAAATTTTGATCTTTATCGTATTTTGAGAGGGAATATCCGAAATGTTTAACCTGATTGCAAATGCCGCCGCCGCGGCGCCGGCAGCCGCCCACGACGCCGGCTTCAGCCTGATGCCCGCGTCGATGTGCGTGAAGGAAGAAGGCACCAACCCCTACGGCCTCGTCCCCGCGCTCTGCGAAGGCGGCATCGTGTCGCAGGTCACCTTCCTCGTCCTGCTGATCATGTTCGTCGGCACGCTCTATATCCTGTTCACCAAGCTGTTCGAACAGAACAAGGTGATCAACCAGGGCAAGGCGGTCGACGCGAACTTCTGGCGCGCCCCGACGCTCGCCGACGGCGCGGCAAAGCTCGAAAAGAACAGCGCCTATCGCCAGGTCGTCGAAGACGGTCTGCGCGCCAACGAAGAGCACACCAAGCTGACCGACCCCGTCGAAGCCCACGACTGGATGCACGGCACGCTCGAACGTTCGCAGAACCACATCAATTCGAAGCTCAACGGCGGCCTCGCCTTCCTCGCGACCGTCGGTTCGACCGCGCCGTTCGTCGGCCTGTTCGGTACGGTTATCGGTATTCTTCGCGCGCTGGTTAAGATCGGTGCGTCGGGCCAGGCCTCGATCGACACCGTCGCCGGTCCGGTCGGCGAAGCGCTCATCATGACCGCCATCGGTCTGATCGTCGCGGTTCCCGCGGTGCTCGCGTTCAACTGGCTGCAGAGCCGCAACAAGGCGATCGCCCGCCGTCTGTCGACCTTCTCGAACGACGTTCTCGGTTCGATCATGTCGGGCGGCCAGGTGAAGCCCGCGACGCTCGCTCCGGCGAAGGCCGCCGCTCCGGCCGCTGCGCCGAAGAAGGCCTAAAGGTCTGCGGATCCCCGATGGCGTCGCGCGATGGCGATGCCCGGGGGCCGCGCTGGACGGGACGGGGCGCGATGCGTGCGCCGTCCCGGTCCATGACAGTAATTTTGTGACAGGATGCTAATCCTATGGCGATGAGTGTAGGCGACAAGGGCGAAGATGCCCCGATGTCCGACATCAACACGACTCCGCTCGTGGACATCATGCTTGTGTTGCTCATCATCTTCCTCATCACGGTTCCCGTGGTTTTGGAGACGGTGAACCTCAAGCTGCCCGACGTGGTCTTCGAACCGACGACGACGAAGCCCGAAAACGTGCTTCTCTCGGTCCGCTCTGCCGATACCGACGGCGACGGCGAACCCAATGCCGACAGCTCGGCTTGCGAAGTCTATTGGGGCCAGACCCCGGTCGATTCGCGCGAACTGCTCAAAAAGGGGCAGGATAAGCTCGAACAGCTTCTCGAGGATATCGGCGGTCCGCAGAATATCACCGAAGAGAACTTCCCCGAAGTGCACATCCGCGGCGACATCAACACGCCGTACCAGTGCATCGGCGGCGTGATCTACACGATGCAATATGCCGGCTTCCAGAAGATCGGGTTCATTTCCGAACCGGCTCCTGGTTCGGGCACGCTGGGCCGCCTCTAAGGCGGTCCGGCCCATTATGAAGGAATAGTCCTATGGCTATGGCTGTTGGGGATCGGGACGAAAACGAACCGATGATGGACATGAACACGACGCCGCTGATCGACGTCATGCTCGTGCTCCTCATCATGTTCATCATCACCATCCCGGTGCAGACGCACGCGGTGAAGATCGACCTGCCGGTTCCGACCGACGCGAAAAACAACGTCGACCCGGAAAAGAACAAGATCACCATCGACCCCGCGGGGACGATCGCGTGGAACGGCACGCCGGTCGATCTGGCGCAGCTTTCGCAGTTTCTGGAACAGACCAAGGCGCTGCCGGTCGAACCCGAACTGCAGGTGCAGCCCGATCCCTATGCGCGCTATATCGTCGTCGACCGCGTGATGGCCGTCGTCAAGCGCAGCGGCGTCGGCAAGCTCGGCTTCGTCGGCAACGAACAATATGCGCGCGTCTTCTGATCGCTGATCGGAACGGCGTACAGGCAAAGGGCCGCGGAGCGATCCGCGGCCCTTTCTCTTTGCGGCCGATCCGGTTTCAGTGACCGGTGTCGACCGGAAGTTGCCCTATCCATCATCGTCACCCCGGACTTGATCCGGGTGTGGATTCACATTTGAAGTGCAACGGCAGGAAGGTTTC
>NZ_JAFMTR010000073.1 GCF_018682675.1 Sphingopyxis soli
CCGCCTCGGGGCTGGACCCGCATATCAGCCCCGAGGCGGCCTTTTTCCAGATCGCGCGCGTCGCCAAGGCACGGGGCGCAGGCGAGGCGCAGGTCCGCGCGCTGGTCGAGGCAGCGATCGAACGGCCGGCGATCGGCTTCCTCGGCGACCCCGGCGTCAATGTCCTGCTCCTCAATCGTTCGCTCGACCAGAGGTTTCCGGCAAGGTAAAGCGGCGCGATGTCGCAAACCGCCAAGATCCTTGTTGTCGAGGACGATGCCCATATCCGGCGCCTGCTGACCGCGACGATGCAGCGCGCCGGACATGCGGTGGTCGAGGCGGCCGACGCGCGGCAGGCGGTCGCGCTGCTCGATATCGAAAAGCCCGACGTCGTGCTGCTCGATCTCGGCCTGCCCGACCGCGACGGGCTCGAACTGATCGAGCCGTTCCGGCTGCGGTCGACGGCGACGCTGATCATCGTATCGGCACGCGACGACAGCAGCGAAAAGGTCGCCGCGCTCGACCTCGGCGCGGACGACTATCTGACCAAGCCCTTCGACACCGACGAGCTGCTTGCGCGCATCCGCGCCGCGCTTCGCCATCAGCGCGCGGCCGCCGCGGGCGAGGAGGTCAGTGTGGTCGAGGCCGGCGCGGTGCGGATCGACCTCGACCACCGGCGTGTCTATCGCGACGGCGTCGAGGTTCATCTGACGCCCAAGGAATATGCGGTCCTTGCCGAACTCGCCCGCCGGGCGGACCGCGTGCTGAGCCATGCGCAATTGCTGAAATCGGTGTGGGGTTCCGCGCATGTCGACCGGGTCGAATATCTAAGGATCGCGGTGCGGGGACTGCGCCAGAAACTCGAAGCCGATCCGTCGCAGCCGAAGCTGATCATCAACGAACTGGCGGTCGGATACCGGTTGCGCATCTGACCGCCGACCGGCAAGTTTGCCGACGCGGCGCTCGCGACAAATGCACCGGAGGTTCCGAGCCCCCAACTGCTCGGCTGGCCGCTCGCCTGTCCCTGCAATCAGGCCTCGACGGCCCGGATTCTGCGCCGCAGCACAAAGAGCCCGACTGTCAGCGCTGCCGTGGGGACGAGCATCAGCGTGAAGGCGGTGCGCCCGTCGAGGTGCGCGAACAACTGACCGGTGATGATCGACCCGGTCGTGCCGCCCAGCGCCGAAAAGACGACGACAAGACCCATCAGCGACGGATGCTGGCGGTTCGGCATCGCGCTCAGCATCACCGAGATGATCGTCGGATAGACAGGGGCGAGCGCAATCCCGATCAGCGGGAAGAGAAAGCCCGCGACTGGCGCGTCGCCCCAGCCGTGGATCGCCCCCGGTGTCAGTCCGTCGGCGAGCGGCAGGACGAGAATGATCAGCGCGGCAAGCGCCGCGAGGCAGACGTTGAGCACCGGATACCAGTCGAAGCGCGCCATCACCGCGCCCGCGCCGAAGCGCCCGATCGCAAGGCATGCCGCGAAGAGGCTCGCCGCCTGCACGCTCATCTGCGCGGGCAGGTGAAGCACTTCGTTGTTGAACGTCGGAAGCCAGCTCTGGATTCCCTGCTCGATCACCACGAACAGGAAGGCGCAGGCGACGAAGACGAGAACGAGCGGCAGCGCCGCAAGCCTCAGCATCGCAACGAGCGGCAGCGCCGCAAGCCTCAGCATCGCAACGAGCGGCGCGCCTTCCCTCGCCGCGACGTCCTCGCCCTCGTGCGTGCGATGCTCGTACGCCCGGGCGGTCAGGAGCAACGCAAGCGCGAGTGCAGTGATCGCCCCCAGAACCCAATAGGCGTCGAGCCAGCGCAGCCCCGCGGGATCGATGAAGGCGCTGAAAACCCAATAGGACGACAAGGCGCCGACCATGAACATGCCCTCGATCAGGCTCGTCAGGCTGGCATGTTTGCGCGCGTCGTCGGTCACGAGCCCGATCATCGAATAGACGACAACCTTGGCGACCGCGAAAGCCGCGCCGACGAGCGCGAAGTGCAGCCGTGCGACGTTGAAACTGCCGAACAACGGCATGATGAAACACGCCGCCACCGCGAGCGCGAGCGCGCCGATCAGCGCCTTGCGCAGCCCGATCCGCGGTAAATAGCTCGCCGTGACGAACGACACGACCGCGATGGTGATGTCCTTGAAGCCTTCGAGCGTACTCGCCTGCGGCTTGGTGACATCGAAACTCGAAATCGACTGGAGGATGACCGTGCCGACGCTGTTAAGCAGCATCGCAAAGGCGACATAGGTCAATATGAGTGCGGCGATCAGCCGAGTACGCGCCATGTCCGTCCCCCGTAAAACCAAAAAGAAGGGGTGGCCGCGAAGAGGCCGCGACCACCCAGTAGGAGAGTTACGAAAAGAGGTCGATCCCCCTCCTCCCTCTTAGAATTTATAGGCCGCGCTGAAGCGGAACGACCGGCCGAGGATCGGGCGCGCGTTGACGACTTCGCCGCCGGTCTGGCCGATCGTACGCGGATCGCCCTCGGTCAGCCCGACCTTGTCGGTCAGGTTGTCCGCGGTAACCGCGAAGGTCAGCGCGCGATTGACGTCGAAGGTGACGCCCGCATCGATCTTGAAATAATGCGGGAGATCCTGCGTATTGCCGGTGTCGGAGAAGCGGTCGCCGACATAGGCGAAGGTCGAATAGAGCGAGACCTTGCTGTCGCTGCCGAATTCGATGTCGTACGATGGCGTCACGCGCCACTGCCACTTCGGCTGCCGCTGGACGCGGTTGCCGCTGAGGTCGGTTGCGCCGTTGTTGGCGAAGAAGTTGCGATATTTCGCGTCGAGCCAGGTGCCCGAGAAGGCGATCGCGAAATTGTCGATCGGACGGATCTGCCCTTCAAGCTCGACGCCGGTGCTGCGTGCGCCGCCGATCGACGCCTGCGGTCCGCCATTGCCGATGACGGTCGTCACCAGCCCCTTGAAATTGGTGTGGAACAGCGTGGCATAGAGCGACACGAGGTCGGTCCGCAGCTTGATCCCGCCTTCATAATTGTCGACGCGCGGCGAGACGCGGATGCCGTCGCGCAGATTGTCGAAGAAGGGGTTGGTGTTGCCGCGATTGTAGCGGACATAGGCGCCGAGCGACGAGGTGAAGTCGTAGTTCAGGCCGGCCGTCCACGACCAGGCGCCCTTCTTGTACGAAATCGTGTTGAAGGTGCCGTTCAGGACGGCCGTGTTGCTGTCGTAAAGCGTGTTCGCATTGCCATCGACATCGACGCCGAAATTGTTGTTCTCCAGCGTGCCCGTCGCCTTGTAATTCTGATACCGGATGCCCGCGTCGAACCGCAGTTCGGGCGTGATCTGATATTCATCGACGGCATAAAAGGCATATTCGCGGCCGTCATAGGCGGCGTTGACGTTGAAGAACGAACCCTGCGTGAAACCGCGATTGGTGACGACGCGGCCGTCGGCGAGGACGAGGTCGAGGACGCGGGCGTTATTCTCTGCCGTCAGCAGGCGGATGTTGCCGAGGTTCCACTGGTCGTTCGACGAGAAGTCCGAGAAATAGGCGCCGACCGTGAACTTGTTGTTCCCGCTCTTCCATTCGAGGTTGAGGTCGTTGGTAAAATCCTCGATCTGCTTGCGCACGATCCAGGTGCCGGCGCGGATGACCTGCTGTGTGCCCGCGACCGCACCGCCGCCATTGACATAGGTCAGGCTGCCGATCGTCCCGCCAAGGCTGGCCGCATAGTCGCTCGCCGACTGCGCGGTGCTCGCGGGGACGAGGCCGGTCGTATCGGCATTGCCGTTGAGATAGCTGGCACGATAGCGGACCTGCAGGCCATCACCGATTTCGTAATCGAAATTCGTGCCGAGGTTGATCAGCTTCGCACCGCGGCCGTCGGCCAGATCGGCGCGGCTGCCGTCGGGCAGCAGGCTGAGCCGCGTTTCACGGCCCGCCAGCGCTCCCGTGCCGGGGTCGATATTGCCGAACTGGCGCACCTTGTCGCCGTCGCGGATGACAGGGATCGGCAGCAGCCACTGGCCATGGTCGTTGAGGTAGCGCGCGAAGACGAGGATCGAGCCCTTGTCGAGGTCATGCCGCACGTTCGCGGTGATCTGGCCGCCCTTCTCGGGCGAGAAGCCCGGATTGCGGATGCCATGGCCGGTCGAATAATAGCCGCCGACCAGGAAGGTCGTGTTGTCGCCGAGCGGCCCCGAAAGCACCAGGTCGCCGCGCACGTCGCCGTAGTCGGCGATGCTCGCCTTCACCAGACCTTCGAATTCGCTGCCGCCTTCCTTCTGGACGAAGTTGACGGTCAGGCCGGGCTGGCCGTTGCCGAACAGCGCGCCGGTGCCGCCGCGAACCGCCTCGACGCGGGCGATCGTCTCGTCGACACGGATGAGCTGCGTGTTCTCGAGGAAGGACAGGGTCGGCGGCGAGAAGAAGGGCACGCCCTGCGTCGTCAGCGTCACGAATTCCGCGTCACCGCCCGAGGGGTAGCCGCGCACGAAGATGTTCGCGCCATTCTGGCCGCCCGAGCTTTCGGCCGAGACGCCCGGAATGACCTTGAACAGGTCGGCCGTGCTGTTCGGCGCCGCCTTGGCGATCGCATCGGCAGTGATGTTGGTGATCGCGAAGGCGGCGGACTGGCGGTTGATGCCGCCGCCGGCGGTGCCGGTCACGATGATCTCGTCCTCGGCGGGCGCGGTATAATCGGTCTGAGGCGCTTCCTGGGCATAGACGGCGGTCGGCAGCGCAAAGAGCGCGGCGGACGCCAGCAGACGGGTCCGGTTCAACATGAGATTTCCTCCACAGTATCTGGTCTGGTTGAAAGGCCCCCGCGCGCCGCCGCACCCCGTTCGAACGACAGGATATTGGCGACCGTGAGCTGGCCCGTGGCGGGGACGTGCATGTCGGCGTCGGGCAGCGCCTCTTCCGACCCGATGCCAATGGCCACCATGCCCGCCGCATGGATGGCCGAAACCCCGGCCTCTGCATCTTCGATACCGATGCATTGGTCCGGGCGAAGGCCCATGCCGTGGGCACAGGCCAGGAAGATATCGGGCGCGGGCTTGGCGTTCGCGACCGCCCCCGCATCCGCAATGAAATCGAACTGGTCGGCGATGCCGAGCAGGCGGACGACGTCGAGCGCGTTGCGGCTGGCCGACGCGAGACCGATCTTCAGCCCCGCGGCGCGCAGGCCGTCGAGCAGCGCCCCGACCCCCGCGAACAGGTTCGCGGGCGAATAGGCGGCAAGCCGTTCGCGATAGATGTCATTCTTTTCCGCCAGCATGGCGTCGAACCTCTCCGCTTCGACCTCCGCCCCCGCATGTTCGAGGATCAGCCGCAGGGAGTTACGCCGGTCGACACCTTTCAGCCGGTGATTGGCCTGCCGGTCGAACGCAAAGCCATGAGAGTCGGCGAGCGCCTGCCACGCCTGATAATGGTCCTCGGCCGTGTCGGTCAGCACGCCGTCGAGGTCGAAAATCACGCCCTTCAGGCGCGGCCGGTCCATGACGACGGGATCGCCGCCCACGCGCAGCGGGCGCCCATGGTCGAGAATGTCGACAGGATCGCCCGACACCAGCCGATAAGTGCAACCCGCGTCGCCGACCGCGAGCTCGATCACGCTACCCCGCCATTGCAGGCGAAGGCGATAGCCCGTCCATGCGGCCGGGAGCTGCGGCCGGAACGACGGTACCGCGCCATCGAGGCGCAGCCCGCCCCAGCCCTGCGCCAGCACCAGCCAACTCCCCGCCAGTGCCGCCATGTGCAGGCCGTGCGAGGTGTTGCCGTGGCGGTTCTCGAGGTCGACGAACGCGCATTCGCGGTGGAAGTCGAGCGCCGCCGCTTCATCGCCCAGCCGCGCCGCCGCGATCCCGAACGACACCGAAGACAGCGTCGAATCATGCGTGGTGACGCGCGCATAATAATCGAAATTCCGCCGCTGCCGCGACACGGGCATTTCGACCAGATCCATCGCCATCGCCTGGACAACATTGCCCTGCTTCGCGACCTGGTGCCGGAACAGGATCATCGGGTGATAGCGCATCAGCAGCGGCCCATGGCCGTCGCGCGCCGAGGTCAGACCGGGGAGTTCGGGACGGCCCAGAAACGCATCGTCCTGCGGATTGACGCCAAGCCCCGGATCGACCGGCAGCCACATCGCGTCGGCCGCGCGGCGCCACTCGGCGACCTCCCCGTCACTCAGCCCGATCGCCGCGGCCACCGCGGCAAGCTCGCCGCGCGCGCGCAGCCATTCGGCCGTTTCGGCAGCATAGGCCAGATGCCGGCGCGCGATCGCGTTGGTGTAGAAATCATTATCGACCAGTGCCGAATATTCGTCGGGCCCGGTCACGCCGTGAAGGCAGAAAGCCCCGCCGCGCCGCGCGTCGAAGGCGCCGATCTCCAGCCACATCCGCGCCGTCTCGAACAGCATTTCGGCTGCTTCGGCGCGAAACGCCTCATCGCCTGACGCCGCAACATAGAGGGCGAGCGCATAGGCGATGTCGCCATTGATATGATATTGTGCCGACCCCGTCGGATAATGCGACGAACATTCGTCGCCGGCGATCGTCCGCCAGGGATAGAGCGCGCCGCGCGCATGGCCGATCGCCCGCGCATGAACCCGCGCACGGTCCAGCTTGCCGATGCGATAGGCAAGCAGCGTCCGGGCCCTTTCCGGCGCCTGCAGCGCAAGCACCGGCAGCATGAAGGTTTCGGCGTCCCAGAAATAATGGCCCTCATAGCCCTCGCCCGACAGCCCTTTCGCGCCGATGCTGTGGTTCGCATCGCGGCTGGCCGACTGATGGAGCTGGAACAGGTCGAAGCGCAGCGCGCGCGCCAGTTCGTCGTCGCCGTCGATGTCGAGCGCCGCGCACTCCCACAGCGCCTGCACCGCCGCGCGCTGTCCCGCAGCGATCACGTCGAAATCCGCCGCCACGCCATCCAGCGCGACAAGGTCGACCGGGCGGCCGCGGGCGCAAGCCAGCGCGACCACCCGGTCGATCGTCAGGATGCCGCCGGCGACCAACGCGCCGCGCACGACATGCCCCGCATGGACCGCCGCGACCTGAGCGGCCGGGCTTGCGACATGTTGGCGGTAGGCGAGTTCGACGGCATCCTGCGCGAACCGGGTGACGGAAGGGTTGTCACCCGGCAGGGGGGGAATGATGCTCCAGACCGGACGCAACCGGCCCGAAATGCGGGGGTCGTCGGCCTCGGCTTCGCCCGCGCCCCCGGCTTCGGTGCCATAGGTCAGCCAGGCCTGGACGCTGCCCGCAAAGTCGAGCGGGCGGATGCGGATGCGCGAGGCGACACATGCGCCGCCCGCGAGCGGTACGATGCGCTCGACCGCGATTTCAAGCGTGCGGCCGTCCTCGATCCGCCAGCGTGAAACGCGGCGGAGCGCGCCGGTCGCCAAGTCGAGCACGCTTTCGGTATCGAGCAACTCGGCCGCCGCAAAATCGACCGGCTGGCCGTCGATATGGAGACGGACCAGCAGCGGACTGGGGCACGGCACGCGCGTGTCGGTCGCGGTCGCATAGCCCGGGAAACTCTCATGATAAGTGATCGGGCGGCTGACATAGGCGTCGGGCAGATAGGCGCAGGGACGCGACGCGCGCTCGTCGATCACGCCCTCGACGCCGCACAGGCCGTTCGCCAGCGCGAACAGCGCCGCCGCCTGCTCGCCGACCGCATCGGGGCCGCGCCGGACGAGCCGCATCGCATCGGGAGACATGTCGGAAATCGCCACTCGCATCCTCACCACGGCAACGGCTGCTCCGGCCGATGCTTCTCGGCGCTATGTCCGGCAAAATGGTATCGATGTCAAGGTATCGATACCATTTTGCCCCGTCGTTCGGTTTTCCGGGAGTTTCGCAATATCGGGGATCAGCTTTCGCGGGCGACGAGCTCGACCGGCATGGCGCGGGATTCGACGCGTTTTCCTGACACGAGGTCCAGTACTTTCTGCGCCAGCAAGGCCCCGCCGGTGGCCCAGTCCTGACGCACGCTGGTGAGCCGCGGCGAGAAGAGCGATGCCCCCGGCGAATCGTCGAAGCCGACGACCGAAACATCACCCGGGACCGATAGCCCCTGCGCCTCGACCGCCTCGATCGCGCCCATCGCGATGGCATCGCTCGCGGCGAAAATGCCATCGAAGCCCCTGCCGCGTTCGAGCAGTTTCGACACTGCCTCGCGCCCTGCGGCGACGGTAAAAGCGCAGGCGACCCGGTCGACAATCGCGGCTCCCGTACCCGTCAGCGCCGCCTCGAAGCCACCCAAGCGGTCGTCGACCTCGCCATGCTGGGTTTCTCCGAGGAAGAGCAATTTCGTGCGTTGCTTCCCAAGCAGATAATCGGCGGCGAGTCGGCCGCCGTCGCGATTGTCGCTGCCGACGACGATCCGCTCGGGCGGGCCATGCGCCGCCCCCCAGACCACATAGGGAAGCCCCGTCGCCTCGATCATCGCGGCGGCGTCGTCATGCACGCCCTGCCCCAACAGGATCACCCCGTCGGTCGAGGGCGGGTGCGCAGCGAAAAGGTCGATGGTGGTCAGCACCATATTCTGCCCCGCCGCAGTCAGTTCCTGCATGATTCCGCCGAGCAGCGACAGCGGATAGGGCTCGCTCATCAACCGGTCGTGCGATGGCGCCATTTCGATGACCACCGCAATCGTCCGCGTCCGCTGTTGCCGCAGGTTGCGCGCCGAGACGTTGAGGCGATAGCCCATCCGCTCGGCAGTCTCGCGGATCAGCGCGCGCGTGCTTTCCTTGACCGTCGACTGCTCCGATAATGCGCGCGATACGGTGATCTTCGCGACGCCAAGTTCGCGGGCAACATCGGCCATGGTCGGCCGCGCGCGCTCGTTGGGCTTGTGCTTGCTCATCCGCGATCCGACCTGGCGATCGCCGACGATGGATTGATATGCTGAGCCATGCCCCATCCCTAACGCCCGATGGAGGATTTTCACAAGCGGCTTCGCGGTCCGACCTCAAGCGCGCGCAGAGCACGTCGTGATCTTCACAAGTCATCCCGGAGCGCTGGCGCTCGACTTCCGGCGTCGAGAACCTCTCGCGATGGGGGTACGCGACACTGCACCGCATGAGTAGCGGAGCGGCAGGCAGTGTCGCCGACCGTCGTTTGGCAAAGCTATCAGACGCTGACTGAGCCGATGGCAAACGCCGGTTCGACGAAGAGGGGCGCATGCTGCCCTCAAGCTATTACGACCGTATCGTCGATGTCGCCGAAGAGCTGGTCCGCTTCACCGTCCTGACGCGTGGC
>NZ_JAFMTR010000074.1 GCF_018682675.1 Sphingopyxis soli
TGAAACAGCGAGGCCATCGCCGCAGCCAGCATGACGAGCTTGGGGCGTCCGCTCCCCACCCCAAAGCAGACACCGCCCTCACATAGGCCTTTCCTACATTATCGCGCTGTGTCAGCCTTCATCCGGCTGTTTCGTCTGGTGGATAAACACAGCCCGGCATCCGAGATGCGTTCGGCAGCCCTCCTGGTCCAAATCGCCGGTCGCATAAGGCTGAACTTTCCTGAACTTTGGAAGCTAGGCCGCCTCAAGCATTCCGCGCCATCAGCCCGCCGTCGACCGGGATCACCGCGCCGGTGATATAGCTCGCCGCGGGCAGCACGAGGCTGAGCGTCATATGCGCGACCTCCTCGGGCTCGCCATAGCGGCGGAGCGCGGTGCGGCGCTTGGCGAAGACCGCCTTGTCCTCCTCGGGCACCTTGTCGGTCATGCCGGTGCGGATCGGGCCGGGGCAGATGCAGTTGACCGTGATGCCGTCCCTGCCGAGGTCGACCGCGAGGCCGCGGGTGAGACCGACGACGCCCGATTTGGCCGCGACATAAGGCGTATCGCCCGGCGTCGCGCCGAGACCCTCGGTAGAGGCGATGTTGACGATACGCGCGGCGTCGCTTTGGCGCAGGTGCGGCAGCGCGGCGCGGACCATGCGCTGGTGCGCGGTCAGCATCACCGCGAGCGCGCGGTGCCAGATCGCCTCATAGTCATCCTCCGCGTCGAGCGGGGCGAAGCTGGAGACGCCGGCGTTGTTGATCAATATGTCGATGCCGCCGAAATGCGCGGCGATGGCAGCGACGGTCGCCTTGATCGCTTCGCCGTCGGCGACGTCGAGCGCGAAAGCCTTGGCGTTCGGTCCGGCTTCGGCGGCAACGGCTTCGCAGGCGGCGAGATCGAGGTCGGTGACTGCGACCTTCGCGCCTTCGCTGGCGAGGAGCAGCGCCGTCGCCCGGCCCATACCGCTCGCCGCGCCCGTGACGATGGCGACGCGTCCCGCGATGGAGCGCGACAGCGTCAACGGAATGGCGGCTCGTTGAAGGCGCGGAGCTTGCGGCTGTGGAGCTTGGCTCCCTCGTCGCGCATCGTCTCGCACGCGCGGATGCCGATCTGGAGGTGCGCGGCGATCGCTTCTTCGTAGAAGCGGTTCGCCTGTCCGGGCAGCTTGAGCTCGCCGTGGAGCGGCTTGTCGCTGACGCAGAGCAGGGTGCCATAGGGGACGCGGAAGCGGTAACCTTGCGCAGCGATCGTGGCGCTTTCCATGTCGATGCCGATCGCGCGCGACTGCGAGAAGCGGAGCGCGCTGTCGGTGTAGCGCAGCTCCCAGTTGCGGTCGTCGGTGGTGACGACGGTGCCGGTGCGCATCCGTTTCTTGAGGTCGGCGCCGCTGGTGCCCGACACGCTCTCCGCCGCGCTGGCCAGCGCCTGCTGCACTTCGGCGATCGGCGGGATCGGGATTTCGGGGGGCAGGACGCTGTCGAGGATATGGTCGTCGCGGAGGTAGGCGTGGGCGAGGACATAGTCGCCGATGCGCTGGCTGGGGCGAAGGCCGCCGCAGTGGCCGATCATCAGCCACGCTTCGGGGCGGAGGACCGCGAGATGGTCGCAGATCGTCTTCGCGTTCGACGGCCCGACGCCGATGTTGACGAGCGTGATGCCGCCGCCGTCGGGCGCGATGAGGTGGTAGGCCGGCATCTGGTGCCGCCGCCACGCGCTGTCGGCGACCAGCGCGCTCGCGTTGACGCCGGGCTGGTCGACGTAGAGGCCGGCCGCGCCCGCGAGCGCGGTATAGCGGCCCTGCCCGACCTGCGCCCCCGCCCAGGCGACGAATTCGTCGACATAGCGGTGGTAGTTGGTGAAGAGGATATAGCGCTGGAAATGCTCGGGCGCGGTGCCGGTGTAGTGGCGGAGGCGCGCGAGGCTGAAGTCGGTGCGCAGCGCGTCGAACAACGCGAGCGGCTGATCGGCGGCGGGGTCCTGCCCGAACAGCCCGTCGGCGAGTTCGTCGCCGATGTCGGCCAGCTCGGTGGTCGGGAAGTGCCGCGCGAGTTCGAGCGGGGTGACACCGCCCATGTCCGACCCGTCGCTGGCGTCGAGGACATAGGGGAAGGGGATCTGCTGCCCGGTCCGCGTCACCTCGAGCGTGACGTCGTAATGGCGTGCGAGCAGGGTGAGCTGGTCGCGGAGATAATCGGCGAAGAGATCGGGGCGCGTCACGGTGGTGACGAAGGTGCCCGCGCGCTCGAACTGGCCGAAGGCGAGGTTATGGCCCTTTTGCCCCTCGCGCTGTTCGCCCGTCGTGGTCAGGCGTATCGCCGGATAGTCGAACAGCCCGGTCGCGGCGGCGTCGGCCGGCGGCAGCGTGCGGTCGCGGACATAGGCGGTGATGGCAGATTTGAGATTGGAAACCGAGGTGCGGAAGCGGTCCTGCAGCTCGGCGACGATCCCTTCGACAAGGGCGGCGGGATCGGTGATGTTCTGATGGTTCGATGCGTCTGATGTCATCGCGACGCTGTTGCACGAAATTGTGTCAAAAGGGAAGAGGGCCGGCCCTGCCCCCTTCCTTCGTCATCCCGGACTTGATCCGGGATCCATCATCTCGACGCTGGCAGGAATGGACCCCGGATCAAGTCCGGGGTGACGATGAACGGGAGGGTGGCGCAGTGCTGCGCCGCCCCTCCCAATTCCTTACAGCTGCTCGAGCATGTGATCGGCGCTCGACACCTTGAATTCGCCGGGCGCTTCGACGTTGAGCTGTTCGACGACGCCGTCGTTGACGATCATCGAGAAGCGCTGGCCGCGCTTGCCCATGCCGAAGGCGGTGCCGTCCATGGTGAGACCGACCGCATCGGCGAAGGCGCCGTTGCCATCGGCAAGCATCGTCACGCTCTCGCCCGCGCCGGCGCTCTTGCTCCACGCCCCCATCACGAAGGCATCGTTGACCGCGGTGCAGACGATTTCGTCGACGCCCTTGGCTTTGAGCTCGTCGGCCTTGTCGACGAAGCCCGGCAGGTGCTTGGCCGAGCAGGTCGGGGTGAAGGCGCCGGGGACCGAGAAGAGCGCGACCTTGCGGCCCTTGAAATAATCGGCGGTGGTCACCTGTTCGGGGCCGTTCTCGGTAACCTTCACGAAGGTCGCGTCGGGCAGCTTGTCGCCGGGCTGGATTGTCATCGGGGGCATCCTTTCGTTGGAGGGGATCGTGTCGGACGCGACATTGGCTCGGCGTCGCCCGGAGTCAAGCGCGTCCGGTTCGGACAATTCACGGAAAGGCGCTGGACCCCGCCGCGATGGCGGGGCATGGTATCGCGATGGAGAATGCACCGACCTTCTTCACCGGCCAGTTGCTGCTCGCGCTGCCCGGGATCGGCGACCCCCGCTTCGAACATGCGGTGATTGCGATGATCAGCCATGATGCGGAAGGCGCGATGGGGATCGGGATCGCCGACCCGATCGACGGCATGACCGTCGGCGCGGTGCTCGACCAGCTCGAGATCGACCATGACGATCCGCTCGACCAGCCGGTCTATCTCGGCGGACCGGTCGAAACCTCGCGCGGGTTCGTGATCCACAGCCGCGACTGGGGCGGCGAGGGGGCGGTGCAGGTCGCGGACCGCTGGATGGTGTCGAGCTCGCACGACATATTGCGCGCGATCGGCCAGGGGCGCGGGCCGAAACGATGGATGGTCGCCCTGGGCTATGCGGGCTGGTCGCCGGGACAGCTCGAGGGCGAGATGGTTCGCCACGGCTGGCATGTGACGCCGGGCAGCGACGCGCTGATCTTCGAAACGCCGCCCGCCAGGCGCTGGCAGGCGGCGTTTGCCGAAGCGGGAGTGGATGCCCGCCTGCTCACCACCGAAGGCGGCGAGGCATAATCCTCAGCGTGCGAGGGCGAGGAGCGGCTTGCCCTGGTTGAGGTTGGCGAGCGCGGTGCGCGCCGCCCAGCGCGAATCCATATAGCTGCCGTTCGCGAGCTCGACGTCGTAGCGGATATCGCTGGTGATGGCGGCCTTGTAGGCGGTCTGCGCATCGGCGGTCTTGCCGAGGCGGGCATAGGCGGTGCCGAGGTTGATCAGCCGCGAGGGATCCCGCGCGTCGATGTCGCTGTGCGTCAGCTTGTCGACCGCGAGCGCATTCTGGCCGGCTTTCAGCTCTTCATAAGCAACCGAAAGCGGCGCGAGACCCTCCTCGTCCGAGCCGGTAACGACGATCGATTGCGCTGCGGCAGGGGTCGCGAAAGCGAGTGCGACGAGCGGCAGCAGAATTTTTTTCATTGTCTGTATCTCCCCGAAAACTTTAGCCGATTCTCTCGCTCGCGCCGAGAAAAGTCAATATTTCGGACCCTGTGTAACAGTGATGTAACAAAGAGGAATTAGGCTAAACGCCAAGGCGCATTATAAATCGCAATTTTCAATATCTTGGCGTTCGCGGCGCGCTGTCACACGGTGGGGGCCCCGGCTGTCACATTTCTGCGCGCGAGAAATTTATTTTCGGCTGCCTCGTGTTTCGGGGCGCCGACTCGTGCGCAACGCGCGCGGCGCACCCCATCGCGCAAGCTCGCTCCCGCACCGTCGGTTGCAAACATATAAAGAAAACTTTATATTTGATCGCAGGCGCGCTTTCGGCTAGGGCGCGCACGAAAATTACGTGACCGCTCGCCTGCGGTCGAACTTGCCAAATGGAGACTCCCCGTGGCCACTCTCGCCGCCGACACCCGCGATTACGTCGTTGCCGACATCGGTCTTGCCGATTTCGGGCGCAAGGAAATCAACATCGCCGAAACCGAAATGCCGGGCCTGATGGCGCTGCGCGCCGAATATGGCGCGGCGCAGCCGCTGAAGGGCGCGCGCATCACGGGCTCGCTGCACATGACGATCCAGACCGCGGTGCTGATCGAGACGCTGACCGCGCTCGGCGCCGAAGTGCGCTGGGCGACGTGCAACATCTTCTCGACCCAGGACCATGCCGCCGCCGCAATCGCCGCGTCGGGCGTGCCGGTGTTCGCGGTGAAGGGCGAGAGCCTGGCCGATTATTGGGACTATGTCGGCCGCATCTTCGACTGGGGCGTCGAGGATGGCACGACCGCCAACCTGATCCTCGACGACGGCGGCGACGCCACGATGTTCGCGCTGTGGGGCGCGAAGCTCGAAGCCGGCGAGACGATGCCGGCCCCCGAGAATGAGGAAGAAATCGAAATGCAGCGCGCCTTGAAGGCGTTCGTTGCCGCCAACCCCGGCTACCTCACCAAGACGGTCAAGGCGATCAAGGGCGTGTCGGAAGAAACGACCACCGGCGTCCACCGCCTCTATCACATCGCCAAGAAGGGCGAACTGCCCTTCCCCGCGATCAACGTCAACGACAGCGTCACCAAGTCGAAGTTCGACAACCTCTATGGCTGTAAGGAATCGCTCGTCGACGCGATCCGCCGCGGCACCGACGTGATGCTGGCGGGCAAGGTCGCGACCGTCGCCGGCTTCGGCGACGTCGGCAAGGGCTCGGCCCAGTCGCTGCGCAACGGCGGCGCACGCGTGCTGGTCACCGAAATCGACCCGATCTGCGCGCTGCAGGCGGCGATGGAAGGGTTCGAGGTCGTGTCGATGGACGAAGCCGTGAAGCGTTCGGACATCTTCGTCACCGCGACGGGCAACGCCGACGTGATCACCGCCGAGCATATGGCGGCGATGAAGAATATGGCGATCGTCTGCAACATCGGCCACTTCGACAGCGAGATCCAGATTGCGGCGCTCGCCAATTACAAGTGGACCGAAGTCAAGCCGCAGGTCGACCTGGTCGAATTCCCCGACGGCAAGCAGATCATCATCCTGTCGAAGGGCCGCCTCGTGAACCTCGGCAACGCGACGGGGCATCCCTCGTTCGTAATGTCGGCGAGCTTCACCAACCAGACGCTCGCGCAGATCGAGCTGTGGACGCGCAGCGAGCAGTATAAGAACGACGTCTATGTCCTGCCCAAGCATCTCGACGAAAAGGTCGCGGCGCTGCACCTCGAAAAGCTGGGCGTTCACCTGTCGAAGCTGACGCAAAAGCAGGCCGACTATATCGGCGTGCCGGTCGATGGCCCGTTCAAGCCCGACCATTATCGTTACTGATCGTTCATAGTCCTTACCGGACGTTCACAATTTGTTGCGTTTGGGCCACATCGCTCCCCGAAAATCGGGGCGCGGGTGGCCCTTTCGCGTTATCGCGTTGACATGTCGATCATTTGATCCTGATCTGGAGCTAGCCGGGGGGCATGACGACCAGGAAGGAGTTCCGGGGATGATCACCTCGCGCGACATGCGGGCTGGCTTTTACACGAGTATTTCGGCCCTCGCATTTTTTGCCTCTACCGTTCCGGCCTGCGCCCAGGACACGGCAGCCGACACCCAGAGCAGCGATACGGCGGCGCCGGCGGACGAGGGGTCCGGCGACGAGATCATCGTCACCGGCTCGCGCATTCCGCGCGCCGGTTTCGACACGATCCAGCCCGCGCTGGTCACCACCGCCGAACAGATCGACAAGCGCGGCTATACCAACATCGGGCAGGCGCTGTCCGAGTTGCCGGCCTTCGGCGTTCCCGGGAACAGCAATGTCGGCGCGCAGGCGGGCTCCTTCGGGGCGGGCCAGACCTTTGCCGATTTCTTCTCGCTGGGCAGCCAGCGCACGCTGACGCTGGTCAACGGGCGGCGGTTCGTGTCGTCGAACACCTCGTCGATCTTCGGCCCCGTCGCGGCGGGCAGCCAGGTCGACCTCAACGTCATTCCCGAGACGCTGGTCGAGCGGATCGAGACCGTCGCGGTCGGCGGCGCGCCGATCTATGGCTCCGACGCCATCGCGGGCACCGTCAACATCATCCTGAAGAAGGATTTCGAAGGGCTCGAGTTGAAGGCGCAGACGGGGATCTCGCAGCGCGGCGACGCGCCCGAATATCGCATCAACGGCCTGTGGGGCATGAACTTCGCCGACGGGCGCGGCAACATCACCGTCAGCGGCGAATGGAATCGCGCGACCGGCCTCACGACCGAGAGCCGCTTCCTGACGAGCGCGCGCGGGCCGTTCTTTACGACCGCCGCCGATCCGAGCGCGCCGTTCCAGCAGCAGCTCTATTATGGCCAGCGCTATAATATCTTCACCAGCAGCGGCGTGCCGCTGGCGGGCGACAGCATTCCCGAATTCGCGGGCATCTTCGACCAGCAGGGCAATGTGCTGACCTTCAACGAGTCGGGCCGCCTCGTCCCGCTCGATTTCGGGACCCGGACGGGCAGCCTGATCGAAAGCGTAGGGGGGAACGGTTTCCCGCTGGCCGACTTCGGCAACCTGGCGACGAACACCGAGCGCTATCTGGGCAACGTCCTCGCCAATTTCGAGATCAACGACAATATCCGCTGGTTCGGCGAAGGCTGGTACGCGCACAGCAAGGGGACGAACCTGCGCGACCAGCCGGTGTATAACACCGCGCTGTTCGGCAATGCCGGCGATCCCGACGGCAATTTGATCTTCAACCTCGACAACCCCTATCTCGACCCTGCCGACCGCGCGATCATCGCGGCGAATCTCGCCCCGGGCGATACGCAGTTCCTGATGACCCGCGCGAACACAGATCTGGCCAGCGGCCGCGCATCGACGACAGTCGAGGTCTATCGCTTCGTCACCGGCTTCCAGGGCGAATTCGGGGCCGGTGACCGGACCTATAATTGGGAAGTGTCGGCAAACTACGGTCATTCGGAAACGCGCGGGCGCGAACGGGTGATCGTGCAGCAGAATTTCCTGAATGCGCTCGATGCGGTCGATCAGGGGGTGTTCAACGGCGGCGCGGCGAACGGCAACATCATCTGCCGTCCGGGCTATACCAACGCCAATATCGCGACACTCAGTTCGACGTGCGCGCCGCTGAACCTGTTCGGGGTCGGCCGCTTCAGCCAGGAAGCGCTCGATTATGTCACGACGATCGCCGACCCCACGGCGAACAATTCGCAGCTCGTGCTCAACGCGAACGTCAACGGCCCGCTCTTCCGCCTGCCGGGGGGCGATGTCGTGCTGTCGCTGGGCTATGAGCACCGCCGCGAGAAAACCTCGTTCGACCCCGGCACCTTCTATTTCGGCGAGGATGACGGCAACGGCGGGCGCACCCAGTTCGGCCGATCGATCCCGATCGACCCCGTGAAGGGCAAGTTCAACACGGACGAATTCTTCGGCGAGTTGTTGATCCCGATCATTTCGCCCGACATGAACAGCTTCATCCACTCGCTCGAGTTCGATGGCGCCGCGCGCTACATCGACCATTCGATCGCCGGTGGCGACTGGACATGGACGGCGGGCGGGCGTCTGACGCCGGTCGAGGGTTTCACGATCCGCGGCAATTTCACCCGTTCGGTGCGCGCGCCCGCGATCACCGAAATCTTCAACCCGACCTCGCAGGCGTTCGATACCGCGAACGATCCGTGCGACGCGCGCTTTGTCGATTCGGGGCCGAACCCGTCGCAACGCCGGGCGAACTGTATCGCGGCGGGCATCACCGACCCCGACAATTTCACATCGAACATCGTCGATTTCACATCGCCGATCTCGGTGTCGGGCAATACCGACTTGCAGAATGAAAAGGCGAACAGCTGGACGGTGGGCACGGTCATCCGCCCGCGCTTCGTGCCGGGGCTGACCGTCGCGGTCGATTGGGTCAATATCAAGCTGAAGAAGGCGATCGTCACGCTCAATACCGAGCAGACGCTCGAGGCTTGTTATGACTCGGCGAATTTCCCGCCGGCTATCTGCAACGCGATCGATCGCGATCCCGCGGGGCAGGTAACGTTCGTGCGCACCGGCTACGCCAACGCCGCGTCGCTGAAATTCGAGGGGCTGACCGCCGAAATCGCCTATCGCCGCGAAGTGGCGCCCGACACGACCTTGGGGCTGTCGCTGAACTATCTCTACCTCAACAAGCTCGAAACGCGCGTCGGTTCGGGCGACATCGACACGGGTCGGGGCGAGATCGGCGATCCCAAGCATTCGTTCACGGCCAATATCAACATCGACCACGGCCCGGTGAACTTCCTGTGGCAGACGCAATATTTCGGCAAGAGCGTCTGGGACGCGGATGCGGCGCCCAATGCCTATGAGTATAACGGCGTCGGCGACTGGTGGCTGTTCAACGCATCGCTCGGGTTCGACGTCGCGAAGAATTTCGAGATGCGCGTCATCGTCGACAACGTCTTCGACAAGGCGCCGCCCTTTCCGGCGCCTGCCGCGGGCGGCACCATCACCTATTATTCGGGCATTCTCGGCCGCTATTTCCGGGTGGCCGGCAAGGTCAAATTCTGATCCGAAGGGGGCGGTGGGCGCTTCCTCCCCGCGGGGAAGCGCCCATATCGCCCCTCTTTTTCGTCCGCCGCCGTGTTTCCTTCCACCGACGCGGCGAGGCTCCCGGTCGCGATGTCATAAATCCCGATACGCCTGACGATTGAACAGCGCCCGCGCAATCGATAGGGGCGGATGAATGGTGTCTGGCGATCCTTCCCCTTTCAGACCATGCAGCTGAGTCCCGGCGCGCTCTTTGCCATCGGGCTGTTCGCCGCGCTCTGGCTGCTCGCCGGGCTGTGGGCGATCGGGCGCGGGGTTGCGATGCAGCGGCGGTCGGCCTTCATCGCGGGGCAGACCGACCGGCTTGCGAGCCTGGTCGAGGCGTCGCCGCAGCTTCCCGTGATCGTCCGGCCCGACTGGCGGATCGAGGCGGCCGAGCGGCTGTCGCGCTGGCTGGGGCTGGCGCAGGGGCCGCGCAACTTCGATGAACTGCGCGGGATCGACGCCGGGCTCGACCATGCCGGGCACGAACAATTGCGGCAGGCGATCCTTGGCGCACAGCGCGGGGCCAAGCCGTTCACGCTGAGCCTGAAGCCGCTCGGCAGCGCGCGGACGATCATCGTCCATGGCGCGGCCGCCCCGCAGGCGGTCGGCGGCGCGGGCAGCGTCCTGCTGTGGCTCAGCGACGCCACCGAAGGGCAGCATGCGCTGGCGCAGGCGCGGCGCGAACGCGACGAGGCGATGGCGGCATTCGAGGCCTTGTCGGGTCTGATCGAGGCCGCGCCCTTCCCGATGTGGTTCCGCGAGGCCGACATGCGGCTCGCGCTCGTCAACGCCGCCTATGTTCGCGCGGTGGAGGCGACGAGCGCGGCGACGGTGATCGAGGAGGGAGTCGAGCTGTGCGAACCCGTCGCGGGGATCAGCGCGACCGACGCCGCCGAAGCCGCGCGCACCGCGGGCGCGGCGCAGCAGCGCACCGTGCCGGTGACGATCGAGGGCGAGCGGCGGATCATGCGCGTCGTCGACGTTCCGCTCGCCGCCGAGGGCGGGCGCGTGTTCGGTATCGCGGGCTACGCGATCGACATCCAGGAGCTCGAGAGCGAGCGCGGCGCACACCGCCGCTTCGTGCGGACCCAGCGCGAGTTGCTCGACCGGCTGTCGGCGGCTGTCGCCCAATTCGGTCCCGACCAGGGGCTGGTGTTCGCGAACCAGCCGTTCCGGCGGCTGTTCGCGCTGTCGGCCGAGGATGTGTCGGAGGGACGCAGCTTCGCGCGCTCGCTCGACCTGTGGCGCGAGGGCGGGCGCACGCCCGAGGTGCGCGACTATCCCGAATGGCGGCAGGCGCATGTCGACTGGTTCGCGAAGCCCGATGCGAGCGAGGAGGACTGGTTGCTGCGCGACGGGACGCACCTGCACGTCGTCGCGCAGCCGACCCCGGACGGCGGCCTGCTGCTGATCGCCGAGGACCGCACCGAGCAGGTCCAGCTGGCCGGGGCGCGCGACACGCTGCTCCGCGTCCGCACCGCGACCTTCGACAATCTGTTCGAGGCGATAGCGGTGTTCGCGCCCGACGGACGGCTGCACCTGTGGAACCAGCGCTTCCGCCGCCTGTGGAACATCGACGAGCATATCCTGGCGGGGCATCCGCGCGTCGATACGCTCATGGGCGGGCTCGCCGACCGGCTGGCGAAGCCGAGCCAGATCAGCGTGATGCAGGAGGTGATCCGCGCCGCGACGCTCGAACGGACGCAGCGTGTCGGCGAGATACGCTTCGCCGACGGACGCCATTTCGATTTCGCGTCGATTCCGCTGCCCGACGGCAACGCGCTGCTGATCATGCTCGACATCACCGCCAGCCGGAAGATGGAAGGCGCGCTGCGCGAGCGGAACGAGGCGCTGGAGGCGGCGGACAAGGTCAAGACCGCCTTCCTGTCGCGGATGAGCTATGAACTGCGCACGCCGCTCACCTCGATCGGCGGGTTCGGCGAGATGCTGCAGTCGGGCTATGCCGGCGAACTGCCCGTCGCCGCAAAGGCCTATATCGACGCGATCATGGATTCGGTGGCGGTGCTCGGGCGCCAGATCGACAACGTCCTCGACCTTGCGCAGGGCGAGGCAGGAACGCTGGCCGTCGAGCGCGCGCCGGTCGATGTCCGTGCGCTGCTCGACAAGGCGCTGGCCGAAGCGAAACCCTTTGCCGCCGCCGAGAAGATCGAACTGGCCGGGCAACTGTCGACCACGCTCGGCACGATCGAGGGCGACGCCCCCCGCCTCGCACGGCTGGTGGCGGGGCTGCTCGACAATGCGATCCGGTTCACCGCGCCGGCGCGGCGCAACGGCGGCCGCGTGCTGCTGCACGCCGATGGCGACGACAAGGGGATCGAGGTCGTCGTCTCCGACAACGGCCCCGGGATGCCCGATGCGGTCGCCGCGATCACCAGGGGCACGCAGGCGGGGACGCAAAGCGGGGGTATCGGCCTCGCGCTCGCGCGCCAGCTCGTCGCCGCGCACGGCGGAACGATGGAGGTGCTGAGCGAGAAGGGGCAGGGGACGCTGGTGCGCGTCAGCCTGCCGCGCGGCGGGTGAGATTTCGCGCCGATTATACGCTCGCCGACGCCGCCCGCATCGGCAGCGCCATCGGTGCGGCGCTGCGGCCGGGCGATGTCGTGCTGCTGTCGGGCGACCTCGGCGCGGGCAAGACGACGCTGGCGCGCGCGATGCTGAAGGCGCAGGGGCTGGCGGGTGAGGCGCCAAGCCCGACCTTCGCGATCGTTCAGCCCTATGCCCCGCCCGAGGTCGATCTGCCCGTCGCGCATGTCGACCTGTACCGGATCGAGGAAGAGGATGAACTGATCGAACTCGGCCTCGACGATTATCTGCATGACGGCGCGCTGCTGATCGAATGGCCGGAGCGGCTGGGCACGCAGGGCTGGCCCGAGGCGTTGGCGCTGCGGATTTCGGGGGCGGGCGATGCGCGCGTCTTGACAGCCGAGGTGCCTGCGGCTTGGGAAACGCGATGGCCGCTCCGATGATTCCGCCCGCCCACGCCCCGGCGTTCCTCGCCGCGCATGGCTGGGGCGACGCCCAGATATTGCCGCTTGCGGGCGACGCATCCTTCCGCCGCTATTTCCGCGTGCGTGATGGCGACCGGCGCGCGGTGCTGATGGACGCGCCGCCGCCGCACGAAGACCCGCGGCCGTTTATCGCGGTCGCCGAATATCTATGCGAAATGGGGCTCAACGCGCCGACGATCCTGGCGCGCGATCTGGAACAGGGGCTGCTGCTGATCGAGGATTTCGGCGACGTGCGGCTGCGCGAGACCATCGACGAGGCGATGCACAAGGAGGCGGACTATTATGCGGGCGTCACCGACCTGCTCGTCCACCTCCACGCGCGGCCGGCGATGGAAGGCCTGCCGGCACACGGGCTCGCGCAATGGCTCGATGAAGTCGGGCTGTTCATTGACTGGTACTGCCCCGCGCTGGACCTCGACGTTGACCGCGACGGATTCCGCGCCGCGTGGGAGGCGGCGCTGGCGCCGGTCGAATGCGACGGCTTGCCACGCGTTACGGTGCTGCGCGATTTTCATGCCGAGAATATCATGCTGGTCGCGGGGCAGGAGGGCGTCGCGCATTACGGCCTGCTCGATTTCCAGGATGCGCTCGTCGGGCACCCCGCCTATGACCTCGCCTCGGTACTCGAGGATGCGCGGCGCGACGTGACGCCTGCGGTCGAGACGGCGATGCTCGATCGCTATGTCGCCGCGACCGGGCAGGGCGAGGCGTTCCGCAATGCCTATTGGGCGCTGGCGGCGCAGCGCAACACGCGCATCCTGGGGGTCTTCGTCCGGCTGTGGAAGCGCGACGGCAAGCCCGGATACCGCCAGTTCCAGCCGCGGATGTGGGGGCTGCTCGAACGCGATCTCGCGCACCCTGCGCTTGCCCCCGTCCGGCAATGGTTCGACGCCAATGTCCCCGCCTCGAAGCGGGCGGAGGCCTGGCCGTGACGGCGAAGATCGAAAGCGCGATGGTGATGGCGGCAGGGATCGGCAAGCGGATGCGCCCGCTGACCGCGACACGGCCGAAACCGCTGGTGCGCGTCGCGGGCAAGGCGCTGATCGACCACAGCCTCGACCGGATCGAAGCGGCGGGGATCGGCCATGTCGTAGTCAACGTCCATTATCTGGCCGACGCGCTGGAAGCGCATCTTGCAGCGCAAAAGCGCAGCTTCACGATCGCGGTGTCGGACGAGAGGAAGCAATTGCTCGAAACCGGCGGCGGGATGATGAAGGCCTTGCCCCTGCTGACCGGCGACCCGATCCTGATCGTCAACAGCGACAATATCTGGACCGATGGCCCGCAGAACAGCATTGTCAACCTTGCGCGCCACTGGGACGATGCGAAGATGGATGCGCTGCTGCTGGTGATCCGGCAGGCGAGCGCGACCGGACACGGCGGCAAGGGCGATTTCCACATGGATCCTGCGGGGAAGCTGTCGCGGCGAAAGCCGGGGCGGATCGCGCCCTTCGTCTATACCGGTATCCAGCTCGTCTCGCGGCGCCTGCTCGTCGATGCGCCCGAGGGGCCGTTTTCAACCAACATATTGTGGGACCGCGCGATCGCGGCGGGGCGGCTCTATGGGCTGTCGCATATGGGGCAGTGGTTCGATGTCGGAACGCCGGCAGCGATTGCGCCGACCGAAGCGGCGCTGGGCGAGGTCTGATCGTCTCAATTCGTCATTGCGAGCGCGGCGAAGCAATCCAGAGTTGCGTAAACCGCCCCGGATTGCTTCGCTGCGCTCGCAATGACGATGTGTGAATCCGATGGCTGACGCGAAGCCCACCCTCTTCTCGATCCCGGTCCACCGGGCCTTCGCCGACGTGCTCGCCGCCGGAATCATCGCGCGATACGCCGACGGCGCGCTGGGGCTGGCCGAAGGGCTGATCCTGCTGCCCAGCAACCGCGCGCGGAGCGCGGTGCAGGCGGCGTTGGTGCGCGCGGGCGGGGCGGGGTTGCTGATGCCGCGGCTGGCGGTGATCGGCGATGCGGACCTCGACGAGTCGGTGGCGCTGGCGCTCGACGCCATCGACGAGGACCCGATTCCCCCTGCGATCGACGCGCTGCGGCGGCGCCTGCTGCTCGCCGGACTGATCGAGCGATACACGCCCGCGGGCCAGCCGTCGATCGTCGGCGCGGCGGCGTTCCAGCTCGCCGACGGGCTGGCGCGGGTGATCGACCAGCTGCATTATGAGGAGGTGCGCGTCGGCGATCTCGTCGATCTCGACCTCGGGGCGTTCGCCGAACATTGGCAGGCGTCGCTCGGGCGGCTGAGGCTGCTCGTCGATCATTGGCCTGCGGTGCTGGCGAAGACCGGCAGCATCGACCGCGCGGAACGGCGCAACCGGCTGCTGGGGCGCGTGGCCGCGGGATGGCGCGCGGCGCCGCCCGCGCCGTTCGTTGTCGCCGCGGGCATTACGACCGCCGCCCCCGCGATCGCGCGGTTGCTGCGCACCGTGGCCGATCTGGAGCGCGGAATGGTGGTGCTGCCCGGCCTCGACCAGACGATGGCGGCCGCGGAATGGGACGCGCTCGGCCCGGTGCGGCCCGATCCCGAAGGTCCGGCGCGGCCGCTCGAGACGCATCCGCAATATCATCTGAAGCTGCTGCTCGACCGGATGAACGCGTCGCGCGACGAGGTGGCTGAATGGGACGCGACCTCCGCGTTCGACGGACCCGAAGCGCGCACGCCCTTCGTCTCGCTGCTTTTTGCGCCGGCCGATTACAGCGCGCAATGGCAGGCGGCGGGCGACCTGTCGGCGGCGACTGCAGGGATTTCGGGCGCCGTGTTCGCCGACGACGGGCAGGAGGCGCAGGGGATCGCACTCTTAATGCGCGAGGCGGTCGAGACGCCCGGGCGCACCGCGGCGCTGGTGACCCCTGACCGCGCGCTCGCCGAACGCGTCGCGGCGGCGCTGGCGCGCTGGGGTATCTCGGTCGACGACAGCGCGGGTCAGCCGCTGTCGCGGACGCCGCCGGGCGCGCTGCTGCTGTTGCTGGCGAAGCTGGCGTCGGCGTTCGATCCGGTCGCTTTGGTGTCGCTGCTGGGGCACCCGCTGGTGCGCAAGGGGGAGGGGCGCACCGCGTGGCTCGATCAGCTTCGGCGGCTCGACCTGGTGCTGCGCGAGCCGGGGCTGCTGCCGGGCTGGCGCGGGGTCAGCGCGCGGATCGCCGAACGCGAGGCCGACCCGAAGGCGCGCGGGCATGGCCATGCGTCGCAGTTGCAGCCGTGGTGGGAAGAGGTTTCGGATGCATTGGAGGCGGCGCTGGCACCCTTTGCCGAGCCTGCGCCTCCCGCCGTCTTGCTGGCGGCGCTGCAAAAGGCGGCCGAATGGCTGACCGGCGACGCTGTGTGGGCGGGACCTGCGGGCAGGATGCTCGCCGAGCTGTTCGACCAATGGGCGCTCGCGCGCGGCGACGGTCCGGCGCTCGTCGATCCCGCCGACTTCCCCGAGATGCTGGGGCAATTGCTGGCCCAGGCGAGCGTGCGGCCGCCCTATGGCGGGCATCCGCGCCTGTTCATCTGGGGCCTGCTCGAAGCGCGCTTGCAGCGCGCCGATCTGATGATTCTCGGCGGGCTCGACGAGGGACGCTGGCCCGCCGCGGCGCAGCCCGACCCATGGCTGGCGCCGGGCATTCGCCGCCTGATCGGGCTGCCCGCGCCCGAACGGCAACAGGGGATGGCGGCGCATGATTTTGCGAGCGCGCTGGCGGCGCGCGAGATCGTGGTCACGCGCGCGCAGCGGAGCGGCGGCGATCCGGCGGTCGCGTCGCGCTTCTGGCTGCGGCTGGCGGCGCTGGCGGGCGATCTGCCCGAACCCGCGCCCGGGGGTGTGGCGCTGACGCGGCTCGCGGCCGAACTCGATCTGCCGACGGGTGGGACACGGCCGGTGGGCAGGCCGACGCCGCGCCCGCCGGTCGAGGACCGCCCGCGCAAGATCAGCGTCACCGCGGTCGACCGGCTCGCGCGCGATCCCTTCGCTTATTATGCGAACCAGATGCTCGGGCTGTCGGCGCTCGATCCGCTCAGCGCCGCGCCCGATCCGCGCTGGCGCGGGACGCGGGTGCATAAAATGTTCGAGGATTGGGTGCGTGGCGGCGCAACCCCTGAGGGCTTCGAGCGCGAGCTGGCGGCGCTGCGGGCGGATGCTGCGCTCGATGCGATCGCGCGCGCCTTCTGGCTGCCGCGGATCGAGCCGGCGCTGCGCTGGGCGGCCGGGCAGGTCTGGGACCGCGACGATCGCAAACCGCTCGACGTCGAGGTGAAGGGTGAGATCAGCGTCGACGGCGTGACGCTGCACGGCAAGGCCGACCGGATCGACCGCGATGCCGAGGGGCGGCTGGCGATCGTCGATTATAAATCGGGCGGCGCTCCAAGCGCGAAGGCGGCGTTCGACAAGCTCGACAACCAGCTTGGCCTGCTCGGGCTGATCGCGCGCGAAGGCGGGATGAAGGACATCGCCGCGGCGCCGGTCGAGGCGCTTGAATATTGGAGCCTGCGACCCGACCGGCGCGCGGGCGGCGTGGGGAAGATTTCGAACACTTATGGGTCGCGCAGCGATCTCAAGAGCGCGGATCAGGCGATCGACCATGCCGCCGACGCGCTGTCGGACCTCGCCGCGATCTACCTGTCCGGCGACGCGCCCTTCGGGCCCGGCGAGGTGGCGGGCTATGGCGAGTATGACCAGCTCATGCGGCGCGACGAATGGTTCGGACGCGGGGAGGAGGGCGCATGAGCAAGCCCGGCGGCCTTGCGACGCTCGACCCGCGGCAGGGCGCCGCCGCCGATCCCGAGAGCCACGTCTGGCTCGGCGCGTCGGCGGGGACGGGCAAGACGCAGGTGCTGTCGGCGCGCGTGCTGCGGCTGATGCTCGATGGCGTTTCTCCGCAAGCGATCCTCTGCATCACCTTCACCAAGGCGGGCGCGGCCGAAATGGCGCACCGCATCCACGAACGGCTCGCGGCGTGGGTGCGGATGAGCGACGGCGATTTGCGGCTCGACCTGCGAGCGCTGGGACTGGATTGGGACCGGCCGGGACTGATGGAACGCGCCCGATCCTTGTTTGCGACCGTCATCGACAGTCCGGGCGGGGCGATCCGCGTGCAGACAATTCACGCCTTCTGCCAGACGTTGCTCGCGAGCTTCCCGCTCGAGGCGAAGCTGTTGCCGGGGTTCCGGGCGATCGAGGAGGACGAGGCGGGCGCGTTGCAGCGGGCGGTGTTGAGCCATCTGCTCGAATCAGATGACGAGCGCGACGTTCTGCGCGAGGCGGCGGCGATGTTGTCGCGGCGGCTGGGGCAGGATGCGGCGCTGTCCTTCCTGTCGAGTTGTGCGACGGTGTTCGGCGGACCCAATGCGCCGCTGCCGCCGTCGGCGCACGATCTGCGCGCGGCGTTCGAGCTGCCGGGCGGCGATCCCGATGCGTGGATCGCTGGCGAGCTCGCGGCGGGCGCGATCGACGAGGGCGATATCAGGGCGGTCGCGACCAGCGGCGCGAACTGGGGAACCAAGACCGGGCTCGCGTGCAACGATGTGATGATCGGCTGGCTGATCGCCGATCCGGCGAAGCGCGCCAAGATGCTCGGCGAGTTGCTCGGCCGGTTCCTGACCGGCAAAGGCGAGCTGCGCGCGGATTTCGCCGGCGACAAGGGAAAGATGACCGACTGCGCCGGCAGCGCGGTGCGGATCGTCGAAGCGGCGCAGGGTCTGCTCGGCACCGCGACCGCGATGCGCGTCGCCGACGATCTCGCGGCGGCGTGGAAGCTCGGGAGCCGCTTTGCCGCAGCCTATGCGCTGGCCAAGCGCGAGCAGGGGCTCGCCGATTTCGACGATCTGATCACGCTTGCGGGATCGCTGCTCCGCGTCAGCAGCTTCGGCGAATGGGTGCGCTTCAAGCTCGACCAGCGCACCGATCATATCCTCGTCGACGAGGCGCAGGACACGAACATGCGCCAGTGGGGGATCGTGCTGTCGATGGCCGAGGAATTCTTCGCGGTGAACGCCGGAGACGCCGAGCGTGTACGCACGCTGTTCACAGTCGGCGACCGCAAGCAGGCGATTTTCGGCTTTCAGGGCACCGAGCCCAAGGCGTTCGCGACGGCGCGCGATCTGTTCCATATCCTCGGCGAACGCGCGGGGCAGGATTTCCGCAACGTTGATCTGGTGTCCAACTATCGCTCGACCCCGGCGGTGCTGGAGGTGGTCGACGCGTGGCTCGAAGCCGGTGGTGCGTCCGACATGGGCCTTGAAGGCGAGGAGCCGCCGCATCGTCCCTTCCGCTCGGGCCACGCCGGGCAGGTCGAGCTGTGGCAGCCGTTGCCGGTGAGCAAGGCGCTCGACGCAGCGGCCGAGGAAGATGGCGGCGAAGGCGAGGGGAATTCGAGCGCGCCCGCTTCCGACCCCGCGTCGATGCGGCTCGCGAAGGCGATCGCGGGCGAGGTGCAGGACTGGATCGCGAACGGCAAGGACGGGCGGCCGGTCGCGCCGGGCGATATCATGATCCTCGTGCGGCGCCGCCGCGACCTGGCGGCGCGGATCGTCGCGCGGTTGCAGGCGCTGCACGTCCCCGTCGCAGGCGTCGACCGCTTCGCGCTGACGCAGCCGCTCGCGGTGCAGGATCTCATCGCGGCGATGCGCTTTGCGGTGCAGCCGCTCGACGACCTCAATCTGGCGTCGCTGCTCGTGTCGCCGCTGATCGGCTGGACGCAGGACGAGTTGTACGCGCGGACGCACAAGCGCGGGCGCGCAGCGATCTGGGAGCATCTGCGAGCGACCGAGGGCGATGTGCCGGCGGTCGCTATGGCGGCGCTGCGGCATTTGCTCGGCATGGCCGATTTCACGACGCCGTTCCGCTTTCTGGAGACGGTGCTGTCGGGGCCGATCGATGGGCGGCGCAGGCTTTACGCGCGACTGGGGCGCGAGGCGCGCGATCCGATCGACGAGCTGCTCAATCAGGCGCTGGCGTTCGAGAGCCGCGAGACGGTGTCGCTGCTCGGCTTCCTGACGCAAGTGTCGGCGAGCGCGGCCGATATCAAGCGCCAGACCGAGGCGCGCAGCGACGTCGTGCGCGTGATGACGGTTCACGGGTCGAAGGGCCTGCAGGCGCCGATCGTGATCCTCGCCGACGCGACCGAGGAACCCGGGATCGGGCACCGCCCGTTCAGCGTCGATGTTGCGGCGTGGGAGAAGCTGCCGGTCTTTGCGCTGCCCGCCGACGAACGGCATGGGGCGCTGGCGAAGGCCTATCAGGACGCCGCCGACGCCGCGACTCAGGAGCATTGGCGGCTATTCTATGTCGCCATGACCCGCGCCGAGGAAATCCTGGTCGTCGCGGGCGTGACCAGGAAGGCCGACCGGACGATCCCCGAAGGCAGCTGGCACGCGGCGGTCGAATCGGTGCTGCCGGATATGGGCGCCGAATGGGAGGACGCGGGACCGCTGTGGGGTCGGCGCCTCGTCCACCGCGCCAATGCAGGCAAATGGGCGCGGAAGGAAAAGGCGGCGAAGGTCGCGGAGCCCAAGCTGGTCCTTCCCGAATGGGCGCATCGGCAAGCCCCCGAGGAAGCGCGCCCGCCGCGCCCGCTCGCGCCGTCGGCACTCGGCGAGGACGATGTCGCCGTGCCGCCGCAGGGGACGGCGCGCGTTGCCGCGGCCGAGCGCGGGTTGCTGCTCCATGCATTGTTCGAGCGGCTGCCGCCGGTCGCCGTGGAGAAGCGGCGCGAGGCGGCACTGCGCTGGCTCGGCCTGCAGGCGCCGGGGCTGGATGAAGGCGCGCGGCTCGCGCTGGTGGACGAAGTGCTCGCGGTGCTCGACGATCCCGCGCACGCGGCGCTTTTCGGCCCCGGCAGTCTGGCCGAGGCGCCGCTGTCGGCGGTGGTGGACGGGATGGTGGTCGCGGGGATCGTCGACCGGCTGCGCGTCACCGACGATGCGGTGACGGTGATCGATTACAAGACGGGGCGGCATGTACCCGAAAGCGCCGGGGCGGTGCAGCCGGCCTATCTGCGCCAGATGGCGGCGTATCGCGACGCGCTGCGCGTGATCTTTCCGGGGCGCCGGGTCGAGGCGGCGCTGCTCTACACCGCCGCACCGCGGTTGATCGTGCTCGATGACGTGCTGCTCGACGCGCACAAGCCCGGCTTGGCGGTAACCAAGGCGAATTTGCCGGGTTCAGCCCTTGAGCCGGACGCGCCGACGCCTTAGCTTGGGATCAACGATATTTCAGGAGTTCAGACTATGGGTACCAAGGCCATTACCGACGCCAGCTTCCAGAGCGATGTTCTCGACAGCGATACGCCCGTGCTGGTCGATTTCTGGGCCGAATGGTGCGGTCCGTGCAAGATGATCGGCCCGTCGCTCGAGGAGATTTCGGACGAGCTGGAAGGCAAGGTCGTCATCGCCAAGCTCAATATCGACGATCATCCCGACGCCCCCGCCAAATATGGCGTGCGCGGCATTCCGACGATGATCCTGTTCAAGAATGGCGAGATCGCCGACACCAAAGTTGGCGCTGCACCCAAGAGCGCGCTCAAGGGCTGGCTCGAAGGCGCCCTTTGATCGAACATCGGGCCCCGGCTGAAGCCGGGGTTCCTTGTTTCAGGTCAGCGGAATCATGACCTGTTCGGCATAGCCCGGACGCATTTTCAGCCGCGCGTACCAGTCCTCGACATGGGGCAGCGACGGCCGTTCGATCGCGAGCGAATAATAAGTATATACATAAACGCCCATCGGAATGTCGCCGATTCCGAACGCGGAGCCTGACAGCCAGGGCGTGCGCGACAGCGCTTCGTCGAGGATCGCCATCTGCTTCGCCGAGGCCGCCGCCGACGCCGCGATCGCTGCCGCGTTGCGCGTTTCGGGCGCTCGCCGGACGAGATTGAGGAAGGCATCGCGCTGCGCGTCGGCATAGCCGGTCTGCCAGTCCATCCATTTATCACCGACGGCGCGAGCAGCAGGATCGGCCGGCCAGAAGCGTGTCCCGCCGTGCCTCGCGGCAAGGTAGCGGAGGATCGCGTTCGACTCCCACAGCGTGACGCCGTCGTCGTCGATCGTCGGGATCAGCGCGTTGGGGTTCTTCGCGAGATAGGCGGCATCCATCCCGAACTGACCGCCGACATCGTGGCGCTCGAAGGGCAGGCCGAGTTCGACCGCGAACCACGCGACCTTCTTCACATTGTGCGAATTGAGGCGTCCCCAGATGGTGAGCATCCCCGTCAGCTCCGGTAATCGGCGTTGATGCTGATGTAGCCGTGGGTCAGGTCGCAGGTCCAGACGGTCGCGCGGCCTTCGCCGAGGCCGAGGTCGGCGCCGATGCGGATGTCATGGCCTTTGAGATGCGCCGCGACAGGCGTCTCGTCATAGACGTCGACGGGCAGGCCATCCTTGGCGACCCAGTGATCGCCGAAGCGGATCGCAAGCCGGTCGCGGTCGGCGGGTTCGCCGGCCTTGCCCACAGCCATGACGACGCGGCCCCAATTGGCATCCTCGCCCGCGATCGCGGTTTTCACCAGCGGCGAGTTGGCGATGGCGAGCGCGATCCGTTTGGCGCTGCCGTCGCTGGTCGCGCCGGTCACCTGCACTTCGATGAACTTCGACGCGCCTTCGCCGTCGCGCACGACCTGATGCGCGAGATCGAGCGCGACCTCGCGGATCGCGGCGTACAGCGCGTCGGCGCCCGGATCGTCACGGGTCTCCAGCGTGGCGTTGCCCGCCTGCCCCGTCGCGAAGAGCAGCACCGTGTCGCTGGTCGAGGTGTCGCTGTCGACGGTGATGCTGTTGAAGCTGCCGCTCGTGGCCTCGCTCAGCATGTCCTGCAGCAGCGCGGGCGCGACGGCTGCGTCGGTGAAGATATAGCCGAGCATCGTCGCCATGTCGGGTGCGATCATTCCCGATCCCTTGACGATGCCTGCAACATGGACCGTCCGGTCGCCGACGACCGCGCTCGCCGCCGAACCCTTCGCGAAGGTGTCGGTGGTGCAGATCGTTTCGGCGGCAGCTTCCCACGAGCAGGGCTGTGCGGTGAGCGCGGCGTCGACCCCGGCGCGCGCCTTGTCCTTGGGCAGCGGCACGCCGATCACGCCGGTCGAACTGACGAAGACTTCGCTCGGCTCGCAGCCGAGGTGGCCTGCGACCTGCACCATGATCTGCTCGACCGCCTCGCGGCCGCGATAACCGGTGAAGGCGTTGCTGTTGCCCGCGTTGACGATCAGCGCGCGGCCTTTGCCGCCCTTGACCTGTTCGCGGCCGAGTTCGACTTCGGACGAGCAGCAGATATTGCGCGTGAAGACGCCGGCGACGGTCGTGCCCGGCGCGAGCTCCACATAGGTCAGGTCGCAGCGGTCCCAATTCTTGTACTGCGCGCGCGCCACGCGGCGCGTCACCCCGGCGATGTCGGGGAGGGCGGGAAAAGAGTCGGGGGCGAGGGGGGAACGGGTGGTCATGGGGATGCGCTTAGCCCTCCCTCGCACAAAGAAAAACCCCTCCCGAGGTGAAGGGGCTTTCGATCCTCCCTGTCGCGAAGCGATGGGGAGGTGGCAGCGCACAGCGCTGACGGAGGGGCTGATGACACTATCGTTGCCGCCCCTCCACCACCGCTTCGCGGCGGTCCCCCTCCCCATGGCCTTCGGCCACAGGGAGGATCTTTATGTTACGCCGGAATGCCGCTGATCGACTTCACTTCCATGAAATCCTTGAGCCCGAACACGCCGCCCTCGCGGCCGTTGCCCGACGCCTTGTAGCCGCCGAACGCCGCGCCCGGGCCGGGACCCCAGGCGTTGACAGCGACCATGCCGGCGCGGAGCTTCGGCGCGACTTCCGCCGCCTTGGCGGGGTCGCCCGAGACGACCGCCGACAGGCCATATTCGGTGTCGTTGGCGATCTCGACCGCTTCGTCGAGCGTGTCATAGGCCATGATCGTCGCGACCGGGCCGAACACCTCTTCCTTCGCGATGCGCATGTCGGGCGTGACACCCGAAAAGACCGTTGGCTTGATGTAATAGCCGCGGTTGACGTTCGAGGGCAGGCCGGTGCCGCCGGTCTCCAGCGTCGCGCCCTCGTCGATCGCCGACTGGATCAGACCCTGGATCTTGTCGAACTGCGCCTTGTTGACGACGGGGCCGATATGGCCGCCCTCGGTCATCGGGTCGCCGACCTGCGTCCCGTCGAACATCGCCTTGATGACGCCCACCGCCTCGGCCTGGCGCTCCTTCTGGACCAGGATGCGCGTCGGCGCGATGCAGCTCTGGCCGGTGTTGACGAGCACGCCCTGCACCGTCGGGGGCAGCACGGCGGCGAAGTCGGCGTCGGGCAGGACGATGTTCGGCGACTTGCCGCCGAGTTCCTGATGGACGCGCTTGACCGTGTCGGCTGCCGCCTTGGCGACGAGGATGCCGGCGCGGGTCGAGCCCGTAAAGCTGACCATCTCGATGCCCGGATGCGCGCTGATCGCGTTGCCGACGGTCGGCCCGTCACCCTGGACAAGGTTGAAGACGCCCGCGGGGACGCCCGCCGCGTCGAGGATCTCGGCGAAGATCACCGCGTTGCCAGGGCATTCTTCGGACGGCTTCAGGACCATCGTGTTGCCCGCGGCGAGCGCCGGTGCGACCTTGAGCGCGATCTGGTTGAGCGGCCAGTTCCAAGGCGTGATCATGCCGACGACGCCGATCGGCTCGTAGGCGATGATGCCCGCGGCATATTTTTCGGTGAAGCTGAAATCCTTGAGTGCGGCGATCGTGCCGAGGAAGCCGCCGATGCCCGCGCCGACCTGCGCGGTGCTCGCGAAGCTGACCGGGGCGCCCATTTCCGACGCCATCGATTTGGCGAGATCGGGGACGCGCTTCTTATATTCCTCGACGATGCGGTTCAGCAGATCGAGGCGTTCCTCGCGCGTGGTCTGCGAGAAGGTCTTGAAAGCCTCCTTCGCCGCGGCCACCGCGTCGTCGACGTCGGCGGCAGTACCGAGCACAACGGTCGAGGCCGCTTCCTCGGTCGCGGGATTGATGACGTCGTGGAGCTTGCCGCCCTTCGAATCGACCCAGCGGCCGCCGATATAGTGCTGTTTCAGGTGGGTTTCGGTGTCGCTCATCGTCATTCTCCCAATCGCGGTGAATCCGTCTCGGATTGCTACCTAATCACTGTGGCGGATGAATCAAGAAAAGGCCAACTGCCAATTGCGGCCGTTCAGCGCTTTTCAGCAGAAAGGCGTGACATCAGGATGGCAGCGCGGGTGGCCTGGCGCGCAATGCTCGGGATATCGACCGCCTCGCCGGGCGCATGATCGCCGGTGCTGTACGGGCCGAGCCCCGCGAGTCCGTCGACGTCGGCGGCGACGAAGCTGATGTCGCCTGCGCCGCGCTTCAGCGGATCGAGCGGCGCCATTTCGGCGAGGCCGAGGTCGCGGTTCACCCCGTTGAGCTTTGCGAGCAGCGCCTTGTTGCCCTCGGTCGGCGCCATCGGCGGGTAGCCGCCGGGGTCGAAACTGATCGTCGCATCGGTGCCGGGGGCATGGTCGGCGACGATCGCAGTCATTTTCGCTTTCACGCGATCGATCTGTTCGGGCGACAGCGCGCGGAGATCGCCGCGCGCGACCGCGGTTCCGGCGATGATGTTCGTCTTGCCGCTGACCGTGGCGCGGATGCCGCCCGCGTCGAGATCGGCCTGCTGTCCGCCGGCGATCAGCCCGACGTTGAAGGTCAGGTTCGGCTCGGGCAGTTCGGTACGGAAGCGATAGAGGATGCGCGTCAGTTCATAGATCGCGCCGTCGCCTGCCGCGGCGCTGAAGATGCCTGAGCTGTGGCTTGCCTTGCCGGTTGTCGTCACGGTCCAGCTATCCGACGATCGCCGCGCGACCGATCCCATGTCGGCGCCCCCCGATTTTCCCGGGCCGTCGCGGACGAGCCCTTCGAAATCGAGCGCGACGTCGGCGCGCTTGCCCGCGGCGATCAGGTCGGCGCGCGCCCTTTCGATCGGCGTGCCTGAATCCTCTTCGTCGCCGGTCATGTGGAATTCGATGTTGGCGTCTTTCAGCGTTCCCGCCGCCTGCATCGCGCGCAGCGCCGCGACGACGACGACCATGCCGCCTTTGTCGTCCCCTGCGCCCGGGCCTTCGCCCATATCGCCCTTGCGGGTGAATGTCTGGAACGGCGAGTCGGGCTCGAACACCGTGTCGAGATGCGCGATCAGCAGCAGGCGCTTGGTCCCCGGTTTGCCGACGTGCGTCGCGATCAGGTGGCCTGCGCGGCCGGTGTCGCGCATCGGTTTCCATTCGACCTTGAAACCGAGCGGCTCGAGCTCGGCGCGCATCATCGCCCCGACCTTTTCGACGCCTTCCAGATTCTGCGATCCGCTGTTCTGGTTCACGAGCTTTTCGAGCAAGGCGAGGCTGCGGTCCTTCTCGGCCTCAACGGTCTTCGCCATCATTGCTTCCGCCGGGCTGAGCTTCGCCTGCGCAGCGGGCGCCAGGGCCAGCTGCACGGCAACGAGAACGGCAAAAGGCAATGATTTCATTGGGGGCTCCTCTGGACGTCCCCTTGTGGCGGGTACGGCGCCCCGCCGCAAGCGGTCAGCCGGGACGCACCATGAAGATGTCGCCGCCGATGCTGACGATGAACAGATTGCCCGCGCTGTCCTCGCCGAACGAGGCGATCGAACCGAGCGTTCCGGCGTCGGGTGCGAAATCCTCGTTGCGCCGCGCGAGGCGCGATGAAGGAAGCGTCTGACCCGCCACGAAGCTGGAGAAGGGGATCGACCAGATATTCCCCGAGACGAAGTCGGCGAAGACATATTGACCCTGCAGCGAGGTCACGGGTCCGCGATAGACATAGCCGCCGGTGATCGAATTGCCCTGCTGCGGGCCGCTGCCGTGGCCATATTCGACAACGGGGTCGATGAGGCCGCCGGGCGGCGTACCCGAAAAGGTCTGGGTTCCTTCCTTGAAGCGCCAGCCGAAATTGGCGCCGGGCTGCGTTGTGGTCAGCAGATCGACCTCCTCGACCGCCCCCTGCCCGACATCGCCGATGACGAGCGTCGAACCATGGAACGAGGCGCGGAACGGATTGCGCAGGCCATAGGCGTAAACATAGGGGTCGCCGCCGCCCGCCAGGAAGGGGTTGCCGGGGGCGGGCGCATAGCTGCTGCCGTTCGCGCCGACGGTGAAGCGCAATATCTTGCCGAGGCGGACGTTGGTGTTCTGGGCATTGTTGCTAGGGTCGCCGCCGCCACCGCCGTCGCCGATTCCGACATAGACGAGACCGTCGGGACCGAAGCCGATCCAGCCGCCGTTGTGGTTGTCGGCGCCGGGGTGCGGCACGCTCAGCACCGTGTCATAGACGGTCGAGCTGTTCGGCTGCCCGAGCGTGTAGCGGCGAACCTGCACCGTGCCGTCGGCGGCGGTCGCGACCGCGAGCAGCCGCTGCGACGTCGCATGGTCGGGATAGGCGGCGAGCCCGAGCAGCCCGCGCTCGCCGCTCGTCGAAATGTCGGTGATGTCGAGCACGCGCGTGCGGCTGCCGTTCACGGGGTCGAAGCGATAGACGTCGCCGCCCTTCTCGACGACATAGACATTGGTGCTGGCGGGAATCGGCGCGACATAGAGCGGCTGGCTGAAGCCGGTGCCGACGCGCACCACCGCGATGCCCTCGCGGCTGTTGGTCACCGTGATGTTCACGGGCTGGGTGGCGCTGGCGCCGCCGTCGCTGACGCGGAGCGTCACCGCATAGATATTGTCGCCATTGGCGTCGCCAGGAAGGTCGTAATCGGGCGCGGCGTTGAAGCGCAGCGCCCCCGCCGGGGTGATCGAAAAGAGCGCGGCGTCGGCGCCGCCGTCGATCGTGAAGGTCAGCGGATTGCCGTCGGGATCGCTCGCGGCGGCCTGATAGGCGGCCGTCGTGTTTTCGGTAACGCTGGCGGTTTGCGCCGACGTGAAGCTGGGCGGCGCGTTGTTGGCCGGGGGCGGGGTGCTGCCACCACCGCTTCCGCCGCCGCAGGAGGAGGCGAGAAGGAGGGGTGCGGTAATGAAAAACAGGCGCGTTCGCATATCAATGCCCCTTGCGATCCGCCCCCGTCCGCCAATCTGCCATCGGCGGGCGGGCGTCGCAACCGGCAAAGACGCGCGGCGTTAAGCGGGTTCCTTTACCTCTTCGAAATCGTCCAGCAAGTTCGGCCGTCAAGGCGCGGGTCGTTGGGGGCGCGAGTTCCTCCAAGGGGCATGGGAGCCCGCCCCCGAACTGCCCCGTCCAAAGTAAAGGGGCGCCCGGTCCCCCCAGACCGGACGCCCCCTTCGCGTCGCTGATCGCTGCCGATCAGGCGCTGTAGTACATGTCGAACTCGACCGGGCTCGGGGTCTGTTCGAAGTTGTAAACTTCGGGCCATTTGAGCTCGATATAGGCGTCGATCTGGTCCTTGGTGAACACGTCGCCCTTCAGCAGGAATTCATAGTCGGCAGCGAGGCTGTCGAGCGCTTCGCGAAGCGACCCGCAGACGGTCGGGACTTCGGCCAGCTCTTCCGGCGGCAGGTCATAGAGGTTCTTGTCCATCGCGTCGCCGGGGTGGATCTTGTTCTGGATGCCGTCGAGGCCCGCCATCAGCAGCGCCGAATAGCAGAGATAGGGGTTCGCCATCGCGTCGGGGAAACGGAATTCGACGCGCTTCGCCTTGGCGCCCGCACCATAGGGGATGCGGCACGACGCCGAACGATTGCGCGACGAGTAGGCGAGCAGCACCGGAGCCTCGAAGCCCGGGACGAGCCGCTTGTAGCTGTTCGTCGTCGGGTTGGTGAAAGCGTTGAGCGCCTTGGCGTGCTTGATGACGCCGCCGATGAAATAGAGGCACATGTCCGAAAGGCCGGCGTAGCCGTTGCCCGCGAAGAGCGGCTTGCCCTTTTCCCAGATCGAGATGTGCGTGTGCATCCCCGAGCCATTGTCCTGACGGATCGGCTTCGGCATGAAGGTCGCGGTCTTGCCGTAGGCGTTGGCGACCTGATGCACGACATATTTGTAGATCTGCATACGGTCGGCGGTTTCGGTCAGCTTGCCGAAGGTCAGGCCAAGCTCGTGCTGCGCCGCGGCGACTTCATGGTGATGCTTGTCGCAAGGCAGGCCCATTTCGAGCATCGTCGAAACCATCTCGGCGCGGATGTCGACGGCGCTGTCGACCGGGGCGACGGGAAAATAGCCGCCCTTGGCGCGCGGACGGTGACCGAGGTTGCCGCCTTCGTAAGCGCGGCCGGTGTTGGTCGGCAGTTCGATATCGTCGATCTCGAAGCCCGACTTGTTATAGCCGGTTTCGAAGCGGACGTCGTCGAACATGAAGAATTCGGCTTCGGGGCCGACATAGACGGTGTCGCCGATGCCGGTCGAGGCGACATAGGCCTCGGCCCGTTTGGCCGTGGTGCGCGGGTCGCGGGAATAGCCTTCACCGGTCGACGGTTCGACGATGTCGCAGAACATCACCAGCATCGGCGTCGCCGAGAAGGGATCGTCATAGACGGCGTCGAGATCGGGCTTCAGAATCATGTCGCTTTCGTTGATCGCCTTCCAGCCTTCGATCGAAGACCCGTCGAACATCAGGCCGTCTTCGAGCGCGTCCTCGTCGATCACCCCGGCGCACATGGTGAGGTGCTGCCACTTGCCTTTCGGGTCGGTGAAGCGCAGGTCGACCCACTCGATATCGTTGTCCTTGATCCGCGCGATGATTTCCTTGGGCTTGGTCGCCATGGTCTGAACTTCCTTCTTGCGATGATGACCGGCTTCGCCGGGTCTTGTTGAACAGGATCGGGGAGCGGGACGGGCTTAAAGCGCGTCCTCGTTGCGTTCGCCGGTGCGGATGCGGAGGGCGGTTTCGACCGGAATCACGAAAATCTTGCCGTCGCCGATGCGACCGGTCTGGGCGGCCGCGGCGATCGCTTCGACAACGCGCTCGGCGAGCCCGTCCTCGACGATAACTTCCAGCTTCACCTTCGGCAGGAAGTCGACGACATATTCGGCGCCGCGATAGAGTTCGGTGTGGCCCTTCTGGCGGCCGAAGCCCTTCGCCTCGGTCACGGTGATACCGCTGACGCCGACTTCGTGCAGCGCTTCCTTCACTTCGTCGAGCTTGAACGGCTTGATGATCGCCTCAATCTTCTTCACGCGTCTTGTCCCCCACTGGGTCTGTCTCTCGTGCCTGCAGCCAAAGCCGGATCAGGGCCCGCCTGGTCCGGTTCGCTCCCCATCCGGTTCGCACCCTAGAGTCGCTGAGGCCCCGTCATCTTGCACCAATCAAAAGCCGTGCCAATTGGCGAATCGCAAGCTTTCGGTAAGAATTCGGACAAGAAATTGCGCCGTTGCCCACGGTGTGTGCAACGGCGCGATATTTGTGATCAAAAAATAGGCAAAGGCGTCGTCAGCGCCCCATCGGAGCCGCGGTGTCGGGCAGGTTGGCCTTGGTCCAGTTCGACCGTTCGATGACATAGGCGCGAATCGCTTCGACATCGGCCGGAGTGAGTACCTTGGCGAAGCTGACCATGCCGCGATCCTTGAGCGCGCCATCGAGGATCACCCCCTTCCACGCCTCGGCATTGGCGAGCGCGCCCGAGACGCGCAGGTCGGGGGTGAACCCGTTGCCGATCGCGCTGTCGCCGTGACAGACGATGCAATAGCGCCCGAAGTGCGCCTTGCCGGCAGCGACCTGTGCCGGGGTGCCGATCGGCGCGGGCGGGTTCCATGCGAGCGTCGTGGTGGCGGGCGGAGCGGGGAGCTTGCCCGTGCCGCCGATCTTGAGCACGACGAGCCGCGGCAGGTTGGGCACCTTGCGCGTCACCCCGCCCGCAACTCCGGCAACGAGCGGGAAGGCGCCGCCCTTGCCGGTCTGGAAGGCGACATATTGCACCCCGCCGACGCGGAAGGTCGAGGGCGCGCTGACGATCCCCGATTGCATGTCGAGGTCGAGCAACTGCTTGCCGGTGTCGGCGGCATAGGCGCGGAAGCGCCCGGTGCTGGTGCCCTGGAAGACGAGGTTGCCCGCGGTCGTCATCGTGCCGCCGTTCCACGCGGCGGGATAATCGACTCCCCACGCGACCTTGCCCGTCCGCGGGTCGAAAGCGACGAGGCGGCCGGTGGTTGCCGCGATGGCCGCCTTGAACGCCGCCTTGTCGTCGGGGAGCAAGGTCTTGTTGAGCGAGGTGCCGACGTTGAAACCCAGCACCTTGCGCCGGTCGAGTTCGTCCATGTCGGCGAGATAGCCTTGCGGAATCTGCTGCGCGGGGATGTAAACGAGACCCGTTTTCGGGTTGTAGCTCATCGGATGCCAGTTGTGCGCGCCGAGCGCCCCCGGGATTGCGATGAAGGGTTTGCCGGTCCTGTAGAAGCGCGCCTCGGGGTTCTCGATCGGTCGGCCGGTCGCCATATCGTAGCCGGTGGCCCAGTTGATCCCGTCGACGAAGGGTTTGGCGTCG
>NZ_JAFMTR010000075.1 GCF_018682675.1 Sphingopyxis soli
CGATGCTACCCGCTGCACCCGCCCGAACCCGATATCTTCGCCATTTCGACGCCTCGAGCGTGGGATTAATGGGTCCTGACCCTAGTTTTCGCCGGCGACGGGCCACCCCTACCCAGCTTCGCCCAGGCAGCAAGCTCGCAAGGCTGCGCAACCCTCCCCCATCCGAGGGGGAGGGATTTTCATGAGGACAACGACATGGACGAAGATGAAGCGCTGGCGCGGCTGATCGCGCTGGCGGGGACGAGTGCGGCCGGAGCCTCCGGTGCGCCCGATGCGGCGTTGCTGCGCGCGGTGGTGGAGGAGGCGAGCGAGCTGGGGGCGCGGCGCGCGCTGGCGCGGCTGGGGCTCGCCGACGAAGCGGCGCGCGACGATGTGAGCGATTTGCGCCAGCTGCTCGGCGCGTGGCGCGATGCGAAAAAGAGCGCGTGGGCGGCGGTGGTCGACTGGGCGGTGCGCGGGGTTCTGGCGCTGCTCGTCGTCGGGCTCGCGGTTAAGCTGGGGTTGCCGGGGCTGCTCAAATGAGGGGTAGCGCGCGGGCGCTGGCCCTCCCCCCGGCCCCCTCCCGCCTGCGGTAGGGGGAGATCCGCTTTGCGGGCTATGCGTCTGTGTTCGACCGCGTCGATCGCGGGGGCGATGTGGTGCGCAGCGGGGCTTTTGCCGCGACGCTGAAGGAAGGGCGCGCGGTGCCCTTGCTCTGGCAGCATCGGCCGGGGGCGGTGGTCGGTGCGATCGAGACATTGGCGGAGGATGCGCGCGGACTGCGCGTGGTGGCGCGGGTGACGCATCCGGCGGCGGCGAAGCTGGTCGCGCAGGGTGCGCTGACGGGGCTGAGCTTTGGCTATCGGGTGCGCGCGGCGCGCGGGGACAATCCGCGCGAGCTGGTGGCGCTCGATCTGGCGGAGGTGAGCCTGGTGGCGGCGCCGATGCAGCCGCTGGCGCGGGTGATTGCGGTGGAAGGTGGATCGATCCTCCCTGCGGCGCCGGCGTGGGGAGGTGTCAGCCCGCAGGGCTGACGGAGGGGCGCTGGCGCAACGGCGCTGCCCCTCCACCACGCCCTGCGGGCGCGGTCCCCCGCCCCATCGCTTCGCGACAGGGAGGATTTTTTGAAGGAGCGACAAGCATGGACGATATGGAAGTGAAGGCGGACGCGCTCGACGGGGCGTTCGATGCGGTGCTGGCGGCCGAGGCGGTCGATGAATTGAGGGCGTCGGTCGCGGCGCTGAAGGCCCAGGTCGAGCGCCAAGCGGTGGCGGCGTCGCGCTTGCCGCTCGACGGGGCGAAAGCGGCCGATCCGGCGCGCGATGCCTTTGTCGAGCGCTATCTGCGGCGCGGGATCGATGCGGCGCCCGAGATGAAGAGCCTGTCGGGGGCGACGGTCGGCGACGGCGGCTATGCGGTGCCGCGCGAGATCGACGGCAGCATCGCGGCGACGCTCAAGACCTTGTCGCCGATCCGCAGTATTGCGACGGTCGTGCAGACGGGGACGAGCGGGTATCGCAAGCTGGTCGCGACGGGGTCGATGGGGACGGGCTGGGTCGGCGAGACCGCGGCGCGGCCCGAGACCGCGACGCGCAGCTTTGCCGAAATCGTGCCGCCGACGGGCGAACTCTATGCCAATCCGGCGGCGAGCCAGGCGATGCTCGACGATGCGATGTTCAACGTCGAGGACTGGCTGGCCGAGCAGCTGGGGCGCGAGTTCGCGATCGCCGAGGGCAGCGCGTTCGTGAACGGCAATGGCACGAACCGGCCGAAGGGGTTCCTGACCTATACCGCGACGAACGAGATCGACAGCGTGCGCGCCTTTGGCTCGCTGCAATATCTCCCGACGGGGACCGCGGGCGCCTTTCCGGCGTCGAACCCGCAGGACAAGCTGGTCGAGCTGGTGCATTCGCTGAAGGCGCCGTACCGGCAGGGCGCTTGCTGGGTGATGAATTCGGATACGCTGAGCCGCATCCGCAAGTTCAAGACGACCGACGGCGCCTTCATCTGGCAGCCGGGGATGGTCGAGGGGCAGGCGGCGACGTTGCTCGGCTATCCGGTCGTCGAGGCCGAGGATATGCCGGATGTGGCCGCGAACAGCCTGTCGATCGCCTTCGGCAATTTCCGCGCCGGCTATCTGGTCGCCGACCGCGGCGAGACGCGCATCCTGCGCGACCCGTTCAGCAACAAGCCATTCGTGCATTTCTATGCAACCAAAAGGGTCGGCGGGGCGATCATCGATTCGCAGGCTATCAAACTGATGAAATTCGCCGCCAGCTAAGCGGTTGGTGCGCGATGGGCGCCCGGTCCGCGCTTCCTTCCCTTTCGGGGCGGGGCCGGGCGCTACGTTCTCAGCAATTTCGATACTGGAAAGGATGGCCTTGCCATGCCGACCCCCTTTTTCGCCGACCTGGTGCGCGAGATCGCGCACGAGGGCGGGACCGGGCCGCTGACGCCGGCGGGCGCGGTGCCCGGTCATCGCCGCTTCGCGGGTACGGTGCCGCCCGACACGGGCTTTCATTACGCGATTGCCGGCGTCGCCCGGCCCGAACAATGGGAAGTGGGGCTGGGCCGGATCGGCGCCGACGGGCGCCTGCTTCGCGACACGGTCTCGGCCTCGTCAGCGGCGGGTGCGCGGGTCGATTTCGCGCCGGGGCTGAAGACGATCGCCCTGACCGTCGGCGCCGACTGGTTCGGCGCCAGCGATGCGGCGGCGGCGACGCTGGCGGCAGGGCTGGCGACCGTCGAGGAGGCGGTTGCGGCGCGGCAACCGCTGTCGACGCTGCACGGCGGCGCGACGGCGGGCGCCGCCGACGATCTGGTGAAGGTGCGGCGCGGCGAGGGATGGGTCAACCTGCCGCTGTCGGCTCTGGCCTATCGCGATACGGCGGGGACGCTGCAAGCGGGCGCGCCGCTGGCAGCGGTGAGCGGAACCGCGGCGCTGCCCGCGTTGACCTTTGCCGGCGACCCCGACACCGGGCTGTTTCGTCCCGCCGCCGATGCGGTCGGCTTTGCGGCGGGCGGCGGCGAGCGGGCGCGATTGACCGCAACGGGGTTCGGAATCGGCGTCGCCGCCCCCTATTGCCGCAGCGAGACGGTCGGAGCCGCCAATGCCGCAACGGTCGCAATCGGGTCCGACGCCGGGGCGGCGAGCCTGGGGCTGGAGCTGTGGGGCACGGTCAACGCGCTTCCCGCGGCGCAGGTGCGGGGCTTCGTCGGAACGGGCAATTCGGGGATCGGGACCGCCGGCGACCTGCTCATCGCGCCGCGTACCAATGCGAGCTGCTCGATCCGCTTTCTGACCGGAAGTACGGGACCGGTGGAGCGCTGGCGGATCAACGCGGCGGGCGTGCTGCACCCCGCGACCGACAATGCCCATGATATCGGCGGCGCGTCGGTGCGCGTCAAAATCCTTTATGCCGCGACGGGGACGATCAACACCTCCGACGCGCGCGAAAAAAGCTGGCGCGGCGGCGCGAATGCCGCCGAACTGCGCGCAGCGGCGCGGATCGGCCGCGCCCTGGGTTTTTACCGCTGGAACGATGCGATCGCCGCGAAGGGCGCGGCGGCGCGCTATCATTTCGGCGCCGAGGCGCAGGCGGTTTGGACGATCATGGCCGAAGAAGGGCTGGTCGACGCGATCGACGGCGACGGGCGGCCGGGCGCCACCCCCTACGCCTTTCTCTGCTGGGATGCATGGGACGCGGCGGACGGCCGGAGCGCGGGCGACCGGTTCGGGCTGCGCATCGATCAGCTCGCGCTGTTTCTGATCGCGGCGCAGGAGCAGAGGCTCGCCGCGCTGGAGGCGGCGGCATGATCGGAGGATCGGCGCTGGCGTCGCGCGCGATCGGCGATGCCGCACGGCGCGCGCTGGCGAGCGAATGGGGCGGTCCCGAGCCGGCTGCGCCGCAGACACCCCTGCCGGTGGAACGGCAGGTCCCGCGCCGGATCGCGGTGCGGCGGCCCTGACGCGGCCGCGCGGGCCGAGAAAGAGGAAAAGCGATGTCGATGATGGTGAAGGATCCGGACAGCCGGATCGATTTCGAATTCGATTGGGCGACCGCCTATCCCGACGGGCAGGCGATCGTGGCGAGCGACTGGACGATTGCGCCGACGGAGGCGGGCGGGGTGACGGCGGTCGGCATGGCGCACGACCTGACGCAGTCGACGGCATCGCTGGCGGGCGGGGTCGCCGGCCACGTCTATCGCGTAACGAACCGCGTCACGCTGAGCGACGGGCAGATCGACGAGCGGTCGATGACGATCAGGGTGGAGGAGCGATGATGGCCGAAAGTCCGTTGCCGGGCGATGCCCCGGTAAGCCTGAACGAAGCACGCGGCTGGTTGCGGCTGGGGTCGACAGCCGACGATGCGGTGATCGCCCAGCTTGTCCGCGCCGCGACCAGCATCTGCGAGGCGTTTATCGGTCAGTGGCTGATTGTACGCGGCGGCGAGCAAACCTTGCCGGTCGGGTCGGGCGCGGTGCAGCTCGGCGCGCGGCCGGTGGTGGCGGTCGATACGGTGGCGCTGCTCGATGCGGCGGGGAGCGAGACGGTGCTGGGAGCTGCGCAGTGGAGGGCCGCGATCGCCCGTGACGGCACCGCGCGCCTGACGATCCACTCGCCGGGCGATGCCGAACGGGTACGCATCGCCTATCGCGCCGGCATGGCGGCGACGCCCAACGGCATTCCCGAGGCGATCCGGCAGGGGATCGTCCGGATGATCCAGCATCTGCACGAGGCGCGCGACGGCGCGGGCGCCTCGCCGCCCGCGATGATCGTGGCGCTGTGGCAACCGTGGCGGCGGTTGACGCTGGGAAGCGGGCGATGAGCGCCGAACGCGCGGTGCGGGCGAAGGCGCTGGCGGTGCTGGGCGGGGACAGCGTGCTGGCGGGGCTGGTGCACGGTGTGTTCGACGGGGTGCCGCCGCGCGCGACCATGCCCTTTCTGTCGGTCGGCGGAGCGGAGGGGAGCGATTGGGGGACGAAGGACCGGGCCGGGCGCGAAGTGCGGCTGACGCTGGCGTTGCACGGGGCCGGGGACGGCGCCGGAGGCGATGCGGCCGTGCAGGTCGAGGCGGCCGTGGCGGCGCTGCGCGGACCGGCGGGCGGGTGGACGATCGTGTCGGCGCGGGCGGTGCGGATGCGTCTCGCCCCGATGCGCGACGGCGGCTGGCGGCACGAGACGGTAGTGCGGTGCCGGTGCCTGGCGGATTAGCGGGCGGCGGTCCAGTCTGGCGGCCAAGAGACGACGGCGGCTAGCCGGTCCCGAACTCAGCGGTCCCAAAGCTCGCGAAAGGGCTGGTCGTAATAGGTTACTCCTCCCTGCGCGCGGCGCTTAACCTTGACGAAAAAGCGGACGGAGGTCGAGGCCTGCACGCAGCGTGCAATTTCGAGGTCGTTGGCGGTCCGAGCGCCCGATACTGTGATCCAGTTTCCAGCGAGGGAGGTGGCGCTGAGCTGCTTTCCGCCGCATTGCCGCACGATCCCCAGGAACGTCGATGTCGACCATGTGGTCGGGACCGTCAGCGAACCCTGGACCTTTTTGCTGTTGCCCTTTTCGTCCTTTTTTTCGCCTTCATCCTCGCCACCGTCGTCGGACGGGGCGTCGCCCCGTTCGAAGTCGAACTCGAGCATTTCCTCCGGGGGGCGGAACTCGCCCAGCCCGGATGGGCCGGGCGGGGTGAGCAAGGCAAGTGCCGCGAGCAGGAGCATGATATGTCCCTTGGCAGGATCGAGCGGAAGGATTGCGGTGGCGCCGACGCGCCGAACCGGACAATCGGGTCGGTGCGGCGGCGTTGCAGGGTGGAGCCGCTCAATCGCCCGGCATGGTTCCCGTCGAGGAATAGTCCTTGAACTTGTCGGTGAAGTTCGCGTGATAATCCTCGACCTGCATGTCGGCATTTTCGGCGGCATCGGCGGCGGAGTCGCCGGCGGCGCGATTGGCGGCGGTGACCGCGGCGCGGAAGGCCGAGCGTTCGCTGTCGCACGCGCCCTTCAGCGACATTTCATATTCGGCTTCGCCCATCTTGGCTTCGAGCGACTTCTTCATGTGCTCGCGCAGGCATTTGGTGAAGGCGGCGCGCGTCGTGTCGACGCTGCCGGACCCCGCCGGTGCCGCGGTTGCCAACAACAAGGCCGTGATCAGCATCCTGCTTCTCCCCGTTTGCAGAACTTTTTGTGTTGAGGAGGTTAGACGATGGCAATCGAAAATGGGAGCGCTTTTCTGTTAAAGATCGGTAATGGAGCGGCGCCGCCGGTCTTTGCCACCGTGGCCGGATTGCGGACGACGCAATCGTCGGTCAACGGCGAGGCGGTGAACGTGACGACGAAGGATTCGGGCGGCTGGCGCGAGCTGTTGTCGGGCGCCGGGGTGCGATCGGTGTCGGTAAGCGCGGCGGGGATTTTTACCGGGTCCGACGCCGAGGTGCGCCTGCGCGGTCATGCCTTGTCGGGGACGATCGACGATTATGAGCTGAGCTTCGAAAGCGGCGAGCGGCTGCGCGGGCGCTTTCTGGTGACCCGGCTCGACTATGCCGGCGACTATAATGGCGAGCGCAACTACACGCTGAACCTGGAAAGCAGCGGCGCGGTGGTGAGCCTGTGAGCGCCGCCAACGCGTTGAGGGGCGAGGCCGCGCTGCGCGTCGGTGGGTGCACGCTGGTGCTGCGGCCGAGTTTCGCCGCGCTGGTCGCCGCCGAGGAGGAACTGGGGCCGCTGTTCGCGCTGGTCGAGCGTGCGGCCGATGGGCGGCTCGGCCTTGGCGAACTGGCGGCGTTGTTCTGGCATTGCATCCGGGACCGCGACGCGGGGATGACGCGCGAGGCGGTCGGCGAGGCGCTGGTCGAACAGGGGCTCGCCGCGGTGACGCCCGCGCTGCGGGTGCTGCTGGGGCAGATATTGCAGGGGCAGTGAGGTGGCCGACGAACGGTTCGGGCTCGCGGCGGTGGCGCTCGCGGGGATGATGGCGCGCGCGCTCGGCTGGCGGCCCGACGAGTTTTGGGCGGCGACCCCGGCCGATGTCGCGGCGGTGTTGGGCGCCTGGGGTGAAGGCGGCGTCGAAGCGGCGGTCGACCGGGCGGGCTTGACCGCGATGATGGAGCAATTTCCCGATGGATGAGATGGACGATCTGTTCGGCGCGCTGCGCGGCGACGCGGCGGGGTTCCGGCGCGAGATCGCGGCGCTGCGCGCGGAAATCGGCGGGCCGCTGGCGAGCGAGGCCGAACGCGCGGGCCAGGCGATCGAGCGGGCGCTGACGCGCGCCATCCTGACCGGCAAGCTGGGGTTCGAGGATCTGAAGCGGCTGGCGCTGTCGGTGATGGCCGACATTGCGCGCGCCGCGATCCAGAGCGGGATCGGGGCGATCCTGGGCGGCGGCGGAGGCGGCGGCCTGCTCGCGCTGGGGCAGGGGATCGCATCGTCGCTGTTCGGTGCGCCGGGGCGGGCGACGGGCGGTCCGGTAAGCGCGGGGCGTGCCTATCGCGTCGGCGAGCGCGGGCCCGAATATTTCGTACCGACCGCGAGCGGGCGGATCGAGACGGGCGGGGGCGTCCGTGCCATCGCGATCACCGTGAACGTTCGCGGCGATGCGGGTAGTGAACCAAAAAGGTTGGAACGCACGGGGCGGCAGATTGCGCGAGCCGTCCGCCGCGCGGTCGCGGCGGGGGAAGATTGATGGGCTGGGCGCTTGTCGCGGCCGCCGAGCCGCACCATCGCAAGGGATGGGTGAAGCGTTTCGACCCGCGCTTCTGGACCGTCGATTTCGCGCGGCCGATGATGGCGAGCGTGGTGACGCCCGACACACAGACGCTGCGCGTCGAGGCGGTGTTCCACAACAGGGAGGATCTGGCGGGGCTGATCTGGGAGGCCGAGGATCGCTGGGACCATCCGCTGCTCGCCTATGAGACGCGGCGCGATTTCCGGCACACCCAGCTCCGCTTCCGCTGGCGTTCGGGCGGGATCAAGCCGCTCGATGCGCTGCACGGACCGACGCTGACGATCGAAGGGCGCGACGCGGCGGGAAACCCGCGCGCCTGGTATGTGCGGCTGTGGAATTATGCGGTCGGGTCGGCCGAGGATGCCGTGGTGTCGCTCGATTTCGATACGCTCGCCGGCGGCTTCCTCCTGCCCGGTGAGGCCGACCCGGTATGGGCGGGCGACGTCGACCGGATGTTCATCTCGCTCGTCGCCCCGACCTATGACGGAAGCGCCGGGTTGCTCGCCGCGCCCGCCGAGGGTTGGGCGGAGATGAGCGAGATGCTGTGCAGCGGGTCGGGATCGGTGCTCGCGATCGGCGATGCCGTGTTGCCCGAACAGGGGTTGGGGATCGCAGCCGGCTATGACGACGAATATCATCTGACTCCGGCGCGCGTCGTGCGGCAGGCCATCCATCTCGGCTATCGCGGCGATATCGTCCATTATGTCGGGATGAGCCACTTCATGCGGCTCGCGGTAACGGGCGGAGCGCTGAAGGTCGGGGTCGCGGGCGGGGCGCTCAACGCGCCGTGCACCGCGTGGCACCGGGCGTTCGCAGCAGCGTGCCGGGCGGCCGGGCTGGGCGTCATCTGGTCGCTCTCCTACGAGCTGTTCGATGCCTATTGCCCCGAGGCGTGGAAGCAGCGGGACAGCGCGGGCGCGCCGGCGCTGACGGGGTGGGCGCCGCCGTCGACCTTGCTGTCGCCTGCCCACGCCGAGGCGATGGGATGGCTGCAGCTTGTCGCGCGGGGGTTCGTGGCGATCGCTGTCGAAGCAGGACTGGCAGTAAAGTTCCAGGTCGGCGAACCCTGGTGGTGGGTCGGCGAAGGCGGGCGGCTTTGCGCCTATGACGCGGCGACGACGGCGATGCTCGGAAGCGCGAGCGTTGCGATTGCCGATGTGCGCGGGGCGCTCACCGCGCCGCAGCGGGCGATGCTCGATGCGCTGGGCGGCTTGCTCGCGGCGTCGACCGCGGCGCTGGTGGCGGCGGCGCGCGACGAAGCCGGAGCCGCAGGGCTGGCGAGCCATTTGCTCGTCTATCTGCCGACCGTACTCGATGCGGCGGCGCCCGAGGTGCGGCGGGCCAACGTGCCGACCGCGTGGGCAGCGCCGGCCTTCGATGTGCTGCAGCTTGAGGATTATGACTGGGTTACCGGCGGGTGCGGCGCCGAAACTGCGGGGGCGCGGGCGGCGATGGCGGAGCGGCTGGGCTATCCGGCCCACGAGCAGCATTATTTTTCGGGCTTCGTGCTGCGCGGCGAAGATCGCGCCCATTGGGCGGCGATCGCCGACGCCGCCGATGCGGCGCGGGCTGCCGGAGTGGCGAGGACGTTCATCTGGGCACTGCCGCAGGTCGCGCGCGACGGGTTCGTGCACTTTGACGGGGAGGATGCGGTGCAGGCTTATGATGCGGTGGATTTTCCGCTCGCGATCGGGCGCGAGGCAATGGTCGTAACCGAATTTTCGACCCAGATCGTGAGCTCGCCCTCGGGGCACGAACAGCGTGCGAGCGAATGGGCCGAGGCGCGGATGCGCTACGACGCAGGGCCGGGGGTGCGGTCCGAGAGCGACGTGCGCGCGCTCGCCGATTTCTTTCGCGCCCGGCGCGGTGCGGCGCGGGCGTTTCGCTTCCGCGATCCGTTCGATCATGGTTCGGCCGCGGATGGCGGGCTGCCGGGGCCCGGCGACCAACTGCTGGGCGTCGGCGACGGGAGCCGGCGGCAGTTCGCGCTGGTGAAGCGCTATGGCGCGGGCGATGCGATGCAGGTGCGCAGCATTCGCCTGCCGGTCGGGGGCAGCGTGCGGGTATCGGTCGACGGGATCGAGACGGCGGCGTTCGCCGTGACGGACGAGGGCGAGGTGCTGCTCGACGCCCCGCCGGGGCCGGGGATCGCGGTGCGGGCCGGCTATCTGTTCGACGTGCCGGTACGCTTTGCCGAGGACCGGCTGGAGGTCAGCCGCGCGACCTTCCTCGCGGGCGAACTTGCGAGCGTGCCGCTGGTCGAGGTGCGCGCGCCATGGTGATCGGGCCCGGCGGGAGTGCGCCGGACTGGCTGCGCGAGGAGCTGGTGACGCTCGCCTGGTGCTGGCGGCTGTCGCGGCGCGACGGGGTGGTGATCGGATTGACCTCGCACGACCATGACCTGATCGTCGGCGGCGTCCCCTATCGCGCGGCGCCGGGCATGAAACCGTCGGCGCTGGAAACGAACGACAGCCTCGATGCGGCGACGATGGACCTTGAAGGGGCGGTGACGAGCGACGCGATCGCGGCCGCCGACCTTGACGCGGGGCGGTGGGACGGCGCCGAGCTCGAGCTGTTCGTGACCGACTGGACTGCGCCCGAGGCAGCGCCGGTGACGGTGGCGCGCGGGTCGCTGGGCGCGGTCGAGCGGCGGGGCGCAGCCTTTACGGCGGAGCTGCAAGGCGTGACGCGGCGGCTCGATGCGCCGGTTTGTCCGGCGACCTCGCCGTCGTGCCGTGCACGGCTGGGCGACCGTTCGTGCCGGGTCGACCTTGCGCCGCGCACGCATGTCCGGCGCGTCGTCGCGGTCGAAGGACGCCGTGTCATGCTCGATATGCCGCTGGCGGCAGGCGCGATGGCCTTTGGCGAACTGCTCTGGATGGAGGGGCGGGCATGCGGATTGGCGACCCCGGTGGTCGCCGAAGACGCGGAAGCGCTGATGCTGGCGGAGATGCCGCCGGTCGCGCCCGCGCTTCCCGTGCGCGTTCGGCTGGTCGAGGGATGCGACCGGCGGCTCGCGACCTGCCGCGACCGTTTTGCCAATGCCGTCAATTTTCGCGGCGAGGCGCATCTGCCGGGGAATGACCTGCTCACGCGCTATCCCGGTGGTTGAGGCCTTGGGCGCGCGCGCCTTTGCGGCGGCGCGGACGATGGTGGGGGTGCCGTTCCGCGCGCAGGGGCGTGACCCGCGGTGCGGGCTGGATTGCGTGGGGTTGGTCTGGGCGGCCTATGCGGCGGTGGGGTGCGCATTGCCGACCCCCCATGACTATCCGCTGCGCGGGTGGCGCCGCGGCCGGATTGTTGCCGCGCTGATGACGGCAGGATTCCGGGCGGTCGCCGATCGGGCTGACGGCGACGTGGCGCTGATCGCGCTTCCGGCCGGGCAGTATCATCTGGGGGTCATCGGGCCCGCGAGCATGGTCCACGCCCATGCCGGGCTGCGAAGAGTCGTCGAGTCGCCTGCGGACGATGTCATGCGCGCGTCCGCGCGGTGGCGGCTCGAACAATAGGGGGTAAAGATGGCGACTTTGGTACTGACGGTGGTCGGCGGGATCGTCGGCGGGCCGGTCGGCGCGGCGCTGGGCGCTGCGATCGGACAGCAGGCCGATGCCGCGATCTTCAAGCCGAAGGGCCGCGAGGGGCCGCGGCTTGCCGACCTGAAGGTCCAGGCGTCGACCTATGGCCAACAGATCCCCAAGCTGTTCGGGACGATGCGCGTGGCGGGCAGCGTGGTCTGGGCAACCGACCTGATCGAACGGCGGACGAAGCGCGGCGGCGGCAAGGGGCGGCCATCGACGACCGAATATAGCTATTCGGTGTCGCTGGCGGTCGCGCTGTCGTCGCGCCCGATCCGCGCGATTCGCCGGATATGGGCCGACGGCAATTTGCTGCGCGGTGCGGGCGGGAGTTTTCGCGAGCGCTGTACCTTTCGCTGGCACGACGGGAGTGAGGATCAAGCCGTCGATCCGCTGATCGCTTCGGCGGTCGGTATCGGCTCGGCGAGCGCGTTTCGGGGTCTGGCCTATGCGGTGTTCGAGGAGCTTGAACTCGCCGCCTTCGGCAACCGCATCCCGTCGCTCACCTTCGAAGTCGAGGCCGACGACGCGGCGGTCGACGGCGGGTTCGTCGGCGATGTGCTGTTGGGAGAGGCGGGGCGCTGCGTGGGGAACTGGCCGATTGCGGGCTATGCCGCGTCGGGCGAACGGGCGCGCGAGGCGTTGGCGCCGCTGTTCGCCGTCGACGGTGTCCGGCTCGCCAGTGGTCCGGCGGGGTGGCGGCTGGCTCCCGCCTCGGCGTCCGAACCGTCGGCGCTGTCCGATTTTACCGAAATGCGCCGTCCGTTCCGCGATGCGGATCGGGTCGAGCAGCGCCGCGCACCGCTTTCGTCGCTGCCCGGGCTTGTAAGCCTCCGGCATTATGAGCCCGCGCGCGATTATCAGCTCGGTCAGCAGTCGGCCGAGGTCGCGGGAGGCGGCGTGCGCGAGGAGCGTGTCGACCTGCCCGCCGCACTGCCTGCCGAGTCGGCGCATGCGTTGGCGCTCGCGCTTGCCGGGGCCGCGGCGGACGGCCGCGAAACCTGTGTCTGGCGGGCCGACCTGGCGGCGCTGGCGCTGCCGATCGGCGGGCCGGTCGCGCTCCCCGACGGAAGTGTCTGGCGGAGCGTGGCGCGAACGGTGCGGGGCGGGGAGGTGATGCTCGAGCTATGTCGGCATCAGCCGTTGCCGCTAACCGCGATCGATGCCGATGGAGGGCAGGCTGTCACGCCGCCCGACTGGCCCGACGGCGAAACGTTCGTCCATCTGTTCGACTGCCCCAACATCGGAACCAGTCCAGCCTCTGCCCCGCGTCTGCTGATCGCCGCGGCGGGCAGCAACGAGGGATGGCGCGGCGCCGATATCTGGATTTGTCCCGCCCCCGACGCCGAGCCGATCGCGCTAGGGATGGCGCGCCCGGCGGCCGCGCTCGGGACGCTGGCGGCTGCGGTGCCCGCCTCGGGCGGCGCGTTGATCGACCTTGCAAACACTCTTGTCGTATCGCTGGCCAATCCATCCATGATGCTGGAATCGATTGAAGATTCCGCGCTTCTCGGTGGCGCCAACCGCGCGATGCTGGGAACCGAGATGGTGCAGTTCGGCACGGCGGAACGGGTCGGTGCTGCCGAATGGCGGCTGTCGCGATTGCTGCGCGGGCGCGGCAGGTCGGAGATCGCCAGTCATCCCGCCGGTACGCCGTTCGTCCTCCTGGACGATATGGCGTTGTTGCCGGTTCCCGATGCCGTCGCGCAGCTGGTCGAGAGCGGTTCGGCGGTCCTACAATGGGCCGGGCGGGCAAGCACGGCGGTTGCCGAGGCTCCGCTGCCTGCCGTGGGGCAGGCGCTGGCGCCGCTCCCCCCGGTGCACGGCCGGGCGCGACCCGATGGCGCGGGGGGCTTCGTCGTCGAATGGATGCGATGCAGCCGCTTCGACACCGGGTGGCGCGATCATGTCGACCTGACCCTTGGCGAAAGCCGCCAAGCCTGGGAGGTCGCGCCGGTGCCGCCAGCGCCGGGCGCCGGACCATGGACGACCACCGTGCCGACGCTGCACCTCGACGCGGCGGTCGTCGCGAGCCTGCCGACCGCGGCAAAGCTTGCCATTCGACAGGTCGGCGACCTCGGCCGTTCGCGGCCGCTTTTCCTGACACTAAACTGATGGGACCGGATGATGACCGATACGCTCGCTACCCCTCGTTTCACGCTGCCATTGCTTGCCGTCGCGCAGGCGCAAAAGGAGGTAACGCACAATGAGGCGCTTGCCCTGCTCGACGCCTTGCTGCATCCGGCGGTCGAGGCCGGACCCGTTGCGACGCCGCCGCCGACGCCGGTCGCCGGTCAGTGCTGGCTTGTCGCAGCCGGAGCGGGCGGCGAATGGTCTGGGCGAGGAGGGACGATCGCGATAGCGACCGACGGCGGCTGGCGGTTCGTCGTGCCGCGCGCGGGGATGCGCATCCTTCGGCTGAGCGACGGGGCGCTGCTGCGCCACGAGGGCGGGCTATGGACCGGTCCGGCGGCGATTCCGGCTCCCGCCGGGGGCGCGACCGTCGACGCCGAGGCCCGCGCCGCCATCGCGGCGCTGCTGTCGGTGCTCGACGCCCATGGTATTCTGATATCAGGCTGATTTTGCCAATATTGATCTGTTCAGTGCGACTTTTTGGCAACAGATTGACGATTTGTTAGCTTGCACGGAACCAAAGGGACGAGTAGGACGTCTGTCGAGACGTAAATCTCAATTGAAAGGGGAATCTACTATGAGGAAGCTTGCCGTCGCTGTGGCGTTGGCCTCCACTGCCCTGGCGTCGCCAGCTTTGGCGCGCGACAACTCCTGGTATGTCGGTGTTGGTGGTGGTGTGATGATCGTCGAGGACATGGACCTCGACATCGGTGCCATCGATAACGCCGCAAACCTCAATCATCGCAATGGTTACGACGTTGAAGGCACCGTCGGTTACGATTTCGGAGGCTTCCGCGCGGAAGTCGAAGTCGGCTACCGCGAAGCCGACATCAAGTCGGGCAGCTTCTCGGCGCCCGGCATCCCGCAGAGCCCGAGCGGCGCTGGCCTGCCCTTCATCGGTTCGACCGCGCTTAACGGCGATTCGAATGCGCTGAGCTTCATGGTCAACGGCCTGCTCGATTTCGGCGACGATGATGGCCTGCAGGGCTTCGTCGGCGGCGGTGCTGGTGTTGCGCGCGTTTCGGTCGAGCCGGTCTTCGCCGGTCCGTTCCTGGACGATTCGGACACCGGCTTCGCCTGGCAGGCGATCGCGGGTATCCGTGCGCCGCTCACCAAGAACTGGGATGTCGGCCTGAAGTATCGCTTCTTCAACGCCAGCGGGATCGACCTGGTCGACCAGGTTGGCCGCGACGTTTCGACGCGCTTCCGTTCGCACTCGATCCTGGGGACGCTGACGTACAACTTCGGTGGCGCTGAACCGCCGCCCCCGCCGCCTCCGCCGCCTCCGCCGCCCCCGCCGCCCCCGCCGCCCCCGCCGCCGCCGCCGCCGGCCGTGTGCGAGCCCGGGCCGTACATCGTGTACTTCGACTGGGATCAGTCGAACATCACGCCGGAAGCGGCTGCTACGCTTGACAACGCGATCAGCGCCTACAACCGTGGCTGCTCGGGTACGCAGGTTTGGCTCGCCGGTCACGCCGACCGTTCGGGTTCGGCGAAGTACAACGTCGGTCTGTCGCAGCGCCGCAACGACGCGGTCCGCAGCTACATGACCGCTCGCGGTATCTCGGACAGCTCGATCTCGGCCGAAGCGTTCGGCGAATCGCGTCCGGCCGTTGCGACCGCCGACGGCGTCCGCAACGACCAGAACCGCCGCGTGGAAATCAAGTACGGTCCGGGTTCGGGCATGTAAGATTTCCAACCCGGTTCGGGTTTGAAGACAGGAGGGGCGGTACCGAAAGGTGCCGCCCCTTCTTGTTGGGCCGATGCGGCCGGCGCGGCGCGTGGCGCTTTTTAATTGCTCTTTTCGTATAATGTTATACCGTAACAAATAGGGTCAAGGCTTTCGCGGTGAATGCCTCAGCCCAAGGTGCGGGGATGGCGCCCGGACTCGGGTCGCCCCGCGAGACGGGGAGATGCAAGATGCGCAAGCTTCGCAGCCGGTTCCACCGGAGCATTTTTCGCGCCGATCCCAATGGCGATCCCGACATCAATACGACGCCCCTGATCGACGTGATGCTGGTGATGCTGGTGATGTTCATCATCACGATCCCGCCGCCGACGCACAGCGTCGACATCACGCTTCCGCAGGGGCCGGATGTATCGGGCAAAGTCCTCGACGAGAATCGCGTTACGATCGATGCAGCCGACACGATCCGCTGGAATGGCGAGGCGGTCGACGTCGCCCAGCTCGGGCAACTCGTGAAGCTCGCATCGGAGCGCACCGAACAGCCGGTGCTGATGTTCGAGCCCGAAGCGCGCGCGCGATATTTGCGCGTCGACGAGGCGATCGGCGCGATCCGGCGCAATGGCGGCGAGAAGCTCGCCTTTCCGGGCATCCGCAAATATGGCGGGCTGATCTAGCCGCATTCCGCTCTTATGGTGGCTTTGGGGTGGGGAGCTGTCCTTCAAATCCTCCCCGCTTGCGGGGAGGTGGCAGCCGCGTAGCGGCTGACGGAGGGGCCTCGCGTCGTCCCGCAGCGCCGCTTCAGGACGCCAGCCCCCTCCACCGCCTTCGGCGGTCCCCCTCCCCGCAAGC
>NZ_JAFMTR010000076.1 GCF_018682675.1 Sphingopyxis soli
CCGGCGCAGCGCCGAAGGAGCCGTCGGACCATGGACCCTGAAACAAGTTCAGGGTGACGATGCTAGAAATGTCGTGCTCGTTCGATTTTAGACCCTCGTCATTCCGGACTTGATCCGGAATCCATTTTTCCGGCGCAGCGAGAATGGAGCCCGGATCAAGTCGACCGAGCCACTTGTCTCGTTCGAGGGTGACGAAGAAGGCGTTTATCCTCCCTGTGGCGCAGCCATGGGGAGGAGGACCGCCCGCGAAGCGGGTGGTGGAGGGGCCGCGAAGTCGCGCCATAGCCCCTCCGTCAGCCCTTCGGGCTGCCACCTCCCCATCGCTGCGCGACAGGGAGGATCTTATGTCCGCAACCGGTCGCAAGTTGCCATCCAACAATAGCGCGAACCTCATTCTTCGTTCGACTTCGGCTTTGCGACCGGATAGAACATAAATAGAACAAATCGGGAGTTTGCCATGTCCGCCGCCGTCGATGTCTTCTATCGCCATTATGCCAAATTCGGCCGCTTCATGGGCCTTCGTGAAGCGGGTGGCGCACTATTCAAACTCTACCAACTGACCGCGCCCGACGCGCCGGTGCCGGACGATGTTGCCACGCTTTGCGAAGACTGGTTCGCAGCGCACGCGCATACGGCAGCCGCACCCGGCGACCACGGCTTCGTCCTGCTCCACCGCTGCGGCGAAGATTTCTATTTCCTGCTCGTCTCGGTTTGGCACGGGTCGAACGAGCTGTGGGAGGCGGTCTGGTATCGCCGCGGCGACATGCCCGCCTTCGCGCCCTTCGATCCGGCCTATCCGGGCGAAGCGGGCGCGGCGCGGCCGACCTTCTGCGTCTGGGAACTCGGCATCGTCGCGCACGAGGCACTGGCCTGGGGCCGCTACCTCGCTTCGTCCCGCGGCGACACGGATCTTGCGGACTGGCGCGCCGACATATTCGATGGCCCCGTCTAGCTGTCGTTCCGGTACAATATCGCCTTGCGTTTCCGCCCTATACGCCCGCATCTGCGCAGCGGGGACAGTAAGGGGGGCAGGGGATGGCGGCACCGTTCAATTTCGGGCAACTCACATTCCTGAAGGCGCTGACCGAGGCGCTGTTCCACGGCGCCGAGATGAAGATCACGGCCGATCAGGTCGTGGCCAACATCGCCACCCTGTTCGGCAAGGTCGGGGGCACCAAGCTCGACGAGATCCGCCTCTCGCTCACCGGGACCGAGATCGTGCTGGGGCCGATGTTCGCCGAGGCCAGCGTCGCGACGCGCGCCGAACGGATCCGGAACCGGCTGCAGAACAGCCAGATCGACCTGTTCCAGGACATGGCGCGGCTGCGCGGCATCATCTACGCCTGCTATTACGGCCACTGGATGCCGGGCGATCAGGACGCCAACGCGAACAATCCGGTGCACAAGCAGATCGGCTTCACCCTGCCCAAGCATCGGGTGCGCGGGCCGGGAGAACTGGCGATCACGCGCGTCGACGGGCGCGAGATCGACGATGCCCATATATTGGACGCCGCGACGCTCGCCGACGAATATGACGTCGTCGTTGTCGGATCGGGCGCGGGCGGGGCGGTCGCCGCCTATCATGTCGCGGCCCGGGGCTATAAGGTGCTGATCGTCGAGGCGGGGCCCTTCTACCCCTCGCCGCGGATCGATCACCACGAACTCGACATGGTGGCGAACCTGTTCAAGCATGGCGCGCTCCAGACCTCGACCGACCGCGATTTCGTCGTCTTTCAGGGGCGCTGCGTCGGCGGATCGTCGACGATCAACAACGGCATCTGCCTGCGCGTCAACGAACCCGGGCGCACGCATCCCGACGCGGTCGATATCCTTGCCAAATGGGCGAGCATCGGCGCGCCGGTCGATAAGGCGGCCTTTCATGCCAGCTATGATGCGATCGCCGCGCGCCTCGGCATCGGCATGGCCGAGCCGCGCAGCGGGCGGCACAATGGGCCGCATCTGACGAACGGCTGGCGCGCCTATGCCGCCGCCTCGACGGAACCCGGCGAGAAGCGCGCGGTCGCCGACTGGTTCGCGAAGAATTTCGGGCCGCCGAACACGCCCAATGCCTGCGCCTATTGCGGCTATTGCAATGCGGGCTGCCCCTATGGGCGGCGGATGGGGATGGCGCAGACCTATCTGCCCGACGCGTGCCGCGACCATGACGCGCGCATCCTGCCGGGGACCAAGGCCGAGCGCATCGTCTGGCAGACGAGCATCGACGGACGCCGCGAGGCCGAGGCGGTGAAGCTCATCCTGCCCGACGGGTCCGAACGGCTCGTCCGCACGCGCGTCGGGGTGGTCGTCGCGGCGGGGACGATCGCCTCGTCGAAATTCCTCGATCGCAGCGACATCGGCGGCACCGGTTATCAGGTCTCGCTCAACATCGCGTCGCCCGTCGTCGCGCTGATGCCGCCGGGCGTCGGCGGCAATGCGTGGGACGAGGACCAGATGACGAGCTATGTCGACTGCGGCGACTTCCTGCTTGAAAGCCATTTCCAGCCGCCGATGGCGATGGCGTCGCTGATGCCCGGCTGGTTCGCCGATCATGCGGCGCGGATGAAGAATTTCGGCCGCGTCCATTCGGCAGGCATCCTGTTTCCCGCCGACCGGCGCGGCCAGGTGAAGGACGGCAAGCTCAGGTTCAAGCTGGACAATGACGAAGACCTGCCGCTGCTCCGCCGCGCGATGGCGACGCTGACCAAGGTGCATTTCGCCGCGGGGGCGCTCGAATGCTATCCGGCGCTCACCAAAGGCCAGGTGGTGACGCCCGGCATGGACATCGACGATTTCTTCGAGGATGCGATCCGGGAAGCCGACGATGCGACGCTGTCGAGCAGCCATCCGCACGGCGGCAACGCGATCAACGAAGACCCGCAATATGGCGTCGTCGACCCCGAATGCCGCGTCCACGGCACGACCAATGTGCTGGTGACCGACGCCAGCGTCTTTCCGACCTGCATCCGCGTCAACGCGCAATGGACGACGATGGCGATGGCGCATTATGCGACCGCGCGGAGCGATCCCTTTCGCTGAGGCGACCTCACACTATCCGTTCGTGTCGAGCGATGTCGACACACCGTGAGGCCATGCGCCAACGATAGGCATCTCGACTTCGCTCGATGCGAGCGGGTAAGGGGAGCGCCGCCATGACCTTCACCGTCGCCGCCCTCTATCGTTTCGCGCCGTTCGACGATCCCGCCGCGCTGCGCCAGCCGCTGCTCGACCTTTGCGCCGCGCGGGGGGTGAAGGGCACGCTGCTGCTCGCGCGCGAGGGCGTCAACGGCACGATCGCGGGCAGCGAAGCCGGAATCGCGGCGGTGGTCGCGCATATCCGTGCGTTGCCCGGTTGCGCCGACCTCGACGTCAAATATTCGGCCGCCGCGGCGATGCCCTTCCAGCGGCTGAAGGTGCGGCTGAAGAAGGAAATCGTGACCATGAAAGTGCCGGGGGTCGACCCCGCGCGCGACGCCGGAACCTATATCGACCCGGCTGACTGGAACGCGGTTGTCGACGATCCGGGCACGGTGGTGATCGACACGCGCAACGCGTTCGAGGTCGGCTATGGCAGCTTCGACGGCGCGATCGATCCGGGGACGAAAAGTTTCGGCGACTTCCCCGACTGGTGGCGCGCCAACGCCGGGCGTTTCGCGGGCAAGCGCATCGCGATGTTCTGCACCGGCGGCATCCGCTGCGAGAAATCGACCGCTTTCCTGCGCAGCGAAGGCGTCGAGGACGTCGCGCATCTGAAAGGCGGCATCCTCGCCTATCTCGAGCAGGTGCCCGAAGCCGACAGCCGCTGGCACGGCAGTTGCTTCGTCTTCGACGAGCGCGTCAGCGTCGGGCACGGCCTCGTCGAGGTCGGCGAGAAGGACTGATCACCCCACCGTCAGCGTATAGGTCACGCGGTAGTCGCTGGCGTCGCCGTCCAGCGTCCGGGTGAAGGTGCCGGGCGTCGAACCCAGGTCGACGGTGCCGATATTGTCGCTGCCGCCGATGTCGTCGAATTCGCGCAGCTGAAAGCTCACCGGCTGTTCGAAGGTGAAATTCCGGTCGACGACCCAGCTCTCGCCCTTCTTGATCGAGAAAATCTCGCGCGACCCCTCGGGGAAACGCTCGCCGGTGTTGAAGCGCAGGAACAGCTGGTCGGGCAGGCCGAGCCCGAGCCGCCCGGTCAGCTTCACCGCCTCGACGCGGATGTTCGAGAGCGTGTATTTCTTTGTCGCCGGAAGCGCCGCCGTCACCGCGGGCTTGGCGGCGACCGGCGCGGCCCCGGGATTTTTCGCGAGGCGCGCGACGCTCTCGCCCGCCTGCGCCGCATATTTGCCCGAAGGAAATTCGGCGAGATAGGCCTTGAACGCGCTGGCGCTGTTCTCGGCGACCGCGCCCTTCCACAGCAGCTCTTCGAGCGCGGCGCGATTGCCCGTCGGTGCCTGACCCGCGCGCGGCACGAGATAGAAGGGCGTGCCGGTAATGCTGGCGCTGACGAACGGCCGCTGCTGGCCGCCGGTCGCCGCCAGCACATCGTCGCGGATCGCGCCGCCGAGCAATTGCACCGGCAGGTCGGGCTGCGGCAGGCGCTTCGCGAGCGAAGTCGCGAAGGGCGAGTTGCCGGTGGTGCCGTCGGCGGCGAGCTGGCCCGGCGCGGCGGCGAAGATCACCAGCACATCGTCGGCCTCGACGCCGGCGAGCCCGGCCTGCACCGCGCGCGTTCCCGATTTCCATGTGCGCCCGAAGGGATTGTTGCGGCACGAATCGAGGATGACCAGGCGGATCCGCGCGCCCGACACCGCTTCCATCATCCGGTCGAGGTTGATCGCCTCATAGGGCAGGTCGAGGTCGGATTTGAGCTGCGCGTCGGTCGGGATCAGCCAGTTCTTGCCCTGCGCCTCTATCCCGTGCCCGGCATAATAGACCATCGCGATCTCGGCCCCTTCGGCCTTGGTGCGAAAGTCGCGCATCACTTTCTGAAAATCGTTGACCGAGAGATTGGCGGCGACGGTTACGTCGTCGAACCCCGCCTGCTTCGCCGACGCCGCGACCAGTTTGATGTCGTTCGGCGGGTTCGCGAGGCGGCTGGTGTTCGCATAATTGGCGTTGCCGATGACCAGCGCGACCTTGCGCGCCTCGGCGCCGGTCGGCGCGACCAGAAAGGCGGCGGAGAGAATGAAGAGCCACAAACGGATCATCGCGCTATCCTCCCGTCACGATGCGACGCGCGCGGCGCCATATTCGACCCAGCCGAAGGGGCGGGGGGTCCCCGGCATATAGGCTGCACCCTGCCGGTCCACCGAAAAGCCGGCCTTTTCATACGCCTGCGATATCGGGCGGGTCAGGTGGCAATTGCCGCCGATGCGCTTCCATACCGGCTCGATCCGCCGCTGCCATTTGGCGACGCCCGCGTCGGGCGCGCCGCCATGCTCCAGGAACAGCGCGGTTCCGCCAGGCTTCAACACGCGGCGGATTTCGCCGAGCACCGCCGCCTGATCGACGACCGAACAGAGGGTGAAGGTCGACACCACCGTGTCGAAACGCCCGCTCTCGAACGGCATCGCTTCGCCGACGCCGCCCCGGATATCGGCCTCCATCCCGCGCGCCGCCGCCGCCGCGCGGCTCATCGCGAGCAGCTCGGGCGAGGGATCGAGCCCGGTGAAGCTCGTCACCCGTGCGGGCTGGTAAAATTCCATGTTGATCCCGCCGCCGCAGCCAAGCTCCAGCACATCGCCCTGCGCGTACGGCACGATCTTGCTCCGCGCCTTCATGATCTGCCCCTGCGAGCAGGCGCATTTGATCAGCCGCGGCACCCCATGACGTTCCCACCAGCTATTCATGGTTCTTCTCCCGGGCGATCCGGCCAGCGACGATGGCGAGCACATTATTCTGGATGTCGCCCAAAATCATCTCCCCCCACATCGCCGCATAGGCGTTGAGCGGCGTCGTGGCGCGATAGCGCGTCCACAACCGGATTTTCGTCCCGCCGTCTTGCGTGGGAATCAGGTCATAACCCCCACTCTCGATCCACAGATGGCGGCCGTGCGGGTCGATATGTTCGTCCGTCCGCAGGCGGATCGACGCGTCGGGAAATGAAAAACGCCATTGCAGCGCGCGATCGGGCTGCCAGCGCGTGACGATTTCCCGGAACCGGACCCCGCCCTGCCATTCTGCGTCGCGGACGGCACCTTCGCCCCGGCCGGTCAGCTTGGCGCCGGTTGGGCGGGGCAGGCCAAGCAGGCTCTGACTGACCGTCCAGACACCTTCAGCCGCGTCGATGTCGGGAATTGCGAGCAATTGGGGCCAGACCGCTTCGGGCGGCGCCGCGACGCTGATTTCGCGAACGACGTGATAGCGAGCGGTCGGCGGCGCGACATGCTGATCGACGACCAAGGAAAGCAGCGGCAACAGCAAGAGCGCATTCGCACGAAAGATGCTGGAATCCACGCCATTGCTCTGTTTGCGATACTGATAGACCGGCCAGACGCCCAGCATTCCGAATAGAAGCCAAAGCGGCAACAGCATCAGGATGCAGACGATTCCTTCGCGAAATGCAACGGCGCCGATGACGGCGACGCCCACGCTCAACCAGACGGGCACGAGGGCGAAGGTGGAGCGCGGCCAGTTGCGTCCCATGCTGCCCACCCATGCGACGAAGGCCGACAGTGCGGCGGGCAGGATGACGAGAACCGTGTAGCCGATGGCCCCGGCGGTGCCCGCGGCGGCGGCGGTATAGGAACCGACGGCGACCGCGAAGGCAATCGCCAATGCGGTTATCAGCACCCAGCGGCCGGGCCGCCTGCCCGCTCTCTCTCGCTGCCCGGATGAAATGTCCTTTTCCATGCTCCCCCTTGGCGCGGAAACTGACCCTTGCTAGCGCGGTTGGCAACACCCATCTGTGCGATCCCGCACAGGATTCGCCTCCGGACCCGAAAGACGATCATGCCCGCCACGCACCACACCAAAATGCTCATTCTCGGCTCCGGCCCCGCCGGCCTGTCGGCCGCCATCTATGCGGCGCGCGCGGGGATGAAGCCGATCGTCGTGCAGGGGCTGCAGCCCGGCGGCCAGCTGACGATCACCACCGACGTCGAGAACTATCCGGGCTTTGCCGAAGTGATCCAGGGCCCATGGCTGATGGAGCAGATGACCGCGCAGGCGACGCATGTCGGGACAGCCATGATCTGGGACACGATCGTCGACGTCGACCTGTCGCAGCGTCCGTTCAGGCTGACCGGCGACGGCGGCGATATCTATCTCGCGGAAACGCTCGTGATCGCGACCGGCGCGCAGGCGAAATGGCTGGGCGCCCCCGGCGAGCAGGAACTCGGCGGCAAGGGCGTCTCGGCCTGCGCGACGTGCGACGGCTTCTTCTATCGCGGCAAGAAGGTCGTCGTCATCGGCGGCGGCAACACCGCGGTCGAGGAAGCCCTTTATCTCACCAACCACAGCGACGACGTGACCCTGATCCACCGCCGCGACCACCTTCGCGCCGAGAAGATCCTGCAGGATCGCCTGTTCGCGAACCCGAAGATCAAGGTGCTGTGGAACAAGCGCGTCGACCGCTTTGTTTCGGGCGAGGGGGTGTCGGGTCTGGTCGGCGTCGACCTGATCGACACCGTCACCGGCGCGGCGAGCCACGAACCGACCGACGGCGGCTTCGTCGCGATCGGCCACAGCCCCTCGACCGAGCTGTTCAAGGGCAAGCTGCCGCTCGACGACGACGGCTATCTGCAGGTGACGCCCGGCACGTCGCTGACCTCGATCCCCGGGGTCTTCGCCGCGGGCGACGTCACCGACAAGGTCTATCGTCAGGCGGTGACCGCCGCGGGCATGGGCTGCATGGCGGCGCTCGACGCCGAACGGTTTTTGGCCGAGGCCGAGTATCACGCGATGGTGGAGGCATAGGCCGCGCGGCGGGTAACGACCGGTTGTGGACATTGACGGAATAGCTCTCTCCCCCGAAGGAGAGAGGGCGTTTGGTCCGCTCCCCAACCCGACGCTGCCGTCAGGCCAGCGCTTTCAATATCCGAGCCAACAGCCAGTCGGCATCCTTGCCGGCAAAGCTGTGTGACGGGCTGGCGAGCTTTTCGATCCCGACGGTCGAAGGGTTCGCCTCGATGGAGGCGAGCGACGGCGCCAGCGCGTCCATAAAGGCCTGCGCGGTGCGGTCGCCGGTAGCGAGCAGGATCGTTGCGGGGCAGGGCAGCTCGGCGATGTTGCTGGCGAGCCGGTCGGCGAGGCTGTGGGGTGCGGGCGGCTGCGGCGCCTGTTTCAGGGCGGAGAGGCCGCGAAACAATTTCCCGATGTCGATCTCGCCCTTCAGCAGGCGCAGCAGGCTTTTCGGATCTTTCAGCCGCGCCAGATAGCGCGCGCGGATCGCCGAAGCGGGCGGCAGCGCGGGTTCGCCGGCTTCCTCCTCGCTGTCTTCGTAGGTCCACGGATTGGCAAGGATCAGGGCGTCCAGCGCCAGCGGCTGGTGCAGCAAGAGCGCGCTCGCCGCATCGCAATTGCCGAACGCGACGATGCGCGTCACATGGGGTGCGGCCTCGCGAAACGCCGCGATCGCCGCGACAATATCGGGTCCGCTGCTTGCATAGCCGCCGTTGACCCCCTCGCTGTCGCCGATTCCGCGGCGGTCGAAGCGGAACACCGGATGCCCTACCGCCGCGATCTGTTGCGCCAACATCGCCATGCCGCGATGCGCGCCGCTCCGTACCTCGTTGCCTCCCGAGACGATCAGCAGGCCGGTCGTGCCCGGCGCCTTGTCGATGGTCGCGGCGAGCGCTGCCCCTTCGCAGGCGAAACTCAGCTGATGCCGCATGTCTTGCTCCACGCGGCGACGTCGGCGGCGATCGCAGCCGCCATCGCCGCATCTTCGCCGGGCTCGGCGCGCAGCCACAGCGGCGTTCCCGCGATGCCGTCGGGGCCAAGGCCGATCGCGCGCAGCGGCGCGACCAGCTGCGCTTCGGCGGCGCCGAGCTGGGCGACCATCGCGGGCGACAGCGCATTGCCCGCGAGCAGCAGCGGCGCGTCCCTTGCCGCCGCCTGCAAGCTTTCCGGCGACGATTCGATTCCCGCCTCGCGATCCGCGGTCACCCGGGCGCGCAACATCGTTCGCAGCAACGACGCGCCGCCGACGGGGGCAAGCCGCCACCAGGCGGCGGCCTCCGCGCGATGATCGATCAGCGCGCCGCCACGAATCGACGCGATCACGACCGGGCCGTCGATTCCGGCCGCGACCTCCGCCAGCGCATCCCGCCAGCGTTCGAGATCGACGTCTTCCAGCGCGACCAGGCTTTCGTTCTGGCCGGGGAGATCGGGCAGCACCGCCGCGAATCCCTCCGCTGCCAGCGCGCGCATCGCGAGCGCCAGCGTCCGGCGCAGGCGGTTCGCCTCGTCGAACAGCGGCGGGACGATCAGAATGGTGGCGCGGCTCGCGCCGGACGGGGCGATGCGGAACAGATGCTCTGCCATGCCGCCCGGGCCTGCCTCAACCGTTCACTTTGCGCAGCGAAAAAGCGAGGAGATTGCCGTAGGTTTCGAAAATCTCGCCGTCGATCTCGTCATCGTCGATGATGATACCCAGCCGGTCTTCCATCTCGGTCAGAACGGTCGCGACCGCCATCGAATCGAATTCGGGCAGCGCGCCGAACAGGCCGCTGTCCGCGGTCAGCGCCGCGGCCCGCTCGTCGCCGAGGCCGAGAATGTCGGCGAGCAGCGCGCGAAGCGTGGCGTCGACGCCAAAGGGCTGGTGGGTCGGTTCGGTCACGTGTCTTTCCCCAGCATGGAACGCACAAAGGCTTTCGATGCCGGCCCCCATGCCGCGATGCGCGACGGATTGAAAGCCTCGATGCGCCATAATGGCTCGTGCCGGTTCATCCAGTCGCGCTTGTACGCGTCGTTGCCGGTGCCGAAATCGACGCGCTTCACGCCGTCGACCTCGATCACATGGCGAAACAGCGCCGCCGACAGCAAGGTGCCGGGCGACGCTTTCAGGCTGTCCTCGACATGCGCGAGCTTATGGATGAAGGCGGTGCCGTCCTCGACCGTCCAGAATTGCGCGGCGACCGGCGCGCCCTCGATGCGGGCCAGTCCCATGCGGAAGGTGCCGCGCGCGCTTTCGGCCTCGGCAAAGGCGCGCAGCAGTGCGGGATCGCCTTCCTCGGGCTTCCAGCTTGCGGCGTAGATGTCCTCATAGGCGGCCCAATTCGCCGCGTCGAAGCGCGTCGACAGCTCGATATCGACGATGCCCTTCTTTGCCTTGCGCCGGACGGTGCTGCGCAGCGCGCCGGGGCGGCTCGCCCACCAGCGATCATGGTCCATATCGGAGAGGTCCAGCCAGTGCCGGTCGCCGGCGGGGCTGGCCGTCAGCCACCAGCCGGCGGTCCGCAGCGCCGACCGGATCGCCGCGCGATCGCCGTCGCGAACGGGGTAAAGCGAGACGCGCGCCGCCCGCTTGCGCAGGTCGCCGAACAACGCAGCCAGCGCGGCGGCGCGATCCCCGCTACCCTCGTAAAGCGGCCGGATCGCAAAGCTGTACCAGTTGGTCAGCCCGGCGAGATGACCGGGTTTCTCGGCGCGCAGGGGAAGCCATGCGGTGACGCCGCCCGCCGTCGCCTTTGCATCGTACCGGCCGCCACCGGCAAAGCCATGCGCCTCGAGCAACGCGAACCATTCGGCGCGGTCGAAGGGCGAGGCGAAGTCTGCGGCCGCTGCCGCATCATCATTAGCGCGATCTTCACCGTTCCCATCCATGCTGCGGCCCTCTATCAACTCTCTCCTAACAGCCGATGACCAAAGCCGAAAACCCGCAGTCGTATCCGGTCGACCATCTCGCGCTGCGCGGCGCCGCGGACGCGCCTGCGCTGCTGACGGGCGACCGCGTTCTCCGTTTCGGCGACCTCGACGCCGCGGTCGGGCGGCTCGCATCGTGGCTGCTGGCCGAGGCGGGCGGTCCCGGCGAGCGCGTCGCGAGCTGGGGCGCGAAGTCGCGCGCGACCTGCCTGTTGCCGCTCGCCGCCGCGCGCGCCGAGCTGATCCATGTGCCGGTCAATCCGCTGCTGAAAGGCGCGCAGGTCGCGCATATCCTAGCCGACAGCGGCGCAAAGCTGCTCGTCACCAACCGATCGCGCTCCGACATGCTGGATGGCGCCTTGCCCGACGATTGCGCGCTACAGGATTTGAAGGTCGCCGAAGAAATCATTGATTCGGCGGGGCAGGGGCTGCCGCCGTCGACCGCCGATCCCGACGATCTCGCCGCGATCCTCTATACCAGCGGATCGACCGGGCGGCCGAAGGGCGTGATGCTCAGCCATGCGAACCTTTGGCTGGGCGCCGAAAGCGTCGCGACCTATCTGAAGATCGCGCCCGCCGACCGCGTGCTCGCGGTGCTGCCGCTGAGCTTCGACTATGGACAGAACCAGCTGCTTTCGAGCTGGTACGCGGGGGCTTCGGTCGCGCCGCTCGACTATCTGACCGCGCGCGACGTCGTGAAGGCGGTGGCGCGCCATGGCGTGACGACATTGGCCGGGGTGCCGCCGCTCTGGGTGCAACTTGTCGAGAGCGACTGGCCCGCCGGGACCGCGGCGCTGCTCCGGCGGCTGACCAACAGCGGCGGCGCGCTGACCCCCTCGCTGGTCGACGAGATGCGCGCGACCTTTCCGAACGCCGACATCTATCCGATGTACGGGCTGACCGAAGCCTTTCGTTCGACCTACCTCGACCCGTCGCTCGTCGCCGCGCATCCGACCTCGATGGGCCGCGCGATCCCGCACGCCGAAATCCTCGTCTGCCGTCCCGACGGCAGCATCACCGATGACGATGAGCCGGGCGAGCTGGTGCACGCCGGGCCGCTGGTCGCGAAGGGCTATTGGCACGATGCGGCGCGCACCGCCGAGCGCTTCCGGCCCGCACCGCCGTCCTCGCGCTATGGCGGGACGGCGGTGTGGTCGGGCGACACGGTGCGGCGCGACAGCGACGGGCTGCTCACCTTCGTCGGCCGCGACGATGCGATGATCAAGACCGCGGGCAATCGCGTCAGCCCGACCGAGGTCGAGGATGTCGCCATCGCCTCGGGCCTGATCTTCGAGGCGGTGGCGTTCGGCGTCCCCGACCCGCGGCTCGGCGCCGCGATCGTCCTGATCGTGCGCGGCAAGGACGGGCGCGAGGACGCGGCGCGGCTTTCGGCCTATCTCCGCCAGCATCTCCCCAATTTCATGCAGCCACAGGCGATCGAGTGGCGCGACGCGCTGCCGCGCAACCCGAACGGCAAGCTCGACCGCGTCGCCATCGCCGCCGGCTGGGCGAAGGCGGTGGCGGCATGAAGCCGCACGGTCCGATCCCGCCCGGTTTTGCGGCCGACGCCGGGGGGATGCTGCTGATCGGCGGCGACCGCGCCGAGGCGCTGGCCGACGTCGCGGGCGATACGCCGCTGTTCGTCTATGACAGCGCGATGCTCGCCGCGCGCGTTGCCGAATGGCGCGCCGCGATGCCCGCCGAGGTGCAGCTTCACTATGCGATGAAGGCGAACCCCTATGCGCCGCTGCTCGCCTTCATGGGGCGGCTGGTCGACGGTTTCGACGTCGCGTCGGGGGGCGAGCTCAGGGCTGCGCTGGCGAGCGGGATGGCCCCCGAACACATCAGCTTCGCGGGGCCGGGAAAGCGCGACCGCGAACTCGAAGCCGCCATCGAGGCGGGCGCGACGCTCAACCTCGAATCCGCGGGCGAGGCCGGACGGGCGCTGTCGATCGCCGCGCGGCTCGGCGTCACGCCGCGGCTCGCGGTGCGCGTCAACCCGGACTTCGATCTCAAGGGATCGGGGATGAAGATGGGCGGCGGCGCCAAGCCGTTCGGGGTCGACGCCGACGCCGTTCCCGCGCTCGTCCGCCGCCTGATCGACGCCGGTGCCGACTGGCAGGGTTTTCATATTTTTGCGGGATCGCAAGCACTTGATGCCGGCGCCATCGCCGAGACGCAGGCGCGGACCGTGGCGCTCGCCGGACGGCTCGCCAACGCGATCGGCGCGGCGCCGCCGCTCGTCAATCTGGGCGGCGGAATGGGCGTGCCCTATTTTCCCGGCGACGTGGCGGTCGACGTCGCGGCGGTCGGCGCCGCGCTCGGCGATACGCTCGCGAAACGCGACGCAGCGCTCGCCGACAGCCGGTTCGCGATGGAACTCGGGCGCTGGCTGGTCGCGGAGGCGGGGGTCTATCTGACCCGTGTCATCGACCGCAAGACCAGCCATGGCGAGACCTTCCTCGTCACCGATGGCGGCCTTCACCACCAGCTCGCGGCGAGCGGCAATTTCGGCACCGTCATCCGCCGCAACTATCCGATAGGGGTAGCGAATCGCTTCGGCGCCGATCCCGAGGAGACCGTCTCGGTCGTCGGTTGCCTGTGCACCCCGCTCGACCGTCTGGGCGATCAGGTCGCGCTTCCGCGCGCGCAAGTCGGTGATCTGATTGCACTTTTCCTTGCCGGCGCCTATGGTGCGACGGCCAGTCCGGCGGGCTTCCTCGGGCAGGGGGCGGCGCGCGAGATGCTCGTATAGGGCTGTTTCTGTGCCGATACGGCACAAACTACGGCAAACGCGGCTCGAACTTAGCGCAAGACTAACGGTATATTCACCCTTTCGAGCAATAGCGGAAGCTGACGCAATGGGTTTCTTTGCAGCCGTTTAGGGACGGCAGGAGGCGCCCGGCTGCCCGAAAGGTGATTTGAATATGACGTCCTACCCCCCGCTTCACGCCGCACGCATCGCGCTGGTTGCGGGCATGGCCGCGACCGCCCTCGCGGGTTGCGCGGGCGGCGCGGGACCGGCGCCGCAGCTTCCCAGCGCCAATTTCGTCGCGAACCAGGAAGGGCCGGGCGAGGAATATATCATCGGCCCGCTCGACGAGCTGCAGATCTTCGTGTGGCGCAATCCCGAACTCGGCGGCAAGGTGCAGGTGCGCCCCGACGGCCGGATCACCACCCCGCTGATCACCGACATGCCCGCGGTCGGCAAGACGCCGACGATGCTGCAGCAGGATATCAAGCTGCAACTCAGCCAATATATCACCGATCCGATCGTCAGCGTGATCGTGACCAGCTTCAACAGCACCTTTTCGCAGCAGGTGCGCGTCGTCGGCGCGACCGAGAAGCCGGCGTCGATCCCGTTCCGCGCCAACATGACCGTGCTCGACGCGATGATCGCGGTCGGCGGCCTTGGCGAATATGCGGCGGGGAACAAGGCGCGCCTCGTGCGGTACGACAAGGGCACGGGCAAGCAGGAGGAGTTCGCGCTCCGCCTCAACGACCTCATCAAGCGCGGCGACATCAAGGCGAACGTCCGCTTGCAACCGGGCGATGTGATCATCATCCCCGAAAGCATGTTCTGATCCGCGCCGCCCCGACCGACATGATTGCCAAGGACTGACAGCGAGCGATGAACGGCCTTTACGACGAAATCCGGGTGGCGGTGCACAGCGTCTGGACGCGCCGCTGGCTCGTGCTCGCGGTCGCGTGGGGCATCTGCATCCTCGGCTGGCTCGCGGTCGCGTCGATTCCCAACCGCTATGACAGCCGCGCGCGGCTGCTCGTCGACGTCAACCAGATCCTGCCCGACGACGGCACCGGCGGCTCGCTCGGCGGCGGACAGCAGATCGACCAGATTCGCGAGACGCTGACCAGCGCGCGCAACCTCGAAAAGGTCGCGGCGACCACCGGCCTGATCGGCGCCGATGCCGGCGAGCGCGACAAGGCGGGGGCGGTCGCGATGCTGCAGCAGAATATCAAGGTCGTGCCGCAGCAGCAGAATATCTTCGAGCTGACCTCGTCGGTCGGGATCGGCAGCCTGTCCGACGCCGACAATGCGAAACTCGCGAGCGGGATACTCGACAGCCTGATCACCGTGTTCCGCGACGACCAGTTGCGCGGCGGCCGCGTCAACACGCGCGAAGGGCTGAAATTCCTCGACGCGCAGATCGCCGACCGTGAAAAGAGCCTGCGCGAGATCGAGGCGCGCCGCGCCGCGTTCGAGGCGCAGAATATCGGCCTGATCCCTGGCGGCACGGGCTCGCCCGCGCAGCGGGTCGAGGCGGCGCGCGCCGAACTCGGCCAGATCGACAGCCAGCTCGTCTCGGCGCAGGCGCAGCTTGCAGCCGCGAACGGCCAGCTTGCCTCGACCCCGCAGTCGATCCCCGGCGCCGGCGGCGCGGTGGGCGGAAGCGTCGCGCGCCAGCAGCTTGCCGGGGCGCAGAACGAACTTTCCTCGATGCGCGCGCGCGGGCTGACCGATGCGCATCCCGACGTCATCGCGTTGAAGAGCCAGATCGCGTCGCTCAAAGCCATCGCCGACCGCGAAGGCAGCGGCGGTGGCGGCGGCGGCGGCGGGATGCAGAATCCCGCCTATGCCTCGCTTGCCGCGATGCGCGCCGAGCGCCAGGCGACGGTCAGCGCGCTGACCGCGCGCAAGTCGCAGCTGATGGGCGACATCGCGCGCATCACCTCGCAGCAGATCCAGAACCCCGGCGTCGCCGCCGAATATGACCGGATCAACGGCGAATATACCGCGACCAAGGCGCAATATGACAAGCTGCTCGCCCAGCGCGAGCAGGTGCGGCTGCGCGGCGACGCGCAGACCGAAACCGACGCGATCAAGATCGAACTGCTCGATCCGCCGTCGAAGCCGACCAGCCCCGCGGCGCCGAACCGGCCGCTGTTCCTGACGCTGGTGCTGCTGGCGGGGATCGGTGGCGGCATCGGGGCGGCCTTCGGCCTCGCGCAGGTCCGCCCGAGCTATGCCACCGCCGCGAAACTCGAACGCGCGAGCGGGCTGCCGGTGATCGGATCGATCACCGAGGTGGTGACGCCCGACCGCCATGTCGAACGCCGGAAAAGGCTGGTGTGGCTCGCCAGCGGAGCGGGGGCGCTCGTCGGCCTCTATGCGCTGCTGCTGATCGCCGAATTCGTCCAGCGCGGCATGGTCGCGTGAGCGGGGAAGAGGACATGAACGACCAACGCCCCGTCAAGCGCCAGCCCTCACTGCTCGAACGCGCCGCCGACATGTTCGGCCTCGATCCCGCGAAAAACGCGTCGACGATCGACGTGTCGAAACTGCCGCCCGAACCCGAGAAGCGCGCGCGCAAGGCGAAGGCCGAACCCGCCGCCGAAATATTGCCGCCCGACATCGCCCCCGAACCCGCGATCGACGTGACGCCTGTTGTCGAACCCGCGCCGGCCAAACCCTCGCCGCGCAAGCATGTCGCGAAGGCGGCGCCCGCGATCGAGCCCGCGCGCCACGGCCGCATCGATCGCGACCGGCTCGCCGCGCGCGGCATGGTCGTGCCCGGCGCGCCGGTGACCGGCATCGCCGAGGAATATCGCATCGTGAAGCGCGAGATCATCCGCAATTTCGCGGGGACCGCGAACCGCCCGGTCGTGCCGCGCGGCCACCGCGTGCTGATCGCCTCGGCGAACCCCGGCGAGGGCAAGACCTTCACCGCGGTCAACCTCGCGCTCAGCCTCGCGGTCGAGGCCGACCACGACGTGCTGCTGATCGACGCCGATATCGCGAAGCCGAGCGTGCTCGAAACGCTCGGCCTCGAAAACGGCCCCGGGCTGATGGATGCGCTCGCCGATCCGCATCTGCCGCTCGCCGACTGCCTGATCCAGACCGACATTCCGGGGCTGAAGGTGATGCCTGCGGGCACGCAGCATATGCACGATACCGAACTGCTCGCCTCGGCGCGCACCGAATCGCTGCTCGCGCAGCTCGAACAGGGCGCGCCGGGCCGGATCGTCATCCTCGATTCGCCGCCGGTCCTCGCGGCCTCGCCCGCGGCGGTGCTCGCGGGCCATGTCGGCCAGCTCATCATGGTCGTCCGCGCCGACCAGACGATGGAAAGCGCGCTGCGCGACGCGATCGGCCTGATGGGCGCGTGCCCGCACATCCAGCTGCTGCTCAACGGCGTGAAATTCTCGCCCGGCGGCCGCCGCTTCGGCACCTATTACGGCCAGGGAGGCGGTGCGTGATGTCTCCCCGTTTCACCTTGCGTACAGGGGCAGCGCTTGCCGCGTTGCTGCTCGCGGGAACCGCGACGAGCGCTGCGGCGCAATTCTCCGGCGATCCCGGCGCCGCGTCCAGCGATGCGGGCGCGAGCAGCGCGCCTTCGGCGTCCGAAACCGGCCGCAAGGCGAAGCGCGGCGAACGCAAGAAGCGCCAGCGGCAGGTCGACGTCAGTCCCTATCTCGAGGTCGATCAGGTGCTGACCGCCGACTTGAAGGGCGGCGACGGCGATGTCCTGACCTACACGACCGTCGCGGTCGGGGTCGACGCGGCGATCGTGACGCGCCGCGCCGAGCTTGCGGGGACGATCCGCTACGAACATCGCTTCGGCGAAAGCGGCGGGCTCAGCGACGCCGATATCTTGAGCGGCCTCGTGCGCGGCCGCCTCGAAGCCGCGCAGGGGCTGAACCTCGAAGCCGGGGCGCTCGCGACGCGCGCGCGCGCCGACGGGCAGGGCGCCGACGGCGGCTTCTTCATCGGGGGCGGGACCAATGTCGCCGACCTCTATTCCTTCTACGCCGGGCCGACCTTCGCGCGGCGCATCGGCAACCTCGACGTCGGCGCCGGCTATCGCTTCGGCTACACGAAGGTCGAGGTCGACAATCCCGCGGTGCTTGCGCCCGGCGTCCAGCCGCGCGATGTCTTCGACCATTCGACCAACCATGTCGCGTGGGGCAGCATCGGCCAGCGGCCGGGCGACCTGCCGTTCGGCTGGCAGCTCTCGGGCGGCTGGGAGCGCGAGGATGCAAGCCAGCTCGACCAGCGTTTCGACGGCAAATACGCCCGCGCCGACATCACCGTCCCGATCTCGCCCACCGTCGCGCTGCTCGGGGGCGTCGGTTACGAGGATGTCGAGATCGGCCAGCGCGACCCCGTGGTCGATGCGAACGGCGTGCCGGTGCTCGACGCGAACGGCCGCTATGTCACCGACACATCGAGCCCGCGCCAGCTTTCGTTCGACGTCGACGGGCTGATCTGGGACGCGGGCGTGATGTGGCAGCCGAGCCGCCGCACCTCGCTGACCGCGCGCGTCGGCCGCCGCTATGGCGATACCGTCTATACCGGCAGCTTCGCCTATCGCCCCGACCATGCGACCCTGGTCCAGGTCGGCGTCTATGACGGGCTGTCGAGCTTCGGTCGCGGGCTGTCGACCGGCCTCGCAGCGCTGCCGACGCAGTTCGACCCGACGCGCAACCCGGTGAGCGGCGAGGTCAACACCTGCGTCTTCGGCGAACAGACCGGCGGCTGCCTCAACAACCAGCTCGGCAATGCGGGGACGTTCCAGTATCGCAACCGCGGCGTGCAGGCGATCCTCAGCTCGACCTACGGCCGCTGGAGCTACGGCGTCGGCGTCGGCTACGACCGCCGCCGCCTGCTCGTGCCCGCCGCGTCGCCGCTCGCCTATCTCGATGGGACGAAGGACGAGAGCTATTATCTCTTCCTGACCGCGGGGCGCCAGCTCGATGCCGATTCGGATCTCAGCATTGCGGGTTATCTGAACTATTACGACAATGGCGCGCCGGGGTCGGGCGATGTCCAGTCGGCCGGGATTTCGGCGGCCTATTCGCGGCGCATCTGGCGCTCGCTGACGGGCAGCGCGGCGGCGGCGCTGAGCGCGTTCGACCAGGACGGCTTCAACAGCCGCCTGATCGGTTCGGCTTTGGTGGGCCTGCGGTACAATTTCTGATCGGGGAATGTCGATGTACGATCAATATTATGGTTTCACCGGTCGGCCCTTCCAGCTGACGCCCGATCCGGCTTTCTATTTCGAGAGCGGCACGCACCGCAAGGCGATGTCCTATCTCGGCTACGGTCTCGCGCAGGGCGAGGGGTTCATCGTCATCACCGGCGACGTCGGCGCCGGCAAGACTACGCTCGTCGGCCATTTGATGAACACGATCGATCCCAACCGCCTGACCGCGGTCAAGCTGGTGTCGACGCAGGTCGAGGGCGACGACCTGCTCCGCCTCGTCGCCGAACAATTCGGGATCGAGTGGGAAGAGCAGAGCAAGGCCGAGCTGCTCCGCTCGATCGAGCAATATCTGCGCGAACAGGCGCGCGCCGGGCGCCGCACCCTGCTGATCGTCGACGAGGGGCAGAATCTCGCGATCTCGGCGCTCGAAGAGCTGCGGATGCTGTCGAACTTCCAGCTCGGCGACCATTCGCTGCTGCAGATCTTCCTGCTCGGCCAGCCCGAATTCCGCCAGACCCTGTTCCACACGCCCGCGCTGGAACAGCTTCGCCAGCGGGTGATCGCGACGCATCACCTCGACCCGATGGAGCCCGAGGAGGTCGAACCCTATATCCTCCACCGCCTCAAGAAGGTCGGCTGGACGGGCAATCCCAGCTTCGCGCCCGAGGCGTTCGAGCTGATCTACGACTATAGCGACGGCGTGCCGCGCAAATTGAACGTGCTGGTCAGCCGCCTGCTGCTGTTCGGTGCGGTCGAGGAACTGCACCGCATTTCGGCGCAGCATGTCCGCAACGTGATCGGCGAGATCGAGGCCGATCGCGGGATCGACGAGGCGAGCCTGGCCCCGCTGCCGGTCGAGGAGGTCGTCGCCCACGCCGCCGCCGCGGTCGCGGCGCCGCAGGCGGCAGCCGGCGCCGCGAGCGACGGCCGCCCGCCCTTTGCCGCGCCCGCCGATTTCGCCGCGGCGCGGACGCTCGTCGCCGATCAGGCCGGGACGCCAGCCGCTGCCGACGACGGGATCGAGCTTGTTTCCGAACCCGTCGCTCAGGCCTCGGCCGTCCAGGATGCCCGGATCGCCGAGCTGCAAAACCAGATCGCCAGCCTCGAGGCGCGGCTCGTCGAACAGGATGCGGCGCTCCGCCGTGTGCTCGACCTGCTCATCGAATGGGTCGAACGCGATCCCGAAAATTCGCCCAACCCGCAAAATTCGCAGGTTTGGGCCGCGTGACGATCCCGGACGGCGCCAATCGATAAGGCGTTTCCCCGCGAAGGCGGGGAACCATCATCCGGAGCCGGAAGATTGGCATCGACCGGTGATGGGCCCCCGCCTTCGCGGGGTAACACATCTTTTACTCGGAGCCGATCCCGCACTAGAAGATCGGCGAAGGTGAGGAAAAATGCAGAACGGCCTGTCGGTCGATGTCGAGGACTGGTTCCAGGTCGGCGCCTTTGAGCGCACGATCGACCGTGCCGACTGGCCGACGCTGGAATGCCGGGTCGAGGCAAATTGCGACGCGGTGCTGCAAATCTTCGCCGATGCGGGCGCCAAGGGCACCTTCTTCACGCTCGGCTGGGTCGCCGAACGCTATCCGGCGCTGATCCGGCGGATCGTCGATGCTGGGCACGAGCTTGCCAGCCACGGCTACGATCACAAGCGCGTTTTCAACATGACCGCCGACGCGTTCGCTGCGGACCTCAAACAGGCGCGGGCGATCCTCGAAGACCTCGGCGGGGTCGCGATCCGCGGCTATCGGGCGCCCAGCTTCTCGGTCGATACGCGCACGCCGTGGGCGCACGCCGTGCTCGCCGAACAGGGCTATGCCTATTCGTCGAGCGTCGCACCCGTCGTCCACGACCACTATGGCTGGCCGCAAAGCCCGCGCCACGCCTGGCGCCCGCTCCCCGACAGCGACCTCGTCGAATGGCCGGTGACCACCGCGCGCTTTGCCGGGCGCACGCTCGCGGCGGGCGGCGGTGGCTTCATGCGCCTGCTGCCCTATGGCTTCACGCGCTGGGCGATCGAGCGGATGAACGCCGAGGGGCACCCCGCGATCCTCTATTTCCATCCGTGGGAGATCGATCCCGGCCAACCGCGCGTCGCCGATGCGCCGGTGAGGTCGAGGATCCGCCACTACACCGGTCTTTCAGCGATGGTCGGCAAGCTCAAGAAATTGCTCGCCGATTTCGAATGGACCCGCGCCGACACGCTGCTGCCTGCGCAGCAGGAGCGCGCGCAGCCGTGGCGCGCCGCGGCGTGAACGCGCCGGTCCAGCCGCCGGTGCCGCTGGCCGATGCCGACGCGTGGGATGCCTATGTCGCCGCGCATCCAGACGCGACGCCCTTCCACAGCCGCGCGTGGTGCGAGGCGATCACGCGCGCGACGGGCCATCGCTGCCACCTTCTGACCGCGCGCGGCGCGGGCGGCGTGCTTGCGGGGCTGCTGCCGCTCCATCACATTCGCTCGCCGCTGTTCGGCCAGGCGCTCGTCGGCAGCGGCTTCGCGGTCGGCGGCGGCCTGCTCGCCGACGATCCCGCGACCGCCGCGACGCTCGCGGGTGGCGCGGCGGACATGGCGAAATCGCTCGGCGTGCCGTCGGTCGAGCTGCGCGGCGGCCCGCAGCCCGAGGGCGAGGGCTGGCACCGCGAAGAGGGCGTCTATGCGGGCTTCGCGCGCGGCCTTGCCGCCGATGACGACGCCGAACTGCTCGCCATCCCGCGCAAACAGCGCGCCGAAGTGCGCAAGGCGCTCGAAAGCGAGTTGACGGTCACGACCGGCGCCGACGCGGCCGAACGCTGCGACCATTATCGCATCTATGCGACAAGCGTCCGCAACCTCGGCACCCCGGTCTTTCCGAAGCCGCTGTTCGACGCGGTGCTCGACGCGTTCGGCGCGGATGCCGATATCCTGACCGTGCGCGCGAACGGCGCGCCGGTCGCGAGCGTGCTCAGCCTCTATTGGCGCGGTACGGTGATGCCCTATTGGGGCGGCGGCACCGCCGACGCGCGCAGGCTGCGCGCCAACGAGCTCATGTATTTCGCGCTGATGCGCCACGCGCGGGCAAAGGGTTGCACGCGCTTCGATTTCGGCCGCTCGAAACTCGGTACCGGTCCTTTCGCGTACAAGAAGAATTGGGGCTTCGAGCCCGAACCGCTCGTCTATGCGCGCTGGCTCGCGCCCGGCGAACGCCCGCGCGATACCAACCCGACCAGCGCCAAATACCGGCTGCAGGTCGACCTCTGGAAGAAGCTCCCGCTGTGGGCGGCGAACCGCATCGGCCCGCTGATCGCGCGCGGGCTGGGGTGATGGTCGAGATCCTGTTTCTGGTTCACCGCGCGCCCTGGCCCCCCGACCGCGGCGACCGCATCCGCAGCTGGCACATGGTCCAGGCGCTGGCGAAGCTCGCGCCCGTCCACGTCGCCGCGCTCGCAGACACGGCCGAGGATGCGGCCATCGCCGAGGCGAAACTTGCCCCGCTTTGCAAGAGCCTGTGCATCGAAGTGCGCACCGTCTCGCGCCCGGTCGCGCTTGCGTCGGCGGTGCTGCGCGGCGAACCGGTGTCGAACCGCCTGTTCTGGAGCGCGGCGCTCGCCGAGCATGTCGGCGCGCTGCTCGCGCTGGGCAAGGTGAGCCATATCGTCGCCTTCTCGGGGCAGATGGCGCAATATCTGCCCGCCGGGTTCGCGGGCCCGGTGGTCATGGATTTCGTCGACGTCGATTCGGCGAAATTCGCCACTTATGCGGAGCAGGACAAGCGCCAACCGCTCCACTGGGTCCATGCGCGCGAGGCGCGGAGGCTCGGTGCATTCGAGGCCAAGGTCGCGCGCGCCGTCGACGCCAGCCTGTTCGTCAGCGAGGCCGAGGCGGCGCTGTTCCGGGCGCGCAGCGGGCTCGGCGCCGACACGGTGCATGCCGTCGGCAACGGCATCGACACCGGCCATTTCGATCCCGCGCTGCCGTTCGACCGCGTGGGCGAGGGCGACGGCCCGCTCGCGGTCTTCACCGGCCAGATGGACTATCGGCCGAACATCGACGCGGTGCGCTGGTTCGCGTCGGATATCCTGCCGCGCATCCGCCGGCATCACGCGCAAGCGCGCTTCGCGATCGTCGGCCGCGCGCCGGCCGAAGAGGTGCGCGCGCTCGAAACGCTGCCCGGCGTGACCGTCACCGGCGAGGTGCCCGACGTCCGGCCGTGGCTCGCCGCCGCCGATGCGGTGGTCGCGCCGCTGCTCCTCGCGCGCGGGGTTCAGAACAAGCTGCTCGAGGCGATGGCGATGGCGCGCCCCGTGGTCGCGAGCGCCGCCGCCGCGACGGGGATCGACGCTGCGCCGGGCGAGCATCTGCTCGTCGCCGACGGGGCCGATGCGATGGCCGACGCCGTCGTTCGCCTGTTCGACGACCCCGCCGCCGCCGCCGCGATGGGAAGGGCGGCACGGACGCAAATGATCGCGCGCTACGGCTGGGATGCAAGGCTCGCGCCGCTCGCGCGCCTGCTGGGGCTCGCGGCATGACGGCGCCCGCCATCGCCCGCCCGCGGGAGTGGACGCGCTGGCAGCGCCACCTTGCCGCGCTCGCGGGCGTGGCGGCGGCAATGCTCGCGGTCTTCCACCGCGACGCCGCCGACATGGCCGGCATCTGGTGGCACAGCTCGACCTTCACCCACTGCCTGCTGATGGTGCCGATGATCGGCTGGCTGGTGTCGCAGCGCACCGCGCTGCTGCGTCCGCTGACGCCCGCCTTCTGGTGGCCCGCGCTGGTCTGGATCGCGGGCGCGGGGCTGGTGTGGCTGGTCGGCGAGGCGGCCGGCGTGGGCCTGTTCAGGCAGCTCGGCCTCGTCCTGATGCTGCAGGGCGCGGTGGCCGCGACATTGGGGCCGAAGATCGTGCGCGGGCTGCTGTTCCCGCTCGCTTATGCGCTGCTCCTCGTGCCGTTCGGCGAGGAACTGGTGCCGCTGCTCCAGACGCTCACCGCGAAAATTGCGCTTGCGCTGCTGCATCTGTCGGGGCTGTCGGCCGAGATCGAGGGGGTGTTCATCACCACCCGCGCCGGCTTTTTCGAGGTGGCCGAGGCCTGTTCGGGGGTCAATTTCCTGATCGCGATGCTCGCCTATTCGGTGTTCGCGGCGCACCTCTGTTTCAAAAGCTGGACGCGGCGCATCCTGTTCGTCGGCCTCGCGCTTGCGACGACGATCCTCGCCAACGCGCTGCGCGCCTATGGCACGATGGTCGCGGCCGAAATCTGGGGGATCGAGGCCGCAGGGGGGATCGATCATGTCTTTTACGGCTGGATATTCTTCGGCCTCGTCATCCTGCTGGTGATGCTTGTCGCGCGGCGCTGGTTCGACCGCCCCGCGAACGATGTCGCGGTCGATGTGGGCGGGCTGGGCGGCACGCCGCGCCGCGCCGGTCACGCGGCGGCTGTCCTGTGCGGGGCGATCGCCATTCCGTTGCTTTTTGTCGGCTGGGCGTCGCTCGTCGGCGGGCGCACGGCAGAGTTGCCCGCAACGATCGCGGTCGCGGCCCCGGCCGGATGGACCGCCGCAACGCCCGAGTCCGTCGCGTGGCAGCCCCGCTTCGACGGCGCCGACCGGCGGGTCGTCCGCCATTTCGCCGATCGACAGGGGAAGCGCGTCACGGTCGCGATCGGCGGCTATGAACGGCAGGGCGAGGGGCGCGAGGTCGCCGCCTTCGGGCAGGGCGCGGTCGATCCCGACGGCAAATGGGCGTGGAGCGCCGCGCTCCCGGCCATCGACGGCGGCAAGACCGAACGCCTGCTCCACCCCGGCCCGCTGCTGCGCGACGCCGCGAGCTGGTATGTCGTGGACGGCACCGCAACGGGCAGCGCGCGGACCGCGAAACTGGCCGGGCTGAAGGCGCGCCTGTTCGGCGGCGACCCCCGCGCGCTGTCGCTGATCGTCTCCGCCGAAGCGGCGCACGGCGGCCGCGATGCGATCGCTGCTTTCGTTTCCGCGTCGGGTGGAGCGCAGGCGATGGCTGACCGCGCGCTCGAAACGCGTTAAGGCCGCTTTCTATATGTGCGGGATCGCGGGAATTTATCATCTGGAGACGGCGAAGCCGGTCGATCCCGCGCGGCTTCGCGCGATGCTCCACCCGATGGCGCATCGCGGCCCCGACGGCAGCGGCACCTGGACCGCGCCCGGCGTCGGTTTCGGCCACCTCCGCCTGTCGATCATCGATATCGCGGGCAGCCTGCAGCCGATGGCGAGCGACGACGAAATTGTCACCATCACCTACAACGGCGAAATCTACAATTTCCGCGAGCTGCGCGCCGAGCTCGAGGATCGCGGCCACCGCTTCCGCACCAGCGGCGATACCGAGGTGATCCTCGCGGCGTGGCGGCAGTGGGGCGTCGAATGCCTGTCGCGCCTGAACGGCATGTTCGCCTTCGCCATCCACGACCATGCGCGCGGCTGCCTGTTCCTCGCGCGCGACCGGCTGGGGGTGAAGCCGCTCCACCATGTCCGGCTGTCCGACGGGTCGATCGCCTTTGCGTCGGAGCTCAAGGGGCTGCTCCGCCATCCGCTGCTGCGGCACGAGCCCAATCTCGCCGCGGTCGAGGATTTTCTCGCGCTGGGCTATGTCCCGGACGATAACTGCATCGTCGCGGGGGTCGAGAAATTGGCCGCAGGGCACTTCCTCCTCCTCGAACGCGGCAAGCCGTTCCCGGCGCCGCAGCGCTGGTGGGCGCCCGATTTTTCGCGGCGCGTCCGCGTCGGCGAGGCCGAGGCCGCCGAGCATCTCGTCCACCTGATGCGCGCCGCGGTCACCGACCGCATGGTGGCCGACGTGCCATTGGGCGCCTTCCTGTCGGGCGGGGTCGACAGCAGCGCGGTCGTCGCGCTGATGGCGGAGGCAAGCGCGAAGGCGGTCAAGACCTGCACGATCGGCTTCGACCAGGCGGCGCTCGACGAGACGGCCTATGCGCAAGCGATCGCCGAACGCTTCGCGACCGATCACCGGACGCGCACCGTCGCCGCCGCCGATTTCGCGCTCGTCGACAGGATCGCCGACATGTTCGACGAACCCTTCGCCGACGCGAGCGCGCTGCCGACCTACCGCGTCTGCGAACTCGCACGCGAGCAGGTCACCGTCGCGCTCTCGGGCGACGGCGCCGACGAGGCGTTCGCGGGATACCGCCGCCTGGTATTCCAGCATCAGGAGGAGCGGCTGCGCGGCCTCATCCCCGGCGTGCTGCGGCGCGGCCTGCTCGGCCCGCTGTCGCGCGTCTGGCCGCAGATGGACTGGGCGCCGCGTCCGCTGCGCGCGCGCGCGACGCTCGCCGGTCTGTCGAAGGGCGGGACAGAGGCTTATGCCGAGGCGGTCGGCGTGACCGGTCCCGCGCAGCGCGCGCGGCTCTACAACGACGCCGCGGTCCATGCGCTCGGCGACCATATCGCCGAAGCGCGCTACTGGAAGGCGATGAGCGAGGCGTCCGCGCGCGAGCCGCTCGACCGGGCGCAATATGCCGACCTGATGATCTGGCTGCCCGGCGACATCCTGACCAAGACCGACCGGATGAGCATGGCGGTCAGCCTCGAGGCGCGCGAGCCGCTGCTCGACTATCGCCTGATCGAATTCGCCGCGAGCCTGCCCGCGTCGATGCGGGTCAAGGGCGGGACGGGCAAGGCTATCCTCAAGCAGGCGATGGAACGCTATCTGCCGCACGATATCCTCTACCGGCCGAAGATGGGCTTTGTGACGCCGGTGACGCAATGGTTCCGCGGGCCGCTCGCGGCGCAGGCAAAGGCGCTCGCGGCGTCGGCGACGCTCGCGCGGTCGGGCTGGTTCGACATGGCCGAAATCGAACGCATCGTCGCCGCGCACCAGTCGGGACGCCGCGATCACGGGAGGCTGATCTGGCAATTCTTCATGCTCGAAAAGTCGCTGGCGAGGCTGTTCGGGATATAGTTTCCCCTCCCGCTTGCCGGGCGGGACCTGGACGAATTGCCATCTCCTCTTAACGCTTCGATGCTAGGATAACCGGCGATGACGGTCTATCCAGCCTTTCCGGCCACCGCCGCCGCAGCTCCGGATTCGGCGCCGCTCGCGGTGCGCATCGTCGACCCGCTGGCGCTGTCCGACGACCTGGCCGCGGCGTGGGACGGGCTTGCCGACGAGGCGAGCGAGCCCAACCCGTTCGTCGAGCGCTGGTGCCTGCAACCCGCGCTCCACCTGCTCGACCCCGCGCGCGAGGCGCGGCTGGTCATGGTGATGGGCGGCCGCGACGGGCCCCTGATCGGCGTGATGCCGCTCGCCTCGGCGGTCAAATACGGACCCTTGCCGCTGCGCCACGTCACCGGCTGGGCGCATCCCAATCATTTCCACGGAGCGCCGCTCGTGCGGGCGGGGATGGAGCATCTGTTCTGGTCGATCCTGCTCGGCTGGTGCGATGCGGCGGGCTGGGCGCACACGCTGATCCATGTGCCGCGCCTGACCGGGGATGCGCCGCTGCACCGCGCGCTCGCCGACGTGTCGCGCGATCGCGGCGCGGCGGCGGAGATCGTCCACCGCGAGGAGCGCGCGCTGCTCGAGAGCGATCTTTCCCCGGCCGCCTATTGGGACGTCGCGGTGCGCGCGAAGAAGCGCAAGGAGCTGCGCCGGCAGGCAAGCCGCCTTGCGGAGGAGGGGCGCGTCTCCGTCCGCCGCTGGACCGGCGAGGAGCCGATAGAACAATGGATCGGCGCTTTCCTCGACCTCGAGGCGCGCGGGTGGAAGGGGCGCGCGGGATCGGCGCTCGCCAGCCACGGCGATACCGAGGCATGGTTCCGCGCGATCGTCGCGGCGGCCGCGGCGGCGGGCAGGCTCGACATGCGCGCGCTGGTGCTGAACGATCGCCCGCTCGCGATGCTCGTCAATTTCCTCGCCGTCCCCGGCGCCTTCTCGTTCAAGACCGCGTTCGACGAGGATTATGCCCGCTTCTCGCCCGGCGTCCTGCTCCAGCAGGCGAACCTCGACCTGCTGGACGATCCGCGCATCGCATGGGTCGACAGTTGCGCGGCGCCCGGCCATCCGATGATCGACAGCGTCTGGCGCGAGCGGCGCCATCTCGTCTGGGTCAACGCGCCGCTCGGCGGCAGCGGCGACCGGCTGCGCTTCCGGGCGCTCGCGACGGCCGAACGACTATGGCGGCGTTGGAAACGCCCCGCTGCGAAGGTAGAAGACCAGCCATGACCGGCCAACCCATCCTCGACCAGCCCGCCATCGACCGGCGCGTGTTTCCCGCGGAAACACTTGCGCGGATGGAAACGCTCTATCCGGCGCAGGCGGGCTTGCTGCACCACCGCCTGCCCGAACATCGCCTGCTGTCGCTCGACGCGCTCGCGGCGCTGGGTGAAAGCCTGCCGGTCGGCCAGGTCGAATATAATCCGGGCGACGTGCCGATCGGGATCGCGCCCGAGGATGTGCCCTCGAACGGCCTGTCGATTGGGGAGACAATCCGCACCATCGACACCAATGGAAGCTGGGCAGTGCTCAAGAATATAGAGACGGTGCCCGACTATCGCGCGCTGCTGATGGACCTGCTCGGCGAACTGGCGCCGGTGGTCGAACCGCGCACCGGCGCGATGCTGACGCCGCAGGGTTTCATCTTCATCTCGTCGCCGCGATCGATCACCCCGTTCCACTTCGACCCCGAACATAATATCCTGCTCCAGCTGCGCGGGACCAAGGTGATGCACGTCTGGCCCTCGGGCGACGAACGCTTTGCGCACCGCACCCAGCACGAGCGCTATCACACCGGCGGGCATCGCAACCTGCCGTGGCGGGACGACTATCTCGGCGCCGCACAGCAGGTGCCGCTGGGCCCCGGCGACGCGGTGCTGATGCCGGTGATGGCGCCGCATTTCGTCGCCAATGGCGACGCGCCCTCGATCTCGCTGTCGATCACCTGGCGCAGCGAATGGAGCTACCGCGAGTCCGAGGCGCACGCCGCCAACGCCGCGCTCCGCCGCATCGGCCTCGACCCGAAGATGCCGCCGCGCTGGCCGAGTTATGCGTGGGCCAAGACCGTCGGCTGGCGCGTCGCGCGAAAGCTCGGCATCGTCGCATGACGGCTGTGACAGATTGCTTTCAATTGCCGCAATTTGGCGTTATGGGCCCGCATCCCGATATTTCGAGCCCCTAGAGGATAGATGGCGAAAGAAGAACTTCTGGAAATGCGCGGCCAGGTGGTCGAACTGCTCCCCAACGCGATGTTCCGCGTGAAGCTGGAAAACGACCACGAGATTCTGGGCCACACGGCCGGCAAGATGCGCAAGAACCGCATCCGCGTTCTGGTGGGCGACGAAGTGCTCGTCGAGCTCACCCCCTATGACCTGACCAAGGGTCGGATCACCTATCGCTTCAAGTGAGCGGCGCGGCGACCTCTCCCGCGCTGGTACTGGCATCGACCTCGCCGCGCCGGCGCGAACTGCTGGCGCGGATCGGCCTGACGCCGGCGCGCATCGCTGCTCCGGAAATTGACGAGAGCCCGCTGAAGGGCGAGCTGCCGCGCGCCTATGTCGCGCGGCTTGCCGAAGCGAAGGCACTGGCGGTCGAACGCGCGGCGGGCGAAGTGGTGCTCGCGGGCGATACGACCGTCGCGGTCGGCCGCCGCATCCTCGAAAAGCCCACCGACGAGGCCGATCTGCGACGGATGCTGGCGCTGATGTCGGGCCGCCGTCATCACGTCTGGTCGGGCGTCTGCGTCGTCGGCGCCGACGGCAGGCCGCGCGTCCGCGTTGTCGACACGATCGTCGCCTTCAAGGCGCTGAGCGCGGCCGAGATCGACTGGTATGTCGCCAGCGGCGAGGGGATGGGCAAGGCCGGGGGCTACGCCATCCAGGGCAAGGCCGAGGTCTTCGTGCGCTTCCTGTCGGGCAGCCACTCGAACGTCGTCGGCCTGCCGCTGTTCGAGACGCGGGCGCTGTTGACGGCCGCCGGGGTGCCGCTTGGCTGAGTGGCTGTACGAGGACGGCATCGGCGAGCGCCGCGCCGCGCTCGTCGAGGACGGAGAGATCATCGAAGCGCGGATCGAGCGCGACGGCGAAGGGCCGCGCGTCGGGGCGGTCGTGGCGGCGCGGCTGGTCGAGGCGGGGAGGGGCGCGCGCGTCACGCTCGACCTGCCCGGCGCGCCGCAGGCGACGCTGGCGTCGGTCCCGCCCGGAACATCGATAGGCGCGCGCCTCAACGTCGAGATCGTTCGGATGGCGCTCAGCGAACGCGGGCGCGACAAGCCGGCGCGGGCGCGCATCACCGATGCGGCGTCGGCGGATGGGCCCGACCTGCGCGCCCGGATCGCGGCGAGCGGTACGCCAGTTACCGATGTGTCGCATCCCGGTCCCGACCGGCTGGAGGAGGCGGGCTGGTCCGAACTGATCGACCGGGTCCGCACCGGTCACGTCCCCTTTCCGGGCGGCGCGCTGTGGGTCGACGCGACCCCCGCGATGCTGCTGATCGACATCGACGGCGAGGGCGATGCGTTCGCGCTGGCGAAGGCGGGGGGCGCCGCCGCGCTGCGCCTCATCCGTTGCTGCGACGTCGGCGGATCGATCGGCATCGACTTCCCGTCGCTTGGCGGCCGCGCCGAGCGGCAGGCGATCGATGCGCTGGTCGACGAGCTGTTGCCGCCGCCTTTCGAGCGCACCGCGATCAACGGCTTCGGTTTCTTGCAGATCATCCGCCGCCGCGAACGCCCGTCGCTGATCGAGCAGGTGCGATTCGATCCCGTCGCGACCGACGCCGCGCTGCTGCTCCGCCAGGCCGAACGCGCGCGCGGCGCGGGCGTGCTGCAACTCACCGCGCGCGCGGCCGTTGCCGACCATATCGCCGCGCACCCGCAATGGATCGCCGAGTTGCAACGCCGCAGCGGTCGCCCGGTCGAGCTGGCGCGCGCCGCCGAGATGAAAGGAGTGGGCCATGCCCAGTGAAACCTCTGCAAAACCCGGCAAATGCCCGCTCTGCGGCAAGCCGCGCGTCCAGCAATATCGCCCCTTCTGCAGCCGCGGCTGCCGCGACCGCGACCTCAATCAATGGTTCGACGAGGGCTATCGCGTGCCCGCGCACGAGGGGCCCGACGGCGGCACCGGCGACGGCGGTTTCGAGGGCGATTGAGACGCGAATTTTGCGCAACAAAGCCACTGGACAGGATCAAAAGCCGTGCCTATAGCCGCCGCTCGCCTGCAGGCCGACCGGCCTAGCGAAGGCCGTGCCCGGGTAGCTCAGTTGGTAGAGCATGCGACTGAAAATCGCAGTGTCGGCGGTTCGACCCCGTCCCCGGGCACCATATTTCCAGACCGATTTCGGGCCACCGGCGCGGCGGCGATTCAGACGATCGCCAGCGCGAACAGCAGCGACGCGGCAAAGCTCGTCAGCGACGCCAGCAACACCGGCACCGCCGCGCGCCAGCCCATCTCGAGCAGCAGCTCCAGCCGCGTCCGCATCGCGGTCGCCGTCACCGCGAGCAGCAGCAGCGCCTTCGACCCGGCGAGCGCGGCGGCGCGCATCGCTTCGGGGATCGGTGCCACGCTGTTCAGCGTCACCATCGCAAAGAAGGCCGTGATGAACCAGGGCAGGGCGAGGCGCCGCCAGATGCGCGTGTCGCCACCGCCCTCGGGCTTCAGCAGCACCCCGACGAGCGCGACGACCGGCGCGAGCAGCGCCACGCGCGCGAGCTTGACGATCGTCGCGCTCGCTCCCGCCGCGTCGGAAAAGGCGTAGCCGCCGCCGATCGCCTGCGCGACATCGTGGATCGACGCGCCGATCAGGAAGCCGGCCTGCTTGTCGCCGAGGCCGAATTCGCCCGCGAGCAACGGATAGATCGTCATCGCAAGCGCGCTCGCGAGCGAGACGCCGACCAGGGTCAGCGCGAACTGCGCCTGCGACAGCCTCTGCTTTCCGATCACGCCATAGAGCGCGAGCGCCGCGCTCGCGCCGCAGATCGCGGTCGCGCCGCCCGCCAGCAATCCGGCGTAGGGCGTCTGCCCCGACAGCCGCGCGCCCAGGAACCCGGCGCCCATCGTCAGCGTCATGATCACGATCAGCGCCGCGAACGGCACCGGCCCCAGCACCGCGATCTGCCCGAAAGTGACCTGCAGCCCCAGCACGACGATGCCGATGCGCAGAAAGCTGCGCGACGCGAAATCGAGCCCGCGGTGCGTCACCGCGTTCGCCGAGACGAAGTTGAGCGACAGCCCGACCAGCAGCCCCAGCAGGATGATCGGGAAACCATAATGATCGGACAGCCACGCCGCCGCCGCCGATCCCGCCGCGCAGGCAGCGAGGCCTGGAAACAGGCTGCCCTTCGGCGCGGTTCCCGCCTTGACCTGCGCCAGATGCAGCTCGCCGAACAGGTCGCCGCCGCTCGGCAGGTCGTTCCAGTGCGCGTGCCGCATCGAGGTGCCGGCGTTTCTGTCCAGCGCTGTCATGGGATCGCGCCATATCGCGAGCCGAGGGAGGCGCGCAAGGCTTCTCTTGCGGTGCGTGGCGCAACGCGCCAAAGCGGACAGCGATGGTCAATCGGCCGGAACGGGGAGACGTGCAGCCGTGACAGGGATTTGCCAGCCGGGGACGGAGCGCTCGCGCGCATGACCCGGGCGACGATCAAGGATGTCTCGCGCGTCGCCGGCGTGTCGATCAAGACGGTGTCGCGCGTGCTCAACAAGGAACGCTATGTCAGCGACGACATGCGGCAAAAGGTCGAGGAGGCGGTCGCGCGCCTCAACTACCATCCCAGCCTCGCCGCGCGCACGCTCGCCGGTCGGCGCTCGTTCCAGATCGGGCTGATCCACGACAACCCCAGCCCCTATTATATCTTCAACATGCAGGCCGGGGTCGGGCAGCGCTGCCGCGAGGCGAACTTCCGCATGATCATCCAGCCGTGCGACATCAACTCGCCCGGCCTCGTCGACGATATCGGCGCGCTGATCGATCAGGCGCAGCTCGACGGCATCATCATGACCCCGCCGGTGACCGACGTCGGCACCGCGCTCGCCGAGCTGTTCCGGCGCAAGATCCCCGTCGTCCGCGTCCAGCCGGGCACCGACCTCACCGCGACCTCGGCGGTTTACATCGACAATGTGCAGGCGGCCGACGACATGACCGCCTATCTCATCTCGCTCGGCCATCGCCGCATCGGGCTGGTGACGGGGCATGCCAATTATTTCGCCAGCGGCCAGCGGCTGACCGGCTACCGGCAGGCGCTGCAGCGCGCGGGCATCGGGTTCGACGCCGCGCTCGTCTTCCCCGGCCAGTTCGATTTCCAGTCGGGCGCCGCGGCGGCCGAGGCGCTGCTCGCGCTTCCCGAGCCACCGACCTCGATCTTCGCGAGCAGCGACGAAATGGCCGCGGGCGTGCTCGCGGCTGCGCATCGCATGGGCGTGTCGGTGCCGGGCCAGCTCTCGGTCGCGGGCTTCGACGACACCGACCTCGCGCAGGTCGTCTGGCCGTCGCTGACGACGATCCGCCAGCCGATCCGCGACCTCGGCTACGCCGCCGCCGACCTGCTGCTCGAATTCGGCGAGACGATCGAGCGGCGGCAATTGCCGCACGAACTGATCGTCCGCGGATCGACCGCGCCGCCGCGGCCAATGGCTCCCGGATCAAGTCCGGGATGACGAAGGCCTGAAAACGACCGGTTACTGCCATAAGATCCTCCCCATCGACTTGCGATGGGGAGGGGGAGTGCAGGGTTGGATTGCCCCCGGCAATACAAGTCCAGTCCGGGGGACTGGACGACCCGGCACTCCGCGAAGCGGTGGTGGAGGGGCGGCGGGCGTTAGCGAGCGCTGCGCGCTCGGCCCCTCCGTCAGCCCTTCGGGCTGCCACCTCCCCATCG
>NZ_JAFMTR010000077.1 GCF_018682675.1 Sphingopyxis soli
CCGGCGCAGCGCCGAAGGAGCCGTCGGACCATGGACCCTGAAACAAGTTCAGGGTGACGATGCAGGATAGGTCTACGTCCGGTCGATTTCGGCCGTTGACGCCGGAACGGCTGCCAATGGCGGTAAATGCCCGCAACCGACCATGATCGCCATCGCACGCGGCGTGGCTGCCCCGGGCCGACACGGACGCGCATTGCGGTTCTTCCTTGAAACGGTCGACAGGGCTCAATAAGAGAACATATCGTGAATATGATGCGAGGCTGGCTATGACGCTCTTCACCGCTTCCGACGGCATCGCGCGCTGCGGCTGGTGTGCGGCGTCGGAGGATTATATCGCCTACCACGACCGCGAATGGGGATTTCCCGTCGCTGACGACCGGCGATTGTTCGAGAAGTTGAGCCTCGAAGGCTTCCAGTCGGGCCTCAGCTGGCGGACGATCCTGATGAAGCGCGAAAATTTTCGCGCGGCGTTCGCCGGTTTCGATTTCGACCGCATCGCGGATTTCAACGAAAGCGACGTCGAACGGCTGCTGCACGATGCCGGGATCGTCCGGCACCGCGGCAAGATCGAGGCGGTCATCAACAATGCTCGCCGCGCGCAGGATCTGGTGCACGAGGCAGGTTCGCTCGCGGCCTATGTCTGCGGCTTCGAACCGCGCGGCGATATTCCCTTTCTCGCCTCGACCTCGCCCGCGTCGGTTGCGATGTCGAAAGACCTGAAGAAGCGCGGCTGGAAGTTCGTCGGACCGACGACGGTGCACGCCTTCATGCAGGCGATGGGGCTGATCAACGACCATGCCGAGGGCTGCGCGATCCGGGCCGAAGCCGAACGGGCAAGGACGGCTTTCCAGCCGCCCGCAGGCTGATCGCCGCCCGGCTTGCCCCACCGGCCGCGCTGTGCAATAGGCGCCGCCCCTCGCGACACCTTCGGCCGGCACAGGACAGATCATGGACAGCAATGCGACGGCGACGGCGCTCGGCCTCGATTTCGGCACGACGAACACCGTCGTCGCGCTCGCCGACGGGCAGGGCGGATCGCATCTCGTCGACTTCGCGGGCGACGGGGCGACCGGCCCGGTGTTCCGGTCCGCGCTCTGCTTCTGGGAAGAGGAGCGCGCGTGGCAGGGGGTCGCGTCCGAAGCCGGGCCGTGGGCGATTTCCGAATATCTCCAGTCGCCGCTCGACAGCCGTTTCGTCCAGTCGTTCAAGAGCGTCGCGGCGAGCCCGCTGTTCGAGCGCGCGACGATCTTCGGCAAGCCGTTCCGCTTCGAGGACATGGGGCGGCTGTTCCTCCAGCGGCTCGTTGCGCATGCGGGTGGCCGCCTCGATCAGCGGCCGCGCCGCGTCATCGTCGGACGGCCGGTCGAATATGCGGGCGCGCGCGCCGACCCCGCGCTGGCGCGGCAGCGGTATGACGCCATGCTCGGTCAGTTCGGCATCGAACTTTTCTATGTCCACGAACCGCTCGGCGCGGCGCACAGCTATGCCTCGCGGCTGACCGAACCCGCGACGATCCTCGTCGCCGACTTCGGCGGCGGCACGACGGACTTCTCGATCGTCCGCATCGCCGCGCCCGGAAGCCCGCGCCGCTGCGTCCCGCTCGCCTCGTCGGGCGTCGCGATCGCCGGCGACCGCTTCGACCAGCGCATCGTCGACAAGCTTGTCCTGCCATTGCTCGGCAAGGGTGGCCGCTATCGCTCGTTCGACAAAATCCTCGAAATCCCCGGCGGCTATTTCTCCGACTTCGCCGACTGGTCGCGGCTCGCGATGATGCGCAACCGGCGGACGATCGACGAACTGAAGCGCCTGCAGCGTGACGCGATCGAGCCCGAACCGATCGGCCGGATGATCGCGCTGATCGAGCATGAGCAGGGTTTTCCGCTCTATGATGCGGTGGGCAAGGCCAAGCGCGCGCTTTCGGGCAGCGAGGAGGCCGAATTCCGCTTCACGGGCGGCGGCGTCGAGATCGCCGCGACGGTACGCCGCGCCGATTTCGAGGCGTGGATCGCCGACGACCTGGTGCGCATCGAGGCCGCGATGGACGCGGCGCTCGCCAAGGCGCGCGTCGAGGCGCGCGCCATCGATCGCATCTTCCTGACCGGCGGTTCGTCGCTGATTCCGGCGATCCGCGCGATCTTCGACCGCCGGTTCGGGGCCGAGCGCATCGCGTCGGGCGGCGAACTGACCTCGATCGCGCACGGCCTCGCGCTGATCGGCGAGGAGCCCGACCCCGCGGAGTGGGCGGCCTGACCGATCGACCGGGAAGGAAGGGGCCGCGCGGGCGCCCCCTTCCCTTCACACGCGGTCGGGGGATCAGCGCGCGAAGCGCTCGGCATAGTCGGCGCGCAGCCGGAGCCAATTGTCCCAATGCGGCGCGGGCATCGTGCCGCGCAACCGCGCTTCGAGCAGATCGACATGCGCGTGCCAGCCCGCGCTGACGTTGAGGCGGACGGTGACGTCCTCGACCCGCCTGTGGACGATGGTAAGCAATACCTCGTCGCCCTGTTTCTCGAGGGTAAAGGTCACGCCGCCCGTGCTGCCCCAGGTCACCGACAGGCTGTGCGGCCCGTCGATCGCGGTGACTTCGCATGTCATGCGATGTTCCTCGGCCATGCCTTCGGGGCGCTCGCCCGGCGGATCGGTGAGGGTGTCGTTGCGCCAGACGAATTCGACCGGCGCCCCGACCTTCTCCTCCATCGCGCCCGCAGCGAGCCACTGGCGGCGGAGTTCGCCGTCGGTGAGATACGCCCAGACGCGCTCGATCGGGCCGGGGAGCAGGCGCTGGAGGGTCAAGGTCGCGGGCTCGGACAGCGTGCCGTAAGCGTCATTGGTCAGCATGGTGGTCATCGTCATTCTCCTTCTTTCCCGGGGAGGGGTTTTCTGGGGGCAGGGACGGGGCTTCGCGCAACAGCGATTCAAGCGTGTCGAGGCGATCGCTCCAGAAGCGGCGATAGATACCGAGCCATTGGTCGGCGTTCATTAACGGGACCGGATCGAGGCTGCAGACATGGGTGCGTCCGCGGACGTCGCGGCGGATCAGACCCGCCGCCTCGAGCACCTTGATATGCTTGGACGCCGCGGCGAGCGACATCGCGTGGGGTTCGGCAAGCTCGCCGACGGTGCGTTCGCCCGCGGCGAGTTCGCCGAGCATTTGGCGCCGCGTCGTATCGCCGAGCGCGTGGAAGATCGTGTCGAGGCTATGCGAATCATGTTCAACCATGTGGTTGAATATTGACGAGTCGGATTTTATTGTCAACCATATGGTTGAACGATGGCGGGCTCGCTTGGCGCAGCCGTAAACTGTGTATAGCGTCGGTGCCGACCTTGTCCGCACTCAGAGTGATTCCATGATGTTCGAAACGCTGATCCTGTCGATTGCCATCGCAAGCGCGGCGCCCGCGCCTGCTCCGCAGCCGGTTCCCCCGCCCCCGCCGATGATGGCGCCTCCGCCGCCGCCGCCGGCGCTTCCGGTGCCGCCGAGGGCCGACGAGCCCGACACGCGGCCGTATGTGGCGCTGGTCACCGACGCGGGGACGATCGTCGTGCGGATCGAGAACAAGCGCGCGCCGGTGACCGCCGCCAATTTCCTCCGCTATGTCGATACCAAGCGGATGGACGGCTTTTCCTTCTATCGCACGACGCGCAGCTGGGGGCCGGACAGCAAGCTGGTGCAGGCGGGCAACCGCGGCGACGCGCGCAAGAATTTCCCGCCGATCGCGCACGAGCCGACCAATGTGACGGGGCTCAAGAGCTGCGACGGCGCGCTGTTGATGGCGCGCCTCGCGCCCGGCGACGCGACGACCGACTTCTTCCTGTTGCTCAGCAACATCCCGGGCTTCGAGGCCGATCCGAAGGCGAGCGGCGACAATGCGGGCTTTGCCGTGTTCGGCGAAATGGTCGCGGGCCGCGATGTCGCCGAAAAAATCTACGCGCTGCCGGTGTCGGCAACCGCGGGCGAGGGCGCGATGAAGGGGCAGATGATCGAACCCGCGGTGAAGATCGTCTCGGCCCGCCGCGTCCCCGTGCCCGCCGAGGCGCCGAAAGGGTGCGTCACGGGCGGCGAATGACGCGCCGGGCAAAGGCCGCGACGGGAGGCCATCATTTATTTTGCGTTCATCTGCGCTGTGGCTATACCGCAGCCATGATTCAGCGTCCCTCCCTGCGCGCCACGACGCGCCTGCTCGCCGCCGCTCTCGTCATTTCGCCGCTGCTGGCCGCCTGCGCGGGCGGTTCGGGGGTCAAGAAGGACACGCGCTATGTCGCGCGTGATGTCAACACGCTGTACCGCGCGGCGCAGGACCGGCTCGAACGCAAGCAGTACAAGGTCGCGGCGGCGCTGTTCGACGAGGTCGAGCGCCAGCATCCCTATTCGCCCTGGGCGCGCCGCGCACAGCTGATGAGCGCGTTCAGCTATTATATGGACCGCGAATATACCCCGGCGATCGAGGCGGCGCAGCGCTTCCTGTCGATCCATCCGGGCAACAAGGACGCGCCCTACGCCTATTATCTGATCGGCCTCAGCTATTATGAGCAGATCAGCGACGTGACGCGCGACCAGAAGATCACCGAGCAGGCGAAGAACGCACTCGGCGAGGTGATCCGCCGCTATCCCGACAGCCGCTACGCCGCCGACGCGCGGCTGAAGGTCGACCTGGTGCAGGACCATCTCGCCGGCAAGGAGATGGAGATCGGCCGCTTCTACGAGCGCAGCTCGAACTGGCTCGCCGCCTCGATCCGCTTCCGCGAAGTGACCGAGAAATTCCAGACGACCAGCCATACGCCCGAGGCGCTCTACCGCCTGACCGAATGTTATCTCGCGCTCGGCATTCCCGAGGAAGCGAAGAAGTCGGCCGCCGTGCTGGGCGCCAACTATCCGGGCAGCAAATGGTACGACCGCGCCTATGATCTGATGCGGAAGCACGCGCCGAGCGCCTGATCGTTCACGCGTAGATTCGCATTTTGTTCTGCGGTAAGGAGGTCGCGTGCTGACCGCCTTGTCCATCGCTAACATCGTTCTGATCGAACGGCTCGACCTCGATTTCGAGGCCGGGCTGGGCGTGCTGACGGGCGAGACGGGGGCGGGCAAGTCGATCCTGCTCGACGCGCTGGGCCTCGCGCTCGGGATGCGCGCCGACAGTGCGCTGGTGCGGCAGGGGACCGAAAAGGCGCAGGTGACGGCGAGCTTCACGCCGCCCGCCGAGGGCGCGCCGCTCGCCGCGCTGCTGGCCGAGAATGAGGTGGCGCTGGAACCCGGCGAGCCGCTGCTGATCCGCCGGACGCTGAAGGCCGACGGCGGCAGCCGTGCTTTTCTCAACGATCAGCCCTGTTCGGCAGCGCTGTTGCGCGAGGTCGGGGGCTATCTGGTCGAGATCCACGGCCAGCACGACGATCGCGGCTTGCTCGCGCCCGCGGGCCACCGCGCCCTGCTCGACGCCTATGCGCGCGCGGACACCGGCGCGGTGGCAACGGCGCATGCGGCCTGGCGCGCGGCCGAGGAAAAGCTGACGGCAGCGAAGGCCGCGATTTCGGAGGCCGAGCGCGACCGCGAATGGCTCGAACATTGCGTCGCCGAACTGCAGAAATTGGGTCCGCAGCCCGGCGAGGAAGCCGAGCTCGCCGAGGCGCGCGCCGCGATGCAGAAGGGCGAGAAGATCGCAGGCGATCTCGGCACGATCCTCGAGGCGTTCGACGGCAGCGGCGGCGGTCCCGCGCTGCTGCGCGGCGCGGCGCGGCGGCTCGACCGGCTCGCGGGCGATCACCCGCTGCTCGCCGAGGCGCTCGCGGCGCTCGACCGCGCGATCATCGACGCCGACGACGCCGAGACCAAGCTGCACGCGGCGGCGCGCGCGCTCGAATATGATCCCGAGCGGCTGGAGGCGGCCGAGACGCGGCTGTTCGAACTGCGCGCGATGGCACGCAAGCACAATGTCCAGCCGGACGAGCTGGCCGAACTCGCGGGGGAGCTCGCGGCGCGGCTCGACGCGATCGAAGGCGGCAGCGCGGGGCTCGCGAATCTCGAAGCCGCGGTGGCCGAGACGGCGGCCGCCTATACCCATGCCGCGACCGCGCTCTCCGACCTGCGCGCCAAAGCGGCAACGCGGCTCGATGCGGCGGTGGCGGGCGAACTCGTGCCGCTGAAGCTCGACGCGGCGCGTTTCCAGACTGCCGTCGAACGGCTCCCCGCCGAGCGCTGGGGCGCCGACGGCATCGACCGCGTCGAATTTCTCATCTCGACCAACCCCGGCGCGCCCTTCGCCCCGCTCGCCAAGATCGCGTCGGGCGGCGAGCTGTCGCGCTTCATCCTCGCGCTGAAAGTCGCACTCGCCGAAGAGGGCGGCGCCGAGACGATCATCTTCGACGAGATCGACCGCGGTGTCGGCGGCGCGGTGGCGAGCGCGATTGGCGAACGGCTCGCGCGGCTCTCACGCGGCGACAAGCAATTGCTCGCGGTGACGCACAGCCCGCAAGTCGCCGCGAAAGGCGCGTCGCATTTCATCATCGCCAAGTCGAGCGAGGGCACGGTGACGCGCACCGGCGTCCGCGCGCTTGACGAAGCGGGCCGCCGCGAGGAAATCGCGCGCATGTTGTCGGGCGCCGAAGTCACCGAAGAGGCGCGCGCGCAGGCCGAAAGATTGCTGGAGACGATATGACGGGGCAGGCCGAACGCTATCGCGACGAGGGCTATCTCGCGCTGCCCGGCTTCGTGCCGACCGACGTCACGCACGTGCTGCTCGGCATGATGAAGGGTGACCTGACGCGCGGCGGGGTGTCGTTCGACCGGCTGAAGCGCAAACATGCGCTGCTTGCGAACGAGGCGGTCGAGATTTACGGGCGCCACTATCTGCCGCTGTCGACCTTCCTGTGGGGGATGACCCCCGCGGTCAGCGCGCTCGTCGGCACCGCGCTCAAGCCCTCCTATTGCTATTTCCGCATGTACCGGCAGGGCGACGTCTGCCACGTCCATTCGGACCGCTACGCCTGCGAGCACAGCCTGTCGCTGCTGCTCGCCGCGAGCGACGGCAAGCCCTGGCCGCTCGAGGTCGGATCGCAGCATATCGAGACCCCGCGCGAGCGCGCCGATCCCGATTTCGGTGACGAGACCTATGGTTCGGTGCCGATGCTGCCGGGCGATGCGGTGCTGTATCAGGGCGTCCACCGCCTGCACGGGCGGACGCAGCCGAACCCCAATCGCTGGTCGGCGCATCTCTTTCTCCACTGGGTCGATCCCGCGGGCCCCTATGCCGAACATGCGATGGAGGGCGTGGTGATCCCGGCGGCGGAAACGCTGGCAATGGAACAGGCCTGATCGCGCGATGGCGCCCGCGCATCCGCTCGACCGTCCGATCTGGACAATGCTCACCGGGCGGCAGGCACATCTGGCCGAGGGGGGCGACCGCGCGAGGCGGATCGATCGCGGTTACGGCGTGTTTGGGGTTGCCGCCGATACCGGCGCGGAGGCGCAGGCGGCGCTTGCGGCGCTGGTGCCCGATGACGGCGAACTCTGGATCGTCGAAGGCGAGCCGTGGCCGGTGCCGGCGGGTACGCGCGAGGTCAAACGCGCGGTGCTTGCGCAGATGGTCGCCGAAGGTCCGCCGCCCGAACCGCGCGAAGGCGAGCCGCCGATCGTCGCGCTTGGTGAGGCGGATGCATCGGAAATGGCGGCGCTTGCCGACCATGCGAAGCCGGGACCATGGGGCCCCGCAACGCACCGCTACGGCCCCTTTTTCGGGATCCGCGAAAACGGCCGCCTGCTCGCGATGGCGGGGCAGCGCATCCTCGTGCCCGGCATGGCCGAGGTCAGCGGGGTTTCGACGTGGGCGGATTGTCGCGGGCGCGGCCTGGCGCGCTCGCTGATCGGCCATGTCATGCGCGCAATGGTTGCGCGCGGCGAGACGCCTTTTCTGCACAGCTATGCCGACAATGCCGGCGCGATCGGCCTGTACGAATCGCTCGGCTTCCGCATCCGGCGCGAGGTTCATGTGCTGGTGATCGCGAAGTGAACCGCCGTGAGCATCTTGCCGCGATGCTGGCGATGGCGGCAGCCTTGTTGCCCGCGGCGAAGGTCCGGGCTCTGGAGGGCATGATGGAAGACGCCGATCCGCAATATGGCCTCATCGGGCAGATGATCGCGCAGCCGGGGCAGCGCGCGGCGCTCGTCGCGATCCTTGGCGAAGGTGCGGGGTCGATGCCCGGCAATATCGCCTATCTGATCGGCGAGGACGCTGTGAACCCCGATGCGATCTGGATCGTCGAGCTGTGGGACAGCAAGGACGCGCACATGGCATCGCTGCAGCTTCCCGAGGTTCGGGCGGCGATCGCCAAAGGTCGTCCGCTTATTGCAGGATTTGGTACTCGCGCCGAGTTCAAGCCGGTGGCAAAAGCCGGTGCATGACCGAGATTGAATCGCTTTCGCCCGCCGAGGCCGCCAATGAACTGATGCGGCTGGCGAAACAGATCGCCCATCACAACAAGCTGTATCACGCCGAGGACAGCCCCGAGATTTCGGACGCGGAGTATGATGCGCTCGTCCGCCGCAACAATGAAATCGAAGCGGCTTTCCCCGACCTGATCCGTGCCGACAGCCCGAACCGGCTCGTCGGCGCCGCAGTCGAAGGCTCGCCGCTCGCCAAGGTCGCGCACGCGGTGCGGATGATGAGCCTCGACAACGCCTTTTCGGGCGAAGATGTCGAGGAATTCGCCGCGCGGGTGCGGCGCTTCCTCAACCTCGGCGAGGGCGAGGCTGTCGCGCTGACCGCCGAGGACAAGATCGACGGGCTGTCCTGTTCGCTGCGCTACGAACGGGGCGTGCTGGTGCAGGCCGCGACGCGCGGCGACGGAGCGGTGGGCGAGGATGTGACCGCCAATGTTCGCACGATCGGCGATATTCCGCAGGAGCTGACGGGCGAGACGCCCGACGTCTTCGAGATCAGGGGCGAGGTCTATATGGCCAAGTCCGATTTTGCGGCGCTGAACGCGCGGTTGATGGAGGAGGGAAGGGCGCTTGCCGCGCAGCGCGGGCAGGAATTCGATCCCGCGGCCGTCCGCCAGTTCGCCAACCCGCGCAACGCGGCGGCTGGATCGCTGCGCCAGAAGGACGCGGGCGTCACCGCATCGCGCCCCTTGCGCTTCCTTGCGCATGGCTGGGGCGAGGCGAGCGCGGTTCCTGCCGACACCCAGTTCGACATGATGCAGCGGATTGCGGCATGGGGCGTCCCCGTCTCGCCGCTGCTGAAGCGCTTCGAGAGCGTCGCCGAGGTGCTGGCGCATTACCGGACGATCGAGGCCGAGCGCGCCGAGATGCCCTATGACATCGACGGCGTCGTCTATAAGGTCGACCGGCTCGACTGGCAGCAGCGGCTGGGCTTCGTCGCCAAGGCGCCGCGCTGGGCGATCGCGCATAAATTTCCTGCCGAACGCGCACAGACGACGCTCGAAGCCATCGACATCCAGGTCGGCCGCACCGGCAAGCTGACGCCGGTGGGACGGCTTACCCCCGTCACCGTCGGCGGGGTCGTCGTCTCGAACGTCACGCTCCACAACCGCGACGAGATCGGTCGTCTCGGCGTCCGCCCCGGCGACCGCGTCGTGATCCAGCGCGCGGGTGACGTGATCCCGCAGGTGGTCGAGAATCTGACCCGCAACGAGGAGCGCGCCGCTTACATCTTCCCCGACCATTGCCCCGTGTGCGGCAGCGAGGCGGTAGCCGAGGAGGGCGAGGTCGACGTCCGCTGCACCGGCGGCCTGATCTGCAACGCGCAGAAGTTCGAGCGTCTCCGCCACTTCGTCAGCCGCGGCGCGCTCGATATCGAGGGATTGGGCGAGAAGAGCATCCAGGAATTTCTCGATCTCGGCTGGCTCGAGAAGGGGCCAGCGGACATCTTCCGGCTGAAGAACCACCGCGACGCGCTGCTGGCACGCGAAGGGTGGAAGGAAAAGTCGGTCGACAATCTCTTCGCCGCGATCGAGGCGAAGCGGTCGCCCGACGCGGCGCGGCTGCTGTTCGGGCTCGGCATCCGCCACATCGGCGCGGTGACGGCGCGCGAGTTGCTAAAGAGGTTCGTCACATTGCAGACGCTGCGGGCAGCGGTTGAGGAAATGCATGAAATGTATCGCGTGGAAGGTGGAGCGCGAATAGCCGCTCCGTCTAACTATTTCGAAATCGACGGCGTTGGCGTCGCAGTCAACGAAGCGCTCCGCGACTTCTTCCACGAGCCGCACAACCGGGCTCTTTGGGATGACCTGCTTTCCGAAGTGTCGCCGCCGCCCTATGTGGTCGAGACGCGCGAGAGCGAAGTGTCGGGGATGACGGTGGTCTTTACCGGCAAGCTAGAAACGATGAGCCGAGACGAGGCGAAAGCGCAGGCCGAAGCGCTGGGGGCCAAGGCGGCGGGAAGCGTCAGCGCGAAGACCGATCTCGTCGTCGCGGGACCGGGCGCCGGATCGAAGCTCAAACAGGCGAGCGCGCTAGGCATCCGCGTGATCGACGAGGCCGAATGGGCAGAGATTGTAGCGGCGGCGGGGTGAGCAAAACACCCATCCTCGTCACCCCGGACTTGATCCGGGGTCCATGCTGCGAAGAAAGAATGGATGCCGGATCAAGTCCGGCATGACGAAAAAGGGGTCGGGCTGATGTCAAGGCGTGCGCGCCGTCACAGACGGCCGCCACGAAATGCTGTGAAGGGGCGACATGGCAAAGCGTGATTATCTCCAGAATCTGATGCGCGACCTCGAATCGCACACCGAAGTGCGGCGGTTCGGCAGTGGGTGGCTGTCGGGCTTTTTCGGGCTGCTGTTCGCGATCAGCGGCTTCTTCATGGTGATCGCGCTTCGCTTTCCCGACTGGTTCGCCACGCCCGAACTGGAGGTCGTCAAGACCTGGACCGGCTTCCGCGGCGCCGTGCATCTCGTGTTGCTGACCAGCTACGGCCTGTCGCTGCTCAGCCTGCTGCTGCGGCCCCGCAAAGTCCTAGGGCTCACCGCGCTGATGATCGGGCTGGCGGCAGTCCTGCTCGGCGGCGCGAACGTCCAGCCGCAGGAGACGCGCGACTGGGGCATCTTCTTCGGGCTCGACTTTTTCGTCGTCAACCTGCTCGTCACCGGCTTCATGTTCGCGCCGCTCGAACGCGCCTTCCCGCACCGCCGTGCGCAGCGACTGTTCCGCACCGAATGGCGCGAGGATCTCTTTTACTATCTCGTCAGCACGATGTTCGTGCAGGTGCTGGGTTTCCTCGCGCTCGCGCCGCAGCAGTTCGTCAACGCGCATACCAACAACTGGGACGCCTTCCGCGCCGGCGTCGCGTCGCTGCCGTGGATCGTCCAGTTCCTGATCGTGCTCGTCGCGTCGGACATGGTGCAATACTGGTTCCACCGCACCTTCCACCGCTACCCCTTCCTCTGGGGCTTCCACGCGGTGCACCACAGCGCGAAGTCGATGGACTGGCTCGCGGGGTCGCGGATGCATTTCGTCGAGATCATCCTGCTGCGCGCGATCACCTCGCTGCCGCTTTTCACACTGGGATTCAGCCCGTCGGTGATGCAGGCCTATATCGGCTTCGTCTATGTCTGGTCGTCGCTGCTCCACGCCAATGTCGGGGGCAATTTCAATCGCCTCGGCCACTGGATCGCGACCCCGCGTTTCCACCACTGGCACCACGGGCTGGAGCGCGAGGCGTTCGACGTCAATTTCGCGATCCACTTACCTTTGCTCGACAAGATTTTCGGGACCTTTCATCTGCCCAAGGACCGCTGGCCCGAAAACTACGGCATCCCCGAGGATGTACCCAAGGCCTATTGGGGCCAGTTCCTCTATCCGTGGACGCGCACGGGCAAGAAGACCGACGAGACGCCGGCGGAATAATCATTCGTCATTGCGAGCGGAGCGAAGCAATCCAGAGCGGTCTACGCGACTCTGGATTGCCGCGTCGCCTTCGGCTCCTCGCAATGACGTCAGGTTGGGCGCTTTGTCTGCTTGCCACTCGCACAGCTGCAACATAAAGCCCGCCCCGTGGGCATTCTCGCCGCCTTTCGCCGTCCGGGCATCCTGCTGCTGCTGCCGCTGATCCTCGCGCTCGCCGCGCGGGTGCTCGTCGCGCCGGGCTGGATGATCGAGAGCGACGCGGCGGGATCGATCACCGTCCGCGTTTGTTCGGACCCGTCCAATCCGGGGGCGACGCTGACAATCCCGCTCGAGAAGGCGGGCGAGCATCAGGCGGGCGAAGGGCAGCAGCATTGCCCGTGGGGCGCGCTGGCCGCGGCGCCGATCGTCCCCGACCTGCCGGCGCTGCCCGAAAAACTCGCGATCGCCGAGCCTGCACCCTTGGCAGCCCCGTCGCTCGGCTATGCGCCGGGCATCGCCTCGCCGCTCCCGCCGAGTACCGGCCCGCCGCGCTTCGCCTGATCCAGCCTGAACTGCCGCCTGCGCACAATAGCGCTGCGCGGTCCCATGCCTGTATCCGGGGAAGATTTTCCGATGAATACCATTGCCAATCGCGCGGCGCCCTTGCTGGCGCTCGCCATCTGTCTCGCCGCCTCGCCAGCCCATGCCGACGAGGCCGATTCGACGATCATCGTCACCGCCCCGACCGCGACCGACGCCGCCGAAGAGCGCGCCTCGCGCACGCCCGGCGGCACCGACGTCGTCTCTTACGAAGACTATGCCGACAAATCGGTCGTCAGCTTGCGCGACACGCTCGCCTTCTCGCCCGGCGTCTATCTCCAGCCGCGCTACGGGCAGGAGGTGCGTATCTCGATCCGCGGCTCGGGCCTCTCACGCGGGTTTCACATGCGCGGGCTGACGCTCTTGCAGGACGGGGTGCCGATCAACCTCGCCGACGACAATGGCGATTTCCAGGAGCTGGAGCCGATCTTCTTCGACCATCTCGAGGTGTATCGCGGCGCCAATGCGCTGCGCTTCGGTTCGGGAACGCTCGGCGGCGCGGTCAATGGCGTGACGCCGACCGGGCGCACGGCGGAGGGGTTCTACCTGCGCGGCGACGTCGGCAGCTTCGACAGCTATCGCGGGCTGGTGTCGGCGGGTGTCGCGGGCGACCGGGTCGATGCGTGGGGCGCGATCAGCGCCGACACCTCGAACGGCGACCGCGATCATATGAAGCGCCGCAGCTTTCGCTTCCACGGCAATGTCGGGCTGAAGCTGAGCGACGTCGTATCGACGCGCTTTTATGCGAGCTACAACAACATCAAGCAGGAAATACCCGGCGCGCTCACGTACAATCAGGCGCTGACCACGCCGCGCAGGGCGAGCGCGGCGGCGGTGGCCGGCGATCAGGCGCGCGACATCGTGTCGCTGCGGCTGCAAAACCGCACGACCTTCGACTGGGGCGCGTTCAAGCTCGACGTCGGCGGCTTCGTCAACGCGAAGTCGCTCTATCACCCGATCTTTCAGGTGATCGACCAGGATTCGCTCGATCTCGGCGGCTTCGTCCGCGCCGATTATATGGCGGGTCCGGTCGAGGTGACGCTCGGCGGCGAATGGCGGCGCGGGACGACCGACGCCCTGCAGTTCGTGAACATCGCCGGGCGGCGCGGCGCGCTGACCTTCGATGCCGACCAGACCGCGCGCACCGCCAACATCTATGGCGAGGTGCGGGTACGGCCGGTCGAACGGCTGACCTTGATCGCGGGCGGCGTCTATGCCGATGGCGTCCGCAAGCGGCGGGTCAATGTGTCGACGTCGCTGGGCGGCCGGATCGCCTTCGACGCCTTTTCACCCAAGTTCGGCCTGCTGTTCGAACCGGGCGAAAATGTGCAACTCTTCGCCAACTACAGCCGATCGGCGGAGTTTCCGGGCTTCGGCGAAGTGTTCCAGACGATCGGGACGCCGCCGGTCAGTCAGGTCGTGTCGACGATCCGCCCGCAGCGCGCGTGGACGGCCGAGATCGGCACGCGCGGCAAGATGGGGGTCGTCAGCTGGGATCTCGCGCTGTATCGCTCGACGCTGAAAGGCGAATTGCTGCAATTCACCACCAACGCCAGCATCCCGGCCGCGACCTTCAACGCCGACCGCACCCTGCATCAGGGGGTCGAGGCAGCGCTGGAAATCGCGCCGACCGACTGGCTGCGGTTGCGGCAGGTTTATACCTACAGCGACTTGCGTTTCCGGGATGACAGCCAGTTCGGCGACAACCGCCTGCCGGTGGTGCCGAAGCATGTCTATCGCGCCGAGGCGCGGATCGGCAGCGACGCGCTGCATGTCGCGCCCAATGTCGAGTGGGTGCCCGACGGTCCCTATGCCGATTATCGCAATCAGGTCCGCACCCCGGGCTATGCCTTGCTCGGCGTCACCGGCGGCGCGCGAATGGCCGAGGGGGTCGACGCTTTCGTCGATGTCCGCAACATCACCGGCAAGAAGGCGATCGGCGACATCAGCGCCGTGATCGCCGCGACCGCGCCGTCCAATGTCACCCCGGCGGCATCGGCGATCTACTATCCGGTCGAGCGCCGCGCGGTCTCCGCCGGCATCCGCGCGCGTTTCTGAGGAGAGGGAAGGGGATGGCCGACACCAGCCGGATTCCGCTCTATCGCACGATCTGGCGCTGGCATTTTTATGCCGGGCTGTTCGTCATCCCCTTCATCCTGCTCCTTTCGGTGACGGGGGCAGCCTATCTGTTCAAGCCGCAGCTCGACCGGTGGGAGGAACGCGCGTGGCGCGGCCTGCCCACCGCCGGTGCGGTCGACGCCGATGCGCAGGTCGCGGCCGCGGTTGCGGCCAATCCCGGCGCGAGCTTCCATTATTACCGCATTCCCGCGGCCGCAGGCGACGCCGCGGTCGTCCACGTCGGTCTGCCCGGCGGTGCAATGCGCGACGTCGCGGTCTCGCCGCAGGGGCGCGTGATCGGGTCGGCCGATCCCGACGCGCGCTGGTCGGCGTGGCTGGCGCGACTGCACGGCAGCCTGCTCGTCGGGCGCAGCGGCAAGCTGCTCGTCGAGCTCGCGGCGAGCTGGGCGATCGTGATGATCCTGACCGGCCTCTATCTCTGGTGGCCGCGTGGGCGCGGGCTCGCGGGGGTCGTCTGGCCGCGGTTGTCGCTCGGCGGCCGGGCGGCGCTGCGCGATCTCCACGCGGTCACCGGCTTCTGGGTTTCCGGCCTCGCGCTCGTCCTGCTCCTCACCGCGCTGCCCTGGACCGATGTCTGGGCGAGCGGCTTTCGCGCGGTGCGCGCCGAAATGGGATGGGTATCGGGGGTGCAGGACTGGAAAGGCGGCGCCGATCCGCATACGGCGCACAATCATGCGGCGATGGCGGCCAATGCGCCCCCTGCGTCGCCCCCTCGCGCTCGGCTTGAATATATCGTGCTGCGGGCCCGGGCGGAAAATATGCCTGCGCCCGCGATCATCCAGCCACCCGGCGCCCCCAATATGTTCGGGCCGCCCAACGGTAACACCTGGACCTTGACGACGCTGACGCAGAACCGGCCGCAGGTCCGCAAGGTCAGCTACGATCCCGAAACGAGCATCGAGGTCTCGCGCAGCGGCTTCGCCGACAAGCACCCGATCGACCGGCTCGTCGGCTATGGCATCGCCTGGCACGAGGGCCAGCTCTTCGGCCTCGCCAATCAGTTGGTCGGCGTTGCCACCGCGCTGGCGCTCTTCACGCTGGCGATCTCCGGCTTTCTGATGTGGCGCCGCCGCAAACCGGACGACGCGCTCGGCGCGCCGCCGCTGCCGCGCGATCCGGCGCGGCTGAAAGGCGGCGCGGCGATCGTCCTGCTGCTCGCGGCGTTCCTGCCGCTGCTTGCCGCGTCGCTGGTCTTGCTCTGGATCGTCGATCGGTTCATCCTGCCACGCCTTCCCCGCGCGGCGCGATGGTTCGGAGTCGCTCGCGCGTGAAGGTTTCATTTGAAACCAGTTTATGCTAGGCTCCGGTCCATGAAGGATGGCTTTACCCACGTCCACGAAGTGCCGCCGCCGGGCGCCGCGGCCGACTGGACGATTTCGCAGAATTGGGACGCTTTCACTGCCGACGAGCATGCGATGTGGGACCGGCTGTTCGCGCGCCAGTCGGCGATGCTGCCGGGCCGCGCGTCGGAGGCGTTCCTGCGCGGGATCGACGTACTCAGGCTCGAAAAGCCCGGCATTCCCGACTATCGCGAGCTCAACGCGCGGCTGATGGATGCGACGGGGTGGCAGGTCGTTGCGGTGCCGGGGCTGGTGCCCGACGACGTCTTCTTCGACCATCTCGCGAACCGCCGCTTCCCCGCCGGCAATTTCATCCGCACGCCCGAGCAGCTCGATTATCTCAAGGAACCCGACGTCTTTCACGACGTGTTCGGCCATGTGCCGATGCTCGCCGACCCGGTGTTTGCCGATTACATGGTCGCCTATGGCGAAGGCGGGCTGCGCAGCCTGAAATATGACGCGCTGAAACAGCTCGCGCGGCTTTACTGGTACACCGTCGAATTCGGGCTGATCCGCGAAGCCGGGGGCTTGCGTATCTATGGTGCGGGGATCGTGTCGAGTTATGCCGAGAGCGTGTTCGCGCTCGATTCGGACAGCCCGAACCGCATCGGCTTCGACCTCGCGCGGGTGATGCGCACCGACTACCGGATCGACGATTTCCAGCAGAATTATTTCGTCATCGACAGCCTCGACCAACTGCTCGACGTGACGGTGAACACCGATTTCGCGCCGCTCTATGCCGCGAACGATGCGCTGCCGCCGATCCCGATCGCCGATATCCTGCCGGGCGACGTCGTCATCACGCGCGGCACGCAGGATTATGCAACGGCGAAGGCTTGAGCGGCAGTCTCCTCCCGCTTGCGGGAGGGGCAGCGAGACTTGCGAACTTGTTCGCTAGTCGCAGCGGGGTGGGCCTTTCTGAAGCCGGACGCTCGCTACGCTCGCCCCACCCCTAACCCCTCCCGCAAGCGGGAGGGGAACTTCACCAGCTCCCGAAGCTCGCGTCGGCCGGATTGGACCGGTGGAAGGCGCGCTCCTTGCGCCGATATCCGTAGCGCCGCCGCTTCACGAACAGCAGGCACGGCCATTCGACACTGCCGCCGCGTGCGGCGAGGCGAAGGCCCTGCGCGCGATAGGCGGCGAGCACCGGCTCCATCTGCCGCGCGATCAGCCCCGCAAGGATGGCATTGCCGCCGGGCGCCGTCGCTGCGCCGATATCGGGCGCCAGCGTGATCAGCGGCCCGGCGAGGATGTTCGCGATGACCAGATCATAGGGCGCGCGGTGGCGGATCGCGGGATGATCGGTCCCCGGCGCGACTGCGAGCGCGAGCCGCCCCCCGCTGCGGCCCAGCGGCACGCCGTTGATCGCGGCATTGTCGCGCGTGACGAAGATGCTCGCGGGATCGATGTCCGACGCGATCGTCCTGGCGCGCGGCCAGAGGTGCATCGCCGCAAAAGCGAGCAGGCCGGTTCCGGTGCCGATGTCGGCGATATTGCGCGGGCTCGCGCCTTGCCGCGCAAGCCGGTCGAGCATCGCCAGGCAGCCCGCCGTGGTATCGTGGCCGCCGGTTCCGAAAGCCTGGCTCGCGTCGATCAGAAAGGGCACGCTGCCCGCAGGCACGCGGTCGGCATAGCTGCTGGTATGGACGAAGAAGCGCCCCGCCTGAACAGGTTCGAGTCCCTGCTGCGACAGCGTGACCCAATCCTGCTCGACCAGTTGCTCGACTTGCGGTTTCTTGCGCCTGGCGCTCGGAATCAGCGCCTGCAGCAGCTCCAGCAGCGCCGCGCCGGGCTTCTCGTCCAGATAGGCGTCGAGCTGCCACAGCCCCATATCCTCGTCGATCTCGCGCGTCACGATGACGGGCGCCTCGGGCAACGCATCGAGCTCGGGAACCTCGCCCGACAAGGCTTCGGCCTCGTCGCGCGTGCAGGGGAGCGAAACGATCCAGCTCATTTGGGTGGCGTGCTCTCGGACGCCAGCCGGTCGGCGAGCCGCATTCTGGCACCCGCGGCATAGGCGCGGCACGATTCGGGATTGGCGAGCGTCGCCGGGTCCGCGAGCCGAGCGAAGAGGGTGCTCGCGCCCGGATGCGGCGTGATCAATATCTCGCACGGCAGCGCCTCGACCTTCGCGAAGGTCGCGCGGAAGGTCGCGACATAGTCGGGATGATCGACGAACCGGTAGCCATCGGCCGACACCGCGGACAGGCTGTCGACATAGGCGATGGTGCGGCAGTCGGTCCCTTCGCACGACCGCCACGTCCAGCTCGTACCGCCCGGGGTGTGGCCCGGCGTCGCGTGCGCGGTCAGGCGCAGCTTTTCGATCTTCAGCATTTCGCCGTCGAGAACGGTGCGCGCGACGGTGACGCCGCGAAAGGGCGGAATACCGCCGCGCTGCGGATCGGTTGCCTCTGGTTGGCCGCTGGTCAGCGCGGCCACCGCTTCGGGCCGCGCGATGACCCGTGCGCCGGTTGCCTCCTGCAACGCCTTCAGCCCGCCGACATGATCGAGATGTTCGTGGCTGGTCAGCAGGAATCGGACATTCTTCGGGTCAAATCCCAGCGCGCGGATGCTTGCGAGGATCGAGGGCGCGGCTTCCTCGGTGGCCGCATCGATCAGCACGAGTCCGGCCGGGGTGTCGATCAACACCACCGATATGCCGCAGGTGCCGACATAATAGCTGTTGCCGAAGATCTTGGCCGGCGGGGCGGGGTCGCTCCATCCGTCGCGGTTCGCACACGCGGAGGCGAGCGCCTTGCCGGACGGCGCCGCCGCGGGCGCGGTCGGCGCCGTCTGCGCAGCGCAACCGGCGAGCGCAAGGGCGGCGAGGAGCGCGAGCCTAGCGAACATAGCTTGCTCCATTCACGTCGAGCACCGCGCCGGTCATCGACGCTGGCGCATCGAGCGCGCACCAGCGGGCCATCTCGCCGACTTCGCCCGGCATCGCGACGCGGCCCAGCGGGATGTCGGCGAGCAATTTGTCGCCGCCGCGGCTTTCCAGATAGTCGGCGGCCATCCCCGTCATCGTGAAGCCGGGGCAGATAGCGAAGGCAAGGATGCCCTCTTTCGCATAGCCGCGCGCGATCGTCTTGGTCATCGCGACCATGCCCGCCTTCGATGCCGCATAATGCCAGTGCGCGGGGCTGTCGCCGCGATAGGCGGCGCGGCTCGCGATGTTGACGATGCGGCCGCCGCTGCCGCGGTCCTGCCAGTGCCGCACGGCGTGGCGGCAGAGAAGAGCGCTCGCGGTCAGATTGACCTGCATCGTGCGGCTCCACCCGGACAGCCAGTCGGCAGTGGGCGCATCGAGCGGATTGGCTTCGAAAATACCTGCGTTGTTGACGAGTACATCGATGCGGCCGTCGAGCCGGTCGAGGCTTGTTCGCCACAATGCGTCGGGAACGGAGGGATCGGAAAGATCGCCGTCTGCACTGGACAAGGCCACGACTTTGGTCACGTCGGTGGTCAGCGCTTCGGCGATCGCGCCACCGATGCCGCGGCTTGCGCCGGTGATGAGGATGCGGATCGTCATCCCCCCGCCTTAGGGCAGGGGGGCAGGCTTTGCCAAGCTCAGGCCACGCGGCGGCTGAATTCGCTCGCGGCCTTTTCGAGCGACTGAAGCCGCTCGCCCATCTTGGCGAATTCGGCGCTCAGCGTGCTGATTTCGCCCGCGACCATGCCCGAATCGTTGCGGATGCTGGCGATCGTCGACGACATCGAATCGGCCGCGAGCGCGGTCTCGTCGACCGCGGCGGTGATCGAGGTGACCGTCTGCGCCTGCGCGTCCATCGCGTCGCGGATGCGCTGCGCCGAGGTCTGGACTTCGACGATCGTTTGCTGGATCGACTGGTTGGCGTTCACCGACCCGCGCGTCGCCTGCTGGATCGCCGCGATCTTGCCCGCGATATCGTCGGTCGCGCGCGCGGTTTCGTTGGCGAGGCTCTTCACCTCCTGCGCGACGACCGCGAAGCCGCGACCCGATTCGCCCGCGCGGGCGGCTTCGATGGTGGCGTTGAGCGCGAGAAGGTTGGTCTGGCCCGCAATCTCGCGGATCAGGCCCAGGATCGACTCGATCGATTCGGCGTGGCGCGACAGTGCCTCGGACATGGCGACGGCTTCGCCCGCCTGTTCGGAGGCGCGCGTCGCGACGCTGGCCGAGGCTTCGACCTCGCTGCGCGCGTCCTCGATCGCGCGGATCAGGCCCGCGGCCGTCGAGGCCGCTTCGCGCATCGCCATCGCCGATTGTTCGGAGGCGGCAGCGACCTCGCTCGTCTTGGCGATCATGCCCTTCGCCGCCTGGTCGGCCGAAGCGGCCTGCCGCGCGAGCTGTTGCCGCGCGGCGTCGGTATCCTGAACCAGCGAGGCGATCGAGCGGTCGAAATCGCCCGCGAGCGCCTGACGTTCGCCCGAGATCACGGCGCGGTCCAGCTTGGTCGCATAGCGCTGCATGATGTCGAACTCGAGCAACGCGAGCCGGTTGATCGCACCGGTCAGTCGTGCCTGCCGCGCGGTGTCGCCGGCGGCGGCTTCGATGACATATTCGATGGTGAGGCGCAGGCTCTCGGCGATGCACGACATCACCGACGCCAGCGGCAGCTTTACACGGCGCGCCATATGGGTGTTCTGGCACGCGATCGTCGCGACCTCCTGTCCCGCGGCATCGCTGTATTTGACCGCGGCGTGACGTGCGCTGCCGCGCACATAGGATTCGAGAAGTTCGCCCTCGACCTTGCGCTCGATGCCGGGAAGCCGGTTGAAGGCGTCCCAATAGGCGCGTGCGATCATGTCCTCGCGGCCCGAGATGATGGCATGGACCTCGGCGGCGTCCGCGGCGAGGCGTCCGTCAAGGTCATAAAAAGGGAAACGATCGGCCATCAGCACGGGATCGATCTGCTGCTTATGAATCGGATTTTCCTTCACCATGATCCTGCTTCCCTGGCCAAATTCGGACGCGCGGACTCTGCCGGTCCCCATCGTCCGCGAAACGCGTCACCGGGATATGCTGGGAGGATGGTAAAAGCGGCGTTAACCAGCCGCCGGAATTTTGGCTTCAGCGCGCCGGGTCGCCGACTTGCGCCGCCGATACCGGATAGCCCTCGAACGCCTTGATCGTGCGCAGCGCAAAGGCGCTGTGCATCGCCGCGACGCCGGGCAGGCGCGACAGGCAATGGCGGTGCAGCCGGTCGAAGTCGGCGACGTTGCGCGCCGCGACGCGCAGCCGATAGTCCGACGCGCCCGACAGCAGCTGGCACTCCAATATCTCGTCGAAGCTCTTCACCGCGCCTTCGAACGCGGTCAGCGCCTCTTCGCTCTGCGAGGTCAGGCTGATGTCGACGAAGACGTCGAGGCCGAGCCCGATCGCCTCGGGATCGAGCCGCGCGGCATAGCCGGTGATGATCCCCGCCGCCTCGAGCGCGCGGATGCGGCGATGGCACGCCGAGGGCGACAGCCCGACGATTTCGCCCAGTTCGGCGGCGGGTTTTGGCCCCTCGCGTTGCAGCAGGTGAAGCAGCTTTGTATCGATTCGATCCATAAACGTGCGTCTATTCCGCATTTCACGCCAAATATGTGCGCGTATGTGCGGCATCGGGCGAGGATATGCAAGCACCTCTCGCGGCTTTGCTGTTATGTTTCTCCGAAGGCTATGGATGCGGAAATTTGCGTCCGGGCGCAGGGATATGGAGAGCGACAATGATCATCGGCACGCCCAAGGAAATCAAGAACCACGAATACCGCGTCGGCCTGACCCCCGAGAGCGCGCGCGAGCTCGTCGTCCATGGCCACCGGGTGCTGGTGCAGACCGGCGCGGGCGAAGGCATCGGTGCGCACGACCGTTTCTATGTCGAGGCGGGCGCCGAGATCGTCCAGAGCGCCGAAGAGATTTTTGCAACCTGCGACATGGTGGTGAAGGTCAAGGAGCCGCAGGCGGTCGAGCGTGCGATGCTGCGCCCCGGCCAGATCCTCTACACCTATCTCCACCTCGCGCCCGACCCCGACCAGACGCTCGACCTCATGAAGTCGGGCGCGATCTGCATCGCCTATGAAACCGTGACCAGCCCGCACGGCGGCCTGCCGCTCCTCAAGCCGATGAGCCAGGTTGCCGGCCGCATGTCGATCCAGGCCGGCGCGACCGCGCTCGAAAAGGCGCATGGCGGCCGCGGCGTGCTCCTGGGCGGCGTCCCCGGCGTCGCGCCGGGCAAGGTCTGCGTGATCGGCGGCGGCGTCGTCGGCTTCAACGCGGCGCAGATGGCGGCGGGCCTCGGCGCCGACGTCACCATCCTCGACCGCGATCCCGAAGTCCTCGAACGCGTCGGCACCTTTTTCGAGGCGCGCGCCAAGACGCGCTTCTCGAACCGCGCGAACCTCGCCGAATGCGTCGCGGAGGCCGACCTGGTGATCGGCGCGGTGCTGATCCCCGGCGCCGAGGCGCCGAAGCTCGTCAGCCGCGAGATGCTGAAGACGATGCGCCCCGGCTCGGTTCTCGTCGACGTCGCGATCGACCAGGGCGGCTGCTTCGAGACGAGCCATGCGACGACCCACGCGGACCCGACGTACGTGGTCGACGGCATCGTCCATTATGCGGTCGCGAACATGCCCGGCGCCGTCGCGCGCACCAGCACCTATGCGCTCAACAACGTCACCCTGCCGCACGCGCTGCGCATCGCCGATCTCGGGTGGAAAGAGGCATTGAAGCGCGACACGCATCTTGCGCAGGGACTCAACGTCTGGAATGGTAAGGTGACGTTCGAGGCCGTAGCGGAAGCGGTCGGAACGGATTATGTGCCTGTCGATCAGGCACTTGCCTGATAACAAGGACTTGCGTGACATGACCGATCAATCTCCCCCGCCGCCGCACGACGAAGAGGAAAATGAAGTGCTGCGCGCCGCGCGCGAGCTTCAGGCGCAGAAGGAGGCCGCCGAGGCGACCGAAGCCGCCGACAAGGCCGCCGGGGCGAAAGGCGGCAAGAAGATCGGTTGGAAAACCGCGGCGGGCATCGGCGTCGGATCGGCGGCCGTGCTCGCGGCGCTGCTCTACGCGAACCGCGACAAGCTGAAATAGTTGCGGCTGCGCCGGTCTAGGCGCGATGTCTGTTGCAGGGTGGGAGCGGTCGTAAAATCCTCCCTGTCGCGCAGCGATGGGGAGGGGGACCGCCGCCGTAGGCGGTGGTGGAGGGGCCGCAACGTTACGCCATTTGCCCCTCCGTC
>NZ_JAFMTR010000078.1 GCF_018682675.1 Sphingopyxis soli
CCGGGCGTGCGGCCGTCGCTCGCGGGCGGCAGGCGAAAGGTCGAAGCGGGCGCGGGGGTCGGCGCCGGGCTCTGCGTCTCCTGCGCGGCCGCGGGCGCCGCGAGCGCCATCGCCACCGCGATCAGCGGCAACCGCGCCCTGTCGTTCCTCCGCCCGATCGTCCGCACCGTCATTGAAATCGTCCGCAATCCCGAAACATGTCATCGGGCCGGGGCGCTGAATCGGCCCTGAACCCGGCCGCGCCGTCACCCCGGCGGATGACATCGGCCGCGCGCGTCCCTAGATGGTTTCCATGTCCGATTCTACCCCTGCGCCGCTCGCGCCCAAACATCTCGGCCAGTCCAGCGAACTGCCTGCCTCGCCCGAGGCCGCCGTGCTCGACTATGTGCCCAATCCGCGCCGCGGCGAACTCTATCTCGTCCGCTTCGCCGCGCCCGAGTTTACCTCGCTCTGCCCGGTAACCGGCCAGCCCGATTTCGCGCATCTCGTCATCGACTATGCCCCCGGCGAAACGATCGTCGAATCGAAGAGCCTCAAGCTCTTTCTGGGCGCTTTCCGCAACCATGCCGGTTTCCACGAGGATTGCACCATCGGCATCGGCCGCCGCCTCTTCGACGAAATGCAGCCGCAATGGCTGCGCATCGGCGGCTACTGGTATCCGCGCGGCGGCATCCCGATCGACGTCTTCTGGCAGTCGGGCCCGCCGCCTGCCGGTCTGTGGCTCCCCGACCAGGGCGTCGCGCCGTACCGCGGACGGGGTTAGCATGACGTCGCCTGCGCGGAGGCGACAATTTGTGACACTTTCCGTCGCATTTCATCTTTCCGTCACAGATTGTTGACATTAGTGTCAGCGTTATGAGCAGCCCCGCCCTTCCGCACGACCACGCCATCGCCGTCGGCGCCGACCAGATCGACTTCATGGGCCACGTCAACAACGCCCATTATCTGAGCTGGGTGCAGGAGGCGGTGCTGTCGCACTGGCGCAAGATCGCCCCGCCCGACGCGGTCGCCGCGCACCTCTGGGTCGCGCTGAAGCACGAGATCACCTACCGCCGCCCCGCCTTCCTCGACGATCAGGTCATCGCGACGGTGATCCTCGAAAAGGTGCAGGGCGCGCGCGCCTTTTACGAAACGGTGATCCGGCGCGGCGAGGAAGTGCTGGCCGAGGTGAAGTCGAGCTGGTGCTGCATCGACGCCGAAACCCTCCGCCCCGCCCGCCTGGCGAGCGACGTCGTCGCGCGCTTCTTTCCGGGCGAGAAGCTATAGGGTCCGCACCCGCTTACCGGCCTGTATCAAAACAGGATATTTTTACATTTCCCGGCTATGAAGCCGCGATGCAGACTCCGATCCGCCTTCCCGGCCGCGTGCGGCTCAAACAGACGCTGGCGGTCGTGATCCCCAGCTACCGCGTGAAGGCGCATATCCTCGACGTGATCGCGCGCATCGGACCCGAGGTCGCGATGATCTTCGTCGTCGACGACGCCTGCCCCGACGGATCGGGCGCCTACGTCGGCGAGCAGTGCCGCGACCCCCGCGTCCGCGTGCTGCGGCACGAGGTCAACCGCGGCGTCGGCGGCGCGATGATGACGGGCTATCGCGCCGCGCTGGGCGCCGGCGCCGATATCATCGTCAAGGTCGACGGCGACGGCCAGATGGACCCCGCGCTCATCCCGCATATCGCGCGCCCCGTGCTCGCGCGGCAGGCCGACTATGCAAAGGGCAACCGCTTCCACAGCCTGTGGAACGTCCGCCGGATGCCGCGCGTCCGCCTCTACGGCAACGCCGCGCTGTCGTTCATGACCAAGCTGTCGAGCGGCTATTGGGGCATTTTCGATCCGACCAACGGCTTTACCGCGATCCACGCCGCAGCGCTCGAACGGATCGAGTTCGCCAATGTCTCCGAACGCTATTTCTTCGAGACCGACATGCTGATCAACCTCGGCAACGCGCGCGCGGTCGTCGCCGACGTGCCGATGGAGGCGGTCTATGCCGACGAGGTCAGCAACCTTCGCATCCGAAACGAACTCTGGCCGTTTCTGCGTACCCATCTGCGCGAGCTGGTGAAGCGGATCTTCTACACCTATTTTCTCCGCGACTTCTCGCCCGCCACGCTGCAGCTGCTGATCGGCGCGATCTTCCTGCTCTTCGGCACCATCTACGGCGCCGCCGAATGGTATCGCTCGGTCAGCACCGGCGAGATCGCAAGCACGGGGACGGTGATGATCGCGGTGCTGCCGATCATTCTCGGCGTCCAGCTCCTCCTGAACTTTCTCGCCTTCGACATGGCGAACGAGCCCAAGGTGCCGATCCAGCCGACGCTGACCCTCGCCGACCTGTTTGCCGATGATCGCGCAGCAGATGACCGGTAACGGGCTGATCGCACAGGGCGCGCGCTACGGCCTCGTCGGCCTCGTCGTGCTCGCCGCCGATTTCGGCGTCTATTCGCTGCTGCTCGCGCTGTTTCCCGGCCAGTTCCTCGCCGCGAACCTTTGCGGCAAGCTCACCGGCGCCGCGTTCGGCTTCGTCCTGCACCGCCATGTCACCTTCCGCTGGGCGCAGCGCGACGGCGCCGCGCGCCAGTTCGCCGCCTATCTTGCGGTGCTCGGCTTCAACCTGCTGCTCTCCTCGGCGCTGCTCTCGGCCGCAATCCGCCTGCTCGGCGCGAATGCCTATCTGGCGAAGCTCGGCGTCGACATCGTCGTCGTCGGCACCGCTTTCCTCCTCTCGCGCCTCTGGGTCTATCGTCCCCTATGACCGACCGTCTCGCCTCGCTCGTCACGCCCGGCCGCCGCGGGCTCTGGATCGGCCTCGCGCTCTTCGCGCTGCTCGTCGCGCTGTCGTGGGTCGGCTTCATCGCGTCGGACGACACCACCTATGCGCGCGGCGCCTATGGCTGGATCGATCATTTCCCCTATGTCGGCGGGCACGGCACGATCCGCTATCCGATCACCGTGCCGATGGCCGTCGCCTTCCTGCTTTTCGGCGGGAACGAGGTCGCGATGGTGCTGCCCTCGCTGCTCTACCTGATCCTCTTCCTCGCCCTCGCCTGGCGCGCGACGCGCGATGTCGCGGGGCCGCTCCCCGCCTTCGCCGCGCTCGTCGCGGTCGTCACCAATCCGCTGATCGCGGTGCAGGCGTCGATCGCCAGCGTCGATATCATCGAGATGGCGCTGCTCTTCGCCGCGTGGCTGCTCTGCTTCCGCTGTCTCGAGACGGGCGTCGCCGACCGGCGGAGGCTGGCCGGCGCAGGCATCCTCGCGGGCCTCGCCTTCCTGACGCGCGAGACCGCGGTGTTCGTCGCCATCTATTTCGGCCTGCTCTTCCTCGCCGGTCACCGCATCGGCCGCTGGAATTATCTCTGGATCGCCGCCGGCTTCGTCGCGGTCTGGGCGCTCGAACTCGTCTATCTCGGTATCATGACCGGCGACCCGCTCTACCGCTTCAACATCGCGCTCCACCATGATTCGACGATCGACCGCTCGATCGACCTTGCGGGCAACGTCATCGTCCACCCGCTCGTCGACCCGCTGCTCGTCCTGCTGATCAACCAGGAATTCATGGCGCTGATGCTGTTCGCCCTGCCGCTCGGCGCATGGCTCTGCCTGTCGCGCGCCATCCCGCCAAGACTGCGCCATTTCGCGCGCCAGATCGCGCTGCTCGGTGGATGCTGGTTCGTCTGCGTCGGCGCCGCGCAGCATCTGCTGCCGCTCAACCCGCGCTATTTCATGATCGCCTCGACGATGGCGTGCCTGCTCGCGGGCACCGCGCTCGGCTGGCTGTGGCAGCAGGGCAGCCCCCGCACGCGCCGGGCGGCGCTCGGCGGGCTCGCGCTGCTCGCGGGGACGAACCTTGTCGGCATCGCGGTCGAGAACCGCGACCCCGCCTTCGGCGACGAAACGCTCGTCGCCGCGCTCGCCGACCATCCGCGCGAGCGCATCGGCACCGACCCCGAAACCGCCTTCCGCGCGCAAATCCCGCTCCGCTGGGCGGATGCGGCCGCCCGCATCGACACCGCGCCCCCGACGCCGGGCAGCCTCTATTATTACAACCCCCTGCGCGCCGCGAAACCCGCCGGCCACATCGCCGCCGACGCGGCGCCGCTCTACCGCCCGCAACCCGGCTGGCATCTGGTCAGCGAATATCAGGCCGCGCCAAGCCACCTCGCGCGGCTGTTCGAGGCAACGGGCACCGACCACCTGCTCCCCGCCGCCATCTGGCAAAAGCTCCGCCACCCGGCCGACCCCGCCTATCTCTACCGCATCCCGAGCGAGGATGCGGGCTCGCCGGATTAGGGCATCCGCACGAATTCTGCGCGGACCGGAAGGGCGCTTTTGGGGTGGGGAGCGGACGTAAAATCCTCCCTGTCGCGAAGCGATGGGGAGGGGGACCGCCG
>NZ_JAFMTR010000079.1 GCF_018682675.1 Sphingopyxis soli
CAGGGGAGGGGTTCAGTGACCGCCTTCGGAGGCGCCGAACATCGTCTTGGCATAGGTGATGCCGATGCCGTAGGCGCCGCCCCATTTGCGGGCGATGCCGGTGGTGAGGTTATAGGTGTCGGCGCGCGCCCAGTCGCGCTGCAGTTCGAGCAGATATTGAAGGGCGGTCATCGGACGCGCACCCGCCTGGATCATGCGCTCGACCGCACGTTCGTGCGCTTCGGTCGAAATGTCGCCGCTTGCGTCGGTAATCACATAGACCTCATAGCCCTGTTCGAGTGCCGACAGCGTCGGGCCGACGATGCAGACCGAGGTCCACAGGCCGGCGAAAACCAGCCGGTCCTTGCCGATGCGATTGACCTCCTCGATTACACCGGCATCTTCCCAGGTGTTCATCGACGTGCGGTCGAGCAGCTTCTGCCCGGGGAAGGGATCGGTGACCTCGTTGAACATCGGGCCCGAGAAGCTCTTTTCGGCAACGGTGGTCAGGATCGTCGGAACCTTGAAGCCCGCGGCGCCGTTGGCGATCAGCGCGGCGTTGTTGCGGAGCAGTTCGGGGGCGATCGATTTGGTGGCAAAGGCCATCTGCGACTGATAGTCGATCAGGATGAGCGCGTGGTTGCTCGGGTCGAGCAGAGCTTTGGCGGGGGTCGGGGTGGCTTTGATGGACATGGCTGAAACTCCTTGTTTAAAAGCGCGGGCCCCGATCCGTCCGGGGTGGCCATGGTTTAGGCAGTTTCATTTGTGCGAAATAGACATATAAAATCGTTCTATCTATTCGATAAAATAGAAATGCTGGCAAAGCCCCGCGGTCCTGCTCCTTTCGTTCGAATTCCGAATCCGGTCGTGCGGGGTGCATCCGGGCGAGCGCAAGATAATTGTATGACAACATTGCCGCAACGATCAAATCGCCGCCGTTCGCAGGCGTGAGCCTCTGTCCCGTCGAGACGGGGACGCCATTGCCGCCGCCCCAGCGCCAGGGTGCGACCCGCTGCGCTTTGCAAACGGGCTTCCGTCCTGTAAGGCGGGCCGGTGACCGATTGTGCGACCTGCGTTGTCCGAAACCGTGCGATTTGTGCGAGCCTCAACCCGGCGGAGCTTGCCGCGCTGGGCAAGATGGGACGCCGGCAAAAGGTGCGGGCCGGACAGACCCTGCTTTGGGAAGGCGACGGCGCGCCCGTCGTCGCGAACGTCCTCGAAGGCGTGCTGAAACTGGTGGTGTCGACCGCCGATGGGCGCGAGCAGATCGTGGGAGTGGTCTTTCCGTCTGACTTCATCGGACGCCCGTTCGGCAAGCAAAGTCCCTACTGCGTCACCGCGATGACCGATGCCGAGGTTTGCATCTTCAATCGCGGCAGTTTCGAAGAGTTCGCGGGCAACCACCCCGACCTCCAGCAGAAATTGCTTCGCCGCACGCTCGACGAACTCGACCGCGCGCGGCACTGGATGATGCTGCTCGGTCGCAAGTCGGCGTCGGAGAAGGTGGCGTCCTTCCTGCTTGAAATGTCGGAACGGTTAGCGGGGCAGGGGTGTCACACCGACACGCAGGCCGGGTTCGAGCTGCCCTTCGGCCGGCAACAGATCGCCGACATATTGGGCCTGACGATCGAGACGACGAGCCGCCAACTCACCAAAATGCGCGCCGACGGCCTGCTCGACCTGCCATCTCGCCGCGAAATCGTGATCAACGACCGCGCGGCGATGGAAATGATGGCGGGCTGACCGGCCGCCGACGTCAGTTCGGGGAAGACGGGCAAAGTGCCCGGATTTCCTCCCTTTCCTCCCCGACCGGGCCGTCAGCAACAATGGCTTTGGTAATCCTTGGGGGAGGGCAGCGTGATTGTGCCGAAAAACACAACAAATTCGACATTGAATGGCGGAGCGGGAGGGATTCGAACGCGGTAGGTATGATGCTGTTATATATGGATAATATCTTCAATTGGGGCTTCGACCCCAAGAAGGGCCCTAAGGCGTCTACGATCGACCTTCAAACCAAGCAATATAGTATCGTTCGAAGCCCGAAAGCTCTTCTCCCCGCTCGCGTTTCGCATACGCTTCAGTTGCCCTGCGTTCGAAATCCTCGGCGAGGCGACGTGCATCCGCCTCCTCTAGCTTCAGTTTCTGCTGCTCCCTGCGATCTCGCGCACGTTGTTCGCGCTCTCGCGGCGACGTCCAGCAGCTAGGTCGGTGAAACTCGCGGTCTACATCAACATGCGCCGCGTCGCGAACATAGACCTTTGCCTTATTCCAATTGAGCTTCGACACGCGAGGTCTCCCAAATGTTGGGCAAACTTATGAGTGATCGAGGGAAGCTGCAAGGATTGGCAAGTCCCATTTTTGGCCAGTACAATTCCCGTTCAAATGCGGCTGCATTTTCCGGCGCAATCCTAAATTCTAACGGGCCGCTAACTTGTCGATCGAATTGATCGCACCGCATTGACATCATTACCCGTTGCCGAGATCGCGCCGCTTGCTTAGTCGTGGAAAGCATAGGGGGAACTGATGCCGAAGCGGAATAGTGCACGAACTGGAAGCGAGCTTTTCATCGTCGATAACAGCGACGAGGATTGGAAGGCGCAGCGGTATCTGCACGACTGGTGCGGCCTGTCCAAAAGCATCGACGTAGCCACTGCCTATTGGGAGATCGGTTCGCTTCTCTCACTCGAGAATGAATGGCAAAAGGTCGATGGCTTTCGCATCCTCATGGGTGACGAAGTAAGTCGTCGAACCAAGAATGCGTTTCAGCGCGCTCTCAGTGAGCGGATCGCCCGGCTTGATGACAGCTTGGAAGCCGAAAAGGAGAAGAATGATTTCCTGAAGGGCGTTCCAGCGATCGCGGCTGCCCTACGCGAGGGCAAGATCCAGGCCCGAGTTTACCGCAAGGCCAAGTTCCATGCGAAAGCCTATATCACGCACGCTCGGCAGGAGGTGGTGGGGGCTGCCGCGCTAGTCGGCTCGTCAAACTTTACGCGGCCAGGGCTTACCCAGAATATCGAACTCAACGTTCAGATCACGGGGCAGCCGGTTAGCGTGTTGCAAGAATGGTATGACGAGCATTGGGAGGAGGCTGAAGACGTTACCGCCGAAATGCTGCAAACGGTCGAGCGGCACATCCAGGAATTTTCACCTTTCGACGTCTATGCGCGCTCGCTCTGGGAATATTTCAGTCACAAAGAGCTGACCGCCGGCGAGTGGGAGAAGCATGACTCGGTAATCTGGCCGAAGCTCGATGGCTATCAGCGCGAGGGCTATGGGGCGCTGATGAAGATCGCACGTCGATACGGCGGTGCATTTCTTTGCGACGGTGTCGGTCTCGGGAAGACCTTTGTCGGCCTGATGGTTCTCGAACGCTTGGTGCAGCACGAGCGAAAAAAGGTTCTTCTGCTCGTTCCCAAATCCGCGCGCGAGTCGGTTTGGATGGCAAATCTCCGGAAGTTCCTGCCGCGACTCGCCGACGGCGTCTTCAGCAATCTGAAGGTGCTCAATCACACCGATCTCAGCCGCGAGAGCTTGAGTGAAGAACTCAAGCAGGTCGCGGAGCAGGCCGATGCCATCATTATCGATGAGGCTCACAACTTCCGTAACCCAGGCGTTGCGGGTGAAGGGCAGCGCCGCGAGTCGCGCTATCGGACCTTGCAGCGGATCGCGCAGGGCAAGGAGATGTATCTTCTCACCGCAACGCCCGTGAACAACAGCATCCTCGATCTTATGCACCTGATCGAGCTTTTTGCCGGCGATGGCGAGAAGCTTAAGCGCGCGCCGCTCGGCATCCACTCATTGCAAGGGCATTTCCGATCGCTCGAGAAGAAAATACGCCAAGCGAGCGGCGAGGATACCAGCGAAGCGCAGGGCGACCTGTTTTCAGTCGACGAGAATGTCGGGAGCGGCGAGGCACACGAAATCTTTGCACTCGATCCGGCCGTCAGCGAGCTGGTCGTTCAGCGTAGCCGCGCCTACGTCAAGACAAGTCAGCGCCAGGAGGCCAAGGGTGAAGCGATCTTCCCTGTCCGGGAAGACCCCGTGGTCGCCAACTATCGCAGCAGCAAGCTTCAGACGAAGCTGCTCGATCTGGTGGAAGAGGCTTTTGCTCGCACCCGGCCATTGTTGTCGCTGGCCATTTACAATCCCGATGATTTCCCACGAGGCGGCGGTGACACGTCGGTCACGGACTTTGATCGCGGCCGTCGAAAGCAGGTCGTCCGTCTGATCCGCGTCGGCCTCTTGAAGAAACTCGAAAGTTCGACCGTCGCCTTCGACCACAGCTGTCAGCGGCTTTTCACCAAGCTCCTCGCTTGGGCCGAAGCGCATGTGGAAACTGACGAGGAAAAGCGAAGGCTCGAACGAGAGAAATCCCGGCATGCCGAGATCATCGAGTTCATCGCGGCGCGCCAAGCCGCGTGGCGTGACGAAGAGCGCGAGGAGGGCGAAGATCTCATCACACCGGAAATGCTGCTTTCGGTCCAGAACCTTGAGCGGAAGCTATATGATGTCGAAGCCATCCTCGATGAGACCTACAATGATCTCTTCCAGCTTTCCCGCTTCATCCATGAGTTGAAAGAGTTTTCGCCAGATCAGGATGGCAAGCTTGGCGCGTTGATCAAGCTGCTCAAGACGGACCCGGTTCTCCGCGAACACAAGGTCCTAATCTTCACGGAATATATGACCACGGCACGTTTCCTCCGCGATGAGCTCAGGAAGGCGGGCATCGAGGGCGTCGAGGAGGTCGACTCCGCGACGAAGACCGACCGCGGCGAAGTCATCAAACGCTTCGCACCTTATTATAATGGGTCGTCGAGCCAGGAGCTCGCGGATCGCAAGGCGCCAGAAACGCGCGTCCTGATCTCCACGGACGTGCTGTCTGAGGGCCTCAACCTCCAGGATGCAACGCGCCTGATCAACTACGACCTCCACTGGAACCCCGTGCGACTGATGCAGCGGATCGGTCGCGTCGATCGCCGAATGAACCCTGAAATCGAAGAGCGGTTGGTCCGCGACCATCCCGAAGTCGAGAAACAGCGTGGACGGGTTGTATATTGGAACTTCCTGCCGCCAGAGGATCTCGAGCGCCTGCTCAACCTATACAACCGTGTGGCAGGGAAGACCCTGCGAATTTCCAAGCTGTTTGGGATCGAAGGACGAAAGCTCCTCACCGAAAGTGACGATTACGACGATCTTCGTGATCTCAACCAAGCGATGGAAGGCGAAGAAACGGCCGAAGAAAAGTTGCGCAATGAACTAAGGGAACTGTTGCTCGCGCATCCTGAAATGGAAGCGCGTTTGATCGGCCTGCCGAACCGCGTTTTCAGTGGTCGGGAACGGATTACCGGAGCGGCAAAGGGTGTGTTTTTCTGCTGGGCACTCCCCGGTCGCAAACCCGAACCAGATCCGGACGCCGATGAAATCGAGAACTGGACTGACGCTGATGGTCGAGCTGCATGGTATTATTATGACCTCGCGACAGGACAGGTCGCGGACTCCGCGACCCAGATCGCCGAGTTGATCCGCAGCGCCCCGGAAACTGCACGTCGCTTGTCTACACCCGAAGATGCACTTCGCGCGGCCCGCGAAGCCATGGAGCGGCATATCGGCAACTCGTATTTGAAACAGGTTCAGGCCCCGGCTGGCGTCAAGCCGATCCTGAAAGCGTGGATGGAATTGAACTAATGCTCGACAAAGGCGGCCTCGACAAAATCACGACCTTTGGATCGTTGATCGAATATCTGCGCGACGAGCTCGATTGGCCGATCGAGGAGATGAGTTTCGATGACCTGACCTACGAATGGGACCCCAGGGAGTTCGGCCTGAAGGCCGATGAAGTCGCCGGCCAGGTCGAGATCAAGCAGCTCCGTCCGATCGAGCGCGAACCGTGGGGTATCTTCTTTCTCAGCCTCCCGCATCGCAAGATACCCGTCACGGTTCTGCGCCGCATCCTCGGTTCGCTGGCGCCGAAAAAGCGCGCGTCGGCAAATCCGGGCGGTCGCGCGGTCTGGGCCAAGACCGACCTTCTGTTCATTGCAGCCCACGGCGAAGGCGCGGAGCGCGGGCTCGCCTTCGCCCATTTCCATGAGGACAAATCGCACGGCGATCTTCCTACCCTGAAACTGCTGGGATGGGATGGCGCGGACACCGTTCGCCGACTTTCGGCAACGCATGACACGCTCAAGAAGCAACTGCACTGGCGCGACGGGGGCGAGACTGATGATGCTTGGCGCTTGCGTTGGAACGATGCATTCCGCGAGAAGGCGGGTGAGGTTGTCGCCACGTCCAAGGCGATGGCGAAGGAGTTGGCCAGCCTCGCTCGTGAAATTCGCCGCCGCGCCAATGAACTTCTAGTCGAGGAAAATGATCAGGGTCCGCTGCGAAAGCTGCATACGGCATTCAAAGAGGCGCTGATCCACGATCTCGAGTTCGACGATTTTGCCGACATGTATGCGCAAACTATCGCTTACGGTTTATTGTCGGCACGGATCAGTCGCGAGTCCGGCGCGCTCGTGGCCGACAATGCCGCCGATCTGGCGCCGCCGACCAATCCGTTCCTGAAGGAATTGCTCGAAACCTTCCTTCAGGCGGGCGGCCGCAAAGGCGGGATGGATTTCGACGAGCTGGGCGTGAATGACGTCATCGAGCTGTTACGCCGCGCGAACATGGAAGCGGTTCTTCGCGATTTCGACGACCGCAATCCCAACGAAGATCCGGTCATCCACTTCTATGAGCTGTTCCTCAAGGAATATGACGCGCAGAAACGGATGCAACGCGGCGTCTTCTACACCCCGCGTCCGGTGGTCGGCTTCATCGTCCGTTCGGTCGACGAAGTGCTGCGCGACCAGTTCGGGCTGGAAGACGGCCTCGCCTCGACCGCGACCTGGGGTGAGGTCATCGCGGCGAAGCCGGAGATCGTTCTTCCCGAGGGCGCGAAGGCGAGCGATCCCTTCGTTCGCATCCTCGACCCCGCTACCGGAACCGGCACCTTCCTGGTCGAGACGATCGACCTGATCTGGAACCAGATGCGCGACAAGTGGCGCAAAGCTGGCAAGCGCGATGCTGAGATCACCGCGCTGTGGAACGATTATGTCCCCAACCACCTGCTGCCGCGCCTCTACGGTTTCGAACTGATGATGGCGCCCTATGCCATCGCGCATATGAAGCTTGGGCTGAAGCTCCACGAGACCGGCTACCGTTTCGGCAGCGACGAGCGGGCGCGGATTTATCTAACCAACGCGCTGGAGCCGGCGCAAGATTTCGACATGCAGTTGCGCTTTATGAGCGAAGCGCTGGCGCATGAAGCGCAGGCGGCCAATGCGGCGAAGGACGTGCGGTTTACGGTAGTGGTGGGGAACCCGCCGTATGCGGGCCACTCCACTAATAACAGTATCAAGTCGATTGTCGACAAGGTGCATGACTACAAGAGAGATTGGCCGGATTTGCTCAAACCTGGCCAAGGGAAGTGGCTTCAGGATGACTACGTCAAGTTTATCCGCCTATCGCAGTCGTGTTTGGATTTAACCTCGACGGGCGTTTTTGGGTTTATCACGAACAATAGTTGGCTCGACAATCCAACTTTCAAGGGGATGAGAGAGAGAATATTAGCCAGCTTTTCGTTCCTGAGGGTGATCGACCTGCATGGGAACTATAAACGCGGGAGGTCCCCAAATGGGGAGAAAGACGAGAATGTATTCGAAGATGTGGCGCAGGGCGTAGCAATCACGATCGGCCGCGCTGAAGTTAGCTCGGACAATCGTGAGGTCGGGCGGACAGATATTTTGGGTACAGTGGAGGCCAAGTTGGAGTGGCTCAGCGGCACCGTAATGAGCAAAGCTACGAGCACGATGTTCGAGGTTCTGGCACCGGAGAATCTCTTCGTAATTCTGGACGCCCAATCGCGAGAGGAGTTTCGTCTGTTTCCGTCTCTTCGAGAAGTAATAAATCAATATGGCGACCCAGCACCAGGTATCGTGACGACCCATGATGAGTTCGCCGTCTCATTCGATCGCGACGAGCAGATAGCAAAGGTTCGTTCGCTGGTCGCGTCCACTGACGAGGCGCGCGCGAGAGAGAAATTTCGACTCTGCACGCAGGACCAGTGGAATTATGAAGCCGCGAAGACGCGATTGGCGAGCGAAACTTGGCTTCAGGACATAGGACCTATCGGCTACCGCCCATTCGACGCTCGCGTCTCGGTGTTCAATAGCGATGTTGCGGTGCACCTCAGGAACCGTGCCACAGCTCATATGCGCGACTTCGAGAACGTGGCGCTCGTCACCACGAGGCAACGGTCTCAGGATGCTGGTCCTTGGCCAAATGTGTTCGTTTCCGATTTGCCGATTGAGAGCACGGCCATCTCCAACAAGACAAAAGAAATAAACTACATCTTCCCGCTATGGCTAAAACCAAACGGTTCCGAAACCCGCGCCCTTCCGAATATTGCTCCAGATTTTTCGGCGCGTCTCGCAAAGCTCACCGGCCTCACCTGGGACGACTGCATCGATGCCCCGCGCCAAGTCGAACTCGCCGGCGTTCTGCCGACGAAGCCCGAGCAGACCGCGATGTTTGCGACCCGTCGCGAGCGTGGCGACCTCGTCGGCAGCTTCGGCCCCCGCGACGTGTTCGACTGGATCTACGCCGTCCTCCATTCGCCCGCCTATCGCGCGCGCTATGCCGATTATCTGAAGAGCGACTTCGCTCGCATCCCGCTGCCCACATCGCGCGAATTGTTTCAAGCGCTGGTGCCGCTCGGCACCGAGCTGGTGGCGCTGCACCTGCTCGACAGCGCCGCGGCGCCGGCGCTCAAGGACCCGCAAGCCGTCCGCTTTGCCGGCCACGGCGAGGCGCGCGTCGAGCAGGCGGGCGTGTGGACGCCGCCAAGCGGCGGCCGCGTTACCATTTCCGACCACCGCTGGTTCGAAGGCGTTCCTGCGCGGGTGTGGAATTTTCACATCGGCGGCTATCAGCCCGCGCAGAAATGGCTCAAGGACCGCGCGAAGAAGGGCGGCAAGAAGGCCAGCCCCGGCCGCGTGCTCACCGCGGAAGACCAGCTCCACTACCGCCGCATGATCGCAGCGATGGACCGAACGATCGACCTGATGGCCGAAATCGACCGTGTGATCGACAAACACGGGGGCTGGCCGGGAGCGTTCAAGGGAACGCCCAATGAGTGAGATCGACGCGAACGCATTTAGTTGGGGAGCCCAAATTGCATAGGTCGAAGCGTAGCGTGCGCCTTCACGCTTTCGTCAGTCGGGGAGACAACGCTGGAAAGCTCTTGTTTCCACACGAGCATGAGGATGGCGAGTTTGTGGTTTCAAAGACACGGTTTGAACGCGACTATATTCGCGTTGCGAACGCTGATGAAATTCTCGGTTGGCTCGAGCAGGGATATGGCTTGCGCATGTCAAACCCCGACGCGGGAGTTCCTGGCCCCAGTTTGATCAAGCCAGCATCGATTTATCGCCCGGTGCTTCCTTGACATCAGCTGACCAAAAGGCGGCCAACAAGCGAGCAATACGTCGGCAGCGGCGCAAAACCAAAGCAAAGCAGGCGACGCCAAAGGTCGTTGCGGCTATCGCTCCCCGGCAGCGGACGCCACCAAAGCCGGTTAATCTGGCAGTCGATCGAATGATCGCGTTGCTTCCCAAAAGCTCGATGTATGAGCTTCGGCAGCAATGGCTGAATGTCCTCCGGCTCAGAAAAGCTGGAGCGTCGGCGGGTCTTTCCAAGTTTCAAGCGGCACTGATCGGAGAGTGGGATCGGCGACTGAGGCAGGCTCTTTCCGACCCGGGTCGATTTCGTTGGCCGACCACAGAGGCCAATCGCGGCGATGGAAAACTCAACGGCGCGGAGTGGCATTCCGAGGGCGTGCTCGGCTTCCTCGGCTATCGTGTAGGGATCACGCAGGGCGAGCACGATCAAACTCGGCGTAGAATACTCGATGTTACCTTCTCTTCGCCGCTCCCGCCAATTAATGGTGCAGCGTACATGAGGGAGTGGTCCGACCCAGGTTCGGCAGCGCGTCTAAGGAAGGTCGCGGAAACGCTCGCAGCCTTTGTCCGGAACGCGAAGCGAAAGCGCGGTGGCTCAATGGATAGTGCGATCGCCGATTGGGAGCGCGATCTCGACTATCTCTTCCATACCTATTACGTGGGGAAATTCGCGTTCGCTTGGCCGAGTTTGGACGTCGAACCGAGCTATCGGTGAGGAAGCAGGGCCGACCTTAGCCGAGCCGGCCCTGGCCTTCGTCAGCTATATCGTTTGACTATGGCTTCGGCCTTGGCGAGGGCCGATTGCGCCTGGGCAAGCGCCTCCAGCACAATCGTCGCCTCTCGTCCGGTCGGGTAAGGACCGGGGGAGGGAGGTTCGCTATCGCCTCGGGCGGGACGGCGCGGAACTTCTGCCCACTCGCAATTTCGCCGATCCGTCCGCCGTTGACGCCGAACCATGCCGCGATGTCGTGTTGGCGATCTCCGCGCGCGATCATGGCCTTCGCCACGGCCGCGTCGCGCGAAGTCAATCTGATGCCGCTGTTTGCTGCTCGCATCACACCCTCCCTATGCCGCCTGGCGCCGCTTGAGCAGCTCGGTCTCAAACGCGTCATATGCCAGCGAGTAGCTGCCCTCATTCTTGCCGATCTTCTGTGCATCGCCACCGAACGCCTGGATCAGCACCTTATACTTGCGGACGATTTCATCGAGGTGGTGAACTAGGAACAAGGTCGGCTCGTCCTTCCACCGCAGCTTGCCGTTGGCATCCGTTTCTAGGAGCGCCTTCAGGCCATAGATCAGCGGGATGATGAACCCATCGGGATAGCGATAGGCGGCCGCGTTCTTGCCGTATGGCGTTACCGGTTTGGTCCGCAGATCCTTCGCCGTAGTTACGGCCCTCAACAAGCCGAAGCTTCCGCCTGTCCGGTTGTAAGATTGCGGAAACTCGTTGTAGATCAGGTCGATAAGCTCTGGGAACTTGCCCGCGATTGTCAGAGCACTGGCAATCGTGCCGTTGTGGAGTTCGTGCGTGCCGTCAGAAGTCCTGGTCGAAACGTCGGGATGCTCCATCAGCGCGTCAAACGCCGTCGAGCACTTGCCCTTGCCGCTGTAGATGTCGGCCGGCCGCGGCGCAGATACGCCGGACGGCAGTTCGACGGCGGACAACGGCACCCACGAAAAGGCGACAAGGTCGCGCACCTTGATGTCCCCGCCGTCATTGGATTTCCATTCGACACGCTTCGCAATATGTGCAGGCACATGCTTGCGAAGCTCGTCATAAAGACCCTTCTTGTTGGCCTTTGCCTCGTCCGCAAGCTGGCGGTTGTTGTTTCGGGCCGCGCAAATCTCGAACAACGAGCTGGTGAATGCCTCAAGCGCGATCGGGTCCTCGGCGTTGCTCGGGACCAGAATTTCGACCGGGACGAGGAAGTCCAAAGGCCCACCGTTGCCGGAAGGGTTGGCGGATTTGAGCGCAGCGATTTCTCCGGAAGACGCCGTCCAGGCCGCCTTGAAGTCGGGCCAAGTTTTGATCTTCTTGATTGCCTTCGGATCGCCGTGAGCCGCGGAAAGAATGTGCGTCCCGATGGCGAGGGTATTGTGACCGCCGTCGAGAATGCCCTCTATGTCAGAGTTTTCGAACGTCATGTGGTAGCGTCGACGCTCGAGCTCGCGGCAATTGGCTGACGCAACGAGGATGCCCTTCGTTTTGAAGGGAAATAGTTCCGGCGTCTTTTCGATCGACTCGACGATGTCTGCGGTGATCGGGCCAACCTTGGCGGTGCGCGGGTTGGCTTCTAGATCTGCTCCGTCGAGTAGCGGCAGGAGGTTGCGCGCGCGGACGAAGCCGACAAGACGTGTCACCGGACCTTCGGCCTGGCGATCAACGGTTTCAAAGCGGATGATAAGTTCATTCGGGTTCATAGTCTCAGTCTTCCTTACCAGGAGGACCGGATCTAGATGGCGTCGACCTTGAGCCAACGGCTTACACGGCGGGTAGTCCATGCACCGTCGCAATCCAGCGACAACCCCATCCAGAACCTGTCCAGGTTCATATCCGACTCACCTCCGGCGAGTCGGGGAGAAAGTGACGTGGATCGGATCATCCGTCAATTGCCCGAATATCTGAGCCGCTGCGGCATGTGCCAATCAGGGAATTTTAGTAGTTTAGCCGCGAGGAACTTGGATTGGCGAACTGCACGATCTCAAAGGGCCTCAGCTGCTTCGATCGGCAAAGAAGCCCATCCCTCCGCGAGCTCCGCCGCTTCGTCCCGCCCTTCGGCACGGAAGTCTTCGGCGAGCCCGATGAGGTATTCGCTCAAAAATTCGAGGTCGGCAATGAGAACGTCTTTCGGCTTACTTCCGCTGCGCGCCAACCTGGAGTTCCTTTCTTAAGCTGTTGTGCTCGCGCTCAAAAATTGAGCTTCAATTCTCGCGGCCTTTAGGTCCAGACCAACGCGACGGTCAAGCGTAGCATCGGCGCGTTGGTTCCAAATCGCTCCTATCTTGGACGACAGCTTAATCGATACCCGTCGAAAATGGCCAAATTTGGATCGCGGTAGATTGGGCAGGGGTAGACAAATAAGGCCCCCATACCCCCGTTCAAAAGCATGCTACCCTTCCTGGCGACGCATGACGGCTCCCGGACTGCGCCCCGCGGTTGTTTCAAAACTTGCTGTCGCTGGGGAGCGCAAATCGCCAGCTTAATCGCCGGACGATGCCATCAGCAGGGCCGCTTTGACCCCCAGCGCATCACTAATCCGGCCGATATTGTCGATTGAGATATTGGTCTCGGCGCGCTCCACAGCTCCAACGAAGGTGCGGTGAACTTGCGCCCTGTCGGCCAACTCCTCTTGACTGATCCCGAGGCGCTTGCGCTCAGTGCGGACGCGCTGGGCAAATACTCTTCGGAGTGGCGAAGGCGGAGCAGATGGCACATCTGCGACGTCTCCCAATGATGCCTTTGCATCTACAGCCTAAACCTAGCATTTTCTTTTGGTCCGTGCGAATGGCCCCGCAGATGCCGGATCTATTTCGGTTCACTTCCGCTCTCAAATGGATGCCATATGCAGATCGACTATGTGCTTACAACTTTCTCGCCGGCCATGTTCGGCGAACGTGCAACCGCTCATATTCGAGCGATCCCCGTCGAAGAAGTGCAGGCGCTGGTGACATCGAAAACCAAGATCGCGGCAACGCGCATCAGTCACGAGCGGTTCGCTCGGGAGACGTTCCCGAACGCAAACCCTGAGGTTCGTCGCTATGCCACGCTCAATACTGGCGCTAATGCCGTATTGCTTCACTACCGCGGCCCCCCGATGGGTGAAGATGGCGTAATCCCTACCGGCGGCTTGGTCACCTGCTACCTGATCGAGACGGACGTTTATCAGGACGACGAAGAAGGCTGATTATTGGAAATAGCTACGTCGGCCTCGACGATTTGGCTGCGCGCACGCCGCGATTGGGATCAAAGGAGACGTGGCGGGCCAAGCTTTTGGCGCGTCAGCGTCCAAGGCTCGGCGGTGTGATCCGTAATGAGAGCGCCAGCGGGATACTGCGTGACCAGCGTCACTGCTTCCTCCGCCGGCGCACGCAGCCATCGCTCATGATCCGCCGGATGCAGGATCACCGGCATCCGATCGTGAATGTCGAGCATCTCCGCCACGGCATCGACCATCACCATCGTGTAACTGTCGCCCCATTCGTCGGTCGGGCGCCAGAGCCCGGCACATGCAGCGAGCGGCTGGTCGGCGATGCTGATCCAGGTTCGGGTCATCTGTCCGGGCGGACCGACCGCTTCGGCGAAGGCGCTGAGCGGGATGAGGCAGCGGTGCGCCGGCTGGAGGAACCACTCGCGCCACATATTATAGGGTGACATCAGCTTGTCATCGCGCGCGTTGTTGACGTGCGTCGGCTTGTTCGGCTGCCCCGTCCGCTTGTTCAGAGAGTGACGAGGAAAGCCCCAGACCATCGCGTCGACCTGGCGTGCCCCCGCGACTTCGCGGACGACGAACCCCGTTCCGCCCTTCCAGACATCGCCGGGGCTCGCGTTCGTCGGCTTCGGCCGGCGGGCCTTGAAGTGGGAGGCAACCTCATCGACCGAGGCTTTGAGGGTGATCAGGTTGCACATCCACGGCTCCGGTTCAGGCGGCGCCGAGTAGCCCCTCGAGGCTATGCTGCATCGGCGGCATGATCGTGAAGCTACCTTCCGGGAACGGGCGAAGGATGTCCAGCGCCGGCCGCTCCTGCAGGAGCCAGTCGAACCAGTCGTCGGGATCGACGACCGCAACATGCCGATCCTTGTGCATGGCGAGATCGGGATAGGCCGACACGGTCAGCGCCGCAAAGGCGTGAGGGTAATCCCGTGTGCCACGCTGCCAAACGCCCGCGATGCAGAAGAAGGGAACGTCGGTGTTGAGGCTCGCCGCGTAGAGCGTCTTGCCATCGCGCTTGATGCCGAACTCGTTCGCGAGGATCAGGCAGGGGTTCTCGATGCGGGCGGTCTCCGATTTCAGGAGCGGGACCTGCCCGATCTCTGGATCGCGCGACCGCAGACCCCAATGGGCCTCAATCTGGCGCTCTTGCTCACCGTCCCAGATCATGATCCGGTGACCGCCTTTGCCGAGCCCCCGCAGCGTGTCATCGAAATCTTGGTCCATGACTTACCTCCTAGCTACGGTAGCGGCTGATCGCGCGTTTCCATTCGCGCTCGTCGACCAATTCGTTGAGCCGGATCGCGTCCTTGTCCCAATCAACAATCTCGAGCCGAAGAGGCTGGACACGGCGACCTGATTTCCACGCGCATTGTCGACACCAAAAATGGCGACATGCCGCACGGAGGTTGTCGTCCCACCCCTTACGGTGGAAGCGATACCAGACGAGCCCCGCGTCGAACTTGACGCTGTGACCGCAGCGGCACACGGGCCGGACCGCATAGTGCCAGATCGCCGCCTCGAAGATGTGCGTGGCCCGCGGGATGCCCGATTTCGTATGGCGCACGTCACAGCGCCAGCACCAACTGGTTCGGGTCGATCGCCGAGGGGCGCTCGCCGAACATTTTCGTGATCGTCAGCGCGAGCTCCTGCGCCGCAGCCTCGCGCGTGCTCTCCTTCGGGGCCGAGATGCCGACGCGGGCCCAGCCCGGCGCTGCAAGGATCGCTTTCGCGACTCGGTTCTCGTCAATCTCGTCCATGGTGACATGAGAACAAAAAGAGAACTAATCGTCAAGAGGTCGGTCGCGGTCAGCGACCCTGTGGCAATCGACATCGAAGCTAGGTTTCGATTTGCGCGCTGCGAGACGGAAAGCTGCGGACCAGCCTAGAGGCCCTCTTCTCGGGGGGCACCCGAATTAAGAAAGAAAGCAATTTGAACGAGCAAATTTTCAAGAACCATGCGCCGACCTATTGGGCTGCCGGCCTGCCGGTCATTCCGCTTCGTCCGCGGAACAAGATGCCCGACATCATGCAGTGGTCGACCTACGGCTCGCAAATGCCGACCGAGCTCGAGATGCAGCACTGGCTGGCATCGTTCCCCCGTGGCAACATCGGCCTGCCTCTGGGGCCGGCGTCGGGTGTAGCGATGATCGACATCGACACCGAAGATCAGGATCTGATCGACGCAATCATGGACATTCTCCCGCCGAGCCCTTGGGTTCGCGTCGGTAAGAAGGGCATGGGGCTCGCCTATCGCTTCGAGGGTCAGAAGAACTTCAAGCTCCGCGGCGCTGACGGCGGAATGATCATGGAGTTCCTCGGCCTCGGTAACCAGATGGTCATGCCTCCGTCGATCCATCCCGAGACGCAGCAACCCTATACGTCAAACACCAATCTCTGGGACGTCCTCGACAAGCTGCCGTATCTGGGCGAGGACATTGAGGACAAGCTCCGCGCGCTGCTCGACAAGAAGGGCTTCTCGATTGGGGCCGGTGGTCGTTCGTCGCCGATCGACCTCGTGCCGGCCGGTGAGCGCGACGTGCAGATGGTCCGTCATGCGGGCTATCTCGCGCGCGTCGTGCTCGGGATCGACAAGTCGACCAGCTTCTCGCTCATGGAGGCGGTTGCTCACTTGCACCATTGGGTGACCACCTACACCGCAAAAATTCAGGGTGACGCGCTGGACCCCGAAAAGGGTGTTGCCAAGCTGCTCGAGTTCCTCGTGAAAGACGTCGAGAAGGGGCGCACTCTGCCGGACGGCTGGGACAACGGCCTCACTGATGAATTGCGAGAGCAGTCGCAAATCAGCCGGCTTGTTGAGCTCAATGGCACGATGAAGTGGTCTCTCGAGGAGGCCAAACTATGGTTCGCAGAAAAGACCAAGACCGAGGGATGGAACGACCGCATGCTGGCCAGCGTGATCGACGAAATGGTTGAGCGGATCGCGCGGGACGAGACCTTTGACGAAACTCAGGCATGGCTGTTGTTCGGCTTTGTTCGCGAGCGTTGCCCCGCTGCCAAAAGGTTTACGGCGCGCATGCTCGAGACGAAAGTTCGTCATCTCCGCAACGGCAAAGAAAGCGGCGCGGGTGCCGAAAGTCACGTGGCGTTCGCGAAGGTGGTGCTCAGCGAATTGGGACGCGATGGTGAGCTGCGGTTCGACCATGGGCAGTTCTGGCAGTGGACTGGCTCCCGCTTCAATCAGCTTGAGGACACCGAGATCTACGTAAGGGTCGCCGAACTTGCTGACGCTTCTCCTTTGGTGCGCCGTGACTCGGATTACCGTGCCATCGTTCAGGTCCTCGAGCGCCTTTGCGCGAAGCCGTTGGTGCAGGAGCACACGGCCGGGATCAACTTCGCTAACGGATTTGTCTCAAAGGATCTGACGGTGATGGACCACGACCCGAAGTTCGGCGCGACTTTCACGTTACCTTTCGAATATCACCGCGACAAAGCGTCGCGCTGCCCGAAATTCATGGAGTTTCTCGCCAGCTGCTGGGGCCACGAGCCGGATTACCGGGAAAGGGTCATGGCTCTGCAGGAGATGTTCGCGGTAACCATGTTCAAATTGGCTCCTCGTTACCAGCGCGCATTTCTCCTGTTTGGCCGCGCCGGAACCGGGAAGACTGTCTTGCTCAACATTCTCCGGTCGCTGTTGCCCTCCGAGGCGATTGGGCAGTTGGGACCTCAGCTGTGGGGGGAACGCTTCCGCCTCACCAGCTTGGTCGGCAAGGCCGCAAATATCGTGGGCGAGCTTCCGGAAAGGGGAATGATCATCGGAAGCGTGTTCAAGGAGGTTGTCGAAGGCAGTCCTCAGGACACGGAGTATAAGGGCAAGGACCCCTTCAGTTTCGTCCCGCTTTGCGCACATTGGTTTGCGTCAAATCACCTGCCGATGTCGCGCGACACGACGCGCGGCTTTACGCGGCGCTGGCTCATTCTCGACTTTAATCGGCCGGTGGCGGAGGAGGACAAAATCGAGAACTTGGCTGAGATCATTGTTGCTGAGGAGAGGGCTGCGATCGCAGCATGGGCAGTTGAGGGGATCGGTCGCATTCTGGGAAACCGGAGGTATACGGAGCCGGCGTGCCATGATCGCCGTATTTCGAAAGTTCGCCGCATGAATAATTCTGTGCAGGCGTTTCTGGAAGATGCGCCTACTATCGAATGCGGCTCAGGGACGACTAAGGTCCAGGATCTCTTCGATATGTATGTGGAGCACCTGCGGACCTATCGCCGCGGCCGTTCGGTGCCATTCGAGCAGTTCATTCAGATGCTCGAAGACCTCAACTTTGACGTGAGCCGCGATCTCGTTGGCGATTATGTCGTTCACGGCATCCGCAAGATCGAACGGTCGGTCGTCGCCAATTAGGTCGAGGATAATTCTGCGAAATTGACTATAACATAGTTTGCTCATGTAGGGACCGACCCAAGTGATAATAAACCTAGTTATGGTCGATTTCGCATTATTCTCGGCGGAGGTGTCCAACTGTTATTGCGGTCCGAAACCGGACTTTTCATAACATGCCTATGCTTAGGCCACTATCAAAGCTAGGTTTCGAAAGATTTTTCTTTGCCTCACTATTGACCCCGGTCTCCCGGACTCTTAGCTGAAAGGCGGAACCGAACGCGGCGGCAACCGCGCCCGGCTCCTAACACACCAACCGATCGAGAAAGGATCGAGTCGATGGCTACCGAAGCCCTTAATGCCTCCGCCGCAGCGTGGAAGGCCGCAATTGAAAAATACCGTGAACTGAGCCTGAGCCTGAGCCTGAACCAGGCTCCGGCCAACAAGGCTGATGCGATCGAGATTGAGATCGTTAAGCAGGAAGAGCTGCTGCTGGGCCTCGAAGCGCCTTCCCTCGCCGCCGTCCTCCAGAAGCTCGAAATCATCTTCGAGACCGATCTCGAAAAGCCCGATCGTGATGGCGCTGAGAAGCGGCTGATCATCGACGATCTTTGCCGTTTGCACGACGAAGCCGAACTGCTCGTCGGCTAACTGCCACCCTCCAAAAAACTGAACAACGAGACCGCTGCTTCGGCAGCGGGCCTCCCATCGCGCACGCGAAAGGAATTTCATGCTTCCCGATTTCATTAAGCACGCCATCATGCAGGAGCTGCCCAAGGCCCAGCTCGATCGCCTCGTTCGCAAGGCCGGGTTCAATCCCGACAACCTGATCCCGCCTCTGGAACACGACCTGCCGTTCGAGCTGTCCTATTCGGGCGAGCTCGATTTCAACCTCACCGTCGGCGCCTTCGGCGAAAGCCATATGGTGCCGTGCCGCACGGTCTGGACCGCGGACTTGATCGACGACCCTGACACCGGAAAGCGCGTCATGGGCCGTATCCAGTGCAAGGTTTACAAGCTCGTCCCGGCTGAAGATGGCGACAGGCTCGTATGGACTGCCCTCGATTTCGACCTGCTGCCTCGCTCGGCGTTCGAAGCCATGGATGCACAGATTGAGGCTCAGGCACTGAGGATGGAGCTCGACGAGAAATCACCCTCATAACTAGGTTTAGGTGCGCGGGCAGGGTGGCCCAACCCGCGTCCGCCCTACTAATAGGCCACTCCTCAAAATGAAGGAGTAACAGATGATTGAGAAGCTTACCTACACCGTCAATGAAGCGACCGAGGCATTGGGCATCGGCCGCACGACCATCTACGAATTGATCAAGGGCGGTGAACTGGCTGTGGTCAAGATCGGCTCGCGCACCATCATCCGTCGTAAGGATCTTGATGCACTTCTGGATCGCAATACCCGTCATCTGGCAGCGTGACCGGATGGCTCGTAGTATCAACCGGCTGAACGCGCGTCAGGTTGCGACCATCACCGAACCAAACCGCTACGCGGATGGGAACTGCCTCTATCTCAACGTCTCGGAAACGGGCGCCAAGTCGTGGTGCCTGATCTACAATTTCAAGACCAAGCGTCGCGAGCTCGGGCTGGGGGCATTCCCGGCCGTCTCCCTGGCGCAGGCAAGGGAGAAGGCACTCGAAGCGAGTCGCCTGAGGGCGGAAGGCATTGATCCGATCGCCGCGCGTCGGGCAGCGGAAGCTCCGGAATTGACCTTCGGGGACGTGGCTACGGAGTTCATCGACGGCGCGGAGGAAGGTTGGAAGAACAGGAAGCACCGGCAGCAATGGCGTAATACGCTCACGACCTACGCCAAAGCGATATGGACGAAGCCTGTCGCCGATGTCGATGTCGAAGATGTTCTGAAGATCCTGCGCCCAATCTGGTCAACCAAGCCTGAAACAGCGAGCCGTGTTCGTGGGAGGATTGAGCGCGTCCTTGACGTCGCAAAGGCCCGGAAGCTGAGGGCCGGCGAAAACCCTGCAGCCTGGCGGGGAAATCTTGCGGTAATCCTGCCTCCCCGGAAGAAGGGGCCGAAGCGGCACCATCCTGCGATGCCATATGGCGAAGTAGCCGGCTTCATGTTGAAGCTGGGCCAGCGGCCGGCCCTCGCGGCGCGCGCGCTGGAACTCACGATCCTGACAGCTTGTCGCACGGGCGAAATCCTGGGGGCGCGGTGGTCGGAAATCGACTTGGACGCCAAGTTGTGGACTATCCCGGCCGAACGGATGAAGGCAGGAAAGGAGCATCGCGTTCCGCTGCCTGAACCGGCAGTGGACCTGCTGCGGTCGCTGGGACGGATGGACGATTTCGTCTTCCCGGGCTTCAAATCCGGAAAGTCGCTTTCCAACATGGCGATGGAGATGGTTCTCCGGCGCATGGACGTCGCCGGCGTCACTGTGCATGGGTTCCGTTCGAGCTTCCGCGATTGGTGTGGGGATGAGGCAACGCAGTTCCCGCGCGAAATTGCGGAGCAGGCACTTGCCCACACGGTTGGGAACGAGGTCGAGCGTGCGTATCGGCGGGGAGATGCGCTGGAAAGGCGGCGTGAACTGATGGATCTGTGGGCAGCCTATGTTTGCGCGGGCAGCGGAGCGGAGCCCGGATCATCACCCACCGACCCCAACTCCGACCCTAAAGCTGACCCTAAAGACTGACCCGGATTGGCGGGTGCTACGACGAACTTCTGTGAACCAGGACCGAGAAAAGTACCAGTATTTCTGGGCTTTCTCGGTCGGTCGCGAATTTCAACGATCAGGAATATGGCGGAGCGGGAGGGATTCGAACCCTCGATACGCTTTTGACGTATACTCACTTTCCAGGCGAGCGCCTTCGACCACTCGGCCACCGCTCCGCTGCACCCGGTCGTTTCGTGCGAAGCACGGAGCGTGAATCGGGTGCGATCCAATTCGCACTGGAACGCGCGCCCTAATCGCTTGGCGGGTCTTTCGCAAGCCGATTGGGCGTGGCAGACACGCCGCATGAGACACCTGCTTCTGGCCGCCGCCGCTTCGCTCGTCCTTCCCGCTTATGCCGAGGAACCCGCGCCGATCCCGTCGCCTGGCGAAATCGCGGCCGCCGCGCCTGCGAAGGACTGGATTGCCATCGCAGCTTCCGATCTGCTCGTGATGGATCTTGCCCCCGATGCGAAGGGCAAGCCGCGACGCGTCGTCATCCAGCTCATGCCCGCGCCGTTCAGCCAGGGCTGGATCGGCAATATCCGCAAGCTCGCCGCCGCGCATTGGTGGGACGGGACGAGCGTCAACCGGGTGCAGGACAATTATGTCGTGCAATGGGGTGACGCGACCGAGAAGAAGGCCTTGCCCTCAGGTTTGGCGACGGTGCCCGAGAGCGAATATGTTGTTTCCGACCCCGCCAGCAAAGAGATGACGAGCGGCGGAAAGCCGGCCATGGTCCTGTCGAAGGACGAAGCGGCGCGGCGGGCAGGAAGGACGGATGGAGACCAAGGGCTCGACATATACGGAAGCGGCTTCGAACCGGCGGCTGACGCCTATGCGCCGAGAGTGACATTCGAATCGGGTTGGCCGATCAGTCTCGACGATCGCAATCTGCCCGGTCAACGGTGGCCGCTGCACTGCTACGGCATGGTCGGCGTGGGCCGCAATATGTCTCCCGATACCGGGTCGGGTGCCGAACTCTATGTGGTCATCGGGCAAGCACCCCGCCATCTCGACCGCAATATTGCGCTGGTCGGACGCGTTGTTCACGGGATCGAGCATTTGTCGAGCCTGCCCCGCGGGACTGGCGGGCTGGGCTTCTACGAGACCGAGGCCGAGCGGGCGCCGATCATGTCGATCCGCGCGGCGACCGAATTGCCTGTCGCCGAACGGCCGCGGTTCGAGTATCTGTCGACCGACAGCGAAAGCTTTCGACGCTATGCGGACGCACGCGCCAACCGGCGCGACCCGTTCTTCATTCGTCCGGCGGGCGGAGCAGATATCTGCAACATCCCCGTTCCGATCCGGCCGGTCGAAGCGAAATAGCCGCTTTGGAGGATTTTACCGTCACGACGCCGCTGTGGCGCTGGCAGTCGGCGACCGCGCCCGCGGCGTGGTTTTTCCTTACTATCTCGGGCGACGCGGCGGACGGAATCAGGCTCGCGGCGATCGGCGGGCAATGGCTCGATGGCCGCAAGGGTTTCGGATCGGCGAAGGTACACGCGGCGATCGGCGATACGAACTGGAGCACGTCGGTGTTCCCGCACAAGGAGAGCGGTGGTTGGCTGCTCCCGGTGAAGGCCGCGGTGCGCAAGGCCGAAGGGATCGCAGAGGGCGACGATGTGACCGTGACGGTCAGTCTTTAGACGGCGTTTCGTCTTTGGCTTCGCGCGCCTGCGCCTTGCGTTTGCGCAGGTTGGCGCGGAGCGCCTCGGCGAGGCGGCGCTCGCGCTCGATGTCAGCGGGGGAGGGCGGCTTGCTCACGCCGCGGCGATGCGGCGAAATCGACCCGGCGTCAAGTCTCGCACCTTGACAGGCGAAGGCCGCCCCGCCATAGGCCGCGCCTGCCCCGCGAACAGGCGTTCCCGGGCGCCCCGGACGCTGCTGTAGCTCAGTGGTAGAGCGCACCCTTGGTAAGGGTGAGGTCGAGAGTTCAATCCTCTCCAGCAGCACCATTTTTCCGCCTTCGTTTCCGACTTTACCGGGGCTCGCCCCGCGGTCTAGGATTGCGGTACGCCGCGCGCGGCAACCGAGGGGACAAGTGGTGAGCGACGGCAGAGGAGCGAGGGCGAGCGGCTATTGGGCGTTCCTGGTCGTGCTGACCGGCGTCTCGCTGGCTTTCGCCGCAATTCTGCTGCCCTATTTCGCCGCGATTCTGTGGGCGGTCATCGTCGCGATCCTGTTCGAGCCCGCCTATCGCCGCCTGCTGGCTGCCATGCCGGCCCGGCGTAACGGCGCGGCCCTGCTTACCCTGCTGATGATTCTGGCGATCGTCGTGCTGCCCGCCGCATTGCTGACCGTCGCACTGATCAATGAGGCCGCGTCGGTTTACCAGCGGATCCAGTCGGGCAGTCTTGATCCCGAACAAATCCTCGTTGCGTTCGAATCGGCAATTCCGGCGTGGCTGTCCGATGCGCTCGACCGGCTCGGGATCGGCAATCTTGCCGCCGCGAAAGACATGTTCGGCGGCGGCGCCGCGGCCGGGGTGCGCGCGGTGCTCGGGCAGGCGCTGTCGATCGGGCAGGGGGTTTTCGACCTGTTCATCAAGCTGATGGTGATGCTCTACCTCGCTTTCTTCCTCATTCGCGACGGAGAGGCGATCGAGAAGCGCGTCGGCGCCGCGATACCCTTGCAGGCCGACCATCTGCAGCTTCTGGTCGACCGGTTCATCGTGGTGGTGCGCGCGACGATCAAGGGGAGCATCGTCGTCGCCATCCTGCAGGGCCTGATCGGCGGTGTCGTCCTCTGGGCGCTGGGGATCGAGGCGGCGTTGCTGTGGGGCGTCCTGATGGGCGCGGCTTCGCTGCTTCCCGCCGTGGGCACGGGGCTGGTGTGGGTGCCGATGGCGCTCTATCTGTTCCTGTCTGGATCGATCTGGCAGGGCGTCGTGCTCGTATTCTGCGGCCTGTTCGTGATCGGGATGGTCGACAATGTGGTGCGGCCGGTGCTCGTCGGACGCGAAACGCGCATTCCCGATTATGTCGTGCTGATCACGACGCTCGGCGGGCTCCAGCTTTTCGGCCTGCACGGCATCGTGATCGGCCCCGTCATCGCCGCGATGTTCATCGCGGTATGGGATATCGCAGCGACGATGCGGACACAGGCGGCGGCTTGACGCCGATCAGATCCGGGCGCCGAGCAACCAGTCGTGGAACAGCTTGACCGCCGGCTGGCGCAGCGCGCGCGGGCGGCAGACGAACCAATAGCTGTAGGGGCTGTCGACGTCGAAATCGAAGAGGCGGACAAGGCGCGGATCATGGGCGTCGTCGAAATGGTGGCCGTGCATGAAGGCGACACCGATCCCCTGCGCGGCCGCTTCGAGCATCAGCGGGCCTGAATCGAAGAAGTCGATCCCGGCGGGTTCGAGATAGGGCATCCCGATCGCCTTTTTCCATTCGGCGAAGGTTTCCGGCATCTCACGGTGGAGCAGGATCGTCTGGCGCTGTAGCTGTTCGGGCACGGTGATCGCGCGGCCCCCGTCGGTCAACGTCCGGGCAGCGATCGGGAACACCTTGTCCTGGTCGAGGCGCGCCGCATAGAGCAGGGGATCGATCGATCGGGCGAGCGCGATGGCGACGTCGATCCCTTCGCCGAGCCGCGCTTCGGCGTGCGACATGGTGTCGATATCGATATGCAGTTCGGGATGGTCGCGCCTCAGTTCGGGCAGGCGCGGGAACAGCCGTTGCTGTGCAAAGAGCGGCAGGACATTGAGATGGAGGCGGAGCGACGCGTCGGGGCTGCCCGCCTTTTCGATCACGCCGCGGAGTTCGTCGAGGATCGGCGAGAGCTGATCCTGCATCTCGCGACCCGTTTCGGTGAGCCGGAGACCATGGTGATGGCGGTTGAACAGCGGCCGCCCCACGGCATGTTCCAGCGTCTGGATGCGCCGCGACAATGCGGGCATCGACAAGCCGAGCTCGCTGGCCGCGGCTTTGACCGTGCCATGGCGGGCGACCTCCAGAAAGGCCTCCATGCTGCTGAGGGGAGGAAGGCGTGGCATGTGCGTCTCTGGGCGGATGATGGCATGGCGATATCGGACATGCCAGACAATTTGTGCAGTGCGGTATAGTATCGTTCGGGGATTACGCGCTCTCGGGGCTCGAAAATCCGGAACGATCGCCCTATCTTGCGCCTTCTGACTTTTTTGCGGGAGATACGCCTTGGCCGACGTGGCAATAAAGGAAAAGCAGGTCAAACTGCAGGTGGCGACGTTGCGGGCCGAGGAAAGCGGCGCCGGCATCGCGCGCATCCCGCGCAGCGCGATGGCCGAACTGGGCCTGACCGAGGGCGATGTCGTGCAGATCAGCGCCAAGCGCGACACCGCGGCGCGGGTTGTTGCCCCCTATCCCGAGGACGAGGGGCTGGAGGTTATTCGTCTCGATGGCCTGCAACGCGCCAATGCGGGCGCAGGCGCGGGTGATATGGTGGCGCTGAGCCGTGCCGAAATGCGCCCCGCGACGCGGGTGACCTTTGCACCGGCGCAGGAAAATCTGCGCCTTCAAGGCTCGGCGATGGCGCTGAAACGCAGCTTTTTCGGCCGGCCGCTCGTCGCCGGCGACACGGTGGCGACCGCGGGGCAGCAGCGACTTCCGGCGGGCGACATGCCGCCGCAGCTGCGCCAGATGCTCAACGCCCCGGCGTATGCGCTTGCCGAGGTGCGCCTGATCGTCGTGTCGGCGAATCCGAAGGGCATCGTCTATATCGACGAGAATACCGAAGTCGAACTGCTCGCCGAATATCAGGAGCCGCAGGACGCGCGGCGTACCGACGTCACTTATGACGATCTCGGCGGGCTTGGCGACACGATCAACCAGCTCCGCGAGATGGTCGAATTGCCGCTCCGTTACCCCGAGCTGTTCCAGCGCCTCGGGGTCGATCCGCCGCGCGGCGTTTTGCTGCACGGCCCGCCGGGCACCGGCAAAACGCGGCTCGCGCGGGCCGTCGCCAACGAAAGCGACGCGCAATTCTTCCTGATCAACGGCCCCGAGATCATGGGCAGCGCCTATGGCGAATCCGAAAAGCGGTTGCGCGAGATTTTCGAGCAGGCGACCAAGTCGGCGCCGTCGATCCTGTTTATCGACGAGATCGATTCGATCGCGCCCAAACGCGGACAGGTGACCGGCGAGGCGGAAAAGCGCATCGTCGCGCAGTTGCTCACGTTGATGGACGGGCTCGAGCCGCGGACGAACCTTGTCGTCATCGCCGCGACCAATCGGCCCGATGCGATCGACGAAGCGCTGCGGCGCCCCGGCCGTTTCGACCGCGAAATCGTGATCGGCGTGCCCGACGAGAAGGGCAGGCGCGAGATCCTGGGTATCCACACGCGCGGTATGCCGCTGGGTGACGACGTCGACCTCGACGAACTCGCGCGCACGACCTTCGGCTTCGTTGGCGCCGACATGGCGGCGCTGACACGTGAGGCCGCGATCGAGGCGGTGCGGCGGATCATGCCCAAGATCGACCTTGAGGAAGGAACGATTCCGCCCGAGGTGCTCGAAGGTGTCCGCGTTACGCGGGACGATTTTCTGGGCGCACTGAAACGCGTCCAGCCCTCGGCGATGCGCGAGGTGATGGTGCAGGCGCCGAATACGCGCTGGAGCGACATCGGCGGGCTCGACGCGGCGCGCGACAAGATGATCGAGGGGATCGAACTGCCGCTCAAGCATCCCGATGCGTTCCGGCGGCTCGGCATTCGCCCCGCCAAGGGATTCCTGCTCTATGGCCCACCGGGGACGGGCAAGACGTTGCTTGCCAAGGCGGCGGCGCGCGAGTCCGACGCCAATTTCATCGCGATCAAATCGTCCGATCTTCTGTCCAAATGGTACGGCGAGAGCGAGCAGCAGATCGCGCGCCTGTTCGCGCGGGCACGGGCGGTGGCGCCGACGATCATCTTCATCGACGAACTCGACAGCCTGGTGCCCGCGCGCGGCAGCGGCACGTCGGGCGAGCCGCAGGTGACCGAACGCGTCGTCAACACGATCCTCGCCGAGATGGACGGAATCGAGGAAATGCAATCGGTTGTCGTGATCGGCGCGACGAACCGCCCGAACCTGATCGATCCCGCGCTGCTCCGCCCGGGACGGCTCGACGAACTCATCTATGTGTCGGTGCCGAACGCCGAGGGGCGGAAGCGCATCCTTGAAATCCATACGTCGCGGATGCCGCTCGCGAAGGATGTCGATCTGGCGGCGCTTGCCGAAAAGGCCGATCGCTTCACGGGCGCCGACCTGGAGGATCTGGTGCGCCGCGCGGGTCTCGCGGCGCTCAAGCGTTCGATCGACAGCGATCTCGTCACGCTGGAGGACTTCGAGGCGGCGCTCAAGGACACGCGCGCCTCGGTGACCGAGGCGATGGAAAAGGATTATGAAAAGATCCAGGGCGAAATCAAGCAGCAGGCAATGAGCGTCGACCCGATCGGCTTCTTCGCGCCGGGGATGCTGAAGCCCGTTCGCGAGCAAAAGCACGCGGAAGAGCCTACGAAGGACTAGGGGTTTGCGGGCTGGTCCTGCCCGAGCGCGGACCAGCCCCACACCATCAGCCAGACGCAGAAGGCCGCCATCAGCCCGTAAGCGACCATCGGGTGCCAGTTGTAGAGCAGCACGCCGATCGCGGGTGAGATGATATAGGCCGATCCGTTGATCGACGCGGTCATGCCCGCGACCGCGCCCTGGTCGCGGCGCGGCACCGAAAGCGATGCGCCGGCCGTGAAGCCGGGCCGGAACAGGCCAAAGCCGAGCGATGCCGACGCGAAACCGATGACGATGGCGTGCAGATTCTGCGCAAGCCCGGTCATCAGGATGCCTAGCGTGGCGAGGGCGGCGCCGGCGAGCACGGTCGGGCGCGGCGTCAGCTTGAGGATCGGGATCAGGCCCCATTGCGCGAGCAAGGTTGCGAAGGCGCCGGCCATCAGCACGATACCGGTGATCGCCGCGCCCTCATCGGGTTTCAGTCGCAGGTGCAGCCGGTCGAGAATCAGGAAGCCGACGACGCCCAGCATCATTGCCTGCGCCTGACCGCCGAAAAAGCCCGCGAGCAGCCAGGGGCGGACGCGGCGGTCGCGCCAGTGAAGCGGTTCCTGTTCGGCCGGGTCGCGCTCATTTTCCTCTTCTGCCGTTGGTTCGGGCGGGCCCGCCGACAGGGGGTAGGGCGCAATGGCGCCGCGCGCCGCGAAGCGCGGCATGTCGTCAGGCAGGCGCCAGCGCAACATGACGAGCACGATCAGGCCGATTAGCGCAAAGACGAGCAGGGGGCCGGCGAGACCGACCATGGGCAGGATGAAAAAAGGCGCGATCGCGGGTCCGATCACCGTACCCAGCCCGAAGGAGGAGGAGACTAGCGACAGCGCCTGCGTCCGCTGTTCGGGGTCGGTGCGCGAGGCGACATAGGCCTGCACCGCGGGGGGAGATGCCGATCCCAACCCGCCATAAAGGCTACGAAAGATTGCGAAGACAATGAAAGTGAAACCGGCAGCCAGATAGCCCTCGAGTCCTGCCCACAAGGTCAGCCCGCACAGTGCCATCGACGAAAAGAAGCCGATGACGCCGAGCGCCATCAGAGCTTTGCGCCCGCGCTTGTCCGATTGCCGCGCCCAATGCGGTGCGGTCAGCACCCAGAGCAAAGCCGACCAGCTGAACGCCAGGCTGACCCATACGTCGGGGATGTGGAGTTTGGCGCCGATGGCGGGGAGGATCGACTGCATCGCGGTATTGCCCGCCGCGGCCACGAGCATGATCGCGAACAGCACGGCCATGCGGTCGGCTGGAATCGATCGCGATGCGGCAGTCACTTTGTCCCCTTTTTGCGCCTGATCCGTTGCGGGCTGCCCACCCCCCGTACATCGGGTTGCGTTTCTGTCCAGTGTCAAGACTGACTCTTTTGTTGCGCGAGCGTCACGATTTTGCCACGCATTCGGTAACCGCAACAACGCGAAAGCCATCATGACCAATCCGCGGGCGCACGCCCAATCGAATGTCTCGCCGATCCGCAAGATCCGCGAGAAACTGAAGCGCTTTTTCGGCCCCTGGGGCATGTTCGTAAAGGGCTTCATCAAGCATCCGGTCATGGTGGGATCGATCGTTCCGTCCTCGCCCACGCTGATCCGCCATATGCTGCGGCCGGTGGACTGGAAAAATACGAAGCTGTTCGTCGAATATGGTCCCGGCGTCGGCACCTTCTGTCGTCCCGTCCTCGAAAGAATGGCGGGCGACGCGACCCTGATCGCGATCGACACCAACGAGGATTTCATCGACTATCTGCGCAAGGATATTCGCGACAGTCGCTTCGTCGCCGTTCATGGCTCGGCCGCCGATGTCGAGGAGATCGTCCGCGCACATGGGTTCGAGCAGGCCGACTATGTGCTGTCGGGCCTGCCTTTCTCGACCCTTCCTTCGGGTGTCGGTCCGGCGATCGCCGCTGCCACGCATCGCGTGCTGCGGCCGGGCGGCGCTTTCCTCGTCTATCAGTTCCGCGCCCGCGCGCGCGATTTCCTCGCGGTACATTTCAGGCGCATCGACAATGCGTTCGAGTGGGTGAACATCCCGCCCTGCTTCCTGTTCTGGGGCTGGAAGGAATAGGTGGCGTTTACATTCAGGCGCAGCATTTGAGAGCTGCCACGAGCTTGAGCAAGCCAGCGTGGTTTCGGGCGAGTTTGTCGCAGCGCGTCGTGATGCGCCTGAAGTGTTCGATCCCGCTGAAGAAGCGTTCGAATAGGTTGCGGTCTTTGAAGATTGTGGCGTCGACACTGCCAGCATCGGGTGCGTTCATGATATGACATCGCCGAAGCGGGTTCGAAAGGCCGACGAGAATTATGTCACAAAATCCCCTGCAAAAGCCGATGCCGATAGGCTGAGGCTGGCGGCATATCTGACGCAACTATCTGAAAAATAAGAAAGAAAATGGTGGACGCACTAGGGCTCGAACCTAGGACCCGCTGATTAAGAGTCAGCTGCTCTACCAACTGAGCTATGCGTCCACATGCCGGTTTCGGCATTCTTCGGCGGGGCCGGGAAACTCCCTGTCTCGCGAAGAGAGCGCGCCGCTATCATGGTGTTTCGGGCTTGGCAATGCCCAATTGCAGATTTTCTTCAATGAAAGCGGCGCGTCCCGGTTTTGCTGTCGTTTTCGATCGCCAGGATGATGCCGACGCACGTCATGATCGTCAGCATCGACGAACCGCCGTAGGAAAAGAGCGGCAGCGGGATGCCGACGACGGGCGCCATGCCCATCACCATCGACAGGTTGATCGCGATGTAGAAAAAGATCGTCATCGTAAGCCCCGCCGCGGTGAGCTGGCCGAAGCGCGTCCGGGCGCGGAGCGCGACGCGCGTGCCCCAGCGCAGCAGCAGGAAGAAGGCGAAAAGCAGCGCCAGGCCACCGATCAGTCCCCATTCCTCCGCCATCGTCGCAAAGATGAAGTCGGTGTGGCCTTCGGGGAGATAGTCGAGATGGCTCTGCGACCCGTTAAGGAAACCCTTGCCGCCAATCCCGCCCGAACCGATCGCGATCTTGGACTGGCTGATATGATAGCCAGCGCCCAGCGGGTCGCTTTCGGGATCGAGGAAGATCAGGACGCGCTTCTGCTGATAGTCATGCAGCATCGAGAAGAGGATGGGCAGCGCCGCGACGCCGGCGCCTGCTGCGCTGCCGAACCACCAGAAGGGGAGGCCCGCGACGAACATCACCACGACGCCGCCGATCGAGATCGCGAGTGCGGTGCCGAGGTCGGGCTGGAGCATGACGAGTGCGGCCGGAACCCCGATCGCGAGGAGCGCTGGCCAGAGCGCGGTGAAGGTGCGCGTGTTGCCCGGGGGCAATTGCGTATAGAAGCGCGCAAGCGCGATCACGATCGCGACTTTCATCAACTCGGATGGCTGGAGGTTCATGAAGCCGAGGTTCAGCCATCGCTGGCTGCCGCCGCCGACGAAACCGAGCAGTTCGACCGCCATCAGCAGCGCAAGCACCCCGATGTAGCCGATATAGGCGAAATCCTCGAAGAGACGGAGCGGAAGGCGTCCGATCACGAGCGCGAGACCCAGGAAGACGAGGAAGCGCACACCCTGTTGCCACGCCCATGGCGACAAGTTGCCGCCCGCCGCCGAATAGAGGACGAGCAGGCCGAAGCCGCAGATGGCCGTCAAAAGCGCCATGAGTTTCCAGGGGAAGCGCTGGATCGCGGGTGGGACCGGGATCATTGCGCAAGCCCCGGATCGGGCGCCGCGATGCCGGCCTTCCAGGCGGCGTAGTTGCGGTCCATGCGTTCCTTGATCGTGCCGCCCCAGCCGGCCTCGAAGGTTTCGAGCGCCTCCATCCCCTTTTCGCGATCGTAGATGAAGGTGAAGACGTCCTTCGCGACCGGCGCCGCGGCGCGGCTGCCGCCCATGCCATGCTCGATGATGACCGAAATGGCGTAGCGGGGATTGTCGACCGGTGCGAAGCCGATGAACAGGCCGTGGTCGCGAAAGCGCCACGTCCCCCCCTTGCCGTTGCCGGTGTTGAGCCCGCGCACCTGTGCGGTGCCGGTCTTGCCTGCCATCGCGATGCCGTCGAGCGGCAGGCGGCTGCGCCCGGCGGTGCCGCCCGGCCCGTTGACGACGAGGTCCATGCCTTCGCGCGCGGTGGCCAGCGCCTCGGCAGAGAAGGGGAGGGCCTCGTTCGCGAACTGGCGGTTGACGAGGCGCGGATAGAGGCGGCGGCCGGACGCGATGCGCGATGCCATGACGGCGAGCTGGAGCGGGTTCACGCTGACATAGCCCTGACCGATGACCGCGTTCAGCGAGTCCGATGCCGACCATGGCTGGTTATATTTCTTCATCTTCCAGGCGCTGTCGGGGATCGTCCCGAACCGCTGGTTGCTGCCCGCGAGCTGGAATTCCTCGCCGAGACCCATCATCTTCGCCGTCGGCGCGATCGCGTCGTAACCCAGCCGGTGCGCGACCCAATAGAAATAGCTGTTGCAGCTCTTCATGATCGCGTGCGGCATGTCGAGGCTGCCATGCGTGCCAAGGCAGCGGAAGAAGCGGCTGCCGAGACGGTAGCCGCCGATGCAGGTGTGGCGTTCGCCGGGGTCGATGCCATGCTCGATCGCGGCGATCGCGGCCATCGGCTTCAGGGTCGATCCCGGCGGATAGAGGCCGCGCGTCGCCTTGTTGATCAGCGGCTGGTGATCGTCGGCGCGCAGCCAGCTATATTCCGAATTGCTGATCCCGTCCGAAAAGCTGTTCGGGTCGAAGCTCGGCATCGAGACGAAGGCGAGGATGTCGCCGGTATGCGTGTCGATCACCACCGCCGCGCCGGATTCGGGCCCCATGCGGCGCGCGACATAGTCCTGCAGGTCGGCGTCGATGGTCAGGTGAACGGTTTTGCCCTGCACGTCGGGCTGGGTGGAAAGCTCGCGCACGACCTTGCCGCGCGCGGTGACCTCGACGCGTTTGGCGCCGGGCTTGCCGCGCAGCATCTGCTGGAAATATTTCTCGAGCCCGTCCTTGCCGGTCTTGTAGCCGGGAGTGATGTAGAGCGGGTCCTTCGCCTTCTCATATTCCTCGGCGGTCGGCGCGCCGACATAGCCGATCAGGTGGCCGACGGCGGCGCCGGTCGGATAGTTGCGCGCGAAGCCGCGCTGCGGCGCGACGCCGGGCAGTTCGGGCAGGTGGACGAGGATCGACGAATATTCCTGCTCGGTCATATCCTCGGCAACGGCGACCGGCTGAAAGCCCGATGCGGCCTTCAGGTCGCGCTCGATCCGTTCCATCGCGTCCTTGTCGAGGCGGAGCAGCGTGCGGAGCTGCCCGAGGACATTCTCCTTGTTGTGCAGCCGGTCGGGGATGATGTCGACCCGCAAGGACACGCGATTGTTCGCAAGCGCCTTGCCGTTCCGGTCGACAATCCAGCCGCGGCGCGGCGGGACGAGCGTCAGGTTGACGCGGTTGCTTTCCGATTCAAGCACATAGCGTTCGTTGTCGATCACCGAAATATAGGCCATGCGCGCGGCGAGCGCGACCCCGACCGCCGCCTGCGCGCCGCCGACGACGAGCGCGCGGCGGGTGAAGGTGAAGCCGCGCCAGGCTTCGGTGATCGGGGGACTCTTTTTGCCAAACATGAAGGGGGGTTTTATCGACGTTTCAGGCGGAAATTGTCAAACTTGCCGGTGAGGCGAAGAAAGAGCGGAAGAAGCAGGATCGAGACGATGATTTGCGGTGCGACAAGGCCCAAAACGCGTCCGGTCTCCGCGTGCGGGTGGGTAAGCAGCGCGGCGATCGACTGGACGATCGCCACGAGCAGAGCGCCGATCGCCCAGTCGTGGAAAAAGCCGCGCCAATAGATGCGCTGCGACAGATAGGCGATCGCGATGCTCGCCGCGGTCCAGAGGAATATGGCGGTGCCGATCGGCGCGCCGCTGAACAGATCGTCCCACAGGCCGAGGGGCAGGCCGATCCACACCGGCCACATCTCGGTCCGCAGCAGCTGCCAGCACAGGAAGAAGAGCAGGCCGAGCGGCGGCAACACCGGCGAACTCGCGACCAGCGGCAGCATCAGCGGCAGCGCCGATGCGATCATCACCGTGGCGACCGGCACCGCGCGCATCCGCCAGAGCGATGCCGGTTCGCCGAGACGCGGCCCTTTCTGGTTCATGGCGCCTTCGGAACCTCCGGCACCGCGTCGGCGTCGGGCTTCAGCAGCGCCTCGGCATTGTCGGGCGTATAGGGGCGCAGCACCGATACCGCGTCGACCTTTGCCGGGTCGGCGAGCGGCCGGGCGAGGGCGCCATCGTCCTGGCGGCGGATGACGATCGCGACCGGGATGTTCGGCGGATAGAGGCCGCCGGTCCCCGAGGTGACGAGGATATCGCCGGGCTTGAACGGATTGTTCGCGATATTGAGCGTGCGGATGTCGAGATCGCCGTTGCCGCGGCCATAGGCGAGCGCGGGCAGGCCGTCGCGCGCGCGGCGGACGGGGACGATATTGTCGATATCGGTGATCAGCAGCACCTGCGACACGGACGGCCCCGAGCCGAGGATGCGGCCGATCAGGCCGTCGGCGCCGCGCACCGGCTGCCCCGCTGCGACACCCAGGTTGCGTCCGATGCTGAGCAGCGCGATGCGCTTGCTGCTCGTCGAGGTCGAGGTGAGCAGATAGCCGTTGGCGATCGCCGTCTTGTCGGCTTCCTGCAGCTTGAGCAGCGCCTTCAATTGGCGATTCTCTTCCTGGAGCGAGCTGGTCGCGACGAGCTGGCGCCGCGTCGCGGCGAGTTCCTTGCGCAGCCGCCGGTTCTGCGACCCCGCGCCGACATAGGCCGACACCGCGTCATCGATGCCCGAGATCGAACCGATGACCGACCGGCTGGCGCGTGCGATCGGCGCCGTGACCTCGTGGCTGGCGACGCGCAGCGCGGCGAAGCCGACGGGATCGACGACCGACAGCACAGCCAGCAGCAAGCCCGCCACTGCCCCTGTCACCGCAATGACATAGGCAACGAACAGGCTGTACTGGGCCTTTCGGGATTGCCCCGGACGCCGATGTGCCGGGCGGACCATGGTGCGACGTTACCCGATCAGGCCTGCTGCAACACGCCGCGGAAGGCGGGATCCTCCATCGCGCGGCCGGTGCCGATCGCGACGCAGGTCAGCGGGTCTTCGGCGACGGTAACGGGCAGGCCGGTCGCGTCGCGCAGCAGTTCGTCGAGTTCGGCGATCAGCGCGCCGCCGCCGGTCAGCACGATACCCTGATCGACGATGTCGGCCGCGAGTTCGGGGGCGGTGTTCTCCAGCGCGATGCGGACGCCCTCGACGATCGTGCCGATCGGTTCGGACAGCGCCTCGGCGATCTGCGCCTGGTTGATCGAGATTTCCTTGGGCACGCCGTTGACGAGGTCGCGGCCCTTGATGTGGATCGTCATGCCGACGCCGTCGGCAGGGATGCGCGCGATGCCGAAATCCTTCTTGATCCGCTCCGCGGTCGCTTCGCCGATCAGCAGGTTATGGTGTCGGCGGACATAGGAGACGATCGCTTCGTCCATCTTGTCGCCGCCGGCGCGAACCGAGGTGGTGTAGGCAAGGCCGCGGAGCGAGAGCACCGCGACTTCGGTGGTGCCGCCGCCGATGTCGACGACCATCGATCCGATCGGCTCGGTGACGGGCATGTCGGCGCCGATCGCGGCGGCCATCGGCTCCTCGATCAGCCACACTTCGCTGGCGCCCGCGTTCGACGCGGCGTCGCGGATCGCGCGGCGTTCGACGCTGGTCGAGCCGCTGGGCACGCAGATCACGATTTCGGGGCTGCGGAACGCATTGGGCTTGCCGCCGTGGACCTTGGTGATGAAGTGCTTGATCATCTGCTCGGCGACGTCGATGTCGGCGATGACGCCGTCGCGTAGCGGACGGATCGCCTCGATGCTGTCGGGGGTCTTGCCCATCATCAACTTCGCGTCGTCGCCAACCGCCTTCACCCGCTTGATGCCGTTCAGCGTTTCGACCGCGACGACCGACGGTTCGTTCAGCACGATGCCCTTGCCGCGCACATAGACCACGGTGTTCGCGGTGCCGAGGTCGATAGCCATGTCTTGGGAATTGAATTTCAGAAACCGGGAAAAGAAGGACATCTATACTGCTTCCTGTCATCGGCGCCGCCGGTCCAGGATGGACCGCGCCCCCGTAGAATTTTGACTCCGCATGTCCCGCCGTCAACAGCAGCAATCAGGGGGAGAGTCCGGCCTGTCCGAACGGATGGCTGGATAAAATGATCAGGCTGTGCGGATGGGTCGCGATTTGCGTCCGACTGCGCTAGGAGAGCTTCCATGTCAATACGCCGCCTGCCGGAAAAGCTCGTAAATCGGATCGCGGCCGGTGAAGTGGTTGAAAGACCGGCCGCGGCGCTCAAGGAGCTGGTTGAAAACGCCATCGACGCGGGCGCGACTCGCATTTCGGTGCGAATCGCCGAGGGCGGGATGGCGCGGCTGGAGGTCGAGGACGACGGTTGCGGAATGACCGCTGCCGAGATGGCGCTGGCCCTCGAACGCCATGCGACCTCGAAGCTGCCGACCGATGCGATCGAGGACGTCACGACGATGGGTTTTCGGGGCGAAGCCTTGCCCTCGATCGCCAGCGTTGCGCGGCTTACGCTCGAAAGCCGCGTTGCGGGAGGCGACGGGTGGCGTCGCGTCGTCGACAATGGCGCGGTGGCCGCCGAAGGACCGGCGGCGCTGGCGAAAGGGACTCATGTTGTCGTCGAGGACCTGTTCGCGCGGGTTCCGGCACGGCGCAAATTCCTGCGCAGCCCTCGCAGCGAATATGCCGCCTGCCTCGACGTCGTGAAGCGGCTCGCGATGGCGCGCCCCGACATCGCCTTCGTCGTCGAACATGACGGGCGCCGCGTCCTCGACGTGCAAGGCGGACAGGATCGGCTGTCGCGGGTCGCCGCGCTCACCCAGCGCGAGCTGGCGGCGAACAGCATCGGCGTCGATGTGGAACGCGGCGAGGCGCGGCTGGGCGGCGTTATCAGCCTGCCCACCTACAATCGTGGCATCGCCGACCATCAATATCTGTTCGTCAACGGTCGCCCGGTGAAGGACAGGCTGCTCGTGGGGGCACTTCGCGGCGCCTATGCCGACCTTCTCGCGCGTGATCGCCATCCGGTCGTGGCGCTGTTCCTCGATATTCCGACCAGCGAGGTGGACGTCAACGTCCATCCCGCGAAGACCGAAGTGCGGTTCCGCGACCCGCAGCTTATTCGCGGGATGATCGTCGGCGGCCTTCGCCGGGCGCTCGACGAGCATGGGTTCCGCAGCGTGCAGCGCCCCGCCGAGGCGGCGCTGTCGGCGTGGCAGCAGGAGCCTGTGCCGTCGCCCGAGCCCGCGACGGGGTTCCTCTTCGGTCGCCGTACCGAGCCCGCCGTCCACCTGTTCGGCGCCGACATCACGCCGCCGGGCGAGGATGTCGCGCGCGTCTATGACCGGCTCGTCCCCTTTGCGTCGGCGGCGCCCGCGCCGCCTTCGGGACGCGCCGAGGTCGCCGTCGCGCCGCCGCCGATGGCCGACGAGTACCCGCTCGGCATCGCGCGCGGCCAGATCGCCAACACCTATATCGTCGCCGAGGCCGAGGACGGCCTCGTCATCGTCGATCAGCATGCGGCGCACGAACGGCTTGTGCTGGAACAGCTCCGCCACGGCATGGCGGGGCGCGCCGTGCCGTCGCAGGGCTTGCTGTTGCCCGAAGTGGTCGAACTCGACGAACCCGCGTGCGACCGGCTCGAAGCCGCCGCGCCGCAGCTCGCCGCGCTCGGCGTCGAACTCGAACGCTTCGGTCCGGCCGCGGTGATGGTCCGCGCCACGCCGGCGATGCTCGGCGCGATCGATACCCAGAAGCTGGTCAACGACATCGCCGACGATCTCGCGGGCTATGACGCGGCGCTCGGCCTCTCCGAAAAGCTCGAACTCGTTGCCGCGACCATGGCGTGCCACGGCTCGGTGCGAGCCGGACGGACCCTCAGCGTGCCAGAGATGAACGCGCTGCTCCGCCAGATGGAGGTGACGCCGCATTCGGGCCAGTGCAACCACGGCCGCCCGACCTGGGTGAAGCTTGCGATGCACGATGTGGAACGGCTGTTCGGGCGGAAATAGCCTGTCTCGCAATGGGACAGGGCGAGGCAAACCGGACCTGCAATAAACCTAACAAATTGCTAAGTAACTTTACATGATACGAGTCGTTTTTGCAGCGGCTCGGTGCGTTTTGGACGGAAGGTCGCGCCGTTCGAAAGCTGATTGGTTGGGGAGGCGACGTAAATGTTTAGGGCTGCAAAATTTTTTCTGGCTGCCGTAGTGGCGCTGGTTTCCGTTTCGCCGGCAAGCGCCGCCGTGACAATCTGCCTGGGCGGCGGCTGCGCGGGCGGCAACCCCGCGTCGAATGTCCTCTTCAGCGATAATCTGACCGGCACGTCGATCAACGCCACGCTGAACAATGCGCCGGGCATCGTGAATTTTTCCTCGCTGGAGGCGCTTAAAACACAGGCCAATGGGCAGGCGCGTATTTTCGCGGCGGACGGAACGCTCAACAACCCCTTCACCATCAGCTATGTCGATGGCCTGATCAGCAAGCTCGAGCTCAACATCGATGCGAAGACGGCGGGCAACGTCAGCTTCGCGTTCACAGGCGGCGACAGCAACGGGCTGGTGCTCACGCCTTATGCGATCGGCGCGAATGGCGCGAACTTCTACAATGCCTTCAACGGCACCTTCAAGAGTGTGACCATATCCTTTCTTGATGGCGCGACGGCGAGCGATGTCAGCCAGGTTCGTGTGACGGCCATCCCGGCCGTTCCCGAACCCGCAACCTGGGCCATGATGTTGCTCGGTCTCGGCGCGGTCGGCGCCTCGCTCCGGCGGCGCACCCGGAACGCCGGTCCCGCCCTGGCCTAGTGCCGAACCGGACTTGTGTGTAATGAAGAGGCGCCGGTCGATCCGGCGCCTTTTTCGTTGAGGTCTCACCGGGCTCGCGCGGTGCGGAAGGGGAGGATGGGCGGTTGCGTTTTCATTTGATGGCCATTGGCGCGGCTTGCATCGCCGCCCTGTCAGCGGCCGGTCCGGCTGCGGCCGCCGCGACGGCAAAGAAGGCTTCGTGCCCCGCCAAGCCCGTCCTGCCGCCCGAGCTGTCCGGCTGGGCGCGGAGCAGTTCAAACAAGACGATCTATGGCTATGGCGACGCGCGCGCGGCGGACTGGCCGCCGCTGGCGGCGGCGCGCACCGGGTTGGCGCTCCACCGTTACGAAAGCCTCAGCTACTGGATCGCGCCAGCGCGCGCGCCCGATCCGTTCAAGTTCGGCGGCATGGTGCCGATCGTCGTCAAGCAGCCCGGCCGCCTGACCGTCGCGCTCGACGAGGGCGCGTGGATCGACCTTGTGCGCGACGGTAAGATTGTGCGGTCGGTCAGCCACGATCATGGCCCCGCTTGCTCGGGAATCCGCAAGATGGTCGACTTCGACGTGACCGAGGGCCGTTACCTGCTCCAGATCGTCAATGCGCCGAACGCCTCGATCCGCGCGATGGCGGTGGTGCGCTGATCAGTCGGTTCCCGCCTGGTCGCGGACGCGGATCAGCCCGGTCGAGACCATCGTCATCACCGGCGCGTCATGCTGGTTGAAAACGGTCAGCCTTGATTTGAACAGGCCCATTTCCGGGCGGCTTGCCGACCGGCGCTTTTCCAGCACCTCGGTTTCGCAGCGGAGCGTGTCGCCGGGATAGACAGGCGTCAGCCAGCGCAGATCCTCAATCCCGGGCGACCCGAGCCCGGCCTGCTCGTGCTCCTTCATATTGTCGACCATCATCCGCATCGCCATCGATCCGGTGTGCCAACCGCTCGCCGAGAGTCGGCCGAAATGGGTGTTCGCGGCGGCTTCGTCGTCGAGGTGAAAGGGCTGCGGATCGTACTTGCCCGCAAAGTCGATCACTTCTTCGCGCGTGACCTGCTTGCTGCCGAAGCGGCGGACGACGCCGACCTCGATGTCCTCGTAATAGAGCAATGTCTTTCCCCCGGTCAGGCCATCTTGAGCCCGGCGACGTCGCGTTCGACCACCGCGGTCGCCCGCTTCGACAGCGTGTTCGTCGGCGTCGTCACCTTGTCGACGACCATGAAGTGCGATTGCCACGCCTCCTTGCCGACCTCGCACACGACATAGCCGCGTTGGTCGTTCGCGAATTTGAGCTCGGGGTTGAGCTTCAGGAACACGTCGGTGCCCTTGCGCTGGTCGCTGCCGTCGCCGCCGCTCGTTATCGAAGTCGCGACGATTTCGGCGGCCACGATCTTGTCCCTGTGGACCAGATTGCCACAGAAATTCTGATGCTCGTCGCCGGTCAGCACGACGGTGTTCCTGAGCCCCGCGAAACGCGAGAGGATGCGCTCGCGCGGCGCATCATAGCCCGGCCAGCTGTCGAGATTGAGGATTTTCTCGGGTTCATCCTCGCGGCGGCGGCGGTCGAGCGCCATCATCGTCACCTGCTGCGCGATGCCGTTCCACGTCGCGCCGCCTTCGCCGAGATTCTTCGCGAGCCAATCCTCCTGTGCCTTGCCGAGAACCTGCGCATCCTTGGCGAACACCTCGGGGCACGTCGGCTTGAAGCCATCGCCGCACGGTTGATTGCTGCGATACTGCCGCGTGTCGAGTATCTGCATCGCCATCAGATTGCCGTAACGAAGCTCGCGGTTCGCGGCGATGAACCCGCCGCGCGGGAGCAGCGCCTTGCGCACGGGCATATGTTCGTACCAGGCCTGAAAGGCTGCCTGGCGGCGCAGCATGAACACCTCGGGCGGCGGCGCGTCGGGGTCGTTGCCGTCATAGTCGAGCTTCCAGTCGTCATAGACCGAGACCCAGTCGTTGCGGATCTCGTGATCGTCGAAGCTGGAGATAAACGCGTGCTGCGACCGCGCCGCCTGCATGTCGATGTCGAACAATGTCTGCGAATAAGCGGTGCGGAAATCGCCGAGATCCTGCAGTCCGCGCATCGCATATTTGCGGACAGGGCGGACGGGGAGGCCGTCGGGGAAGAGGTAATCCTGCTGATATTCGTAGATGAAGTCGCCATAGTGATAGACGAAGGCGATGTCCTCGCGGGCAAGGTGGCGATAGGCGCCATAGAAGCCCGATTCATAATGCTGGCAGCCGCACACCCCGAACTTCAGCGCGTCGACATTCGCGCCGGCGACGGGGAGCGTCTTCGCCCGGCCGCGCAGGCTGCGCTCGCCCCCCGCGGTGAAGCGATAATAATAGGGGCGGTTCGGCTGGAGTCCCGCGACCTCGACATGGACGCTGTGGCCGAGCTCGGGGCGTGCGAGTTCGGTGCCCTTGGCGGCGATCTCCTTGAACCCGCTATCGGGCGAGACTTCCCATTCGACCGGCACGGTGGCGAGCGGCATCCCGCCGTGCGGTTCCATGGGCGCAGGCGCCAGGCGCGTCCAGATGACGAACCCGTCGCTGGCCGGGTCGCCGGCCGCAACGCCGAGGCTGAAAGGGAAGTCGCGGAAAATACCGGCCTCCGCGCGCAGGATCGCGGGCGCCGACAGCCCGGCGAGGGTCGCGGTGGCAAGGAAATGGCGACGGTTCAGCATGGCGGCTCCGAAAGCGAGATGGCGACTCAGCGCCAGCGGCATAGCCCAGCCGCGCGCACATTCCCATGCGCCGCTTTGGTTCTTTTGCCGCTTGCCAGTCTGTACCAGGTTTGAGACAGACCGGTGATCAACCGGGGGGGCATCATGAGCAGAATATCGAACAAGTGCAGCGCATTGGCTTTGGCGGGGGCGCTCGTGATCGTGTCCGCACCGGTGGGCGCCCCGCCTGTTGCGGCAGCGACGACCGCGGCCGCGGCTGCGTCCGATCCGATAGCGGCGCAGCAACGCGCGGCGGCCGAGAAATTGCTGAAGGAACTGGATCGCCAAACGGGGACGATCCCGATCCCGGCGGCGAAGGCCGACCTCAACCTCGGCGACCGATATTATTTTGTCGGGCCCGAACAATCGCGCACGATTCTGGTCGACATCTGGCGCAACCCGCCCGCGGCGGCGAACGGTGTGCTCGGCATGGTGTTTCCCAAGGGCAAGAGCTTCGTCGACGACACCTGGTCGGCGGTGATCACCTATGAAGACACCGGCTATGTATCCGACGACGATGCCAAGACGATCGATTACAACGAGATGCTCGCCAACATGAAGGCAAGCGACGAGGCACAGGCGCCAGATATCCGCGCGCAGGGCTATCCCGCGGGCATTCTCCAGCGCTGGGCGCAGGCGCCGACCTACGACGCCGGCAAGCATTCGCTCGTCTGGGCGCGCGACATCAAATTCGACGATGCGCCCGAAGATACGCTCAACTACGACATCCGCTTGCTCGGACGCGAGGGTGTGCTGAGCATGAACATCCTCGCGGGCATCAGCCAGCTCGACGAAGTGCGCGAGGCGGCCAAGACCTTCGCCAGCGTTGGCAGCTTCCGGGACGGCGCGCGCTATGCCGACTATGATCCCGCGACCGACAAAAAGGCCGAATACGGGATCGCCGGGCTGATCGCCGCGGGCGGCGCGGCGGCGGTTGCGAAAAAGGTGGGCCTGCTCGCGATTCTTGCGAAGTTCGGCAAATTCCTGCTGATCGGCGTCGTGGCGCTGTTTGCGGCCTTCCGCAATTTCATCGGCGGGCTGTTCGGCCGCAAGGCCGCGAGGGACGCCGCCGAATGGGAAGCGCCCGCCGATGAGGACAGGCGCGACTGACCTTCCTCGTCATGCCGGACCCTTCGACAGGCTCAGGACAGGCTTGATCCGGCATCCACCGTCGCGCTCGACCGCTTGGACCCCGGATCGAGTCCGGGGTGACGAGGCAAGGAAAGTTGGGCGATAGCTACCGCCCGATACTGAGCCGCGCGAACATGGTAGCGCCGATCGGATTCTTGCCATAGGCGGCATCGAGCAGCCGCGGCTTGTCGAACGCCGCGACGCTGCCGCCCAGCGCGAGGTTCAGCGGGCCGGCCAGGGGGATGCGATAGGCATAGCCGGCCTGGAACTTGGTCACGCGGAACGGCACATCGTGAAGCGGATCGTCATGGTCCGAAAACAGCTCGTCATTCTTCACATTCTCGATGCGGCCGAACAGCGAGTGATGATCGTCGATGTCCCAGTTCACCTCGGCGAGATACGCCGTCAGCGTGTCGCCCGGATCGCGGTTCTTGGCGCTGAATGCCGCGGTTGCCGACAGGCCCCTGCCATTCGCATATTGGACGCTCGCGGTGGTGCGATGCTCGTTCTCGCCCGGATGCTGCGCCTCGGGTTCTTTCAGGCGCGCATGGCTGACCTGTAGTGCCCAGGCCGGTGTCGGTGTCCACGTCCCGCGCACGCTCCAGCTGTCGAAGCGCGGCGTTTCGATGTTCCAGCGCTTTTCGTCGGGCTCACGTCCCGTGAAGAGCGAGCCCTCGAGTTGAAACGTCCGCGTCTGATAACCCAGCGTCGCGACGCCATAGGTGATGTGCGTCGAATCGAACCAGTGGTGGGTGATCGGCGCCTCGGGATTATAGCGCGCGCTGCCGCGGTGCATGAAGGCGCTCGGGCCGATTGCCGGCTCGCCGACGGGACCGACGTAGAGAAACAGGCGCTCGCCGTTTTCGCCGACATTGATGTCGACGCGCGCGGCGAGTTCCATGAACAGGTCGTGCGGATGCTGGCGGTCGACCAGCGGTTCGCCGCCCGCGGTCTCGCCGGTCGCGAACAGGTTGGGGTAGCCGCGGTTCGACATCAGTGGCTCGAGGCTCATCATCGATTTGAGCTGGATGCGGCCCCAGCCCGTGTCTTTTTCGCCGGACAGCATCAGCATCGACTGGACATAGGCCTTGTCGTCGCCGCGCGGGCCGGACTGGTCCGAATAGACGCCCCAGGCAAAACCGTGCGCCATGACCATCCAGTCGTCACCGGCGTCGATGTGGAGGCCGCTATGGCCGCCTTCGTTGGCGGGAAGGCGCGCGGTTCCCGACCCCTCGGCAGGGCTCGCCACATCGCCATGGCCCATTGCCGAATGATCCATCCTCGAATGATCCATGGCTTCGTCGTCCGAGGGCGCTCCGGCGGACCGGTCATGTCCGCCATGATCCTGCGCGGCTGTGGACGGGGAAAGGAAGGCAAGCGCCGCGGCGCCCGCCAGAAAAGGCAGTTTCGACATATGAATTTCCTGACAAAGAAGGGGAATGGAGTTTTCCGTCTTCGTCAGGCGCGGGGTGGCGGGGTGCCCGGCGGCGCATTAGCGCCCGCGAGCGCCGTCATCGACTGCGCAACGGGTGCGGCGGGGGGAAGGGGAAGCGGCGCTTCCACGACCGGCAGCGCCGGATGGGCGACGCAGCCGATGCAGAAATGTCCCATCTTTCCGGCGTCGCCGTCGGGCTTGTGCGTCGGCGGTGCGCCGTGACAATCGACCGGCGCGCTCTCTCCGTGCGCCGACATGGCCATCGCGGGCAACGACAGGCCGATCAGGAACAGCGCGAGGAGCAAATGCCGCAACATCCCGCCGCCCTTAGCACGGCCGGCCGGGAAGGGAAAAGGCCGGGGCATCAAAACCACATCCTCGCCATCCACAGCGCCATCGCGACCATCATCACATTTTCGGTCAGCGAAACGAAGCCCAGCGGCACCTTGCTACTGCCGCCGACGCACGCGCATTTGATGTCGCGTCTGTCGATATAGACGGCTTTGACCACGGATGCCGCGCCGATGCCGCCGATGAAAAGCGCGATCGGGATCGACAGCCAAGCCAGCGCGTGCGCGGTCATCAGCACACCAGCGAGGCCTTCGGCAAACGGATAGAGGCTGGCATAGGGAACCCAGCGCCTGGCGAGCAGGTCGTAGTTCAGAAACATCGTCGCAAACCGGTCGACGTCCTGCAGCTTGAGCAGCGCCAGCACGACCATGCTGAACGAGATAAACCATTCGGCGGCGCGGAGCGTGAAGGCGCTTCCCTCGACAGCGTAGCTCGCCGCCAGCGCCATCAGCGCGGTCATCGTGAACAGCGCGACGACGGGGGTATAGCTGGTGGCGCTCGCGTCGGCGACTTTCAGTCCGAAATGATGACGGAGATCGTCGTAGCCCCCGATGCGGACGCCATCGATGAAGATTTGCGGCGTCGTCTTGACGCCATGCTTCGCCTTGAAAGCGTCGGTTTCTGCGCGCGTCGTCAGCCAGCGGTCATCGACGGTATAGCCCCGGCGTTCGAGTAGATGCTTCGCCTTCAGGCCAAAGGGGCAGATATGGTCGGGAAAGACCATGCGATGGAGGGTTGCTTGTTTCGTCATGCGACCCATATAGCTTCCGTACCATGGTACGGAGTCAAGCGATGCAACTGACGATCGGTAAATTGGCCGCTGCGGGCGGCGTCGGCGTCGAAACGATCCGCTATTATCAGCGGCGCGGGCTGATGGGCACGCCCGCGCGCAGCGGCGGCGACGGCTGGGGTGGCGGCATCAGGCGCTACGATGCGGACGATGTGCGCCGCCTTAAGTTCATCCGCTCGGCGCAGACCTCGGGCTTCACGCTCGACGAGATTTCCGAGCTGCTCGAGCTCGATCAGAGCGACGATCGGCCGCGCGTGCGTGCGCTGGCGCGCCAGCGGATCGAGATGCTCGACGAGAAGATTTCGCAAATGACCGAAACCCGCGCCGCCCTCGCGCGCCTCGCCGATCAATGCGCGGCGAGCGACAAGGGGCCGTGCCCGATTCTGGCCGCGTTCGACCCGGCCTAGCTGTGCAGGAAGTGCATGACGTCGCCGTCGTGCACGACATAGGCTTTGCCCTCGGCGCGCAGCTTGCCCGCTTCGCGCGCCTTTGCTTCGCCGCCCAGCGTGACATAGTCGTCATAGGCGATCGTTTCGGCGCGGATGAAGCCCTTCTGGAAATCGCTGTGGATCTCGCCCGCGGCCTCGGGTGCGGTCGCGCCGGCGTGGACGGTCCATGCGCGTGCTTCCTGCGGGCCGACGGTGAAGAAGGTGATGAGGTGCAGCAACGCGTATCCCGCGCGGATGACGCGGGCGAGGCCGGTTTCGTGGAGGCCCATCTCTTCGAGGAATTCGAGCCGGTCGGCCATGTCCATCGTCACCAGCTCGCTCTCGATCGCCGCCGAGACGACAACCGCCTGCGCGCCCTCGGCCGCGGCCTTGGCGAAGACCTTTTCCGAAAAGGCGTTGCCGTTCGCCGCGCTGCCTTCGTCGACGTTGCAGACGTACAGGACGGGTTTGGAGGTCAGGAGCTGCGCGGTGCGCAGCACGCGCGCTTCCTCATCGTCGCCGGGTTCGACCAGCCGCGCGGGCTTGCCGTCGCGCAGCAGGTCGAGCGCCTGGCCCAGGACCGACGCGGCGATCTTCGCTTCCTTGTCACCCTGTGCGGCCTTCTTGGCAAAGGCGGGAACGCGCTTTTCGAGGCTTTCGAGGTCGGCGAGCAGCAGTTCGGTCTCGACCGTCTCGGCGTCGGCGACGGGATCGACGCGGTTTTCGACATGCTGGATGTCGTCATCCTCGAAACAGCGCAGCACATGGACGATCGCATCGACCTCGCGGATGTTGCCGAGGAACTGGTTGCCGAGCCCTTCGCCTTTCGACGCGCCGCGTACCAGCCCGGCGATGTCGACGAAGGCGAGCTGCGTCGCGATGATCTTCTTGCTGTTCGCGACCGCGGCCAGCTTTTCCAGCCGGTCGTCGGGCACCGCGACATTGCCGATGTTCGGCTCGATCGTGCAGAAGGGATAGTTCGCCGCCTGTGCAGCGGCCGTCTCGGTCAGCGCGTTGAAGAGGGTGGACTTGCCGACGTTGGGCAGGCCGACGATCCCGCATTTGAAACCCATAAAAACTCCGTGAGCTTTGGCCCCCTGCTGGACGGGACGCCATGTCTTGCCCGCGCCCCTAGCGCCAAGTCGCGCCCGATGCCAGCCATATGGCGCGCTGGACCGGGCGGAGGCCGATGCGGGTGACCCCGCGACGATCGAGTTCGCGGTACAACGGCGCGTGGGTGCGCCGAATCGAACAAGGGACCGTGCGAAAGTTGCGGGACATTCAGACGCGGTGCGCTACGTCCGGCCTATGCGAAACCGATTCCTGATCGCGGGACTGGCTGCAATGGCGATGTCGGCCGCGGCCTTGGCGGCGCCCTCCGGGTTCGAGGCGGCGGTGTTCGAGGACCTCAATCATTTTCGCGACGATCCGGCGGCCTATGCCGACGACCTGACCGGTTATCGCGACCGCTTCGACGGCAAGCTGCTGATTGCCGAAGAGGGCGAGGATATCGACATCATGACCAACGAGGGCGTCGCGGCGGTCAACGAGGCGATCCGGGCGTTGCGATCGGAGGCGCCGAGACCGGCCTTCGTCTGGAGCGACATGCTTCAGCGTGCGGCCGCCGACCATGTCGCGGTTCAATCGCGGTCGGGCGCGGTCGGCCATTATTCACCCAACAGCGATCCGGGTATCCGGATGCGCGCGCGGGGCGGCGGTCCCTATGTCAGCGAAGTCATTACCTATGGCCATCAGACGCCGCCGGGGGTCATCCACCAGTTGCTGATCGACGACGGCGTCCCGGGGCGGGGGCACCGCTTCAGCCTGCTGCGCAGCGACTTGCGTTACGCCGGGGTCGCCTGCGGCCCGCATCCGCACTATCGCCTGATGTGCGTGATCCTGATGTCGCCGACGCGCGACGGCACCGCACCCCCGCCGCCGCAGCGATCGACGCCATAGCCACCGCGCCGGCCGCGACGGCGCTCTTCACCCGTTCAGGCGCAGCGCAAGGTCGCTCTGAAAGCGGGCGTCGTCGCCGTCGGCGAGCCATGCCGCCTCGGCCGAAATCGCGCCGAGCAGGTCGGTCAGCGGTTCGATCTCGCTCTTGTGATAATTGCCGAGGACATGGCCGGTGACGCGGTCCTTGTGCCCCGGATGGCCGATGCCGATGCGCACGCGGCGGAAATCGTCGCCGATATGCTGGATCATGCTGCGGATGCCGTTGTGGCCCGCTGCGCCGCCGCCCTGTTTTACCTTCACCTTCATCGGCGCGAGGTCGAGTTCGTCGTAGAAGACGGTGACGTCCTGCGGCGTCAGCTTGTAGAAATCGATCGCGGCGCGCACGCTGCGACCGCTTTCGTTCATGAAGGTGCCGGGTTTCAGGAGCAGGATGCGGTGCCGTCCGATGCGGCCGTCCTGCAGCCAGCCCTGGAATTTTTTCGCCGGGGCCGGAAAGCCATGCATGTCGGCGATGACGTCGACGGCCATGAAGCCGACATTATGGCGATGCATCGCATATTGGGGCCCGGGATTGCCGAGGCCGACCCAGAGCTGCATGGCGCTGACTTTCTGGGGAAAGAAGGAGCGCCCCTCCCATCGGGAAGGGCGCCCCCCGAAAGGGCTTAGGCTTCAGCCGTCGCTTCGCCGTCGTCCTTCGTCGTATCGCCGTCGCTCGACTTGAGCGCCGACGGGGCGACGATGGTTGCGATGGTGAAATCGCGGTCGGTGATCGCGCTTTCGACACCCTTGGGCAGGGTGACGTTGCTGATGTGGATCGAATCGCCGACGTCGAAGCCGGTGACGTCGACCGAGATTTCGTCGGGGATCTTGTCCGCGTCGCAAACCAGTTCCAGTTCGTGACGGACGATGTTCAGCACGCCGCCGCGCTTCAGGCCCGGCGAGGCGTCTTCGTTCGCGAACACGACCGGCACTTCGACATGGACCTTGGCGTCCTTCGCGATGCGCAGGAAGTCGGCGTGGATCGGACGATCCTTGACCGGGTGGAACGCAACGTCCTTGGGCAGGGTGCGAATGGTCTTGCCGCCAACTTCGATCATCACGACCGAGTTCATGAAGTGACCCGTCATCAGCTGCTTCATCAGCAGCTTTTCTTCGACGTGGATCATCAGGGGTTCTTCCTTGCCGCCATAGACGACGGCGGGGACGCGGCCATTGCGACGCAGGTCACGCGAGGCTCCCTTGCCTCCGCGTTCGCGCGTCTCGGCCGTCAGCGTCAGCTGATCGCTCATAGTTTTTCTCCGAGTACGGTTACACAGTTCCGCCACGCCTCCAGGGATGACCATGGCGGAAGCGCGGGCGCATAGCGGGGAAACGGCGGAAATGCAAGCGCCGCGGCGGCTATTGCACGCGGCTGACCTTGTAGCCCTGCGCTTCGAGCATTGCGGGAACGCTGTCGCTGCCCACCAGATGCCCCGCGCCCACCGCCATCAGCACCGTGCCCGGCCGCTCCATCCGCCTTTGGATCCACGCGCTCCAGCGCCGGTTGCGGTCGGTGAGGATCGCCTGGCGCGCGGCAGGCACGCGGTCGACGTCCTCGTTGACGATCTTTGCCAGCGCGTCGACGTCGCCGCGCGACCAGTCGGCCGCCATCGCCTTCACATCGCGGACGGCGTCGCCCGCATGGTCGGCCGCGCGGACGAGCATCGCGCGTTGCGCGGCGGGATCGAGGGTTTCGAACAGCATCAGTTGGCCCTCGGCGCTTTCGAGCCCCGATATCGGCTTGTCCGCCTTGCGGAACGCGGCCGTCAACCCCGCCTCGACGCCGTCGGAGGGCGAGAGTCCGGCCTCCTCGGCTACGCGCTGTCCCATGAGGACGAGGATGGCCCAGTCGTCGAGCGCGTCGCCGCCGAAGTCGCGCCCGGCTTCGAGCTTGCGGTAAGCCGCGAGCGCAGTGGGGGGCAGCCGAGCCTCCATCGCGAGCGGCTTTTCGCGTGGCGCCAGTTCGCGGAAGACCCGCCCCGCCTCCGCGAGTTGCCGCGGCGAAAGCTCGAGCATCAGTTCGTCCGCCGCCGCGACGGCCGTTGCGACCTTGCCGCCGTCCCAGTCGGTCCCGGCGGGCAGCGCGTGCATCGTGCCGAGCATATAGACATGCGTGTCGTCGTCCTCGACGAGCCACATCGCCGGACGAGCATCGACAGCCGGCTGGCTGCCGCACGCCGCGAGCAGCAACGGCAAAAGGGCCGCCGCGATGCAGCGACCCCCGTGGCGGAAGGGGATGGCCCCGGCCCGCATCACTGGATGCGCTGCGCCTTGAGCCCGCGCTCTGCCAGATAGTCCTGCACGCTCTTCTCGCCCGCGAGATGACCCGCGCCGACCGCGACGAACACCGTGCCCGGCTTGTCCATCCGCGTCTTGATCTGGTCGGCCCAACGCGCATTGCGGTCGAACAGCAGCGTCTTGGCGAGTTCGGGCGTCGCTTCCATGCTCTCGTTCATCGTCACGGCCAGCCCGTCGGGATCGCCCTTGCCCCAGAGCAGGACCATCTTGTCGAGTTGCGGCCCCAGCTTGTCGATGTCCTTGACGACCGACTTCAGGAAGCTGACCTGCTCGACCTCGGGCAGCGTATCGAAAAAGCCGAGCTGTTCGGTGAGCGTCTCGAAACCCGAAATCGGCTTGGCCCCCGCCTTCGCCTTTGCCGTGAGCTGCTTTTCGACGCCCTGATTGGGGTCGTAGCCGTGCTTGGTCAGCGGCAGCACCGACAGGGTGACCCCCGCGAACCAGGGTTCGAAGGCGTCGAAGGCATTGGCGGGCAGGCCGAGCCCGGTGAGCGTCGCCTGATAGGCCGCGAGCGTTTCGGGATCGAGCTTCTGCGGCAGCGGCTTGCCGCTCTGGTCCATCGCCATCGGCAGCGTGACTTTGGCAACCTCGGTCTGGTCGTCGGGCAGGACGAGTTCGAGCACCAGCTCGTCGGAGGTGTCGAACGCCTTTTGCACCGCGCCGTCGAACCAGCTGAGGCCGGGTTTCAGGACGTGGACGGTTCCGAACAGATAGACGGTGGTGTCGGCATCCTTCACCGCCCACAGGGCGGGCTTGACCTTGACGGTCGTTTCGGCGGCGGCGGGCTCCTTGGCCAGCGCGACGCTTGCGGGCTGCGCGGCATAGAAGGCGACGGGCAGGATCGCACAGGTCGCGGCAAGCGTCTTGAACCAGGTCTTCATCGAAAGCACCTTTCTTGATGGGCCTTATGGCCGGGGGAGTTGGGGAAGGGGAGAGGGGAAGTCAGAGATATTTGAGCCAGATCCACACCAAAAGGTTGACCACGAGACTAACGGCAAAGACGAGCATGAGGTCGGGGGCGGGGGCGAGACTCGCGCGGTGGAGCACCCACCAAGTGGGAGCGGCGAGCGTGATCGTGTACCAGGCCGCGGTACCCGCCCACAGATAGGCGCGCTCTTCATGATCATCGACCGATCGGTGATAGAGGGTCAGCGAAACGATCATGCCGACGACCCAGATGATCGACGCACCGATTGCGAAATCCGGGGGCAGGGGGGCATTGCTCAGCATCGCGAGGTCCATCGTCGAGGCGCTGCCCTGCGCGATCTGCATCCATGCCCCGAGTACGCCGCCGAACACCCCGGCGAGGCCGAGTGCGATCCAGTAGCGCTTGCGCCGCGGGGACATCGGCCGCTTTGGGGTCTTGTCCGCGTCACGCATCTTCCGCTCCCTTGAAACCGTCATCGAAAATCTCCTCGATCGGCATCTCGAACAACCGCGCGAGCTTGAAGGCGAGCGGCAGCGACGGGTCGTATTTTCCCGTTTCGATCGCGTTGACCGCCTGCCGCGAAACGTCGAGCCGGTCGGCCAGTTCGGCCTGGCTCCAGTTCCGCATCGCCCGAAGCACCTTGAGCCGGTTCTCCATGCATCACCTTTAGTCATCCAGACCCGACATTGTGTCAGGTGTTATTGACTAAATGACATGATTCGCTGACTGTGTCAACAACGCCGGCGTTATTATACTTGACATACCCAATGATGATAGCTAGAGGAGATTCATAAGGAGTTTCCAATGGTTTCCGCGCTTTCTGCCCCTCATTTTCACAACGAAGAAGCGGCGTTCGCTTACGTCGAAGCTCGCGTATGGCCGGAAGGCCCCATTTGCCCGCATTGCGGCGGCGTGGAGCGCATCGGCAAGATGGGCGGCAAGTCCACCCGCCTTGGCCTCTACAAGTGCTACCAGTGCCGCAAGCCCTTCACCGTTCGGATCGGGACCATCTTCGAAAGCAGCCACGTCGCCCTGCATATCTGGTTGCAGGCAATGTATCTGATCGCGGGCAGCAAGAAGGGCATTTCGAGCAACCAGCTTCACCGCACTCTTGGCGTCACCCTGAAAACCGCTTGGTTCATGTCGCACCGTATCCGCGAAGCCATGAAGTCCGACACCCTTGGCGATTTTGGCGCTGGCGGCGGCGCGGTTGAAATGGACGAAACCTTCATCGGTCAAGACCCCGATGCACCGCCGAGCCGCATGGCCACCCGCATGAAGATGCAGGTCGTAGCGCTGATCGACCGCACCACCGGACGCTCAACCAGCATGGTCTATACCGGCAACCTCAACGTCGCGGGTGTGACTGAAATCCTGCGCGCGAACGTGTCGCCGGAGGCCCATTTAATGACCGACGAAGCCCGCTTCTACCGCATCCCCGGCAAGGAATTTGCCGCTCACAGCCGCGTCATTCATGCCCGCGGCGAGTATGTCAGCAAGTTCGATCCCAACGCCCACACCAACACCATCGAAGGCTTTTTCAGCATCTTCAAGCGCGGGATGAAGGGCGTTTACCAGCACTGCCAGAAGAAGCATCTTCACCGCTATCTGGCCGAGTTTGACTTTCGCTACAGCAACCGTCAGGCTTTGGGCTGCAACGATGCTGACCGCGCTGACCGCTTGTTGGCAGGTGTCGTTGGCAAGCGGCTTACCTATGAAACGACTGGTCGAGGGGCCTAAGCGCCATGCCAAAGAAGAAAAATCAGGAGACGCAAGCCGAGCAAAGCGAGCGGTTCAAAAAGGCCGTCCGCGAGTTAATCGACGCTGGCGAACTAAGCCCCACAGAGGCAGATAAAGCGTTAGACGCCCTCGTTCGCAAGAACGCCGCGGCGTCTAATTCTTGACTCCCGAATTGCAAAAAGGATGAGCGGGAGCAAGGTTAGCACCATCGTTGTTTCCGCCTTCTCTCCGTCTCTGCAAATGGTCAAATGTGATCGAATTGCTATGCACGGCGGCCTGACAAATCGGGCAGCGAACGGGGTTTGCCATTGCCTCTCGGATGAATGCCGCCGACTTGGACTCATGGGAAGCCCCCTTTTTACCCGGCAAAACCACTGCCCCCGGAGAGGGAATTTCCGCTTGTCTTAGGTGGACAAAATCCCCTTGCTTGACGAGTTCTGCCACGATTTCTTCGCCAGTATTCCCGGCTTCGAAGCCCTCAAACAGCGCCCAATAGAGGTCGGCGATCCTTTGCAGGCTTCGCGATCCGCTGCCCAATCGAGTGATCGTGAGAGACACGAAAACCTTGTGGGCAAACAGGAAATCTTCAAAATCGCGACGTATTGAGGTGAAGGCCTTCTTCTTTTTATGATCGTGGAGTTTCTTCGCGAATTGTAGCGAAGCCAAAAAAGCGTTGGGAATGAAATTCCCAGATCGAGCATAAAAATAAACAAGAGGATGCAGACCGAGCGACCCAGATGAGTTCGTGCTTATGGTCTCAATTCGCTCGTTAACCTTGGATAGCATCGCAAGAGTCTGCACCCCCTCAAGGTCAGGCTCCAAAGCCTCTATTTTCGCCGCGGGCGTTGCTGGGATGTTGATGCCGTTGCATAGGCTGACAAGATCAAACACAAATGGGAGCGAGTTATATCCCTGCCCCGCAATCGGCTGATCAGCGGAAGTGACCGGATTTTTGTGAGGGGGCTTGTAAAGGTCGGCGTGAATTTTCTCGCCCAGCTCCTCAATCTTCTTCCGCGTTTCATCGTCGAACGAAGCCCAATATTTGTGCCCCTGGCCCCCTCGAACGATGCAACGAGAGGCTATCGCATTGGGAGAGGTGCGACTCTGAAGAATGCGGCGCTCAACAGGGTCAATGGGTTGGGCAGCTTGATTGATTTTGAAGAATGATGCCTCTGCCGCCTCTGGTGTCGCCGCAGTCACCCACTGAATGATTAGGGACTCTTGACCAATTGACGCCAATCTCCGGGCCTTGCGGGGATCGGGAACGGTTTTGCCGATAAGGCCGTTAAATTCTGCGTAAGTCCCAATTTCCTTTTTCATCAGATCGCGAGTCTTTTTTGCAACTGCCCGCTGTTCATCTGTAAGGCCAGCGCCGAATAGGCGATTTGAATCTTCGCCGTCTCCGTAGTCATCGCGAACCCACGCGATCAACGCGCTTAGCCGGTGAGCGCCGTCGATCACAAAGACTTCATCGCCGCGCTGCCAAAGAATGACAGCCGGGATGAGATCTCGGTCGAGAAAAGCCTTAACTAGATCAACGACCTTATTTGGCGTCCAGTATCCTGTTTCGCGCTGAAAGTCTGGCTTACGCAGGTTCGCTTGGAAAAAGCCCTGCCTGCCTAAATCTGAAAGGCTGATGGTAGTTCTTGGACTACCACCCGCTTGCGCGATTTCACCAACGAAATCCTCCCTTGGAATCAAAGCATCTAGATTCACAGTCTTGGCAGGCATTTTCCGCTCCCCAGCGAACTTAAGGCGCTTCACTTAGCACCCCCGATCCGGATTGGGTATGGCAAATATAATAACGCCACAACGCCTTACATTTTGCAATGTGGGGGTGACATTGCCCCTATCATGGGCGCGCCGTCCCTTGACCCTGCGGCCCCGCTGCGCCAAGGGCGACGACACTTGTTGCACCTGCGAAAGACGGAAAAAAGGTGACCGAAGGGGCGGAAAAGAAAGTCCTGAGCTTTCAGGACATGATCCTGACGCTGCACGCCTATTGGAGCGCGCGCGGCTGCGCGATCCTGCAGCCCTATGACATGCGCGTGGGGGCGGGCACCTTCCATCCCGCGACGACCTTGCGCAGCCTCGGGCCCGAGCCGTGGAACGTCGCCTATGTCCAGCCGAGCCGCCGCCCGACCGATGGCCGCTATGGCGAAAACCCCAACCGGCTGCAGCATTATTATCAATATCAGGTGATCCTGAAGCCGTCGCCCGCCGACCTGCAGGAACAATATCTGGGCAGCCTCGCCGCGATCGGCATCGATCCGCTGCTCCACGACATCCGGTTCGTCGAGGACGACTGGGAATCGCCGACATTGGGCGCGTGGGGGCTGGGCTGGGAAGTCTGGTGCGACGGGATGGAGGTTACCCAGTTCACTTATTTCCAGCAGATGGGCGGCTTCGACTGCAAGCCCGTCGCGGGCGAGCTGACTTACGGGCTCGAACGCCTCGCCATGTACATCCAGAATGTCGACAATGTGTACGACCTCAAATTCTCTGACGCGGTCGGCGATGTCTCGGCGGTCAGCTATGGCGACGTGTTCCTCGAGAATGAACGCCAGTTTTCGAAATGGAACTTCGAGGTTGCGGACACCGATACGCTGTTCGCGGGTTTCAAGGCCGCCGAGGACGAGTGCAAGCGCGCGATCGAGGCGGGCGTGCCGCTCGCGGCCTACGATCAGGCGATCGAAGCGAGCCATCTGTTCAACCTCTTGCAGGCGCGCGGCGTGATCAGCGTGCAGGAACGCGCCAATTACATGGCCCGCGTCCGCGACCTCGCAAAAGGCAGCTGCAAGGCGTGGATCGACAGCCAGTCCGAACGCTGGACCCAAAACTATCCGGGGTGGACGCTGTGACCGACTTTCTTCTCGAACTGCGCAGCGAGGAAATCCCGGCGCGGATGCAGGCCGGCGCGCGCGCCGAGCTTGAAAAACTGTTCCGCGCGCAATTGAGCTCCGCGGGTCTCGAAACAGGCGAACTCACCATTTGGTCGACGCCGCGCCGTCTGGCGCTGATCGCGCGCGACTTGCCCGAGGCGACCGCTGCGGTGAGCGAAGAACTCAAGGGGCCGCGCAGCAGCGCGCCGCCGCAGGCGCTCGAAGGCTTCCTCCGCAAGACCGGCCTTCGCCAAGACCAGCTCGAGGACCGCGACGGCGTGTATTTCGCGGTGATCGACAAGCCTGGCCGTGCGACCATCGAGGTGCTGGCCGAGGCGGTCCCCGCGATCGTCCGCGGCTTTGCGTGGCCCAAGTCGATGCGCTGGGGCAAGGAAAGCGCGAGCAGCGAAAGCCTGCGCTGGGTGCGCCCGCTGTCGGGCATCGTCGCGATCTTCGGCGAGGAATTGGTGCCGTGCGAAATCGGCGGCATCGCCAGCGGCTTCGCGACGCGCGGCCATCGCTTTCACTGCCCGGGCGAGATCACCATCGGCTCGGCGGCGGACTATGCCGAGAAGCTGCGCGCCTGCCACGTCATCGTCGATCATGAGGAGCGGCAGGCGATCATCCGCGACGGCGCCGCCAAGGCCGCGGCCGACGCCGGGCTGGTGCTGGTCGCGGACGAGGGGCTGGTGATCGAGAATGCAGGCCTCACCGAATGGCCGGTGCCCTTGCTCGGCCGCTTCGACGAAGCGTTTCTGGAAGTGCCGCCCGAGGTCATCCAGCTCACCGCGCGCGTGAACCAGAAATATTTCGTCGTGAACGGCGCGGACGGGAAGCTCGCCAACGGCTTCGTCTGCACCGCGAACATCGACGCGAAGGACGGCGGCGCGGAGATCGTCGCGGGCAACCGCAAGGTGCTGGCGGCGCGACTTTCGGATGCGCGCTTCTTCTGGGAACAGGACCGCAAGACGAAGCTGGAAGATCACGCGAAAAAGCTCAATCGCATCACCTTCCACGAAAAGCTGGGGACGGTTGCGGACAAGGTCGAGCGCGTTGCCAAGCTGGCGCGCTGGTTGGTGGAGGAAGGTATCGTCACTGATTCACCCCTCCCCTTCAGGGGAGGGGCCGGGGGTGGGGCCTTTCGTCCTGACGCTGCACGGACCGATAGGCCCCACCCCAACCCCTCCCCTGAAGGGGAGGGGCTTTCGCTCGCCGATCAGGCCGAACTCGCCGCACGCCTCGCCAAGGCCGACCTCGTCACCGAGATGGTCGGCGAATTTCCCGAATTGCAGGGTCTGATGGGCGGCTATTACGCCCGCGCCGAAGGCCTGCCCGACGCGGTCGCCGACGCGATCCGCGATCATTACAAGCCGGTCGGGCAGGGCGACGACGTCCCGACCGCGCCGGCGACGGTGGCTGTGGCGTTGGCGGATAAGCTGGATACGCTGGCCGCTTTTTTCGCCATCAACGAAAAGCCGACCGGTTCGCGTGACCCATTCGCACTTCGTCGTGCGGCCTTGGGAATCATTTCGATCATTCAGGCGAACGAACTCCGTCTGTCCGTTTCTATGCCGCTGGCTGCGGCGCTAGCAACGCTCGTCGGCAAATCGAGCGCGTCCGCGGATCGTTTCTCGTTCGAGGTTGGCGTTCAACAGCTTGAGGCCGCGGGTGTCCAATTTTCGGAGGAGACAGTTGATCGGCTCAGAGATGTGGCGTTGCAGAATGCGCTCGATCGAGCCTCGCCGATCTATGATCAGATAATCCAACCTTCGATTGTGAGTATCATTTTGTTCTTGGCCGACCGCCTCAAGGTCCAGCAGCGCGAAGCCGGTGTCCGTCACGACCTGATCGACGCGGTGTTCGCGCTCGGCGGCGAGGATGACCTTGTCCGCCTGCTCGCCCGCGTAAAGGCGTTGCAGGCGTTCATGGCGACCGAGGACGGCGCCAACCTGCTTGCGGGTTACAAGCGCGCGGCGAATATCCTGAAACAGGCGGGACAAGATGTGTCCTCCAATTCTCGTCATGCTGAACTTGTTTCAGCATCCACGGCCGGACCATGGACCCTGAAACAAGTTCAGGGTGACGAGCGTTTGGGTGCGGCCGACGCTGCTCTGTTCGAGGCTCTGGATAGCGCCGAACCCGCCGCCTCCGCCGCGGTCGCCGAAGAACGCTTCACCGACGCGATGGCGGCACTGGCGTCGCTCCGCGCGCCGATCGACGCTTTCTTCGACGGCGTGATGGTCAACGATCCCGACGAAGCAGTGCGCGCCTATCGCCTCGGTCTGTTGTCGCGCTTCACCGGCGCGGTGCATGGCGTCGCCGATTTCTCGAAGATCGAGGGCTGACCCTACGGCCCCTTTGAACGAACGAAGCAAAACTGAATCGACTAGGTGCGATTGCATACCTACCCAGCCGCAACCTCCTCCCCGGGGCAGCAGGAGTTAGACATGACGAAGATGGTGCATCTTTTTGGCGGCGACGCGACGACGCGCGAACGCTCGAAGGAATTGCTGGGCGGCAAGGGGTCGAACCTTGCCGAAATGGCCTCGATCGGCCTGCCGGTCCCGCCGGGCTTTACGATCACCACCGACGTCTGCACCCAATATTATGCGAACGGCGAGCAATTCCCGGCGGGTCTCGCCGCGGAAGTCGCCGCAGGCATCGCGCATATCGAGGGGATCACCGGCAAGAAATTCGGCGACGCCGCCGATCCTTTGCTCGTCTCGGTCCGCTCGGGCGCGCGCGTGTCGATGCCGGGCATGATGGATACCGTCCTCAACCTCGGGCTCAACGACGCGACCGTCGTCGGCCTGGCGCAGGCGTCGGGCGACCCGCGCTTTGCGTGGGACAGCTATCGCCGCTTCGTCCAGATGTACGCCGACGTCGTGATGGGCCTCGACCATGCGGAGTTCGAGGAAGCGCTGGAAATCGCCAAGGAAGACCGCGGCTTCTACCTCGACACCGAGATGTCGGCCGAGGACTGGCAGGCGCTGGTCAAGGACTATCAGGCGATCGTCGAGCGCGAGACCGGCGCGCCCTTCCCGCAGGAGCCGAACGACCAGCTGTGGGGCGCGGTCGGCGCGGTCTTCGCGAGCTGGGAAAGCGACCGCGCGAAAGTCTATCGCCGCCTGAACAGCATTCCGGCCGAATGGGGCACCGCGGTCAATGTGCAGGCGATGGTGTTCGGCAATATGGGCGACACCTCGGCGACCGGCGTGGCGTTCACGCGCGATCCCGCGACCGGCGAGCGCGCCTGGTACGGCGAATGGCTGATCAATGCGCAGGGCGAGGACGTCGTCGCGGGCATCCGCACGCCGCAATATCTGACGCTGGCGGCGCGCGAGCGGGCGGGCGCGAAGCCGCTGTCGATGGAAGAGGCGATGCCCGAGACCTTCGGGGAGCTCGGCCGCGTTTTCGACACGCTCGAGACCCATTATCGCGACATGCAGGACATCGAGTTCACCGTCGAACGCGGGACGCTCTGGATGCTGCAAACCCGTTCGGGGAAGCGTACCGCCAAGGCGGCGCTGCGCATTGCGGTTGAAATGGCGGCGGAAGGGCTGATCTCGGAAGAAGAAGCCGTCGGCCGCGTCGATCCGGGTGCGCTCGACCAGCTGCTCCACCCGACGCTCGATCCCAAGGCGCCGCGCGATGTGCTGACCAAGGGGCTCCCCGCGAGCCCCGGCGCCGCGTCGGGCAAGATCATGTTCGACGCCGACAGCGCCGAGAAAGCCGCGGCGATGGGCGAGGCGGTGATCCTCGTTCGCGTCGAAACCTCGCCCGAGGACATTCACGGGATGCACGCCGCCAAGGGCATATTGACCGCGCGCGGCGGGATGACCAGCCACGCGGCGGTCGTCGCACGCGGCATGGGCCGTCCCTGCGTCTCGGGCGCGGGCGGGCTGTCGATCGACGGCAACGCGCGCGTGCTGCGCGTCGGCGGGCGCGAACTGCGCGAGGGCGATATCCTGACCCTCGACGGTTCGACCGGCGAAGTGATGGCGGGCGAGGTTCCGACCCTGCTCCCCGAGCTGGTCGGCGACTTCGGCACGCTGATGGCGTGGGCCGACAAGGTGCGCCGGATGAAGGTGCGCACCAACGCCGAAACCCCCCAGGATGCCCAGGTCGCGCGCGATTTCGGCGCCGAGGGCATCGGCCTGTGCCGCACCGAGCATATGTTCTTCGACGCCGCGCGCATCACCGCGGTGCGCGAGATGATTTTGGCCGACAGCGAGGACGGCCGCCGCGCGGCGCTCGCGAAGCTGCTCCCCGAACAGCGCGGCGACTTTGCCGCCATTTTCCGCGTGATGGCGGGACTGCCGGTGACGATCCGCCTGCTCGACCCGCCGCTGCACGAATTCCTGCCGACGCGCGAGGAGGATTTCGCCGACGTCGCCGCCGCGGCGGGCGTGGGGATCGAGGCGCTGAAGGCGCGCGCGAACGAACTCCACGAGTTCAACCCGATGCTCGGGCATCGCGGTTGTCGCCTCGGCGTCACTTACCCCGAAATCTACGAGATGCAGGCGCGCGCGATCTTCGAGGCGGCGTGCGACGTCGCCGCCGAAACCGGCGCCGCGCCGATCCCCGAAGTGATGATCCCGCTCGTCGCCACGCGCCGCGAGTTCGACCTGATGAAGGCGGTGGTCGACGCGCAGGCGAAGGCGGTGTTCGCCGAAAAGGGCCGCGAGATCGCCTATCTGGTCGGCACGATGATCGAACTGCCGCGCGCCGCGCTGATGGCGGGCGAGATCGCCGAGAGCGCGGAGTTCTTCAGCTTTGGAACCAACGACCTCACCCAGACGACGATCGGCATCAGCCGCGACGACGCGGGTCGCTTCCTGACGCAATATGTCGACAAGGGCATCTTCGTCACCGACCCCTTCGTCAGCCTTGACGTCGAGGGCGTCGGCCAGCTGATCGAACTCGCCGCCGAACGCGGCCGCGGGACGCGTGCGGGCATCAAGCTCGGCATCTGCGGCGAGCATGGCGGCGATGCGCCGAGCATCCATTTCTGCGAGAAAACCGGCCTCGACTATGTCAGCGCCTCGCCATATCGCGTGCCTATCGCGCGGCTGGCGGCGGCGCAGGCGGCGCTGCGAAAATAATCGCCAAAAGGGGGTTGCGCGATTTTGCGCAGCCCCCTAAAGGCTCCCCTCCACGCACCCGTAGCTCAGCTGGATAGAGCACCAGACTACGAATCTGGGGGTCGGACGTTCGAATCGTTCCGGGTGCGCCATTTCCCTAAAATTGCCGGATATCGAGCCCCTGCAGCGCTTGTGGTGCCGCGCCCGCGTTGACCCGGCGCATAGCTATGCCCTGTTGCATCGACACCGGGCGTGCGACATTGCTGCTGCACACGACATTGCTGCCGCAGGCAAGGGAGAGGCATGAGCGAAGCCATCGTCACGGTCGACATCGGCGGCACGCACGCGCGCTTTGCCATCGCAGAGATCGCGGGCGGACGGGTCGCCGCGCTCGGCGAAGCGACGACGCTCCATACGAAGGATCATGCGAGCTTTCAGACGGCTTGGCAGGATTTCGAGCAGCAGCAGGGCGGATCGTTGCCGCGCAGCGTTGCGATCGCGATTGCCGGACCGACGCGCGGCGACGTCATTCGCTTTACCAACAATCCCTGGATCATTCGTCCGGCGCTGATCGGTGAGAAGCTGAACGTCGATCGCCATGTGCTGGTCAATGACTTCGAGGCGGTGGGCCATGCAGTGGCGCAGGCCGGTTCGGAATATTTCGAGCATCTGGCGGGCCCCGATGCGCCGCTGCCCGCGGACGGAACGATCAGCATAATCGGTCCCGGCACCGGGCTTGGCGTTGCGCATATCTGGCGCGGCGACGGCGGTTACCGTGTCCAGGCGACCGAGGGCGGGCACATCGATTTCGCACCGCTCGACAGCATCGAGGATGCGATCCTCGCGCGGCTGCGCAAGCGCCACCGCCGCGTGTCGATCGAGCGGATCGTGTCGGGACCCGGCATCGTCGACATCTACGAGACGCTCGCGAGCATGGAGGGGCGGGCGATCACGCCGCTCGACGACCGCACGATCTGGACGAATGCGATGAGCGGCGAGGACGCGCTCGCCGCCGCAGCGGCGGATCGTTTCTGCCTGTCGCTCGGCAGCGTCGCGGGCGACCTCGCGCTGGCTCAGGGGGCGAGCGGGGTCGTGGTAGCAGGCGGGCTCGGCCTGCGCATACGCGACCAGCTTCTTCGTTCGGGCTTTCCCGAACGCTTCGTCGCCAAGGGACGGTTCGAGAATTTCATGGCGGCGATCCCGGTCAAGCTGATCACGCATCCGCAGCCCGGCCTGTTCGGTGCGGCAGCGGCGTTCGCGCGCCAGTATGCTTGAAATTTCGCTGGCGCACGGCGCCTAAAATCGGCAGCAAGAGGGCATGTCCTCGCGCCCCGTCCTCGGCATCATTGCCTGCAACCGCACGGTCGGAACCGAGATCGCGCAGGCGGTGATGAACCGCTATGCGATCGCGGCGATGCACCACGCCGATTGCGCCGCGCTGATCATTCCGTCGCTGCCCGAATATATGCGCGCGGACGAGATTGTCGGGCGGCTCGACGGGGTTCTGCTGACTGGTACGCCCTCGAACGTCGAACCGGCGCGCTATGGCGACGAGCGCGAAGGCGAGGGGCCGTTCGACCCCGAACGCGACCGGATGATGCTCGACCTGGTCGACGCGGTGATCGCTGCCCGCCGACCGCTCTTCGGCATCTGCCGCGGCTTTCAGGAGATCAATGTCGCGCTCGGCGGGACGCTGCGGCGCGACACATCGGCCAGCGAGGCGCTGCTCGCGCATCACGCGCCTGACGGCACGGCGTTCGATGCGATGTTCGACCATCGTCACAAGGTCGATCTGGTTGCCGGCGGCTTGCTCGCCGCCGCCTATGAGACGCCGTCGCTCGACGTCAATTCGGTGCATTATCAGGGTATCGGCGAGCTCGCCGACGGGCTGGCGGTCGAGGCTCGCGCGCCCGACGGGCTGGTCGAGGCCTATAGCGCGCGGCCGAACGGTGCGCCGTTGCTCGCCGTGCAATGGCATCCCGAATGGGCGACCGATGCGAACGCCCAGAGCCAGACCTATTTCCACCTGCTCGGGCGCGCGTTAAGAGGCGAATTATGAACCACCGCGTCACCCGATATGATCGCTATCTCGCACGGATCAGCTTTTCGCCCTGATGTTCCGGAATCCGGTTTCTTTCCGTTTCCAGACAATCAGGAGTTTCATTAATGCCCCGCAATCACGACATCGCCGAACTGCGCCGCCTCGACGTCGCGCACCATCTTCCCGCGCAGGCCGACTGGGCCGAAATCGAAAGGCTCGGCGGCAGCCGCATCATCACCCATGCCGAGGGCTGCACCATCACCGACGGCGACGGCCACCGCATCCTCGACGGGATGGCGGGCCTGTGGTGCGTCAATGTCGGCTATGGCCGCGAGGAGCTGGTCGAGGCGGCGGCAGCCCAGATGCGCGAGCTGCCCTTCTACAACACCTTCTTCAAGACCGCGACGCCGCCGACGGTGACGCTGGCGGCGAAGATCGCCTCGCTCACCGGTAACCGCCTGCCGCATGTCTTCTTCAACGCCTCGGGCAGCGAAGCGAACGACACCGTCTTCCGCATGGTGCGCCACTATTGGAAGCTCAAGGGCGAGCCCAAGCGCACGGTCTTCATCAGCCGCTGGAACGCCTATCACGGATCGACCGTCGCGGGCGTCTCGCTCGGCGGCATGAAGGCGATGCACGCGCAGGGGGACCTGCCGATCCCCGGCGTCGAGCATGTCCGCCAGCCCTATTATTTCGGCGAAGGCCAGGGGATGAGCCAGGAGGCGTTCACCGACGCCTGCGTGCAGGCGATCGAGGACAAGATCCTCGAGGTCGGCCCCGAAAATTGCGCCGCCTTCATCGGCGAGCCGGTGCAGGGCGCGGGCGGCGTGATCATCCCGCCCAAGGGCTATTGGCCGAAGGTCGAGGCGGTGGTGCGCAAATATGGCCTGTTGCTCGTCGCCGACGAAGTCATCTGCGGCTTCGGGCGCACCGGCAAGATGTGGGGGCACGAGACGATGGGCTTCACGCCCGACCTGATGCCGATGGCAAAGGGGCTGTCGTCGGGCTACCTGCCGATTTCGGCGACCGCGGTCGCCGGCCATGTCGTAGATGTCCTCAAGACCGGCGGCGATTTCGTCCACGGCTTCACCTACTCGGGCCACCCGGTCGCAGCGGCGGTCGCGCTCAAGAATATCGAGATCATCGAACGCGAAGGCCTCGTCGAACGCACGGGCAGCGTCACGGGGCCGCATCTGGCGAAGGCGCTCGCGACGCTGAACGACCACCCGCTTGTCGGCGAGACGCGCTCGGTCGGCCTGCTCGGCGCGGTCGAGATCGTTGCGGACAAGGAAACCCGTGGGCGCTTTGGTGGCGCGGAAGGGACGGCGGGACCGATGGCGCGCGACGGGTGCATCGCCAATGGCCTGATGGTGCGCGGCATCCGCGACAGCCTGGTCATGTGCCCGCCGCTGATCATCACCACCGAACAGATCGACGAGATGGTTGCCATCATCCGCAAATCACTCGATGAGGTGATGCCGAAGCTCCGCGCGCTTTAACAAAGGAAGAAATCTCTCCTATGCCTTCCGGCCTGTTTGCCCTGCTCGACGACGTCGCCACTATCGCGAAGGTGGCGGCCGCGAGCATCGATGACGTGGGCGCCGCGGCGTCGAAGGCCGGGGTCAAGGCGGCGGGGGTCGTGGTCGACGATACCGCGGTGACGCCGCGCTATGTTACCGGCTTCACTCCCGACCGCGAACTGCCGATCATCTGGCGGATCACCAAGGGATCGCTGTTCAACAAGCTGGTGCTGATCCTGCCGGCGCTGCTGCTGCTCTCGACCTTCCTGCCATGGGCGATCACGCCGCTACTGATGCTCGGCGGCGCTTATCTCTGCTTCGAGGGCGCCGAAAAGGTGCTCCACTCGCTGCAGGAGGACAAGACTAGCCTCGAAGAAGACGCCGAGATCGTCGCCGACAAGGACCATGAGGAGATGATGGTGAAGGGCGCCGTGCGCACCGACTTCATTCTCTCGGCCGAGATCATGGTGATCGCGCTCAACGAGGTGCTCGACGAGCATCTGGTCATGCGCGGCGCGACGCTGGCGCTTGTCGCGGTGCTGATTACCGTTGCCGTCTATGGGGTCGTCGGACTGATCGTGAAGATGGACGACATCGGCCTCCATATGGCGAAGGAGGGCAACAAGGCGCGGCAGGCGATCGGGCGCGGGCTCGTGGCCCTGATGCCCAAGCTGCTCGCGGCGCTGGCGACGATCGGGACCGCCGCGATGCTCTGGGTCGGCGGGCAGATCGTGCTCCACGGCCTCGACGAATATCATATCGGCGGGATCGGCCACTGGCTGCACGACACGGCGCACGCGCTCGGCGGCGGACTGCCGCTTGCGGGGCTTTGGGAGTGGTTGATCAACGCCGGCGGCGCGGGCGTGTTCGGGCTGCTGCTCGGCGGATTGATCGTCGGCGCGCTGCACTTCATTCCAGGCAAGAAGGCGGCTCATTAATCTCGTCATCCCGGACTTGATCCGGGATCCACAGCAGCGCCGAAGTCTTGGAACCCCGACCAAGTCCGGGATGACGAAGATTGGGAGGGGGCGGGAGGTCTAACCCAGCAGCACCACCGGGCTGTCGGCCCGCCAATGCATCGAGACCTTGTCGTCCCAGGTGAAATCCTCCTGGTCATGGCGCGACAGGTTGGGCCGCGAGACACGCAGGCGCGCACCCGATTCGAGCAAGATGTCGTACAGGGTGATGTCGCCGAGATAGGACATGCCCTTGATGCAGCCGCGCGCGAAGTTGTGTCCGTCGGGGGCGTCCTGCGCCGCCGCGCGCACCGCCTTGCCCTCGCCGGGGACGTGGAGGTAGATTTTCTCGGGGCGCAGCGCGACCCATACATCGGCGCCGTGCGGACCGGTGACGCCATGGTTGAGGTAAACCTTGCCTAGCCCCGGACAATCGACCGCCGCGCGGTCGGGCTCGTCCAGTGTCAGCTTGCCCTCGAAAATGTTCACCGACCCGACGAAATCGGCAACGAAGCGGTTTGCCGGATATTCGTAGAGGTCGGAGGGGCCCGCAAGCTGCGCCACCTCGCCCTTGTTGATCACCGCGATCCGGCTGGCCATCGACAGCGCCTCGTCCTGGTCGTGGGTCACGGTGACGAAAGTGATGCCGACCTGATCCTGCAACTCCGCCAGTTCGAACTGCATCTGCGCGCGCAGCTTGGCGTCGAGCGCCGACAGCGGCTCGTCGAGCAGCAGCACCTTCGGGCGCATGATCAGACTGCGCGCGAGCGCGACGCGCTGGCGCTGGCCGCCCGACATCTGGTCGGGCATCCGGTCTTCGAACCCGCCGAGCTTGACGAGGTCGAGCGCCTCGGCAACGCGGGCCTTGACCTCGCCGCCCTTCACCCCCGCAATCTTCAGGCCATAGGCGACATTGTCCGCGACGCTCATGTGCGGGAACACGGCATAGCTCTGGAACACCATGTTCACCGGCCGCTTGTTCGGCGGGATGCCGGCCATATCCTGCCCGTCGATCAGGATCGTGCCTTCGGTCGGCAGCTCGAACCCGGCGATCATGCGCAGCAGGGTCGTCTTGCCGCAGCCCGAGGGGCCGAGCAGGACGAAGAATTCGCCGGCCAGAATGTCGAGGCTGACATTGTCGACCGCGGCGACCCGGCCGAAACGCTTGGTGACATTCTGGATCTGGATGATCGGTTTGGCGGGTTCGGTCATGAAAAGATCCTAATTCCGTTCGTGTCGAGCGAAGTCGAGACGCCGTGAAGCAGCGCGCTGAGGATGGGCATCTCGACTTCGCTCGATGCGAACGGGGAAGGCAGGTCGCATCAATGCGTCTCCGCGATGGCCTTCACGCCCTGAAGTTTCAGCGCGACGGCGGTCAGGACGATGGTGAGGATGATGAGCAGGGTCGAGGCGGCATTGACCTCGGGCGTCACGGAGAAGCGCACCATCGAATAGACCTTCACCGGGAAGGTGATCGTGTCGGGCCCGCTGGTGAAATAGGTGATGACGAAATCGTCGAGGCTCAGGGTGAAGGACAGCAGCGCCCCCGCGACGAGCGCCGGTTTCATATGCGGGATCAGCACGTCGCGGAACACCGCCCATTCGCCCGCGCCGAGATCCTTCGCAGCCTCCTCCTGCTCGCGGTTGAAGCTCGCGAGGCGCGAGCGCACGACCATCGTCACGAAGGGGAAGCAGAAGGTGATGTGCGCGATGACGATCGCGCCGAGGTTGAACGGCCAGATCAGGTCGGTCGGCCATTCGAGCCACTTTGCAAAGAAGATCAGGAAGGCGACACCCATGCAGATTTCGGGAACGATGATCGGCAGCGAGATCGTTCCGTCGACCGCGCCTTTCAGCGGGAAGCGAAAGCGCCACAGCATCACCGCGGCGACCGCGCCGAGGATCAGGCTGGCGATCGTCGCGAGCGCCGCGATCGTCAGCGAATTGACCAGTGCTTCGACCAGAACGTCGTTGCCGAGCGCCTTTTCGTAATATTTCGTCGTGAAGCCGCGCCACACGACATTGCGCTTGCTGTCGTTGAAGCTGAAGATCATCAGCACGATCAGCGGCGCATAGAGGAACAGCATCACCAGCCCGACCCAGGCCCGCATCCACAAGGTGCGGCTATATTCGAGCGGGGCGCGCGGGGTGCGGGCGAACAGGGCCATCAGCGGACCTCCGGCCCTTTCCTGCGCATCGCCTGCAGCGCGATCAGGATGAACATGGCGTAGATGAGGATGAAGGAGAGCGCGGCGCCGAAGGGCCAGTCGTTGGCCTTCTTGAACTGGCGCTCGATCACGTTCGCGATCATCTGGCTGTCGGTGCCGCCCATCAGATCGGGGGTGAGGTAGGCGCCGAGCGCGGGGATCAGCGTGATCATCACGCCGGCGACGATCCCGGGGGCTGCCAGCGGCACGACGATGCGCATGATCGTGCGGAAATGCCCTGCGCCGAGGTCGAGGCTGGCCTCGATCAGGCTACGGTCGAGCCGGTCGAGCGCCGCGTAGAGCGGGAGCACCATGAAGGGCAGATGGACATAGACGAGCCCGAAGACGACCGCGAAATTGTTGAAGAGCAGCTGCACCGGCTCCCACGTCGGCAGCGGCTGGAGCCCGACGAGCGTCCTGAACCAGCTCGCGCCGCCCCACAGCGCTTCGAGCCCCTTGTTCGCGAAGCCCTGCGTCCCGAGCAGCATCATCAGCGCGTAGGTGCGGATGAGCAAGTTGGTCCAGAAGGGCAGCATGATGCCGAGCAGCAGCCAGGGCCGCCATTTCTCGCTCGCGAAGGTGATCGCCATCGCGACGGGAAAGCCGATGATCAGGCAGATCAGGGTCACGAGCGCCGCGACCGCGAAGCTCTTCCCGAAGATGCTGAGATAGAGGAACTCGGTCGCGCGCTTGTAATTGTCGAGCGTTCCCGAAAATTCGATTTCGGTCAGCCCCTTGTTCTCGCCGAAGCTGTAGAACCAGACGATCGCCATCGGGATGACGAAGAAGAGCAGGGTCCACAGCAGGGTCGGTAGCGAAACCGCCGCGAAGACCCGCTTGTTCGCCTTCCAGTCCTGCTCGGCCATCCCCCGATGCCCCCTTCAGGATCTTACGACGCCCGCACCTTGGTGAAGGCCTCCTCGTACAGCGGCTGAAGCTTCTCGTTGAACTTCGCATACTCGCATTTCGCGAGGATATCGGCGGGCGGGAAGATGACCGGATTATTCTTGTACGTGTCGGGCATCAGCGCCTTCGCCGCGAGGTTCGGGGTCGGATAGAGGATCGTCTCGGTGATCTTCTTGCCCACCTCGGCATCGAGCATATAGTTGATGAAGGCGTGCGCATTCTTCGGATGCGGCGCGCCCTTCGGGATGCACAGCGTATCCGAATTGAGCTGGCTGCCTTCCTTGGGCACGACGAAGTCGAGATCGTCGTCCTCGACCATCGCCTGTGCGATATCGCCATTATATTCGAGCACGACGTCGCAGTCGCCCTTCAGCAGCAGATCCTGCCCGTCGTCCTCGTGGAATTTCTTCACATTGGGTTTCTGCTTGATCATCATCGCCGAGATCGTCTCGATGTCGGCGGGGGTCAGCGCGTTGACCGACTTGCCCAGATATTTGCCGTAGAGGCGGAACATGTCACCGGCCTCCGACAGCCAGGCGATGCGGCCGGCATATTCGGGGCTGTCGAACAGCACCTTCCAGCTGTCGGGCTTCGCTTTCACTTTCGACTTGCGATAGCCGATGCCGAGTACGAGCCAGGTATAGGGAAGCGAAAATTTGCGCCCCGGGTCGTAATCGACATTCATGAAAGCCGGATCGACGTTCTTGATGTTCGGAATCTGCGCATGATCGAGCGGCTGCAGCATGTCGGCACGGACCATGCGCTCGACGAAGTCGTTCGACGGCACGATCACGTCGTATCCGGGGTTGCCCGCCTTGAACTTCGCGAACAGCGTATCGTTGCTGTCGAAGAGGTCCATCGTGACCTCGACACCCGTCGATTTCTTGAAATCGTCGAGCGTCGTCTCGCCGATATAGGTGTCCCAGTTGTAGAAGTTGAGCTTGGCTTCCTCACCGTTCGAGAGCTTTTTGCCTTCGCCCTTGCTGCACGCCGCAAGGCCGCCAAAGCTGATCCCGATGGCGGCCACCCCCATGGCCTGCAGCAGCGAGCGACGGTTGCGGCCCTGCGCGAGCAGTTCGTTCAAATCCATTGACGGCCTCCCTGTTTGTGACGTCAAGCTGACTCAATAATGTCACCTTGGGAAGAGGCTTTTTTGCGCTGCACCAATAAATTCTGGAACATTCATGCGTTGCGCAGGTACCAGTCGTAATCGAGTGTCGGGACGACGCTGAAATAATTGTTCTGTTCAACCCGCTTCACGATGCTGAACATCTCGACGAACCGCGCCCCCAGATAATCGCGCATCAGGCTCGACGCCTCGAAACGGTCGACCGCCGCGAACCAGTTCGACGGCGGCTTGTCGTCGCCGCTGTTGTCGCGGTCGTAGCCGTTGCCGACCACCGCCGCGCCCGGGTCGGCGCGGGTCGTCATGCCATGATGCATGCCCGCAAGGACGGCCGCGACCGCCAGATAGGGGTTGGCGTCGGCGCCGCAGGCGCGATGCTCGACATGGCGGCTCGATGGCGGGCCGGCGGGGATGCGGAAGGAGACGGTGCGATTGTTGACGCCCCACGTCGGCGCGACCGGGGCGTAGCTGTTCGCCTTGAACCGGCGATAGCTGTTCGCGTGCGGTGCGAAGAGCGCAAAGGCATCGCCGACGGTTCCGATCATCCCGCCGATGGCGTGGCGGAGCGCCGGGGTGCCTTCGGGGTCGTCGCTCGCGAAGATGTTGCTGCCGGTGTCGTCGTTGACCGAGACGTGGATGTGCATCCCGCTGCCCGCCTGCTCGGCGAAGGGCTTCGCCATGAAGGTCGCTTCCAGCCCCTGTTGCTGCGCGATCGCCTTCACGAGGCGTTTGTACATGATCGCATCGTCACAGGCGCGCAGCGCGTCGGGCTTGTGGCGCAGCGTCAGCTCGAACTGGCCGGGCGCGAATTCGCTGATCGCGCTTTCGAGCGGCAGACCCTGCACGTCGGTCGCCGCGTAAAGCGCGTCGAAGAAGGGACGGAAATCGTCGAGCTCGCGCAGCCCATACACCTCTACATTGCGCGGGGTGTCACGGCTGTAAGCCGGGCGGGCAGGGCGGACCTTGCCATCGCGGGCGCGGCGCGGATCGACGAGGTAGAATTCGAGTTCGACCGCAAGGACCGGCGTCAGACCATCGGCGGTGAAGCGGTCGATCACACGGCCGAGGACGTGCCGCGGGTCGAGGTCGTGCGGCGTGCCGTCGAGCTCGTAGAAATCAACGAGGAACTGTGCGGCCGTGTCACCGCCCCACGGGGTGCGGACGAGGGTGCCGGGGATCGGCTTCATCGAGCGGTCGGCGTCGCCATCCTCCCAGACGAGGCCCGTTTCGACGGTGTCCTGTCCGGTGATGTCGACGACGGTGATCGAGCCGGGGAACATGCGGCCGCTGTCATAAACCGCGAGCACTTCATGCTGGCGCAGGCGCTTGCCGCGCGGCACGCCGCCCATGTCGGTATAGATCATCTCGATCGAATCGACGTCGGGATTGGCCCGGAAAAACGCCTCGGCCTCCGAACGCGGCGCAATCACGCCCGATGATTTCGACATCGCCCCTCTACTCCTTCAAACGCTTTACGCAGTCGGCGAAAGCGCCGACGAGCCGGTCGATCTGGTCGTCCGACGTAACCGGGCTCACCAACATCATATTGTGGAACGGCGCCAGCAAAATCCCGCGATTGGCAAGGAAGAGGTGGATCGCCGCTTCGAGTTCGGGGTGCATCGCCGCCTTGGCTTCGCCGCCATTGCGCGGCGGGGTGGGGCAGGTCAGGAATTCGACGCGGGCGCCGACCTGCGTGACGTGCCAGTCGAGCCCGGCGCTCGCGATTTCCTGCTCCAGCCCCGCGACGAGGCGCGCCGCGCCGCGCAGCATAGGGTGATAGGCGGCGGGCGCGATGACCTCGCCCAGCATCGTGTTCATCGCGGTGATTGCAAGCGCATTGGCCGAGAGCGTCGTCCCGATGCCGCTGTGGCCGGCCGGTCGCGACCGGTTCAGCGCGGCCATGCGATCCGCTACATCGGCCGAAAAACCATAGACGGCGCATGGCACCCCGCCGCCGATCGACTTGCCGACGACCATCAGGTCGGGTTTCGGGCCGTGCACGACGCCATGGCCGCCATAGCCGGACGAGATCGTGTGCGTCTCGTCGAAGACCAGCAGCGTCCCGGTCTCGTCGCAAAGCGTGCGCAGCGTCTGCAGAAAGCCCGGTGCATCGCGCACCATGCCGACGTTCGTCATCACCGGCTCGGCGAGGAGGCAGGCAATGTCGCCGCCGCGCAGCGCGGCCGCGAGCGCCGCTTCGTCGTTGAACTCGACCACCGCCGTGGTGCCGCGCAGATCGTGGACCTGTCCGACCAGGCTGGCGCGCATCGCCGCGGCTCCACCCTTCAGGTCGACGAAGGCGTCATCGACCGCGCCATGATAGGCGCCGTTGAAGATCAGGATTTTGCGCCGCCCGCTGATCCCGCGGCACCAGCGGATCACGGCGCGGTTGGCTTCGCTGGCGGTCGTCGTGACCTGCCACTGCGGCAGGCCGAACATCGCCGCGAGCTTCTTCGATAGCGCCGCGCCGCGTTCGGTGGGGAGCATATAGCTCAGCCCTTCGCGCGCCTGCTGCGCCAGCGCGGCGGCGAGGGCGGGGGGCGAGTGGCCGAAAAGGCTGGCGGTGTCGCCGAGGCAGAAGTCGTCGTAGGTCTGGCCATCGATGCTGGTCAGCATCGCGTCCTTCGCCGAGGCGGCGACGATCGGCACCCGGCTAGGCCAGTCCTTCATCCAGTGGAAGGGCACCGACTGAAACCAGCCGGTTGCGGACGCATGGTGCGCGAAAGCATGCGGATTGGCACTGCGAAACCGCTCGGCCTCGCGTTCGGCGACGCGGAGGATGGCGGCGTTACCGATCACCCGAGCCTGTCCTTCAGCGCATAGTAGAGCAGGCCCAGGGTCGCGAGCGGCCGGCGAAGCCATCTGCCGCCGGGGAAAGGCTTCGAGGGCAGGCTGGCGAGAATGTCGAAACGCTCCGCCGTCCCTGCCAGCGCCTCGGCGATCAACTCGCCGGCAGTTGTCGTGACCAGCGCGCCGTGCCCCGAAAAGCCGTGCGCGAAAAACACATTCCCGCGCCGCCCGATATGCGGCAGGCGGTTCATCGTCACCGCCACCGCACCGCCCCAGCCATAGTCGATCGTCGCGTCGGCAATCTCTGGGAAAACCTCGGCCATGAACGGTCGCACGAATGCCGTAATGTCGCGCGGCGGGGTCTGCGAATAACGCTCGCCGCCGCCGAAGATCAGCCGTTTGTCGGCGGAGAGGCGGAAATAGTTGAGGACAAAGCGGCTGTCGGCGACCGCAGCGTCGGTCGGGAGCAGCCCGTCGGCGTTGGCGAGCGGCGCGGTCGCGATGTTGTAGTTCATGATCGGTACGGTGTAGCGCCCAAGGTCGGGCTCGACCTCGCCGATCCAGCTATCGGTCGCGTCGATGACATAGCGCGCGCCGACATGCGCGCGGTCGGTCATCACGCCCGGTCCCGCGGGGGTGTCGGTGATGCGGTGAGCGCGCTCATTTTCCCGAATGCGCACGCCTGCGGCTTCGGCAGCCTGTGCCAGCCCGATCGCATAGTTCAGCGGATGAAAGTGTCCGCCCTGCGGATCGTAGATGCCCCCATGATAGAGCGGGCTGGCGATATGTTCGCCCATATCGGTCCTGCCGACGACGTCGGTCGGGTATCCGAACCGGCTGGCAAGATAGTCGGCGTCGCGCCGCATCGCGCCGAAATCCTTTGGCGTCCATGCCGCCTCGAGATGCCCGGCCTTGAGGTCGCAGTCGATGCCGTGCTTTTCGATCCGCGCCTTCACGCGGTTGTCGCGCCAGCAAAGGTCGAACAGCGCATCGGCGCGCTCGCCGCCGAATTCCGTTTCGAGTTCGGCGGCAGTCCAGCGCAGGCCCGGGATCAGCTGCCCGCCATTCCGTCCCGAGGCGCCGAAGCCAACATGCTCGCGCTCGATCAGGATCACCGAAAAGCCGCGTTCGGCGCAGGCGAGAGCAGCGCTGAGGCCGGTGAACCCGCCGCCGATCACCGCGACATCGCAACTGCAATCCTCGCTGTCGAAAGCCCCTGGCCGCCACGCGTGCGCGGTTGCCGCGTAATAGCTGTGATTGAGCGGATCGCTCATTCAGACCCGCATCAGCAGATGTTCGCGCTCCCAGCTCGACACCACCGACTGATAGTTGAACAGCTCATAATCCTTCACCGCGAAGAAGATTTCGAAGAAATTGTCGCCCAGCAGATTACGCACCTTCTTGCACGAGCTGAACCGGTCGAGCGCCGCCTCCAGCGTGCGGGGCAGGGTACGCGCACGGTTGTAGGCGCTGCCGGTGATCGGCTTGGGCGGCACCATGCGGTCGACCATCCCGATATAGCCGCAGACCAGCGACGAAGCGATCGCGAGATAGGGGTTGCTGTCGGCGCCCGGCAGGCGGTTTTCGACCCGGCGGTTGTTCTTGTCCGATACCGGCACGCGAAAGCCGCACGAGCGGTTGTCGACGCCCCATTGCACGTTGATCGGCGCCGCGCTGTCGGGCCGCATCCGCCGGAAACTGTTCACGTTCGGCGCCCACATCGGCGAAATCTGCGGCATGAAGCGGATCAGGCCGGCGACGTAGGAACGGAAAGCTGCGCTGTCGCGGCCGTTGGCGGTCGAGAACAGGTTGCGTCCGGTATCGGCATCGACGACCGATTGGTGGATGTGCATTGCGCTGCCCGGCTGGCCCGCCATCGGGTTCGCCATGAAGGTCGCATAGACGCCGTGCTGCTTGGCGACGCCCCGCACGACGCGCTTGAACAGGAACACCTCGTCCGCCAGGCGCAGCGGGTCGCCGTGGTTGAAATTGACCTCGAGCTGCGCGGCGCCCATTTCGTGGATCATCGTGTCGATGTTGAGCCCCATCAGCTCGCAATCGTCATAGATATGGTCGATGATATCCTCATATTCGTTCATCGCCTCCAGCCCATAGGGCTGGCTCGCGGTCTCGGCGCGTCCCGACTGGCCGGTCGGCGGCGTCAGCGGGAAGTCGGGATCGGTGTTCTGCGAGACGAGGTAGAATTCGACCTCGGGCGCGATGATCGGCTTCCAGCCCTTGTCCGCATAGAGGCCGAGCACCTTCTTCAGGATCGTTCGCGGCGCGATATCGACCTCGGTCCCGTCCGCGTTCAGGGCGTCGGCGATCACGAACGCGGTCGGCGAGGAAAAGCCGGGGGCGACGCAGATCGTGTCGGGATCGGCGATCAGATATTTGTCGGGATCCTTGTCCCAGATATCGTCGATGTCCTCCGGATAATGGCCGTCGATCGTGCAGATGAAGACGCTGCCCGGAATGCGCAGCGACTTGTCCTTGACCGAGGAGAGGAACTTCTTGGCGGGCAGAACCTTGCCGCGCTGGACCCCGTTGATGTCGGGGACGATACATTCGACTTCGTCGATTTTATGGTCGCTGATCCATTGTTCCAGATTGACTGACATGAGCCCCCGATTGGGCCGAGGAGCCGGCCCGTTTGTGGAAGGCCAGCCTATCGCGAAGTTCGGCGAAGCGCCAGAGGGGCCGGTATCGGCCATTTCTTGCGCCGATTCAGCGGGCGAATGTCTGGAGACGACCGGTTGCGGACCTACCCTTCATCGTCACCCCGGACTTGATCCGGGGTCCATGACTTCAGCGCTGCGGTGGATCCCGGATCA
>NZ_JAFMTR010000080.1 GCF_018682675.1 Sphingopyxis soli
TTTCAGCATCCATGGCCGGGCCTTGCATCCGGCGCCGCGCCGAAGGAAACGGCAGACCATGGATGCTGAAACAAGTTCAGGGTGACGATGAAAGAGACGATGCAGGATATGTCAGCTTCCGGTCGATTCCCGCGATTCGATCCAGATCGACTCAAATCATAGCCAGCGCCGGCTGCCCGACGCTCAGAACCCCAGATTCCGGAATGCGATCCGGAACGAGAAGCTGTTGCCGCGTTTCGCGTCGCCGGTGTCGATGTAATCGCGGCGCCAGGTGAGGGCGATCGACAGGCAGTCGTCGTCATAGGCGATGCCGAGGCGGTGGCGGATCGGTTCGAAGCCGTCGGCCTGCGCCAGCGGGTCGTCGCTGCGGCTGGTGAGGTCGATGATCGCCGATCCGAACACCGACCAGTTTTTCGCGAAGCCGACGCGGCCGCCGACGCGCGCTTCCTCGCGGTCCTGCAGATCCTCGCCGAGCAGCAATATGTCGCGGTTGAGCCGCGAATAGCCGAGCACGGCATAGGTCGACCGGCCGCCGATCGTCGCGTCGAATTCGTTGCGGCGGATCGCCAGATTGTCCTTGTCGAGACGGAAGCGGTGCGTGAGCCGCAGGAAGCTTCTGTACGCGATAGTCGTGCGCCCGACGATGTCTGAGGTGCGGTCGGTGAGCCCGGTGCCGTCGGGGAAGAGGCTGGGCTTGTCCGACAGGCGATAGCTTTGCCCGATCATGCTGTTGATCGTGAAGCTCGGCCGGCTGTAGTTCCACTCGACGCCATAGGTGATGCGCGCGCCGTCCTCGAACCGGTCATAGCCGTTGAAGCGGTTGATCGCGAACAGGTTGCTGTCCTCGAGGTCGAAGGCGCGCGCATCCTCGTTCGGAATGTCGAGATTCTTGATCGGCGGCGTCGCGACGATCTGGACGCGCGGGGTCAGCGTCTGCGTCCCGCCCGCAAACTCGCCGACGAAGGGCCAACGCATGTCGGCAGCGACCGCCGCGATGCCGCGGCCCTGCCACCCCGACTTGCCGCGATAACCGGGGATCGCGGTCAGCAGATTTTCGTCGCTGTGATAGACGTCGCCGCGCACCAGCGCCGTGACGGTGACTTCCTGCCCAAGGCCGGTGAGCCCGCGCAAATCCCAGCGCGCGCCCGCAAAGGCGCGCTGCGTGTCCTGCCCCGACGTGCGCCCGATCGCCAATGTGTTGAGCTGCAGCTCGACCTGCCCGCCGAACAGCGGGTCGGCGAAGCGCTGGCGATAGTCGATGATCGGCAGCGCGACCGGCTGCTGCCCCTGGCTGTCGTTGCGGCGCAGCGTCTGCGTCGCCCAGCCGGCGATCGAGAGATAGCTCTGCCCGCCGATCCGTTCGAGCTCGAACGTCGAGCGCAGCCGGTCGTCGCGGCTGATGTCGTAGCGGCGCATGAAGGTGCGGTCGGTGGTGACGCGGCCCGAGAAGGACAGGCTCCACCGCGGATCGAACTGGAACTTGCCCGCGCTTTCGAAATAGCCGCGGAACCGGCGGTTGCGATCGGTCGTCGGCCCCGAGACCGGAACCGCCGCACTGTGCGTTGCAAAGCCGTTGAGGCGGAACGAGCCGACGTCGGTCAGCGCGCGGAACTCGCCCTCCAGCATCGGCGCGGCGCTGGTGTAGATGTGCGGGGTGATCGTCAGGTCGCGGTCGGGCGCGAGGCGGAGATAGTAAGGAACCGCGATCTCGAACCCGTTCGTACGGTCGAGGCGGATTTCGGGAACGAGCAGCCCGCTGCCCGCCTCCTGGTTCGCCGGATGGCTGAGGCCGGGGAGCGGGATCAGCGGCAGGCCGAAAATCTCGACGCGCGCGCCCTTGTATTTCACCTTGTTCCTTGCACGGTCATAGGTGACGCGCACGGCGCGGATCTGCCAGCTCGGATTTTTCGGGCACCCCGAATCATCCTCGACGGGGCAGGGGGTGTAGGCGGCGTTCTCCAGCTCGATATTGCCGTTGTCGAAACGCGTGCCCTTCATCGCCGCGAGGCGCGAGCCGTTGTCGAGCACGACGAGCATATTCTCGACGACGCCATCGCGCAGCGTGTCGGTCAGGACGATGCGGTCGCCATAGGCGGTATCGCCCTCTGGATTCTTGACCGCGACATTGCCCTCGGCGACGACCTCGCCGGTCTGGCGGTTCCACGTCACCTTGTCCGCGCGCATCTCGATCGCGTCGCGGTTCATCTGGACATTGCCCTCGGCGACGACAATGTCGGTCCCGTTGTCGTAATTGAGCGCATCGGCGGCGAAGCCGATCTGGTCCTCGGTCGCGGGCGCCGGGGCGTCGGCTGCGGTGGCGGGGACGGTGCGGTCCTGCAGGTCGGGCTGGGCGACCGGGGGCGTTTCGACCGTCTGCTGCGCGGCCACCGGGCATGCCATGAGCGCGGCCGTGCTCGCCGTGACGAACCACAGCGATTGCGCGCGCGACCCCCGATGGAACAAAGTCCAGCCCATTTAATCCCTTTGTCCCAGACCCTATATGGTCGCTGCCCGGCCTTGGACCGGCAGCTTTGTTTTTGCAACTCGCAAGCGAAACCCCTATCGGTCCGGCACGTTCCAATCAATCATCGCATAAGAAAGTTACCGCATGGACATCCAGTTTGTCGCGCAAATCGATGCGTCCGCCGACGTCGTCGCTTTCCCTGTCCGCAAGGGCGAGGCCGCAAAGCTCGGCGCGCTGCTCGGCGCCGCGGCGGCGCAGGCGCGCTTCGAAGGTGCGGCGGGTGCGATTGCCGAAACCGCGGCGATCGACGGCGATCAGGCGCGGCGCCTGCTGCTCGTCGGGATCGGCGACGGCACCACGCACGACCTCGAGCGCGGCGGCGCCGCGCTGACCGCGCGGCTGCAGACCAGCGGCGTCACGGCCGTGCACGTCGATTTCGCGAGCGCGGGGCAGAGCGACGAGGATGACGTGCTTGCCTTCGCGATGGGCGCACGGCTGCGCAACTGGCGGCTCGACACCTATCGCACCCGGCTTTCGGATACCGCGAAGCCCAGCCTCAAGACGATCGTGATCGCCTCGCCGGCGGGCGACCTGTCGGCGCGCTGGGGCAGCTATTCGGCGGTTGCCGACGGGGTCGCGCTGACCCAGACGCTCGTCGCCGAGCCGCCGAACATCCTCTATCCCGAAAGCTTCGTCGAACGGTGCCAGCATCTCGCCGAACTCGGCGTCGAACTCGAAGTGCTCGACGAGCGCCAGATGAAGGCGCTGGGCATGGGCGCGCTGCTGGGCGTCGCGCAGGGCTCGACGCGCCCGCCGCGGCTGCTCGCGATGCGCTGGAACGGCGGCGAGGCGGGCGAAGCCCCGGTCGTGTTCATCGGCAAGGGCGTCACCTTCGACACCGGGGGCATCAGCCTGAAGCCCGGGCCGGGCATGGACATGATGAAGTGGGACATGGGCGGCGCGGGCGCCGTCGCGGGCGCGATGAAGGCGATCGCGGGCCGCAAGGCAAAGGCGAATGTCGTCGGCGTCGTGGGCCTTGTCGAGAATATGCCCGACGGCAATGCGATGCGCCCCGGCGACGTCGTCACCACCATGTCGGGCCAGACGGTCGAGGTGCTCAACACCGACGCCGAGGGGCGCCTGGTCCTGTGCGACGCGATCACCTGGGCGCAGAAAGCCTATAATCCGAAGGTCGTCGTCGATCTCGCGACGCTGACCGGCGCGATGGTGATCTCGCTCGGCCACGAATATGCGGGGATGTTCGCCAACGACGACGAGCTGGCGGCGAAACTGGTCGAAGCGGGCGATGCAAGCGGCAACAAGCTGTGGCGTTTCCCGCTCTCGCCCGCCTATGACAAGCTGATCGACAGCCCAATTGCCGACATGAAGAATATCGGCCCGCGCGAAGGCGGATCGATCACCGCCGCGCAGTTCCTGAAGCGCTATGTGAACGAGGGCGTCGCCTGGGCGCATCTCGACATCGCGGGTATGGCATGGGGCGACAAGGACGGTCCGGTCTGGGCCAAGGGCGCGACGGGCTATGGCGTCCGCCTGCTCGACCGTTACATCGCCGACAACCACGAGGGCTGATGCCCCGCGTCGACTTCTACCGGCTGACCCGCGACCCCGTCGAACGGGTGCTGCCGGCGATTGCGACGCGAATCCTGGGGAATGGCGGCCGCCTGCTGGTGGTCGCCGCCCCGGCGATGCAGCGCCGGGCCATCGACGAGGCCTTGTGGACGCTGCAACCCGCGAGCTTCCTGCCGCACGGCAATGCCGGATCGGCCGACGAGGCGATCGAGCCGATCCTGCTCGCGGGCACGCTCGACGCCGCGCCGCCCAATGGCGCCAGCCACATCGCGCTCGCCGACGGCGAATGGCGCGACGAGGCGCTGGCGTTCGAGCGCACCTTCCTGCTCTTCGACAACAGCCGCATCGACGATGCGCGCGCGACCTGGCGCACGCTCGCGGCGCGCGACGATGTCGACAACCGTTTCTGGAAGCAGGATGAGCGCGGGCGCTGGTCCGAAGGGCCGTAGAGCCCCGGCGCTCTGTCCTTGCGAACCGGCGAAAGCGCGGCTAGAGGCGCGCGCATCGCAGAAAATACCAACGCAGGAGCTTTCCCATGGCGGTCACCCGCACCTTTTCGATCATCAAGCCCGACGCGACGCGCCGCAACATCACCGGCGCCGTCACCAAGATGCTGGAAGACGCCGGTCTGCGCGTCGTCGCGTCGAAGCGCATCCACATGACCCGCGAACAGGCCGAGGGCTTCTATGCGGTCCACAAGGATCGCCCCTTCTTTGGCGAACTCGTCGAATTCATGACCTCTGGCCCCGTCGTCGTGCAGGTGCTCGAAGGCGAGAACGCGATGCAGCGCAACCGCGACATAATGGGCGCGACCAACCCCGCCAACGCCGAGCCCGGCACGATCCGCAGGGAGCTGGCCGAGAGCATCGAGGCGAACACCGTCCACGGGTCGGACAGCGAAGAAAATGCCGCGATCGAAATCGCTTACTTCTTCAAGCCCGAAGAGATTGTCGGCTGAGCATCATTCTCTCGTCATGCTGAACTTGTTTCAGCATCCATGGGCCGGCGAAGCGGCAAGCGCTGCGCGAGATCGAAGATCCGGCCATGGAACCTGAAACAAGTTCAGGGTGACGAATAAGTGGAGCGAAATGATAGGGCCGCCGGAGCGATCCGGCGGCCCTTTTCGTCAGAATTCGTCGGCCGCGCCCATCAGCCCGGCGAGCTTCTTCGGCGCGATCGCCAGCCAGCTCTTGCGCAGCCATTCGCCGATCGCATCCCAGTCGGTGTCGCCCAAATCGAGGCGGATGCCGATCCAGCCGTCGCCGAAATAGGCGGGGCGGTAATAGCGGCCTTCGTCCATCTCGATGAGCTGCGCCTGCTCGTCGGCGCCGCTGATCTTGACCAGCAGCGCGGTCTTGCCGTCGCCATGATGGTCCTGCGTGAAATAGGCAAACTTCTTGCCCTTGACGATGTCGAAGCAGGGCATGCCGTGCGACGTCACCTCGTCGGCCTCGGGCAGCGCCATCGCGAGTTCGCGGACGCGGCCGAGCAAATAGTCGGGCGAGCGTTCGCGCGCCACGAAGGCGGCGAGAGTGGCGGGATATAGCTGATGCTCGGCAAAGCGCACCCGCTCGGCCAACGTGCCGGCGGTATCGCCGGGCACGATCGCGACCGGCGTCTGCGCCAGCACCGGCCCCTCGTCGACGCCCGGCGTCACGATATGAACGCTGCATCCACCGAACGCGTCGCCTGCGTCGATCGCCTGCTGGTGGGTGTTCAATCCGGGATATTCGGGCAGCAGGCTTGGGTGGATGTTGACCATCCTGCCCGCCCAGCGATGGACGAACGCGTCGCTCAGGATGCGCATATAGCCCGCGAGCGCGACGAATTCGGCGCCAGCTTTGCGGAGTTCTGCATCGACCAGCGCGTCGAACGCCTCGCGGGCCATGCCCTTGTGGCTGAGGCTCCACGTCGGAACGCCCTCGGCGGCGGCGATGGCGAGCCCCGGGGCATCGGGATTGTTGCTGGCGACGAGCACCAGCTCATAGGGGCAGTCGGCGGCCTTTGCGGCGTAGAGCAGCGCCGCCATATTGGTGCCGGCGCCGGAGATCAGGACGGCGACCTTGGCTTTCATGCTGATCCTCCCTGTCGCGAAGCGACGGGGAGGGGGACCGCCGCGAAGCGGTGGTGGAGGGGCCGCGGCGTTGCGCTGATCGCCCCTCCGTCAGCCCCTGCGGGGCTGCCACCTCCCCATTGCTGCGCAACAGGGAGGATATTACCCATTATGCGTGGCGCTCCATGCGCCCATCGCGCTCCATGTTTCGGCGCTGCCGCTGACCGTGCAGCCCTTCTCGCCTCCCGCGATGTGACCGATGCGGAACACCGTTTCGCCCGCGGCTTCGAGGGCGAACGTCACATCGGCGAGATCGCCCTCGGCGACGACAACCGCCATGCCGATCCCGCAGTTGAAGGTGCGCGCCATTTCCTCGGGCTCGATATTGCCCTGCGCCTGCAGGAAGGCCATCAGCCGCGGCTGCGCCCACGCGTCGGCATCGACATGCGCGTGAAGCGTTTTCGGGAGGATGCGCGGGATATTCTCGAGCAGCCCGCCGCCGGTGATATGCGCCAGCGCGTGGATCTTGCCCGTCTTCACCAGCGGGAGCAGGCTCTTCACATAGATGCGCGTCGGCGCCATCAGCGCGTCGATCAGCAGCACGGTCTGGTCGAACAGGGCAGGGCGGTCGAGTTTCCAGCCCTTGTCGGCTGCAAGGCGGCGCACGAGCGAGAAGCCGTTCGAATGGACGCCCGACGACGCGAGGCCGAGGATGACGTCACCGGCGGCGACCTTGTCGGCGGTCAGCACCTGGTCGCGCTCGACTGCGCCGACGCAGAAACCCGCGAGGTCGTAATCGCCGTCCGAATACATGCCCGGCATTTCTGCGGTCTCGCCGCCGATCAGCGCGCAACCCGCCTGCTTGCACCCTTCGGCAATGCTCGCGACGACGTCGGTCGCGACCGCGTTGTCGAGTTTGCCCGTGGCATAATAATCGAGGAAAAACAGCGGCTCGGCGCCCTGCACGATCAGGTCGTTGGCGCACATGGCGACAAGGTCGATGCCGACGCCGTCGTGCTTGCCCGATTCGATCGCGAGCTTGAGCTTGGTGCCAACCCCGTCGTTTGCCGCGACGAGCAAAGGATCGGTGAACCCGGCGGCCTTGAGGTCGAAGAAACCGCCGAACCCGCCAAGGTCGGCGTCGGCGCCGGGACGGCGCGTCGCCCGGGCGAGCGGGGCGATGGCGCGGACCAGCGCATTGCCGGTCTCGATCGAGACGCCGGCCTCTGCATAAGTGTAGCTGGCGGGTTTGTTCTGCTTGGAATCCATGGCCAGCGCGCCTAACGCTTCCGGCCGACAATTGCCATGATTTCCTTGTCCGCGCCCATGCTTTTGGGCAGAGCATAGAGAAGATATGACTGCCGCCGCTTTCCCCCGTACCGCATCCGGCTTCTCGCTCCGCTCGCTCGCCCCGCGTGACTGGCGCTGGCCGGCGCTCTTCGGCCTGTTCTGTGCGATTCTGCTGGCGGGGATCGTCGAGGGGCAGATCAGCCGCGGCGACCGCGGCATCACCCCGATCAACAGCAGCGGCGACTTTCTGGCGAGCGGGATCGCGGTCGACGTCATCGGCGACAATGCCGACGACGCCCGTGAAAAGGGCTGGCGCGAGGCGCAGCGCAAGGGCTGGGCGCAGCTCTACAAGCGGATCAACGGTTCGGACGGACCCGCGCTCGGCGATTCGGTTCTCGACGGCATCGTCACCGCAATCGTCGTCGAGGAGGAACAGATCGGTCCGCGCCGCTATGTCGCGAAACTCGGCGTCCAGTTCGACCGCGTGCGCGCAGGGCAGATCCTGGGCGTCAGCGGCCGCACGCTGCGCTCGCCGCCGCTCCTCGTCATCCCCGTCTATTCGGTCGACGGCATCCAGCAGGTGTTCGAACAGCGCAGCGCCTGGCAGCGCGCCTGGGCCGAATATAACACCGGGCAAAGCGCGATCGACTATGTCCGCACCGCGGGCACCGGCGCCGATACCCTGCTGCTCAATGCGGGGCAAACCGGCCGTCGCAGCCGCGTCTGGTGGCGCGTGATCCTCGACCAATATGGCGCCGCCGACGTGCTGATCCCGATCGCCCGGGTCGAGTACAGCTATCCCGGCGGCCCGATCAAAGGCTATTTTGCGGCCCGCTTCGGCCCGGACAACAAGCTGATCGGCACCTTCACCATGACCGGCCCGAGCCCCGCGGCGCTTCCCGACATGATGCAGAAGGCGGTGGCGCGGATGGATTCGATCTATACCGACGCGCTTGCCGAAGGCGTGCTGCGCACCGACACCTACCTCGTGCTCGAAAAGCCGGTCGAAAAGGAAGACCTGCCCGAGGAGACGGCGGGCGACGAGGCCTTGCCGATCGAAACCGACGGCAGCACGACGACGGCGACGCCAGCGGCGGGCATCCAGAGCTTCACGGTCCAGTACAACTCGCCCGACGTCGATTCGGTGTCGGCGACCGAACGCGCGGTCGCGGGCGTCGCGGGCGTCCAGTCGGCCTCGACGACCAGCCTCGCGCTCGGCGGCATGTCCGTGATGCGGGTGACCTTCCGCGGCGACCTGGCGGCGCTGAAGGCGGCGCTCGCGGCGCGCGGTTTCAATGTCCAGGAAGGCGGCGGCCAGCTCAGGATCAGTCGCTGATGTCGGCGCGTCCGGGACAATTCGCGCTGCCGCTCGACTGGAGCGCCGGCGGTTCGAACGACGGTCCGCTGATCGTCGGCGCGAGCAATGCCGATGCGGTGCGTTACCTTCGCCATGTCGCGACCTGGCCGGTGCGCACCGCCGTACTGACCGGCCCGCGCGGTTCGGGGCGCAGCCTGATGGGGCGGCTCTTCGCGCGCGAAACCGGCGGACGCGTGATCGACGGGCACGACAGCGTGTCGGAGGAAGAGATTTTCCATGCGTGGAATGCCGCGCAGGCGTCGGACACGCCGCTGCTCATCATCGCCGATGCGCCGCCGTGCGAATGGGGGATCAGGCTCCCCGACCTCGCGTCGCGGCTCCGCGCGGTCCCGGTGCTTGCCATCGGCGAGCCCGACGACTGCCTGGCGCGCGACCTGATCGAGGCGCTGTTCGCGCAGCGCGGCATGGCGTTGGCGCCCGGGGTCGCTTCCTATATCGTGCCGCGGATGGAACGCAGCTATGCCATGATCCATCGCGTCGTCGCTGCGCTCGATGCGGCGTCGCTCGAAAAGGGACGCGGCGTTAGCGTTCGTCTTACGCGTGAAACATTACTGTCACAGGGGCTGATCGATCCCGATCTCCTCGAACGACAGGATGGAAATACATGTCGATAGCTGGCGGCCCTCTGCGTGCGGACAATGACGCCGATACGGCGGGTCCGAGTTTTGGCCCCGAGCGTTTCTTCAATCGCGAGCTTTCGTGGCTCGCCTTCAACCGGCGGGTGATGGAGGAGGCGCGCAATCCGGCGCATCCGCTGCTCGAACGGCTCCGCTTCCTGTCGATCTCGGGCAGCAACCTCGACGAATTCTTCATGGTCCGCGTCGCGGGCCTGAAGGGCCAGCAACTCCAGGGGATCGACGATCCATCGGCCGACGGCCGCTCGCCGGGACAGCAGCTCGCCGAGATCGAGGCCGAGGTGAACCGCCTCGTCGATCAACAGCAGAGCGAATGGCAGCAGTTGCACCGGCTGCTCGCCGAACAGGGAATCGTCGTCCATGGCGCCGGCTCCGATGTCGAGAAGCTGCGCCGCGCACTCCGCCAATATTTCCTCGACCAGATCTTCCCGATCCTCACCCCGCAGGTGCTCGACCCCGCGCACCCGTTCCCTTTCATCCCGAACCGCGGCGTCGGCGTGATCTTCGATCTCCAGCGCAAGGCGACCGGCGACACGGTGCGCGAACTGGTGATGATCCCGGCCTCGCTGGCGCGCTTTGTGCCGGTGCCGGGCGAGCCCGGCGGCTTTGTGCCGATCGAATATCTGATCGAGATTTTCGGCGACCTCGTCTTTCCGGGCTTCTCGATCCGGGCGATCGGCGTCTTTCGCATCATCCGCGACAGCGACATCGAAATCGAGGAAGAGGCCGAGGATCTGGTGCGGCTGTTCCGCACCGCGATCCGCCGCCGCCGACGCGGCCGCGTGATCTTGCTCGAGCTCGAGGCCGACATGCCGGCCGATCTCGCCGCCGTCCTCAATGCCGACATCCAGGGGCATGAGGCGATTGTCGCCAAGATCGGCGGCTTCGTCGGGCTCGCCGCGCTGTCGGCACTCGTCGATGTCGATCGCCCCGACCTCAAATTCCCGGCCTATTCGGCGCGTTTCCCCGAACGCATCCGCGAACATGGCGGCGATTGCTTCGCCGCGATCCGGAGCAAGGACATTCTCGTCCACCATCCTTATGAGAGCTTCGACGTCGTGCTCTCCTTCCTGCGCCAGGCCGCGGCCGATCCCGACGTCGTCGCGATCAAGCAGACGCTCTATCGCGCCGGCAACCAGTCGCCGGTGATCCGCGCGCTGATCGAAGCGGCCGAGGCGGGCAAGTCGGTGACGGCGGTCGTCGAGCTCAAGGCGCGTTTCGACGAGGAACAGAATCTCCTCTGGGCGAACCAGCTCGAACGCGCCGGGGTGCAGGTCGTGTACGGCTTCATCGAGTGGAAGACGCACGCGAAAATCTCGATGGTCGTGCGCCGCGAAGGGCAGGGGTATCGCACCTACTGTCACTTCGGCACCGGCAATTACCATCCGATTACGGCGCGCATCTACACCGATTTGAGCTTCTTCACCGCCGATCCGCGCGCGGGGCGCGATGCGGCGCAGCTGTTCAATTACATCACCGGCTATGTCGAGCCCGAACGGCTGGAGATGGTGACGATGTCGCCGCTCAACATGCGCGCGCACCTGAGCGAACTGATCGATGCCGAAATCGCGGCGGCGAAAGACGGGCGCCCGTCGGGCCTGTGGGCAAAGATGAACAGCCTCGTCGACCCCGACATCATCGACAAGCTCTATGAGGCGAGCGCGGCCGGGGTGCCGATCGAACTGATCGTGCGCGGCATCTGTTGCCTGCGTCCCGGTGTCCGTGGGCTATCCGAAACGATCCGGGTCAAGTCGATCGTCGGCCGCTTCCTCGAACATAGCCGCATCTGGGCTTTCGCGAACGGCGCGCGCCTGCCGCATAGCGGCGCCAAGCTCTATATCTCCAGCGCCGACTGGATGCCGAGAAACTTCGACCGCCGCGTCGAATATATGATCCCGATCGAGAATCCGACCGTCCACGACCAGATACTGGATCAGGTGCTCGTCGCGAACCTGATCGACAACGAGCAGAGCTGGGTGCTGCAGCCCGATGGTACGTACAGGCGGTTGGCGCCCGGCGACAAGCCCTTCAATCTGCATCATTATTTTATGAACAACCCGTCGCTCTCGGGCCGCGGCACGGCGCTTCACAAGCGTCATGACGTCCCGACGCTCGACTTTCCCATGCGCGAGGCGTGACCGGTTTTGGGGCAGGCACGCACTTCCAGACAGGCCATCCACCGCTCCGCGGTGATCGACATCGGGTCCAACTCGGTCCGCATCGTCGTCTATGAAGGCCCCGCCCGCGCGCCCGCGGTGATCTTCAACGAGAAGGTCGCGGCCGGCCTTGGCCGCGGGCTGTCGATCGACGGCCGCATCGCCGCCGAGGATGCCGAGCGCGGCCTGGTCGCGCTGCGCCGCTATGCCCTGCTCGCGAAGCATATGGAGGTGAACGACCTGCAATGCGTCGCGACCGCCGCGGTCCGCGACGCGGCGAACGGTCCGGCGTTCATTGCGGCGGCCGCCGAAGCGGGGCTGAATATCCGTCTGCTGTCGGGCGAAGAGGAGGCCGAAGCGGCGGGCTATGGCGTGCTGTCGGCGATCCCCGACGCGCGCGGGATCGCCGTCGACCTTGGCGGCGGCAGTCTTGAACTCG
>NZ_JAFMTR010000010.1 GCF_018682675.1 Sphingopyxis soli
GCCGATCAGGATCGACCCGGTGGCGCCGATCGGGTGGCCGAGCGCCATCGCGCCGCCGTTGATATTGACCTTTTCGCGGTCGAGATCGAGGTCGCGGATGAACTTCTCGGCGACGACGGCAAAGGCCTCGTTGATTTCCCAGACGTCGATATCGTTCTTCGTCAGTCCGGCCTTTTCGAGCACCTTTTTCGCCGCCGGAACCGGCGCGTTGAGCATCAGCGTCGGATCGTCGCCGACATTGGCATAGGCGACGACGCGGGCGCGTGGTTTCAGCCCGTGCCTGTCGGCATAGTCTTTCGACGTCAGCAGGATCGCCGCGGCCCCGTCGACGACCCCCGAGCTGTTGCCTGCATGATGGATGCCTTCCCATTCGAGGCCCGGATAGACGCGCTGGATCTGCTTGGCGAACGTCACGCCACCGCCAAGGTCGAAATCCTTGAGCGCGCCGAAGCTCGCCTTGAGCCCCGCGAGCCCTTCGGCGGTCGTTTCGGGGCGCGGGAATTCCTCGCGGTCGAGCGCAACGCTGCCGTCGGGATTGAGGACGGGCACCACCGATCTGTCGAAGCGGCCTTCGGCAATCGCGGCGGCGGCGCGCTTCTGGCTTTCGAGCGCCAGGGCATCGACAGCCTCGCGGCTGATGCCCTCGCGAGCGGCGATCGCGTCGGCGCAGACGCCCTGGTGCGACTGGGGATGGATCGCATCGAGCGCGGCATGGCCCGATCCCATGCCGAGCGGCTTGATCCCGGCATTGGCCTCCTCGGCGGCGAGGGTTGCGGTATAGCTCATCATCTCGGTACCGCCGGCGATGACGCAATCTTCCATGCCCGACATGACGGTCGCTGCGGCGAAGTTCACCGAGCTGATGCCGCCGCCGCAGAAGCGGTCGAGCGTCGTTCCCGATGCCTTGGTGTCATAGCCGGCCGAAAGCGCCGCCATGCGGCCGAGATCGCCCCCCTGCTTGCCCTTCTGGGTCGAGGTCGACCAGATGATGTCGTCGACCGTTGCGGTATCGAGATTGTTGCGGTCGCGGATCGCGGCGAGAACGGTTGCCGCGAGATGCTGGGGATGCAGATGCGACAAGGCGCCCTTGCCGGGCTTGCCGATCCCGCGCGGGGTACGGACGGCGTCAATGATATAGGCTTCGGTCATGGCGTGAATCCTTGTGGTCAGGCGGGGATCTGGTTGAAGGGGACGCCCTTGTCGGGGCGATGGTCCTGAGGCAGGCCGAGGATCTTCTCGGCGATGGTGTTCAGCAGCATCTCGTCGGCGCCACCCGCGATGCGGCCTGTGGGGGCATTGATCCAGCTAGAGGTCCAATCCTCCTTTTGCGAGGCATGGTCGTCGAAGGCGAAGCCGTCGCTGCCCCGAAGGTCGATCGCGAGTTCGGAGAGCTTCTGGCGCGACCGCACCGACACCAGCTTGTTGAGCGAGCCCTCGGGGCCAGGGACCATACCCGCCTGCATCATCGCCATCGCGCGCGCGGTGATCGAATTGAGACCGTTCCGCATCGCATAATTGCGCGCGATCTGCTGCCGGATGCGGCCGTCGGCGATCGCGGGTTTGCCGTTGACCAGGATAGCCTTCGCCAGTTCCACGAACAGGTCGAGATGCGGGCCGAAGCCGCCGCTGTCGGTCGCGACATAGCGTTCGATCATCAGCGTCGCCATTGCGACGGCAAAGCCGCCGCCAACGGGCGACATGCGCTGATCGTCGTCGACCTTCACATCGTCGAAGAACACCTCGTTGACGTGGCTGTCGCCACCCGCAAGCCTGATCGGACGCACGGTGACGCCGGGCGCTTTCATGTCGACCCAAAAATAGGTGAGACCCTTGTGTTTTGGTACGTTCGGGTCGGTGCGGACGACGATGACGCCATAATCGCTATACTGTGCCCAACTCGTCCAGACTTTTTGCCCGTTGATTTTCCATCCGTTGCCGTCGGGTTCGGCCTTGGTCCGCAGTCCGGCGAGGTCGGATCCGCCCGCGGGTTCCGAGAAGAGCTGGCACCAGATTTCCTCGCCGCGCAGCGCCTTCAGCACGCGCTCCTTCACAAAGGCCTTGTCTTCGCCGAACTGCATCAGGATCGGCACCGGCATACCGAGCGAGATGCCGAAATAGGCGTTGGGGAAGCCGTGCTTCATTTCCTCGCTGTCGAAGGTCACCTTCTCGAGATGCCCGAGCCCCTGACCGCCATATTCGACCGGCCAGTTGATGCCTGCGTAGCCCGATTCGAACTTTGCAGCCTGATAGCGGCGGGCGAGGGCAAGGTCGTCGGCTTCGGACAGGCCTTTGCGCGCCGCTTTGCCGAACGCCGGCACCATCGATTCGAGCCAGGCGGCAGCCCTGGCGCGATAGGCTTCGAGATTGCTCATGCCGCTTCTCCCGTCAGGCAGTCGACCAATATATCTTCCCAGAACAGCCCGTTGCCCTGCTCGATCGCGAGGCTGCGCGCGCGGCGCATGTGGAGGTGGAGACCCGCCTCCCAGGTTACGCCGATGCCGCCGTGGATCTGGATGCCGTCGCGTGCGGCGGTGTCATAGGCCTCGGTCGCCGACAGGCGCGCCGATGCCGCCGCGACGATGAAATCGGGAGCACCCTCGCGCGATGCGGCATGGATGCAGTTCGCGCGCGCAAGTTCGACCAAACCGTAAAGTTCGGCGATGCGATGCTTGACTGACTGGAAGGCACCGATGACCTGACCGAAGGCGCGGCGCGTGAGCGCATAGTCGCGCGCGATTTCCATCATCGCCTCGGCGCCGCCCGTCTGCTCGTGCGCGGTAATGACCGCTTGGAGCGCGAGGATGTGGAGCGCGGCTTCGCGCGCTGCGCCGTCGATGGCCAGCGGCTGCGCCGGTATATCGGTGAAACCAAGGTGGGCGTAGCAGCGGCTGTTGTCGAAACTGCCGATGGCGCTGCGCTCGACATCGGAAAGTTCGGCCACGACGAGAAGGGGGCCCAGCGCCCCCATGGCGTAGACCACCGCGATGTCGGCGACGAGGCCGCCGGTAACCCCGGCCGCCCGCCCGCTGATCCGGCCATCGGCAAAGCGGATTGCCGGATAGGCGGGCAGCGGATCGGAGCCCGACGCAAAGGCGACGGCGCCGACGATTTCGCCGCTGGCAAGCCCTGGCAGCCAGCGCGCCTTCTGTTCGTCCGACCCGTAAAGCTCGATGGCTTTGGCGCAGCCGAAACCCGAAGTCAGGAAAGGTGCGCCGCTCAGGGTGCGGCCCGCCTGATGCGCGATCAGGCCGAGTTCAACGAGGCCCAGTGCAAGCCCGCCATATTGCTCCGGCAGGGCGAGGGCGGTCCAGCCCTGTTCCTTGGCAGTGTTCCAGAACCCCTCATGATAGCGGCCGGTCATCTCGAGCAGCGGCAACAGCTCGTCCTTGCTCACCCGCGCCTCGAGCACGCGGCGCGATTCGGTTGCGATCGCCTGCTGGCCTTCGTCATACAAAATCGACATGCCCGTCCAATCTTTCGCTTTTTTTCGGTCTATTCCTCGGTCCGACGCGACGCTTCCGCTAGCGGATCGTAAATTTCTTGGCCTTGTCGGCCATCAGCGCCGCGCGGTTCACCTGCGGCACGCCGACCGGATTGCCGATCTGGCAATATTTGAGGCCCTGCTGGAGTGCGACGCTGCGCGGCAGATCGAGCGATTCCCAAATCGCCTTGACCGAACCGGCGGTCGCTGCCGGGGGTTTCGCCGCGATCGCCGTCGCCAGTTCGTGCGCGCGCGGCCACAGCTCGTCCAGCGTCGTGATTTCGCTCACCAGTCCGATGCGAAGCGCGGTCCCGGCGCCGATGCGCTCGTCATTGCCGAGCAATACCATACGCAGCACGTCGTGCAGCGGCATGTGATACGTCATGCCGATCGGTTCGAGCGCGCTCGTCATGCCATAGGTGACGTGCGGGTCGAAGAAGGTCGCTTCCTCGGAACAGATGATGATGTCGCTCTCGTTGAGCCAGTAAAAGGCGCCGCCCGCGGCCATGCCGTGCACCGCGGCGATCACCGGCTTCCAGCAGTTCATCGACTTGGGCCCTAGGTAATTGCCGGGGTCTTCGCAGTGCCAGATGTTGGCGAGGTCGACGACGGTCCCACCGGGCTTTTGCGATTCCTTGACGTCGACCCCGGTGCACCACGCCTTGCCCGGGGCGGCGCGGAGCACGCAGCAATGGACATCGTCCTCGCGCGCGATCCACTTCCACAGATGTTCGAATTCGTCCATCATCTGCTTGGTGAAGCTGTTCATCGCCTCGGGCCGGTTGAGGGTGATCGTAGCGATATGATCGGCGACATCGACCAGAATGGTTTCATACTGCATGGGCGGGGCTTCCTCTCCGACCGTTCCTGTTCGGCGTTCTCATGGTTGACCTAGTTATACAACTCGCTATGACATAGTCCACAACAAGAGGGCAAGGCCTGCGATGAATTTCGACCTTAGCGATGAACAGAAAATGCTTGGCGAGCAAGCGCGGTCGCTTCTGGCCGATATGTCGTCGTTCGACCGTCTGCGAACACTGATCGATTCGGGCGCCGAATGGGACGAGCCGCTGTGGCGCGCGCTCGCCGGCATGGGCTTCCTCGGTGCTGCGATTCCCGAGGAGCATGGCGGGCTCGGCCTTGGCGCGCTCGACCTTGGCGTGATCATGGAAGCGCTCGGCGCCGCGAATGCTTCGGTGCCGTTCATGAGTTCGATCATCCTGGGAGCCGAGGCGATCCGGCTGGCTGGCAGCGAGGCGCAGAAGGCGGCGTGGCTTCCCAAACTGGCGAGTGGCGAGGCGGTCGCGACCTTCGCCTATACCGAAGGTCCGGGGCCGGTGTTCGCGACGGGCGCATCGCTCGCGGGCGGGCGCCTTTCGGGAAGCAAGTCTCCGGTCGCCGACGCCGGCATTGCCGATATCGCGGTCGTTCTCGTCGCGGGAGGCAGTTTTGCGCTGGTCGAATTGGATCAGCCCGGCGTGACGCGGACGAAGCTCGACAGCTTTGACCAGCTCCGCCCGCACTACCGCCTCGATTTTGCCGGTGCCGTGGCGGAGGCAATGCCGGGAGCAGGCAAACTCGACCGGCTGATCGACCATGCGGCGGTGCTTGCGGCGTTCGAAGCCGTGGGGGCGTCCGAAGCCTGCCTTCGCATGGCGCGCGACTATGCGATGGAACGCCAGATGTTCGGACGTCCGCTCGCGGGGTATCAGGCGATCAAACACAAGCTCGCCGATGTCGCGGTGGCGACCGAACTCGCGCGCTCCAATGCCTATTATGGCGGTTGGGCAGCCGAGTCTTCGCCCGACGATCTGCCGGCAGCGGCGGCGGCAGCGCGCCTGTCGGGCATCAAATGCTTTGAACTCGCGGCGCGCGAGAATCTGCAGGTGCACGGCGGCATCGGCTATACGTTCGAGGCGAACTGCCATTTCTATTACCGGCGCGAACGTATGCTCGCCGTGCATCTCGGCAACCGGGGTTTCTGGGCCGACCGGTTGCTGAATGCGCAGCCGGGCAGCCAGGTGAAGGCGGCGTAAGATGGATTTCAACGACAGCTCCGAAGAAGCCGCCTTCCGCTCGCAAGCGCGCGATTGGCTCGCTGCGCATGCCCCAGCGCACGAGCTGACGCCGGGCGAAAAAATATCCGACACCGAAGAGGCCGATCGTAGCCGGGCGTGGATGCGCGCGCTTTACGAGGGCGGCTGGTCGGGGCTGACCTTCCCCAAGGCGCTCGGCGGGCGCGGGCTGTCGGGCGCGGAGGCGGTGATCTTCGCCGAGGAAGAGGGCAAATATCACCTGCCCAAGGGGCCCTTCACTTCGATCGGCACCGGCATGGCGCTGCCCGTGATCGCGAAACACGGCACCGACGCACAGCGCGCACGCTTTATCGAAGCGACGCTGAAGGGCGACCTGACGTGGTGCCAGCTCTTCTCCGAGCCTGCCGCGGGGTCCGACCTCGCGGCGCTGCGCACCAAGGCGGTGCGTGCCGATGACGGCAGCGGCGACTGGATCGTCAACGGCCAGAAAGTCTGGTCGAGCTGGGCGCATTTGACGGACTGGGGTATTCTGGTCGTGCGGACCGACCCAACCTTGCCCAAGCATAAGGGGCTGACCTTCTTCGTCGTCGACATGAAGACGCCGGGAATCGAGACGCGCCCGATCCGCCAGATTTCGGGTGCGAGCGAGTTCAACGAAACCTTTCTCACCGACGTCCGCATTCCCGACGCGAACCGGATCGGGGCAGAGGGCGAGGGCTGGGCCTGCTGCATGACCGTCTTGATGGGAGAACGTCTCGGCTCGGGTGCGCATCGCAGCGGGATCGGGCCTTTGCTCGATTATGCCGCGGCGACCCCCGACGGGCATGGCGGCACCATGCTCGACGACCGTGCGGTGCGCCAGCAACTCGCCGAAGCACTCGCCGAGGAACAGGGCGAACGTTTCTTTCAGGCGCGGCTGCGGACGATGGTCTCCAAAGGTGAAAATCCCGGCGCACTCGCGGGGATGGTCAAGCTTGCCTATGCGGGGCGCTACCAGAAGACCAATGGCCTCGCGCTCGAGCTGCGCGGGCTCGCGGGCATCGCCCCCGAAGCTGGCGACACCGCGACCGGTGACGTTCAGTATGATTATATCTATTCGACCGTGATGCGCATCGCAGGCGGCGCCGACGAGGTGCTGCGCAACCAGATCGCCGAACGCGTTCTGGGGATGCCGGGCGAAGTGCGAATGGACAAGGATGTGCCATTCGAGACGTTGAAGGGGTAATTCGTCTCCCTCTCCTTTAGGGAGAGGACGGGCTAGGCCGCCCGTCGCCGCTCCGCCGCCGCCTTTGCCAGGGGGGCAACCAGATCCTTCTTCAAGATCTTCCCGTTCGGATTGAGCGGCATCATATCCATTACGACAAGCGTGCGCGGAACCTTGTTGTCGCCCAGATGCTCCCTGCAAAAGGCGATGATCTCGTCGCCTGTCGCGGCCTGGCCGGGGCGAAGCGTCACGGCCGCCGCAATATCCTCGCCCAGCACCTCGTGCGGCACGCCAACGACGGCGGCCTGTTGGACCGCCGGGTGCAGATGCAGCACGGTCTCGATCTCGAGCGGCGTGATGTTGTAGCCGCCGCGGATGATCAACTCTTTCGACCGGCCGGCCATGATCAGGTCGCCATCTTCATCCACATAGCCGAGGTCGCCGGTCTTGGTCCAGCCGCCCTTGAAGCTCTCGGCGGTCGCCTCTGCGTCGTTCCAGTAGCGACGCGGGTGCTTCTGCCAGCCGTAGATTTCGCCGACGACATTTGGCTCGGATATGACATTGCCCGCCTCGTCACGAATCTGCATATGCGCCGGCAGCTTGCCGACGCAGCCGGGCTTCAGCACCTGCTCCTGGCTGGTCGTGCCCAGCCCGACCCCGCCTTCGGACATGCCGTAACTGTTGCGGATGCGCAGGTGCGGCCACAGGTCGGCCGCGCGTTTCACCGAATCGTGCGGAAGCGGCGCGGTGCCGGTCATCAGATATTTGACCCCCGCCATATCGTAGTCGGCAACGTCGGGATGATCGAGCACGAGGCGCAGCATCGATGGCACCAAATAGATCAGGTTCGGGCGCTTTTCCTTCGCCAGCTCGAGGAAGCCCTTGGGATCGAACTTCGGCTGGGTGATCGCGGTCGCGCCGCCGCGCGCGGGGAGCATCACGATGCCGATATTGCCGCCGGAGCCGGTGAGCGGCAACGCGTGCAGCGTCGAGCGCGAGCGGTCCTGATTATAGCCGGTGACCCCGGTCATCAGGTCGGGATGCGAGACGACGACGCCCTTGATCTTGCCCGTCGTGCCCGACGTTCCGAGGATTTCGGCATCGGCGTCGGGGTCGAGGCTGGCCTGATCGGGAAGCGCGGACAGGTCGCGCGGCATTGCGTCGACATGCCAGCAGCCGTCGAGTTCCAGATCCTCCACCAACTCGGGGGCGTCGGTCAGACAGAAGCGCGGTTCGCATAGAGCCGCATAGTCGGAAATCTCGCGCGGGTTGAGACGCGTGTTGATCGGGCAGGCGATCCCGCCAGCGCGGAACACCGCAAACACCGCGATCGCCATTTCGACCGCGCGTGCATTGCTGATCGGCAGGAACACGCGGTCGCCGGGAACGAGGCCCGCCGCGGCGAGGCCGCCGCCGATCTCGTCGGCCTCGCGGTCCCATTCGGCGAAGCTGATCTGGCGCCGTGTATCGTCGTGCGCGATCTCGCTCGCCTGATGCTGCGCACGCACCTTCAAAGCATCGCTGATGCGGCGAACTTCCATTACGGCACTATCCCCTTGCTTCGCTATTGGGGATGTATTACCTAGTTATACAACTGGTGACAAGGGAGATATGCGATGGCCGAGGCGAAAAACGACATCAAGGAAAGCGAAGAGTGGCAGAAGGCCGTCGCCTACGAGATTACCGACGCGGACATAGAGCGGCAGCGCAAGCTGCTGGGGTTCGACCAGGCGGCGAAAACGCGCGAATATATCCAGGTCGCGACCGAGGACAATATCCGCAACTTCGCGCACGGTATCGGCGACGACAATCCGCTCTATACCGATCCGCATTATGCGAAGAAGACCCGCTGGGGCAGCGTCATCGCGCCCGGGATGATGGCGGGCGTCATCAACCGGCCGATGCTGGGCGACCCCGTTCCCGACGAGATCAAGGCGCTCCGCAAGAGTCTGTTCAAGGGCATCCACGTCTTCGTGTCGGGCTCGCAATGGGATTTTTACCGCCCGATCTATCCGGGCGATACAATCTACAGCTTCAACGGCGACGAGACCTGCGAGGTCAAGCAGTCCGAATTCGCAGGGCGTTCGGTGATCGGCGTGCGCCGCGACGTGAAAATCAACCAGCGCGGCGAGGTCGTCGCGGTCTATCGCATCCTGCGCGTACTGACCGAGCGCAAGACCGCCGCCAAGAAGGGCAAATATTCGTCGATCGAGCCCGCGACCTACACCGACGAGGAAATGCAGGCGATTGAGGATATTTATGCCGCCGAACGCGTCCAGGGCGCCGAAAAGCGCTGGTTCGAGAGCGTCGAGAAGGGTGACTCGCTGGGGCTGCAGGTCAAGGGGCCGCTGACCGTCACGGACGTGATCTGCTTCCATGCCGGCGGTTACGGCTTTGTGCCCTATGCGCCGACCGCGAACCGCCTCGCGCACAAGAACCGCCAGCGCATCCCGGCCTTCTATGTGAAGAATGAATATGGCATTCCCGACGTCGCGCAGCGGCTGCACTGGGACCCGACCTGGGCGCAGGCGATCGGCAATCCGATGGCCTATGACTATGGAGTGATGCGCGAAAATTACCTGTGGCAATATCTCAGCGACTGGGCCGGCGACGATGCCGTCATCACCCACATTCACGACGAGATCCGCAAGTTCAACTATATGGGCGACGTCCAGCGCGTGACGGGCGAAGTGCTCGCGAAACGGGAGGAGGGCGGCCAGAGCTTCGTCGATGTGGCGGTGAAATTCACCAACCAGCGCGACGAGGAAACCGTGCGCGCGACCGCGACGATCGCATTGCCGAGCAAGTCCCGCCCGCTTCCGCTTTATCCCGCCGTGCCCGACGACCTCGCCGAAAAGGCAGTGCGCATGCTGGCGCGCCACCGCGAACTTGGCGGGGATTGACGACGGCCCCATCCTCCCCACTAGTGGGGAGGTGGCAGCGCGCGGCGCTGACGGAGGGGGTTGGAGTGCGGGAACCGCCGGTCGAATGCCGCCGCCCCCCTCCACCGTTCTGCGAACGGTCCCCCTCCCCGCAAGCGGGGAGGATTTATGAGTGAAGTGCTGATCGACAATGATGCGGGGGTCCGCACCATCACCCTCAACCGGCCCGACCGGCTCAACGCGCTGACAAGCTCGATCATGGCGCCGCTCGCCGACGCCTGCGCCGACGCGGCGCGCGATGCGTCGGTCGGCTGCGTCGTCGTGACCGGCGCGGGCAGGGGGTTCTGCGCCGGTGGCGATCTCAAGGAAGGCGGCGCCGACAAGGCGGTCGTGCCCGCCAATTCCGACGTCGGAAGCCGCAATGAGCAGAGCTTCATACGGCTGCGCGGGTTCATGGAAAGCTCGCGCCTGCTCCACGAAATGCCCAAGCCGACGATCGCGATGGTCAACGGCCCGGTCGCGGGCGCGGGGATCGGCCTCGCCGGGGCGTGCGACCTGCGCTTTGCCGGCAGGAGTGCGAGCTTCCTGACCGCCTTCGACCGCATCGGGGCGGGCGGTGATTTCGGATCGACCTGGTTCTGGACCAAGATTCTCGGCACCGGCGTCGCGCGCGAATTGTTTCTCCTCGGCGAGAAGCTCTCCGCAGAAGAGGCCTTTGCAAAAGGCATCTACACGCGTTTGTTCGACGACGAAGCGCTCCACGACGCGACGATGGCGGCGGCGCGGCGCCTCGTCGACGGTCCGCGCATGGGCTATCGCTATATGAAAGCCAACCTCAACAACGCCGAGGACTGGGCGTTCGAGGCCGCGCTCGATGCCGAAGCGCTGAACATGGGCCTGTCGACCAGCGCGACCGCGATGATCTGGCGCGAGAAGAAGAAGGCCGAGAATCCGGATGGCTGATTTCACGCATATCCGCATCGATCGTCATGAGCAGGGTATTGCGGCGGTGGTCGTCGCGCGGGCCGATATCGGCAACGCGTCGTCGCCCGAAATGCTCGGCGAGATTCGCGATGCCTTTGCCGCGCTATCGGGTGAGCGCGACGTGCGCGCGATCATTTTCGCCGCCGAAGGAAAGCATTTCTCGGTCGGCGCCGATTTCGCGTTTCTGCAACGGCTGAAGGGCATGTCGGCCAGCGAGATCAAGGATACGGTCTACGCGAACTTCCAGGGCGCGGCGCGTGCGATCTATCGCTGTCCCAAACCGACGCTCGCACTGGTGCAGGGGGCTGCGGTGACGGTTGGCTGCGAACTCGCGCTCGCGTGCGATTTCCGTGTCGCTGCCGAAACCGCGATGTTCCAGGAAAGCTGGATCAAGCTCGGCATCATGCCGCCGCTCGGCGGAACCTTTCTGTTGCCCCGCATCGTCGGACTGGGCCGCGCGATGGAGATGTGCCTCCGCGGCAAGCAGGTGCGCGCCGACGAGGCGCTCGCTATGGGACTGGTGAGCGAAGTCGTCGCGCGGGACGATCTGGAAGCGCGCGGCATGGCATTGGCCCGCGAACTCGCGGCTTCGGCGCCGCTCGGCTATGCGACGGTCAAGCAATCGATCCAACGCGCGCTCGAAAGCAGCATGGAAGCCGAGTGGCAGGCGAACCTGCCGAACCAGGCGCTGCTCCTCGGCAGCCAGGACCATCGCGAGGGGTTGGCAGCGGCAACCGAAAAGCGCGCGCCGCAGTTTCGCGGCGAATAGTCTCAATCGCGCGGGCGACCCAGCCCCACGAACACCGTCTGCGTTCCCTTGGCATAGACGCCGCCCTCGTCCGCGAAGATCGTCTGCGCGACGGCGTGGCCGTTGCCCGCACCCTCGGTATGCGCGTCGAGCAGAAACCAGTCGCCGCGCGGCATGCGCAGGAACTGGACCGAAATGTCGAGATTGGCATAGCTCCATTCATGCGCGTGCGTCGCGCTGCCGACGCCATTGCCGAAATCGGCAAAGAGGCATGCCTTCACGAACGGCGACGTCGGAATGCCCGAAACGACCTCGCCATCCATTCGCATCCACGATACGCCGCGGCCGGGTTCACGGACCCGGCCCATGATCGGGCGAGTCTTGATCGCCCCCGCCATGCTGGCGCCAACGAGAAAATTATCCTCGGGCACGTCCGCGGGTGCCGGGTGCGGTTGGGGCGGCGGGAATTCCGGGGTGTCGAGGTGCCGCGCGCGAAGGACATGCGCCTGCGCGACGAGCTTGCCCCCCGCGACAAGTTCGATGCGGTGAAGCTGCGCCTGCCGCCCCTGCCGTACCGGCACGATGCGGGGTACCAGCAGCGTCCGCGGGACAATTCCCAAAATATCGATCGTCAGGCGGCAGATCTCGAAATCGGGATCGAAGCCCGCATCCTCGACGATATGCCCGATCAGCGCCGCGATCGGCCCTCCCGCGACTGCCTCGGCGAACCAGGGATTGCGTGCGAGGCCCGAAGGGTCGAAACCTTCGCCATCGGCGGTGAAATAATGCGGAACGGTAATCGTATCGAGGCTCATCAATCCCTCCTAAACAAGCTCGCGCAAGCATACAACATATTTGACGTAGTTATATAACTCGGGCATAGCATTGGCCAGATTCGAGGGAGAGCGTGCGATGGACCTGAGCTATGGCGAGGCCGCCGAAGCCTTTCGCGCGGAGGTCCGCGCCTTTCTGTCGTCGCACTGGCCGCCCGCCGCGGACTTGCGCGGTGCCGATCTCAAGGCCTTCATCCGCGCCTTCCGTGCCGCCGCAACCGAAGCGGGCTATCTCTATCGGGCGGTTCCGAAGCGTTATGGCGGCTCGGAGCAGCCGGTCGACGTCATCAAGGCGCAGGTGATCCGCGAAGAATTCGCCCGCGCCCGCGCGCCGATGGAGGTCGGCGGCAACGGCATGAACATGACGGTGCCAACGCTGCTCGAAAAGGGAACCGACGAGCAGAAGGAATTATTCATCCGGAGGACGGTCGAAGGCGATTATATCTGGGGTCAGGGATATTCCGAGCCCGGATCGGGGTCCGACCTGGCAAGCGTGCGGACCAAGGGCGAATTGTCCGCCGACGGCAGCAAGTGGATCATCAACGGCCAGAAGATCTGGACGTCGCAGGGGATGCAGTCGACGCACATGTTCATGCTCGTGCGCACCGAGCCCGACGCGCCGAAGCATGACGGCATCACCTATCTGCTGATCGACCTGAACCAGCCCGGCGTCACCCGGCGGCCGATCCGCCAGATGACGGGCGAGCAGGGCGATCACACCTTCTGCGAATTCTTCTTCGACAATGCCGAAACGCCGGTGTCGTGGCAGGTCGGCGAACGCGGGCAGGGCTGGTATGTCAGCCGCACGACGCTGAAGCATGAGCGCGCGAGCATCGGCAGCGCCGACGGGCTCGGGCGCCAGTTCGCCAAGCTGGTCGAACTGGCAAAGGAAGTCGATCGTATCGGCGACCCAGTGATCCGCGACAAGCTCGCGCAGATCGAGGGTTTCGTCCTCTCGCACCGCTACACCAGCTTTCGCCTGTTCAGTTGCGCCGCGGCGGGCGAGGATCCGGGGCCGGTGTCGCTGATGATGAAGCTGCTGCTCACCGAGATCGGGCATGAGATGGCACTCCTCGCGCAGGAACTGATCGGCGAACATGCCTTCACTGAACCCGCAGGCGCGGGCGGACGCGGTAACCGCGGGCCGCGCGGCCCCGAAAAATGGCTCGACCAGATCATGGGCAGCCTCGGCAATTCGATCGCCGGCGGCGCATCGAACATCCAGCGCAACATCATCGGCGAACGCGGCCTCGGCCTGCCGCGCGACCTCGCGATGAGCGGGGAACGCTGACCGATGCATTTTCACCTGACCGAAGAACAGAAGGCGATCCAGGAAGCCGTGCGCGGCACGCTCGCCGACAGCTGGCCGATCGAGCGTATCCATGCCTTCGCCGACGGCGACGCCGATTTCGACCGCGCAAGCTGGGATGCGCTGATGGCGCTCGGCCTTGGCGGCATCTTGTTACCCGACAGCGGTATGGGGTTGCTCGATGCCGCGCTGGCCTGCGAGGTCGCGGGCGAGGCGGCGGCGGCAGGGCCGCTAATCGGCCAGCTCCTCGCCGTCGCGGCGGCTGCGGCGAGCGGCAAAGCCAATCCCGATGCCTTGGCGAGTGGCGAAGCCGTCGCGACGCTGGTGCACGGCGGCAGCGCGTTCGTCCCTTGCGCGCGCGCCGCCGATATCTTCCTGGTCGTCGACCGCGCCGCGGGCGTGCGGCTGGTGCCCGCGGGTGACGGCGTGACGATCGAAGCGGTCAGGGCCTCGGATCGCACCCGGCCGGTGTCGAAGGTCGCATTCGCAGACGGCGCGGGCGAAATGCTGTTCGCCGCGGCGGATCCTGTCACCGCGCGCCTTGCCGATGCGGCACTGGTGCTCTGCGCCGCCGACGCGCTCGGCGGCGCGCAGAAGGTCACCGACATGAGCGTTGCCTATGCCAAGGAGCGCGAGCAGTTCGGGCAGCCGGTCGGGCGCTTTCAGGCGCTCAAGCACCAGCTCGCGCATATGGCGCTCGACGTCGAGCCCGCGCGGGCGCTCGTCTGGTATGCCGCCTATGCGTGGGATGCGGAGCTTCCCGACGCGCCCAGGGCTGCAGCGATGGCGAAAGCGCATCTGTGCGACGTCTATGTCCGCGCGACGCGCGCTGCGGTCGCCGCGCATGGCGGTATCGGCTACACATGGGAATATGGCCTCAATTACTGGTTCCGCCGCGCCTTGTTCGACCGTGCCTGGCTCGGCAGCCCGTCGGAGCATCGCGCGCGGGCGGCCGATCTGGCAAGCTGGTAAGCGGTGAACGCGCCGGACAGCCTGCAATTGGCACCGGGGGTGCGGAGGCTGCGCCCCGACGATCATTTCATGATCCTGTCGGAGACCGACGCCTCGCCGATGCACGTCGGCGCGCTGATCATCCTCGACGTGCCGCTTGACGCGCAGGAAGGGCTGGCCGCTGTGCTCCGCCGCCAGCTTGCCGATCGGCTCCCGGCGACGCCGCTGCTCGTGCGCCTGCACGAAGCGCCCGACGGCTATGACAGCGACGTCTGGGCCGACATCGCGCGCGCCGATCTCGAAACGCTCGTTGCCGCCGAACCGCACGACGGCGCCTGGAACGAGGCCGAGCTATACGACGCGGTCGCGTCGCTCAATATGCGGCGGCTCGACCTGTCGGGGCCGCCCTTCGCGGCGCATGTCTTCGAACAACTTACGGCGGGCGGCAGCGCAATCTATCTCAAGGTTCATCACAGCGTCGCCGATGGGATCGGGTTTCAGGCCATCCTCGGCCTGCTCAGCGACGCGGCGCCGCCAGCAACCGCGCGCTTCGCCGATGCGCGACTGCCCGAGCCCGAAAAATGGTGCCAGCGTGCCGAAGCACGCTTTGCGGCCGAGGCCGATTTGCGCGCCGCGCAAGCCGCGCGCCGCAAGGATGCGCTCGCCGCGCTCGAAGCGTTCAAGGACGATCGCGAACCGACGCCGGAGCTCAAAATGTCGGGGCCAACGTCGGACCGGCGCCGCTATGCGACGATCAGCATGCCGCTCGCGCGGGTGAAAGCGGCAGGCGCCAGACTTGACGCGACCGTCAACGACATTTTCCTGACGCTCGCCAGCACCGCGCTGCGCAATTATCTGATCGAGATCGACGATCTCCCCGCAACCCCGCTGGTGATCAATTCGGCGCGTTCGTACCGCCGCGACACGCACGGGATGTTCGGCAACCGCATTGTCGCCCTGCATCCGCACCTCGCGACGCATCTCCCCGATCCGGTCGAGCGGCTTCGCGCGATCCAGGCGTCGATGGCATCCGAAATGCAGCGCACCGGCCATGACGAGGCGCTTCTTGACGCCGCCGAAAAGCCTTTTGGCGCGCGCGATCGCCGCGTCGCCTTCGCCGAGCACATGGCGGGCGGCAAGCGGCTGCTCCCCGGCAATCTGACGCTGTCGAACGTCCCCGGCCCCGCGGAAGCACGCAGCTATGCCGGCTTTCGCCAACTTCATAATTACCCCGTCCCGATCATCGGCTCGGGCCGCTTTCTCAACATCACGTCGCGGCGCAGCGGCGACAATCTCGACATGGGTGTCATCGCCGATGCCGCGAAGATCGCCGACGTCGGCCGCGTCGCCGCGCTCTTCACCGCCGCTCTCGACGAACTGGAGTTTCTTGCATGACCGACGATCTCGCCTTCAAGCCCGAGGACGACCGCTACCACCAGCTGTCCGACGATCCTTACGAGACCGAAACCAACTGGTGGTCGTTCAGCAGCCCCGAACGCAAGATCGGCTGCTGGATCCACGCGCCCTATTATCCCAACCGCAAGAGCGTCACCTGGCGTATCTTCGCGTGGGACGACGAGGGGTATGATCCGGCGCGCATGGCCTATTACCGCAAGGTCGAGGAAGCACCGATGCCCGACGCGCCCGACCTCACCGATATCGTCTTCCCCGGCGACAAGGCGGGCGGGGGCTATTCGCTGAAGATGCTCGAGCCGGGCATGAAATATCATCTGCAGTACGACGATCCCGCGCGTGGCTTCGCCCTCGATTTCACGCACACCGGACTCCATGAACCGCATCGCTTCCCGCCCGGCAAGCCCCCGTTCATGACAACGCCGCATTACGACCAGCTGGGCCATGTCGAAGGCTGGCTGACCTTGCGCGGCGAGCGTATCCGCATCGACGGGATCGGCGTGCGCGATCGCACCTGGGGTCCTCGCGGCGGGCCTTATGCCGCGAGCCCCAAAGTCTATGCCAGCGACATGGAGCGGGTGAAGCACCCCGGCGGCGCGCGCTGGCGCGAGATCGAGCGCGAACGCGGGCGCGGGCGCATCCAATATATCTTCGGCCATCGCCGCGACGGCACCGGCTTCCTCGGCTTCGTGCGCGTACAGGATGGCGGCGCCGACGGCTGGGCGCCGATGAACGCCGGCTGGATCCGCCGCGACGGCACCTTCGGCAGCCTCGATCCCGCCCGATCGCGGATGCGCACCTTCCGCAGCCCCAAAACCGGCTGGAGCACGCACATGCAGGTCGAGCTCGTCGACGAGCTGGGCCGCGAAATGGTCAGCGAGGGTTTCGTCGTCAGCACGATGAGCGAAGCGGGATATGGGGTGAACCAGCTGATGCGCTGGGACATTGACGGCGGGATCGGCTGGGGCGAAGATCAGGATGTGTGGAATCCGCAGCACTTTATGCGCATGCTCGACGCGTTGAAGGCGACCGCTTGACTGCGATGCTGTCCAATCTTGCGCTGCCGCTGATGTGCGCCCCGATGAGCTTCGCTTCGTCGGTACCGCTCGCGGTGGCCTGTTGCCGTGCCGGGGTGACCGGTGGTTGGCAGGGCGGTACAGTCACGTCCTTTGCCGAGTTCGAGGCATATCTTAAGTCGCTGGCCGCCATCGGCGGTGCGCCGCCGATCGTGAACATGCCCGCCCGCTGGGGCACCGATCCGCAGGCCGCTGACCGGCTCGATCTGCTCGAACGCTACCGCGTGCCCCTCGTGCTATCGAGCCTGGGCGATCCCTCGGCGCTTGTCGCGCGCGTGCACGGTTGGGGCGGGCGTGTCGTCCATGACGTGACGACGATGAAGCATGCTGAAAAGGCGATCGCCGCGGGGGCCGACGGGCTGATGCTGACTTGCGCCGGGGCAGGCGGGCATACCGGCTTTCTGACGCCGATGGCGTTTGTCCCCGCGGTGCGACGGATCTTCGACGGGCTGCTGATCGTCGCGGGCGGCATCGCCGACGCGCATGGCATTGCGGCGTCGCTCGCGCTCGGCGGCGACATCGCCTGCATGGGTACCCGCTTCATCGCAACGCCCGAAAGCGGCGTCGTCGAGGGGCATCGCGCGATGATCCCGACAGTGGGCGCCGACGATATCGTCGCATCGGCAGCGATGAATGGCGTCCCGGCGCACTGGATGCGGCAGTCGATCGAAGCGGTCGGTCTCGACGCCAAGGCGCTGCCCGCCGTGCGTTCGCCGATGCCCGAGGGCGTCATGCCGTGGCGCGACATCTGGAGCGCCGGGCAAAGCGCAGGGCTGATCGACTCAATCGAGCCGGTCGCCGATCTGGTCGCGCGCTTGACGAGGGATTTCGACGCGCTGCCTGCGGTGCCCGACTGGCGCGGACGCCTTTCCCGCCTGACCCACGGCTGGGGCTAATCCATCGTCAGCACGATCCGTCCCGCACTTTTTCCCGCCGCCGCATCCGCCATCGCCGCCTGAAAGTCCGCGAGCGCATAGCTTCGCGCAATAGCAGGCCTCAGCTTGCCTTCCGCTGCCAGCCCGAACACCGTATCGCGATTGGCGGCGCTTTTTTCGGGCTCGAAGATTCCGAACTGGCGAATGTCGACTCCGATCAGGCTCGCGCCTTTGAGCAATGGCAGGTTGGTGCGCAGCGACGCGATCCCAGCTGGGAATCCGATCACCAGATGCCGCCCGTTCCACGCCAGCGACCGAAACGCCGGGTCGGTCGCCTCGCCGCCGACCGGATCGAAGACGACATCGACGCCCTGGCCGCCGTTCGCCGCCTTGACCTGATCGCGCCAGTCGCCGCCGCGCGCATCGATCACCACGTCGGCGCCGCCCGCGGCCGCGAGTGCGCGCTTGTGTTCGCTCGACGCCGATCCGATCACGCGTGCGCCCAGATATTTGCCGATCTGCACCGCGGCATAGCCGGTTGCGCCCCCCGCGCCGAGGACGAGGAGCGTCTCGCCCGCCTGGAGCCGCCCGCGGTCGACCAGTGCGTGCCAAGCCGTCGCGTAGCTCACCGGGAACACGGCAGCCTCCTCGAACGACAGTGCCTGCGGCATCCGGCGTACTGTGCGAGCGGGCAGGTTTACAGCGCTGGCGAACATGCCGCCCCAGCCGCTCGCGACAACCCTGTCGCCCACCGCGAAATCGCGCACCTCGTCGCCGGTCGCGTCGACAACCCCAGCGCATTCGCTGCCGGGGATATATGGGACCGGCGGCTTCACCTGATAACCACCGGCGGCGGTCAGCACATCGACGAAGCTGATCCCCGATGCTTTCACGGAAATGCGGACTTGCGTCGGAGAGGGCGGCCCCGGGTCATGATCGACAAGCCGATAGGCATCGGGCGGTCCCAGTTCGTCCGCCATGACGGCGCGGCGAATGGCTGTCGGCAGGATCGGCATGGGACACCTCTTGTCACGCGAATATAAGAAGTATAACTAGGTTAGATAGGTATGGGAAGGGGTAGGCTGATGGGCTTCAAGACGCGGATCACCGAAATGCTGGGGATCGAACATCCGATTGTCCAGGGCGGGATGCAGGCGGTCGGGACCGCCGAGATGGCGAGCGCGGTTTCGAACGCTGGCGGGCTCGGCATCATCACCGCGCTGACCCAACCGAGTCCCCAAGCGCTGCGCGACGAGATCGAGCGTTGCCGATCGCTTACCGACAAGCCGTTCGGCGTCAACCTGACGGTCTTTCCGACGATTAACTCGCCCGACTACAACGCTTATGCCGATGCGGTGGTCGAGAGCGGCGTCAAGATCATGGAGACGGCGGGCACCCCGGCGGTCCGCGAGATCTGGGCACGGGTAAAGCCGCACGGAGTCACCATTCTCCACAAATGCACCGCGGTGCGCCACGCGCTGTCGGCCGAGAAGGGGGGCTGCGACATCATCTCGATCGACGGCTTTGAATGCGCCGGGCATCCGGGAGAAGACGATGTCCCCGGCCTGATCCTGATTCCGGCGGCGGCCGACAAGGTGAAGATCCCGATGCTTGCATCGGGCGGTTTCGGCGACGGCCGCGGTTTGATCGCCGCGCTCAGTCTCGGCGCCGAGGGCATCAACATGGGCACGCGCTTCTGCGCGACCAAAGAAGCGCCCCTGCATGACAATGTGAAGCAGGCCTATCTCGACAACGACGAGCGCGGCAGCTTCCTGATCTTCCGCAATTTCAAGAATACCGCGCGCGTCGGCAAAAGCGAAGTCAGCGAAGAGGTCGTTCGCCGCCTGTCGCAGCCCGGTGCGAAATTCGGCGATGTCCAGGAACTTGTCGCCGGCACAGCGGGACGCGAGTTGTTGCGGACCGGCGATCTCAGCAAGGGTGTCTTCTGGGCGGGCATGGTCCAGGGACTGATCCATGATATCCCGACCTGTCAGGAGCTGATCGACCGCATAATCGCCGAAGCCGAAGCGATCCTCGATCAGCGGCTTGCGGGCTTCCGGCGCTGATGGCCGCCGCTGAGCTGATCGGCTATCGCCCGCAGCACAGCTGGCGCGACCGCGCGCAGCCCTAACGCTGCCCACCGTCGACGCGCAGCAGCGCGCCCGTGGTGTAGGATGAAGCCGGACTCGCGAGCATCAGCGCGGCAGTGACGATCTCGGGCGGATTGCCCGGACGGCCCAGCGCGACAGGCTGCTTCTCGCGCTTCTTCGCGTCCCAGGCGTCGGCGATATCGGTCAGGAACGGCCCTGCCGAAATGGTGTTCACGCGCACTTTCGGGCCATATTCGCGGCTCAGCGACACCGTCATCGCGTTAAGCGCCGCCTTCGCCGCGCCATAAGGGACTACGCCGGGCAACGCCATCAGCGCGCCCGTCGAGCTGATGTTGATGATCGCCCCGCCATCGCCGTCGGCCATGCGCTTGCCGATCTGGCTGGCGAGGCGGAAGGGGCCCTTGAAATTCAGGTTCATCACGCTGTCGAACAGGCTTTCGGGCATGTCGTGGCTCGGCATTGGCGGCGACATGCCGGCGTTGTTCACCAGCACATCGACGCGGCCGAACTCGGCGTAGGCGGCGTCGATCAGGGCGTCGCACTCGGCCCATTTGCCGACATGCGCGGCAAAGGGCAGCGCGCGGCGCCCGAGCGCACGGCACTCGGCGGCGACCGCCTCGCAATTGTCGAGCTTGCGGCTCGCGACGATGATATCGGCGCCGCGCTCCGCAAAGGCCTTGACCATCTGATAGCCGAGCCCGCGCGAACCGCCAGTGACGAGGATGATTTTCCCCGTGAAATCGAACAGCGGATCGGGGGTCATACCGCGCTCCTTTGCTTCAGCGCGGCGAGCCGCGTCGGGATATGCTCGCTCGGGAACAACCCCGCCGCGGGCCTGGCATTCTTCAGATACGCCTTCGCGACTTGCGCCTTGTGCACTTCGGTCGGACCGTCGGCGAGCGCCAGGCTGGGCAGCCCCATCCACATGTCGGCGAGCGGCGTTTCGAGCGTCACCCCCAGGCTGCCGTGCAGCTGGATCGCGCGCTGGACGATGTCGTGATAGACCTTCGCCATCTGCACCTTGCACATCGCGATATGGGTGCGCGCCGCGCCATGCGGTTCATTGTCGATGATCCATGCGGTCTTGAGCACGAGCAGGCGGAACTGCTCGAGCTCGATGATCGAATCGGCGATCGCCCCCTGCACGAACTGGTGTTCGCTCAATTGCCTACCCTGCGTCCGCCGCGACACTGCGCGTTCGAGCATCATGTCGATCGCTCGCTGGCATTTGCCAACGGTGCGCATCGCATGGTGGACGCGCCCGCCGCCGAGCCGCGCCTGCGCGACCTTGAACCCTTCGCCGGGCCCGCCGAGCATTGCGTCGAGCGGAACGCGGACTTTGTTGTAGCGGATATAGGCGTGGGTTCCGTCGTCCGCGCCCTTGCTGTCGCCCATCGTTTGCGAATGGCGAAGGAATTCGATCCCCGGCGTGTCGGTCGGCACGATCAGCATCGACATCCGGCTATGCGGCGGGTTTTCGGGATTGGTCACCACCATGACGATCAGGAAGGCGGCGTAGCGCGCGTTCGAGGAGAACCATTTCTCGCCCTCGATCACCCATTCTTCGCCGTCCTGATACGCACGACAGGTGAATTCCTTGGGATCGGCGCCAGCTTGCGGCTCGGTCATCGAAAAGGTCGAGACGATCGTGCCCGCCATCAAAGGCTCCAGGAAACGGGCCTTCTGCTCGTCGGTGCCGAACATGGCCAGGATTTCGCTGTTTCCGGTGTCGGGCGCGGCGGTGCCGAATATCGTCGGCGCCCAATAGCTGCGCCCGAGGATTTCGTTCATCAACGCGAGCGTCAACTGGCCATGGCCCGGCCCGCCCAAGTCGGCGCCAAGATGGCAAGCCCACAGACCCTGCGCTTTCACCTGCTCCTGCAGCGGCGCCATATAGGCGCGCGATTCCTTGTTCGCGACGTCATAGGGCGCCCCATGGCCGGGAAATAGGATATCCATCGGCTCGCATTCTTCGCGGACAAAGCGTGCCATCCAGTCGAGCTTCGCCTGCAATTCGGGTTCGATACGGAAATCGATCATGGACTGTCCCCGGTTAGCCGATCAGGCGGATGAGTTTTTCGGCTTCGGCGAAATTGCCGCGCACCAGCCGGTCGAAGAAGCGGCCGGTTTCGGCGCTCAAAATGCCCTTGGCCGCCTGCGCGACCTTATATTCGAGGATGCAGCCGCCCTTGAACATCGCGAGCACGAGATAATAATCGAAGCTGGCCATACTGCGCCCGGTGCCCCCGGCATAATGCGCCATCAATTCCTGCCGCGTCGGCCAGTCGCCGACATTGTAGAGCGCCTTTTCGGGCACATGGCCGGGGAAACGATCGTCGCGAATGCCGTTGCAGAACCAGGCGAGGTCGAGCAGCGGATCGGCGATCGTCGACAGCTCCCAGTCGATCAATGCCGTCAGGCGGCACGGCGGATCGAAGGCGAACAGGGCGTTGGGCGTGCCGACGTCGCCGTGAATGATCCCCGGCCGGAAGTCGTCCGGAACATTGGCGCGCAGCCAGTCTCGGGCGAGCGCATAGCCCGGCAGTTCGCGCCATTCATGGTCGTAGAGCTGTTTGTAGCTCCTGATCTGCCCCTCCCACCGATCGACCTGCCGCTCGAGAAAATTGTCGGGGCGCCCGAAGTCCTCAAGGCCTACCGCCTTGTAATCGACATTGGCGAGCGCAATCAGTCCGTCGACCATCGCGTACGGCACCTCGCGCGCGTGCGGCGGTTTGTCGAAGGGCGGGCGGTCGTGGATTTTCTCGTTGGAGAGGTCGGCGGGCCAGCCCTCGACGAGATCCATGACATAGAAGGGCGCGCCGATCACGCCGGCATCGGCGCAGCTGCCATGGCAATAGGGATGCGGGACATCGGTTCCGCCGAGCGCGGTGAGTACCCGCGCCTCGCGCATCACGCTCTTCTCGCTGCCCGGCGGCGGCACCGCGGGCGGGCGGCGGAGGATCAGCGTATCGCCGCCGCGGTTCAGCGACAGGATGACGTTCGACGTGCCGCCGTGGATTTTCTTTGCCGTCAACGGACCGGTGCCGAGTGACGGAATATGCGCGTCGAGCCACGGCGTCAGCCGTTCGGGATCGGCGAGCGCCGCGATATCGTCCTTCATTCGTCGCGCTCCCGCAAATAGGCTTCGATGCCGACGCGGATCGCGTGCAGCTGGCTCGCCGCCGCCGCGAAGGTCGCGCTGTCGATCCGCGCCAGCAATGCGTTGGTGACGGCCTGCGCACGCTGATGGTCGACCGCCTTGAGCGTGCGGCCGACATCGGTCGCGACGATCAGCGAGGCGCGCTTGTGAACGGGGTTTTCGGCGAAAACGACGAGGCCCAGTTCGGCGAGCCGGTTGGCGGCGCGCTGCACGACCTGCCGCGGGTGGCCGAGGCTGCGGCCGATCTGCGCTACCGTGGGCGCGTCGGCGGCGTTGACCACCGCGGTGAGCACGGTGAGTTCCATTTCGGCAAGTCCGCTTTCGGCGCGGGTATCCGCGTACAGCGCGCGCATCCGGCCGCGCAATCGCGCGACCTCGTCGGCGAATCGTTCGAAATCGGCAAAGCGCTGTGCGGTCATGACACTTTAATGTCGAAATGACACCAAAGTGTCAATATCAATTCAGCGCGTCGTCATCGCCCGGAACAGCGATGTCTCGGCCTGCCAGTCGACCCGGACCCTCCTGTAAGCGAAGCGCCAGCCGCCCTCGGTGCGAACCAGCCGGTCGTCATAGGTGCCGCTGTGGTCGGGCCCGAAGTTGCTGTGCACCGCGAAATAGCTGCGCGCCGTCGCCTGATCGCCGTCGATCGCGATCAGCGGATTGGTGATATGGTGGCGAACGAACGTCAGCCGCGGATCGCGCGTTCCGGACCCGAGCGAGGTAGCGATCGCTTCGGGGCCCGTCGGGCTCGCACCCGGATAGTCCAGCACGCCGTCGTCGGCGAAGCACGCCGCCAGTTCGGCCACGCGCCCGCGGTCGCCGTTATAGGTATAGCGTGCGAGGAGGTCGCGGATCGCGTCGCGGTCGGCGCCAAGATCAGCCATTGTGGTTCAACTTCAGCCCGGGCTCGCCCCAACGCATCTTTGCCAGTCGTCCCGATTTCGACAGGGTGATATAGGCATCGCGCATATCCTCGCCGCCAAAGGCGATATTGGTGACATAGGGTTCGCCCTCGATGGCGAATTTCGAAACCTCGCCGCCGGGCGTGATCGTCGAAATCCCGCCCGCAAACAGCGTCGCCACGCAGACATTGCCCGCCGAGGTGACTGCCAGGCTGTCGAACCCGACCGGCCCCGGCGCGGTTGCAATCCACGTCGGGCGCTGCGCTTCGACCTTGCGATCATAACGCCATAGCCGAGCCTGGTGCGTATCGGCGACATAAACGTGCCTGCCGTCGGGCGAGAGGCCGACGCCGTTATACGACACCGCGTGCCGGTTGATCGCGGCGATCGACGATCCGTCGGGCAGCGCGCTGAACAACCCGCTTGCAGAGCGGATCCCGTCGCGAGTCTTGCCGAGGTCGGTGAACCATATCCGCCCGTCGGCGTCGAAGACGATGTCGTTCGGCGCCTCCAGTGCGATGCCGTCGCAGCTGTCGTAGAGGCGTTCGAACTTGCCGGTCGACAGATTGACGCGCTCCACCCGCCCTTCGTGCCCGGGTCCGCGCGCATTCTGGAATTTGACCGGGTCGAGCCCGCCATTGTTGCAGACATAGAGAGCACCGTCGGGTCCAATCGCCGCGCCGTTCGGTCCGCCGCCGATCTCGCAGACGGCTTCGGTTCGGCCGTCCCAGCAGCGGGTTATGCGTCCGCCCGCCAGTTCGACGACGATCACCGACCCGTCGGTCATGACGACCGGGCCCTCGGGAAAGGCAAGGCCTTCCGCGACGATCTCCATCCGACCCTCTCCTATATAACCTAGTTATGTATGTCTTGACACGTGGCGGGGGAGCGCGCAACCCTCGGCGCCGGGAGAGAGACATTGCCGGTACCGCAGCATCATATCGTGGCGACACCGCCACCGTTCGACCAGCCGCCTTATCCGGCGGACATATTTGCCGGGCAGACCGTGCTCGTCACCGGCGGCGGATCGGGGATGGGGCTCGCCATGGCGAAGGCCTTTGCACAGGGCGGCGCGCAGGTCGCTGTCATGGGGCGCAGCATGGAACGCGCCGAGGAAGGCGCGGCGCAGATCGCGGCGCTGGGCGTTCGGGCCCACGCAATGAGCTGCGATGTCCGCCAGCCCGAGGCGATCGCTGTCGCCTTTGACGAGACCGAGCGCGAATTGGGCCCGATCGGGCTGCTCGCCAATAATGCCGGCGCCAATTTCCCGATCCTTGCCGAGGATATTTCGCCCAACGCATGGAATGCGGTCACGCGGATCGCGATCGACGGCACCTTCCTCTGCTCGGCCGAATTTGCGCGGCGCCGGATCGCCCGCGGCGAGGGCGGGGCGATCGTCAACAACAGCGCGCAATATATCTGGACCGGTTTTCCCGGCGACGCGCACAGCGCGGCAGCGAAGACCGCGCAGGCGACGATGACCAAGAAACTCGCCGCCGACTGGGCGCCCCATGGCATCCGTGTCAACGCGATCGCCGCGGGTTTTTTCCCCCACGACACGTCGACCGCAGGGCGCCGAGAGGGAGGCATCGCACCACTCCAGAACATGATCCCCGCCGGTCGCACCGGCGATATCTGGGAATTCGGGTGGCTGTCGGCGATGACCTGCACCCCGCTGTTCGGCGACATGACCGGGCAGGTGATCGTGCAGGATGGTGGCGAAAGCCTGCGCCGCTCGCTGATCATGCCCGATTTCGTCCCGCCGCGCGAACGCGCCGACGGGCCTTGGGGGTGGCAATGAGCGGCTGGCTGAACGGCAAGCGCGCGCGCATCGAGGGCGAGTGTCCGGCAATCGCGTCGGCATTGGCTGCGCAAGGCGCTTCGCTCGTCGATGTGGGTGACTGCGACATCTGGGTTCACATTGCACCGCCGCCTCCGATCAAGCTTGCGCACGAACTGACGCATGCCGAATGGCGCGCCAGTCTCGACGCCGGGCTCGACCGCCGCTTCCTCGGCGCGAAAGATTTTGCCGGGCAATGCCGCGCGCGCGGTACGGGCGGCGCGATACTTTTCGTCGGCGCCCCCGAACAGGCGCTCGGCGCCGATCAGGCGGCGGCCGTTGGCGCGCTCGGGAACCTGACCAAGACGCTCGGGGTCGAATGGGCGCGCGACGGCATTCGCGTGAACAGCGTCCTGACCCGCGACGCGGGCGACACGCTCGGCAATCTCGCGGCTTATCTGGTCAGCGATTATGCCGCTTATGTCACGGGCGCGGTGATGGGGATCGACCTGGATGACTGATCGCGCGCGCCTCGACGGGCAGGTCGCGTTCGTCACCGGCGGCGGCGGCGGCATCGGGCGCGCCATCGCGCTGCGGCTTGCCGAGGCGGGCGCGGACGTTTCGATTTTCGAGATTTTCCCGGAGCGCGCCGAGGAAGCCGCCGCGCGGGTGCGCGAACAGGGCCGGCAGGCGCTGCCGATTGTCGGCGACGTCATGGACAGCGGCGCGTTGCGCGCCGCGGTCGATGCCGCCGCTGCGGAGTTCGGGCGGCTCGATATTCTGGTCAACAATGCCGGCGGCGTATCGGCGCGCCCGTTCCTCGAGCAGAGCGAGCGCAGCATGCGCAAGCATATCGACATCAATCTGATGTCGATGCTGATCGCGACACAAGCCGCCGCGAAACACATGGTCGACGGCGGGCGTGGCGGCGCGATCATCAATGTCGCGAGTATCGAGGCGAGCCGCGCGGCGCCCAACTTCGCGGTCTATGCGGCGTGCAAGGCCGGGATGCTCAGCTTCACCAAATCGATGGCGGTCGAATTGTCGGGACACGGCATTCGCGTCAACTGCATCGCACCCGACCACACGATCACCCCGGGCAATCAGGGCAATCGCGCCGGGCCCGTCGATCCGGCGACGTGGAAGCGGCGCAGCGACGACGATATCGATGCGATGAACCGGCTGATTCCGTTGGGCCGCGAGGGCGTCGATACGGAATGCGGCGATGCGGCGGTTTTTCTGGCGAGCGCGATGTCGACCTATGTCACCGGCATATTGCTGCCCGTCGATGGCGGCACCTGGGCGTCGTCGGGCTGGGTACGCGGGCGCGACCGCCGGTGGACGTTGAACGAAGGACTGGCTTTTGGCGCTTGAGCGACGGATCGGCGCCCGGCATTGCGAAATTGCGCGGGGCACCATAATGACGCAGCAAGGAAAAACCCCGGTCTGACGGGTTTTGGCAAAGGGGCAGATGCATTGCAGAGCGATAGGGACAACGTGCGAATTCGGGTTCCCAAGACGTCGGAATTGGTAGCGGACCAGATCCGCGCGCAAATCATCCGCGGCGAACTGACCGAAGGCGATTCGCTCCCGCCCGAAGGCGTGCTGATGACGACGCTCGGCGTCTCGCGCCCGACGCTGCGCGAAGCCTTCCGTATCCTCGAAGCCGAAAGCCTGATCAGTGTCGTGCGCGGATCGCGCAGCGGCGCGCGCGTCCATCGCCCCTCGACCGAACTCGTCTCGCGCTACGCCGGCTATGTGCTCGAATCGCAGGGTACGACGATCGCCGACCTTTACGCTGCGCGCCTTGCGATCGAGCCGACGGTCGTTCGATGGCTGGCGACGGCAAAGGGCGAGACGCCAGGCATGCCGAAGCTCAAGACGGTGCTCAAGGAATTGGGCGATATGCTCGCGAACGAACAATATGACGAGTTCATCGATAATATCGCCTATTTCCACCAGGTGCTCGTCGAGGCGACCGGAAACAAGACGCTCAGCTTCATGAATCGCATGCTGCTCAATCTCGCGCGCACCCACCAGAACGACTATCAGCGCCGCCACCCGCGTTCGACCGAGGAACGCATGAAGAGCATCCGCGCCGGTTTCAAATCATACGACAAGCTGATCGGCCTGATCGAAAAGGGCGAGGTCGAGGAAGCGGTCGCGCATTGGCGTCTTCACCTGCGCAACGCCAACGAAACCTGGGCCGTACGCGGCGAGGGCGAGCGGATCGTCGACTCGCTCCACGGATGAGCTTTATCGAGGCGATGACCGCTGCGGCGGCGCGGGCGCCCGATGCGCCGCTCACCGTCGCCTCCGATCTGCGACCCTGCACCACGACATTGGGCGAGGTGGTCGCAGCGGGTCGACGGATGGGCACGCGAATGACGGCAGCGGGCGTCGGCTCCGGCGATATCGTCGCGTGTATGATTCCCAACTGGCGCGAGTGGCTCGTAGTGGCAGTGGCGGCGGCGCAGTCGGGAGCCGTGATGCTGCCGGTCGTCACCATTTATGGTGCCAAAGAGCTTGGCTTCATCCTGCGCCAGTCGGGCGCCAGATGGCTATTTACCCCCGACCGATTCCGCAATGTCGAATATGATCGGCTGGTAGAGGATTGCGGCGACCTTCCTGCGCTCGAACGCCATGTCACCACGGGCCGCGATTTTGACGCGCTTGAGGCTGACGGCCCCATCGGCGGCCCGGTGCCGGTCGACCCCGATGCGCTGGCGCTGCTCGTCTACACGTCGGGTACGACCGCAGATCCGAAGGGCGTGATGCATTCGGCGCGCGGCCTCCTCGCCGAACTGGCGACGATGCAGGCGATGCGCGGCGGCGACGCGAACGATGCCGTGATCTCGCCCTGGCCGCCGGGCCATGTCGCGGGCGCGCTGTCGATGTATCGCTACCTGTGCCAGGGAGCGCCGCTGGTGCTGATGGATCAGTGGGACCCCGCGCTGGCGGCGGAACTGGTCGACCGGCATCGCGTGACCACGTCGTCGGGCACGCCGTTCCACCTGTCGGGCATGATCGCGGCCGCCGATGCCAATGGCAACGACCTGACGTCGCTGCGCCAATATCTCGTTGGCGCCGCGCCGGTGCCGCCATCGCTGATCGAACGATGTCGGGCGCAGGGCCTTGCGGTCTATCATTGTTATGGGTCGAGCGAGCATCCGACCGTCACCTCGGGCGTCATCGACGACCCCCTCGACAAGCAGCTCCACACCGAAGGCCGCGCTATCCCGGGATCGGAGATGCGCTTCGTCAATGACGATGGCGCTGACGTCCCGGCGGGTCAGGATGGCGAAATCTGCACGCGCGGACCTGAATTGTTCATCGGGTATCTCGACCCCAAGCTCAACGACACCGCGTTCCTTCCGGGGGGCTGGTACCGCACGGGCGACATCGGCCGCCTCGACGAGGATGGCTATCTGCTCATCACCGATCGCAAGAAGGATATCATTATCCGGGGGGGCGAGAATATCTCGTCGAAGGAGGTCGAGGCCGTGCTTCTGTCGCACCCGGCGATTGTCGACGCTGCGGCGGTCGCGGCGCCCGATGAGCGGATGGGCGAAGTCGTGCGCGCATGCGTCGTACTCGCCGAGGGCGCGGCGTTGACCTTGGACGATGTACGCAGCCACTTCGCTGGCGCGGGGATTGCCCGTCAGAAGACCCCCGAGCGCCTTACCATCCTGCCTGCGCTTCCGCGAAATGCATCGGGCAAGGTGCTGAAGCACGAACTCCGGCGAAGCGTTTAGTTGCGCATGATGAACCCGCCGTCGACGTTCAGCGCCTGACCCGTAATCCAGTCGCCCGCCGGCGAGCAAAGCAGCAACAGCGCCCCGACCAAGTCCTGCGGCTCGCCGCGCGGCTGCTTGACCACGCGCGCCATCGCCGCTTGCACGAACGGGCTCTCTTCCGGAGTCAGCGCCTTGCCAGCGTCGGACATCGTCATCCCCGGCGCGATCGCGTTGACGTTGACGTTCATCCGGCCCAGCTCGGTGGCGAGCGTCGTCGTCAGCCCGAGCAGCGCGACCTTGCTGATCCCGTAGGTGGTCTGCGCGGGGAATCCCCCTGCCGAAAGCTGATTGACGATCTTGCCGCCTCCGCGCGCCTGGAACAGCGGGACCGCGGCCTTTGAACAGATCAGCGCGCCGGTCAGGTTGACGCGCATCAGCTTCTCGAAATCGGCGATGCTCGTCTGGATAGCAGGGGTCCCGACCGCCTCGACCATCAACGCGGCATTGTTGACGAGAATATCGAGCCCGCCGAACGCCGCCTGCGTCGCCTCCATCATCGCCGCGACTGATGTTTCGTCGGCGATGTCGGCCTGCACCGCGATCGCCTTGCCGCCCGCATCGTTGATCTCGGCGGCCACGCGCTCGGCGCCTTCCTTGTTGAGGTCGGCGACGACGACGCTGGCGCCCGCATTGGCCAAGCCGACTGCATAGGCCCGCCCGATGCTGTTGCCGCGCCCGCCCGCGCCCGTGACGATCGCGACCTTGCCGTCGAGGCGGAACTGGTCGTTGGTGAAATCGGCCACGTTCATGCCTCCTGCTTCGGGAAGATCGGCGCGCCGACGCCGATGGTGACGGTCTTGTAGTGCAGGAACTCGTCGATCCCGGCCTTGCCGCCCTCCTTACCGAACCCCGAAATACCGACGCCGCCGAAGGGGGTGTGCGGATTGATCTGGAACCCGCCATTATTATAGACGCCGCCCGCGTTCAGTCGCTCGGACAGGCGGTGGACGCGCTGCAGGTCGTTTGATTGGATATAGGCCGCGAGCCCATATTCGCTGTTGTTGGCGATCGCGACCGCCTCGTCCTCGTCGTGGAACTTGATCACGACGACGGCGGGCCCGAAGATTTCGACCTGGCTGATTTCATGGTCGGGATCGGCATCGACGATCAGCGTCGGTTCGATGAAATTGCCGCTCGCCAGGTCGCCGCCGCAGCGTCCGCCGCCGAGCAGGAAGGTCGCGGCATTGTCGGCCTTGGCACGGTCGAACATGCCGGTGATGCGGTCGACCGCAGCCTTGTTGATCACGGGCCCGACCGCGACGGTCGGGTCCATGGGATCGCCGACCTTGAACTGGCCGATGATCGCCTTCAACCGCGCTACGAAATCGTCGTAGATGTCGGCGTGGACAAGCTGGCGGGTAGGGAGGGCGCAGCCCTGACCCGACAGGCAGCCAACGGTCCAGAACACGGCGCGTTCGGCTGCCGCCTGAATATCGCAATCGGGGAAGACGAGGCTCGCCGATTTGCCGCCGAGTTCCATCACCGACGGCTTGATCTCTTCGGCGCACGCCGCAAGGATCTTGCGCGCGGTGATCGGCCCGCCGGTGAAGCTGATCTTGCGGATCTTCTTGTGCCGCACGATCGCATCACCCGCTTCGGCGGTGCCGGGCAGAATCGACAGTACGCCGTCGGGCACACCCGCCCTTGCGCACAATTGCGCGAACAGCTCGGGTGCGAAGGGGGTGATTTCGGCGGGCTTGCAGATCACGCAATTGCCCGCGGCGAGCGCGGCGCACACCTTCATGCCCAGCGAGATCAGCGGGCCGTTCCAGGTGATGATGATGCCGACGATGCCGATCGGCTCGGGCACCGTGTAGGACAGCTCGCCGCGCGTATCGAAAGTGCTCAGCAGGTCGCCCGACAATTTGTCGCACCAGCCGGCATAATAGCGCGTCCAGCCCACCGCGGTCTCGACCCCGCGCTCGCCAACCATCAAGGTCGTCCCGCCGTCGAGCGCCGCCGCGCGCGCAAGGTCCGCCTTGTTTTCCTCGAGCAGGTCGGCGAGGCGGTTGAGGATGTTGCGGCGCGTCTCCGGCGGCGTTCGGCGCCATTGCTCGCGCACCGCTTCCGCCTTGGCGACCGCTTCATCGACCTCTTTCGTCCCGGCAAGCGGGATGTCCGCCTGCACCGACTGGGTGACGGGGTGAAGATGCGGATGTGTCCCGCCGCTGCCGCTGCTGCGTTGCTCATGTCCCAAATGCAGGTGAACTGCGGGTGCTGCGCTTGCCATAATGGATCCTCTCTCGTTTCTGTCAGTCGGTTTGGGGCAGGGCGAGCGTCAGGCCGCCGTCGGCGCCCGGTCGCATCGCCGGGCTCCAGACGATTTCCCAGCCATTGCCGTCGGGGTCGGCGAAATAGCCCGAATACAGCCCGCCATCGCGATCGCGGATTGGGCTGGTGATTGTAGCGCCGGCGGCGATAGCCCCGGCAAACTGCGCATCGACGTCGGCCTTCGTCTCGACAAAGATCGCGTTGACCGCGCGCGGCGTCGCCGACAGGTCGATGCCGCTTTCGGCGGCCAGATAATCACGCGGGACGAAGACGATCACCACGGTCCCGGCGCGCAGCATCAAAGACCCCGGCATGTCGGGTCCCCACGTGTGCCAGCCGAGATCGTCGACGTAAAATTTGCGCAGCGCCGCGATGTCGCCCGCGGGCACCATCAGCATATGCAGGGCTTGATCCATCTCTTTAACTCCACGCCAGATGCAGGTGTTCGAGCGCCATCACGCTGCCGCCGCGGCACGTCTCGTCGCCCCTTTCGATCTGCCGGAAATGGCCGATGCGGCAGAACCAGGCGCGATAGAAGACGATCAGCTCCATCCGTGCGAGGTGGAGGCCGAGGCAGGTGTGGATGCCCGATCCGAACGCGGCATGGCGATAGAATTGCCGCTCGACCGATACGGTTTTTGGATCGGGATTGAGCCCTTCATCCCACCCGACGAGCGGTAGCGGGGCGAGGATACAGTCGCCAGCGAAGAGCTTTACGCCCTCCAGCTCGGTATCCGCGACGATGTAGCGCGGCGTCGCGACGAAGGCGTATCGGCGCAGCAATTCCTCTACGAGATCGGGGATCACATCGGGATCGTCGATCGCGCGCTGGCGCAGCGCCTCGTCGTGCGCGAGGTGGCGCATCCCGAAACTCATCGCATTGGTCACGGTGTCGAGCCCCGCGAGAAACATCAGGAAGCCGATCGACATCAGCTCCTCGAACGTCAGCCGGCGCCCATCCACCTCGGCGACGATGATCTTGGAGATCATGTCGTCGCGCGGTTCGGCCAGGCGCTGCTGGATCAGCTCGGCGAGATGGCCGAGGATCGTCTGCGCCAGCGCGTTGCGCTCGTCTGGCGTCGCGCGCGCGTTGAAAAAGCCGACGACCAGATGACGGAACTCGTCGAACTTCTCCATCGGAAAGCCGAACAATTCCATAAACACCGCGACCGGCAGGCGCGACGCGATGCTCGATACGAACTCGCATTCGCCCGTCTCGACGATCTCGCCCAGCAGCTGGTCGGTCCATTCGACCACCCGCGCTTCGAGCGGCGCGATTGCCTTCGATTCAAAAAAGGGCCGCAGCATTTGCCGGTAAGGGCGATGCTCGGGCGGGTCGAGCATCTCGGGGATCATCGTCGGCTGGTTCGGATTGGGCGGGATCGACAGATAGCGGCTCGAATAAATCTCCGGATGCCGGATTACCTGAGACACCGATGACGCGGTGTTGCACATCCAGTGCCCGCCATGCGCATTGGTCCAGAACACCGGCGGCGCGGTCTCCTTCAGTTCCCAATAGCGATCATGGACGTCGGCCAGCAAGCCGGGGTCGGCGATATAGTCGAACTCATAGACCGGCGAACGCGCCGGGGTCTGCGACTCGGTCATGTTCCTCTCCTCTTGCGCTCAAGTAAACGGATGTTTACATCAAGAGTCAACGGGGAGGCAGCATGGCAACGGCAATCAACGAAAAGGCACGCGACGCCGACCGGACGCGACAGGCGATCCTCTATGCTGCGCAGCAAATTTTCGCGGAAAAAGGATTCGCCGAGGCCGGCGTGCGCGACATTACCGCGCGCGCCGGGGTGAACCCGTCGCTGGTAAGCCGCTATTTCGGCGGCAAGCTGAAACTGTTCGAGGCGGCGCTCGATGCGGCGCTCGATGCGCGGATGATGACGGACTTGCCCAAGCAAGGGTTCGGCCGCGCGATCATGGCGCGCTTCGCGGACGAGGGGAAGGGGCGGGTGCAGCCGCTGCCGATCCTGTTCGGCGCGGCGCCCGACAGCGAAGCGCGCGCCATCGCGCTGCGCCTGCTGCACGATCATGTGCTCGCGCCATTGTCCGAATGGTTCGGGGGCGAGACCGGCGAGGTCAAGGCGGCCGCCTTCATGGTCGTTTCGCTCGGCTTCTTCACCTATCGCGACCAGTTGCCGTTGCGGCAATTTGCGGGGCCGGTCGAGCCCGGCCTGCGCCGTTGGCTGGAAGACACGTTTCAGGCCATCGTCGACGACTAGGCCCGACATGTCACAGCGTTGCCATGTCGATCACGAAGCGATATTTGACGTCCGATTTCTCCATCCGTCCGCAGGCCGTGTTGATGTCGGCCATCGCGATGGTTTCCGTCTCGGGCACGATGCCGTGCCGGGCACGGAAATCGAGCATCTCCTGCGTTTCCCTTATCCCGCCAATCGCCGAGCCCGCGACCGATTAGCGGCCGCCGGGCAGCAGCCCCGAGGCGGCATCGGGGGCGGTTGCGCCCCGGGCGGCGACAGCTTGGGTCATGCGGCACCCTCCAGCAACAAGGCGGCGTCGGCGGGGGCGATGAACTGCAGCAGGTGCGCGCGCTTCAGGCAGAGATGCGGCGAGGCCTCGTCGGTCATGCCGATGCCGCCATGGACCTGGATATTGGCGCGGCCGTTGTCGAGCGCGGCCTGGTCGCCGAGCCGCTTGGCGGCGGCGATATGAAAGGCGGCGTCCGTATCGCGCGCGTCGAGCGAACAGGCGGCATAATAGAGCTGCGACCGCGCCACCGCGGCGCGCACCGCCATGTCGGAACAGATATGCTTGAGCGCCTGGAACCAGCCGATCGGCCGTTCGAACTGCTGGCGAAGCCTGGCATAATCGGCCGCCATGTCGCGCGCCGCGTCGGCGCAGCCGACGGCATAGGCTGCGGCCAGGAGTTGCAGGTGCAGCGGCGCGGCGGCGTCCTCCGTCGATACCGACGTCGTCCATTGCTGCCGGCTCTGGTCGGTCGACAGGTCGATCGTGGGCGCGTGTGTCCGGTCGTTCGGCATATCGAACAGGCGCAACCCGCTGGCTGTCCAAATCAGCGCGGCATGCGAACCGTCCGGATCGAGCACGCGCATATCGCTTGGTTCTTCGGCAGGCAGCGCAAGCGCGACCTTGCCGTCAAAACCATCGGCGAACCACCGTCGAGCCACTGTGGTCGAGATCAGTCCGATCGGCGCGAGGACGCGGCCGAGCTCGGAGAAGACAACTGCCTCGGTCGCATGGTCCAGGTCCATTCCGGGTGCGGTCATGCCCGTCCAGCCCATCGCTTCGAGATCGCCCCAAAGACCGGTGGGACGCGACCGCGCTTCCTCCAGCGGCATATGGGCCCGGCACCAGTCGGCGGTCGCGGTCCGCAGCGCTTCCTGCTCGTCGTCCAAAGTCAGATCCATCGCGTCACCTCGACTTGGGCAGGCCGAGCAAGCGCTCGCCGATGATGTCGCGCTGGATCTGCGCCGTGCCGCCCGCGATCGTCGCGGCGAAACCGCGGAGATAATCCTGCACCGCATTGTCGTCGCCATAGGCAAAGTCGATCATGTCCTCGCCCATCAACAGCACGGCCATCCGCTCGAGCCGCTGACCGAGCTCGGAGGTGAACAGCCGGATCACCGACGCTTCGGGCCCCGGTTGCCCGGTGCGCACGACTTCGGAAATATTGCGGTAGGTCATTGCGCGCAGCGCCGCGACCTCGGCGCGCATCTGCGACAACTGGTCGGCGATGCGGTCGTCCTTGATCATTCCGTTCGCGCGCGCAGTCGTGACCAGCTCGGCAATCTCCTGCCCCGCCTTGACCTGTTCGGCGATAAAGCCCGTTCCACGCTCGAAGCTCAGCGTCGACATCGCGACCTTCCACCCGTTGCCGAGCCCGCCGACGACATTGGAAAGCGGAATGCGGACATCGTCGTAAAAGACCTCGGCAAACTCGGTCTGCCCCGACATCTTCTTGATCGGCCGCACTGTGATCCCCGGCGCATGCATGTCGCAGATCGCCCAGCTCAGCCCGGCGTGCCGCTGCGACCCTTCCTCGGTCCGCAGCACCAGTTCCTGCCAGTCGGCGACATGCGCAAAGCTTGTCCAGATCTTCGACCCGTTGACGACCAATTCGTCGCCCTCGATTCGCCCGCGCGTCTTGATGCCGGCGAGGTCGGAGCCCGCGCCCGGCTCCGAAAAGCCCTGGCACCAGATCGCTTCGCCCTTCAGGATGCGGGGCAGGTGATAGGCCTTCTGCTCTTCGCTCGCGTTCAGGATCAGCGTCGGCCCGCCATGGTTGATCCCGACGAAATTGGCGCCGATCCATGGGGCGTGCGCCTTTGCATATTCCTCCAGCCAGATCACCTGCTGGACGATCGACAGTCCGCGGCCGCCATAATCGGCAGGCCAGTTTATCCCCGCCCAGCCGGCGTCGAACAGCCGCCGCTGCCACGCTTTGTCGAAACCGATCGCGTCGGCCGCGTCGAGCGGGCGTTTTTCTGCGGGCACATTGGCGTGTAACCAGTCACGGCACTCCTCGCGAAAGCGCGTCTCTTCGACGGAAAAGCCGATGTCCATCAATCGGCCTTTTTCGCGTTGCCGATCGGCTCGCCCTTCTTGCGCATCGCGGGGTCAAAGCCCGCATTGCGCATCAGTTCGTGGTTCAGCCCCGCGCCGAGCGCCATGCCGTCGGTGTCGTAAACCAGCCGCTTGTTCTCGGCATTGCTGTGGCGGCTGTTGCCGAGGATCAGCGCGGCGAGCTCTGACACCTTGGCATCCAGTTCGTCATCGGCGACGCAGTAGTTGGCGAGCCCCATCGCGGCGGCTTGCTCGCCAGTATAGGGCTGACACGTCAGCATCATCTCCAGCGCCTTCGCCTGACCGACGCGGCGCGGCAGGCGCTGCGACAGGCCCCAGCCCGGAACCAGCCCCCATTTGCCATGCGTATCGGCGAAGCGCGCGCTAGCGTCGCACACGATGAAATCGGCCGAGAGCGCGAATTCCAGCCCGCCGGTGTAGCAACTGCCGCGCACCTTCGCGATCACCGGCTGCGGCAGCTTGGTCAGACGTTCGAGGATCAGCATCTCCTGCCGCAGCCAGCCGAGCGCATCGGCGTGCGGCGCCTGCTTCAGATCATGGCCGGCGCAGAAATGCCCCCCCGCGCCCGTCACGACGATCAGGCCGATCTCGCTGCCATCGGCTTCGATATCGCGGATATGCGCGCGGAATTCGCGAAACAGCTCGCGGTTGATCGCGTTGCGCTGGGCGGGCCGGTTCAGCGTCAATGTGCAGATGCCGCCAGCATCGTGCCGCAGGACGAGCGCTTCGCTCATGCCACGTCTCCCCGCGTTTTGGCGATTGCCGCCGCCGCCGTGCCGCTTTCGCGTGCGCGTTTGCCGAACTGCTCGCGGATCGGCACGAATTCGGGCATCACCAAGGACCGCCGCAGCCAGTTCGCGGCATCGACGACCAGCGTGTGCCCGCTGATATAGGTCGCATAGGGCGAACAGAGGAAGGTCGCTGCCCAACCGAGTTCGCGCACCTCGCCGACGCGCATTCCCGGGATCGTGTTGTCGCCGCGCTCGCCGACGCGGTGGCGCGTCATATGGTCGGGCAGATCTTCATGCGGGAAACGCCCGGGCGCAATGCAATTGACGCGGATGCCGTCGGGTGCCCATTCGACCGCGAGGCTCTGCGTCAGGTTGGCGACGCCCGCCTTCGCCGCCGCCGAATGCGAGGTGCCCGGTCCGCCCGCCCAGCTATAGGTCGCCCCGATATTCAGGATTGCGCCGGGCAGCCCCGCCGCGAGTCTCCGGATCGCAAATTCGCGGCTGCAGTTATAGGTGCCGTTGAGGACGATATCGACGACGGTGCGAAACCCGTTCGGCGTCATTTCTTCCGCCGGCGCGGGGAAATTTCCTGCTGCATTGTTGATCAGCACGTCGACCGGTCCAAGCTTCGCCTCGATCGCGTCGAACGCCGTCGCGACAGCGTCGGGATCGCGCACGTCGCACGCGACGGCGATCGCCTCGGCGCCGACGTCGCGGATCGCCGCGAGCCCGGCTTCGAGATGCTCGGGCTTGCGGCTCAGCACCGCGATCTTGGCGCCCAGCCGGGCAAATTCGACCGCCATGCCCTTGCCCAGCCCGGTGCCGCCGCCGGTCACGGCGACAACCTGTCCGGCATAGGTCCCATCGGGCAGCGCTTTCGCGCCAAGCGGAGGCGGGGCGGGGAGGGCCATCTATTTGCCTTTATACTGCGGCGCGCGCTTCTCGCGGATCGCGGCGCGGGCCTCGTGATAATCGTCGGTCTTGAACAGATAGCTTTGCGCATAAAGCTCGGCGCGCGTGCCGGTGCGGATCGTCGCACCGTGCATCAGGTTGATCATTTCCTTTGCCATCGCGAGGTTGATCGGCGGTTTGGCGGCGATATCGCGCGCGACCGCCAGCGCCCGGGCGTCGAGGTCATCGGGTTCGACGACGAAATCGACCGCGCCCCATTCCAGCGCGGTCGCAGCGTCGATCTTCTGCCCGGTCATCACCATATATTTGGTTCGCGACGGGCCGATCAGCGCGGTCATCATCTGCGTCCCGCCGGTATCGGGGAGTACCCCGTACAGGATCTCGGGCAACGCCATCTTCAGCGTCGTGTCGCTAATCCGAATATCGGCGGCGAGCGCGAGTTCGCACCCGCCGCCGATAGCGCCCCCCTTCAGCGCCGCGATGATCGGCTTGGTCGATTCCTGCATCCGCAGGCGGCCTTCCTGGTGGCGGCGGACGAAATGGAAATCGCTTTCGTCGCGCGCGCGCTGGCCCAGCACATTGGTGTCGCGCCCTGAGCAGAAGCTTTTTCCGGTTGCGCGGATCAGGATTGCGTTCGACGCGGTCTCGTCAAGCGCCTCGCCAACGAGCTGCTGGAACAGCGCCGACATGCTGTCGTCCATCGCATTGTGCCGCTCGGGGCGATTCAGCGTGATGATGCGCAGCGAACCGTCGCGCTCGCTCAAGATCCGATCGGCCATGGCCGTGCTTCTCCCAACAGCATTTCGATATAGGTCTTGCACGAGTTATATAACTAGGTCAATTATGTCGCGACAGGGAGATGGAGAGAAAGCGGATGTTCGAAGGCAAGACCGCGCTGGTCACCGGCGGTTCGCGCGGCATCGGCGCCGCGGTCGTGCGGCGACTCGGCGCCGCGGGCGCGCATGTCGCGATCAACTACGCCGGCAGCAAGGAGGCGGCCGAGACGCTCGCGGCGGAGATCGTCGCGGCGGGCGGCAAGGCGTTCGCGGTGCAGGCCGACGTTTCGACGCTCGCGGGGATCGAGTCGCTGTTCAGGGCGTGCGATGCGCAGTTCGGCGGCCCCCCAAATCTCGATTTTCTGATCAACAATGCCGGCGTCGGCCGCGGCGGGCGCGACGGTACGCTCAAGGGGGCGGGCGAGGAGCTGTACGACGAATTGTTCGCCGTCAATGTGAAGGGTCCGCATTTTGTCACGCAAGCCGCGCTGCCGCGGCTGCGCGACGGCGGGCGGATCGTCAATATCGGGTCGATGTCGGGCAAGGTCGGCCAACCCTTCGCCGCCGCCTATGCGATGACCAAGCGCGCGGTGCAGAGCCTGACCTTCTCTACCGCGCTCGCGGTCGCCAAGCGCCAGATCACCTGCAACTGCATTGCGCCCGGTGCAGTCGCCACCGACTTCATCACCGCGCTGCGCGAAACGCCCGGTTGGGACGAGGCCACTGCGAAACACACGCCGATGGGACGCCTTGGCGAGCCTGACGACATCGCGGGCGCGGTCATGATGCTGCTCGGCGACGATGCGCGCTGGGTCACCGGTCAGATCATCGAGGCGAGCGGAGGCCTTGCGCTCTGATGGCGTTGATGACCGAAAAGCTGCGCGCGATCATGGCGCTCGATCCGGATCGGACCGAGATCGATTTTGAGGGGCACGACTATAGCTGGCGACAAATCGCCGAGACTGTCCGCGCGATCGAGAATGCGCTCGAAACGATGGGACTGCCCGCGGATACGCGCGTTGGCGTGATGCTGCGCAACCGTCCCGGCCATGTCGCCGCGATCGTCGCGGTGCTTTCGACCGACCGCTGCCTCGTTACCCTCAATCCCATCCTGCCCGACGCAAAGCTGTTCGCGGACATCGAAGGGCTCGGGCTTCCCGTCGTCATCGCCGACGCGACCGACCTCGCTCGGCCCGGCGTCGCGGAGGCGCTTGAGCGCGCGGGCTCGGCCGTCGTCGAGATCGGCGCGCGCCTCGACGGCGCGCGAGTCGTCCCGAGCGACAGGCGCGCCGAAGTGCAGACTTCACCCGGCGTCGCGATCGAAATGCTCACCAGCGGCACCACGGGAACGCCGAAACGCGTCCCCTTGAGCCGCGACTCCTTCGATGCGAGCTTTCGCGGTTTCACAAAATATGAGCGCGGCCGCAGCTTCGACGACCCGCCGAGGCTCAACTCGGGTTGTACGATGATCGTCAATCCGCTCACCCATATCGGCGGCATCTATGGCTGCATCGGGGCGCTCGCGGCGGGACGGAAGATCGCGCTCCTGGAAAAATTTACCGTCGAGGCGTGGGTTTCTGCCGTGAAGCGCAACCGTCCTGCGGTCGCGCCCGCAGTCCCTTCGGCGGTGCGGATGCTGCTCGACGCCGATGTCGACCCTGCGGACCTGTCGAGCCTCAAGTCGCTCATCTCGGGCACCGCGCCGCTTTCACCCGATCTCGTCGATGCCTTTCTCGCCAAATATGGCATCCCGATTTGCGGCAATTATGGAGCGACCGAATTCGCCGGTGCGATTGCCGGGTGGACCATCGACGATTTTCGCCGGCTGTGGGCGGAAAAGCGCGGCGCCGTCGGCCGCGTCCACGGCGATATCGAGGCGCGCGTCGTCGATGCGGAAAGCGGCGCGGTCTTGCCCCATGGGACCGAGGGCTTGCTCGAGCTCAAGGGGCGCCAGCTTGACAACGACATGCAATGGCTGCGCACGACCGATCGCGCGGTGCTCGACGCCGATCGTTTTCTTTATATCCGGGGACGCGCCGACAACGCGATCATCCGTGGGGGGTTCAAGATCCATCCGGACGATGTCGTCCGTGCGATCAACGATCATCCCGCCGTGCGCGAAGCCGCGGTGGTCGGCGTACCCGACGCGCGGCTCGGCGCCGTGCCCGCGGCGGCAATCATCCTCAAGGACGGCGCCGCCGAACCGGAGGTCGACGTTCTCAAGACGTGGCTAAGGGAGCGGCTGATCGCGTATCAGGTGCCGGTACACATCCGCTACGTTGCCGACTTTCCGCGCACGCCTTCGATGAAACCATCCGCGCCGGGATTGCAGTCCCTGTTCGAAGGAGCGTCGTGATGGAAGATTTCAGCGGCAAGTCGGTCATCGTCACCGGCGGCGGGCGCGGCGTCGGGCGCGGGATCGCCAAGGCCTTCGCGGCAGCAGGCGCGGAGGTCATGCTCGGCGCGCGAACCATATCCTACGCCGAGGATGTGAAGGCCGAGATCGAAAAGGCAGGCGGCGCCGCCGAATGCTTCGCCGCCGACATCGCGCGTCACGCCAATTGCCGCGCGCTCGTCGAAGCCACGGTGCAAGCCTTCGGCACCGTCGACATCATCGTCCACGCCGCGGCCGACATTCCGCATGGCGGGGTTGGCCATGTCGACGACGAGCGTCTGGAAGCGGGCTTTGCGAGCATCGCGAAAGCCGCCTGGTGGCTGCTCGACGCCGCGCGGCCCCATCTCGCCGACGCGAAGGACGGCGGGCGATTCATTGCGATCGGTTCGATCAACGGCACCTTCAACGTCGTTCCCAACATGACCGCTTATGGCATGGCGAAGGCTGCGCTCGACGCTTTCATTCGCGCCGCTGCCGGCGACGTCGTGGGCGAGGGGATCACGGTCAACGCGATCAATCCGGGCCTCGTCGCCAGCGACCGCGCCAAAGCCGTGCTCGGCGACAAGGGCCTCGCCGCTTATGGTGCTACCGTGCCCGTCGGCCGCGCGGGTACGCCGGCCGATATCGCGCACGCCTGCCTGTTCCTCGCCTCGGCAAAGTCCGACTATATCACCGGCACGACGATCAAGATGGACGGCGGCTCGACGGTCGCGGCGTCGTCGGGTCGCAACGGCATCTTGCAGGAACGACTCAAGCTCCAGCAGGGAAAGGCGCCCTGATGGACCTCGGGATTGCCGGAAAGGTTGCGCTCGTCTTCGGGGGATCGAAGGGTATCGGGCTCGGTTGCGCGCACGAGTTCGCACGCGAAGGCTGCAAGACCGTGATCGCCGCGCGGACGCAGGCGACGATCGATACTGCGGTTGCCGAGGTGCGAGCGGCAGGCGGACAGGTCGCCGGCATCTCCGCTGATTGCACGACCAGGGACGGGATAGCATCGGCGGTCAGCGCATCGACCGGTGCGTTCGGGGCACCCGACATTTTGATCTTCAACGTCGACTCCGGCCCCAAAGGGGCTTTCCTCGACGTCGACGACGAGACTTTTTTCGCCGCGAACAACAACAATGTCATGGCGTTCCGCTGGGCCGTGCAGGCGGTGTTTCCGCATATGCGCGAGCAGGGCTGGGGCCGCATCCTGACCATCGGCACCAATTCGGTCAAGGCGCCGCACCGCAAGCTCCCGCGCGCGGCGCAGAACACCTACCGCGTCGGCGCGCTGGCGCTCTCGAAGACGTTGTCGGCCGAACTCGGTCCCTTCGGCATTACCGTTAACACGCTGGGCACCGGTGCGATCGCGACGCCGCAATTCCGCGAGGTGTTTACGAAGATCGCCGAGGCCCAAGGCCAGACCTACGAAGACCATATCGCCGCGCGCGTCAGCGCGTGGCCCGTCCAGCGAATGGGCACGCCCGAGGATATGGCGGCCGCCGCGGCGTTCCTCTGTTCGGATCGTGCCGGGTTCATCACCGGTCAGGTGCTGATCGTCGATGGCGGCAATCTTGAAGTTTTGCAATAATCTGAAAGCAAGGAAGCAAGGGCATGAAACTCGACAAGAATTTGGCTGCAGTCGTCACTGGTGGCGCCTCGGGCCTTGGCCGCGCCAGTGCCGAAGCGCTCGCGGCCGCGGGACTGAAAGTCGCGATCTTCGACGTCAATGAAGAGGGCGGCAAGGCGGTCGCCGACGCGATCGGGGGGATTTTCTGCAAGGTCGATATCATCAGCGAGGACAGTGTCGTCGCGGGGTACGAGGCCGCGCGCGCCGCACACGGCCAGGAGCGGGTGCTCGTCCACTGCGCGCAAATATCGAAGGGCGGAAAGACCGTCCGTTACGACAAGGCGACGGGCGGCTATGTCCGCTACTCGACCGAAGACTACGCCTTCTCCGCACAGGGCATCCTGATCGCCAGCTACCGGCTGGCATCGCTGTCGGCGCTCGGCATGGCGAATGCCGAGCCGCTGAACGACGATGGCGAGCGCGGCGCGATCATCCTCACGGCCTCGGCCGCGGCACAGGATGCGCAGATTGGGCAGGTCGGCTACGGCTCGCTCAAGGCCGGGGTCAACGGGCTCGTCCTGCCGCTGGCGCGCGATCTGATGGACCTTGGCATCCGCGTCAATTCGATCATGCCCGGCATCTTCGCAACACCGCCGATGCTCGCGGTCAAGGATCGCGCCCCGGCGATTTTCGAGGGGCTGTCGGCATCCGTGCCGTTCCCCAAGCGTCTGGGTCATCCCGAAGAGTTCGGTTCGCTGGTGCTGGAGCTTGTCCGCAACGGCTATTTCAACGGTCAGAGTCTGCGGCTCGATGGCGCCATCCGTATGCCGCCCAAATAGGATCAAGGTCTTGAACGCTCCCCAGCAATTTCCCTTTGCACGGCAGTCGGCGGGCCCGGCGCCGGAGCGTCGTCCGGGCTCGATCCGGCGCACGACTTCGATCGACTCCGACTGGCCCGATGGCTTCGGCCAGGCATGGGTCATGGCCGGGCGCGCTCGCGATCTACTGACCTCTTTCACGGGCGAAGCAGTGGAACTCGCCCGCGGCGACTTTCGCATCCGGACGTCACCGATCCGCGAGATACTCGAAATATCGGCGACGCCCGATCACCCGCGGCTTCAGGACATGGTCGGGGTGCGCGCGGGCGGGGCCAGCCGCCACGCGCTCGCCGCGACCTTGGGCGACATCCGCGGTACGCCGACCTTTCAACTCCTCGACGATTTCGCGGGCGCCAGCCTCGTCGCCGGTTGGATATGGTCGCGCTGGATCGACGACTGGCAGGCGGCGATGCGGAGCAAGGGCACGCAATCGACCGCTGGCAACAAGGGACGGATGCTCAACATTTGCACCGGCTTTACCGAAGGCGCGAGTTCGCTGACGGAAGGTGGCGGCGTCGACCATGCGCATCAATCATCGACCGAGGTCGGTCCGCTCGTCAACCCGAACGATCCGGTCGGCTGGCACACCATGGCTGAACAGGGCACCCGCCCCCAGGCAAGGCGCGCGCGTCGCATCGACATCTGGCGCGCGGAAGGCGTGCTAAAGGTCGACGCGGGCTTTCAGGACAGCGGGCCCAATCCGCAAGGGACGCGGACCGCGATCCACGAGTATCGGGTCTATGCGGAGATCGACGAGGCGAGCGAAACCCTGCTTTCGCTTCAGGCCCTGCCGCTGATCCTGCCGTTCCGCGAATGCCCCGGTGCCTCGATGAAAGCGGCGCGGATGGTCGGCCAGAATGTCGCGGATTTTAGGCAGGCAGTTCTCGATACGCTCGCCGGCACGCTCGGCTGCACCCATCTCAATGATGTCCTGCGCGCCCTTGCCGACGCGCCCGCCCTCGCACGATTATTACCCAAAGCGCCGGATTGAAGCGCGAAATCGCACGCGTTCCGCAACGGAAAGCGCAATTCACTTGTCTATCTTGTTAGACCTAGTTATATAACTGACGTAGCGAGGACGTATGAAGCCTCGCGGGGAGGATGTTGACCATGAATTTCAAGCAGAAGCGCGATTCGTTCCGGATGCTCACCGCGGTCTCGCTGACGGCGATTGCCTTGTCATCGGCACCCGCATTCGCGCAAGCCGCCCCTCCGCCGCCAGCCGAGAACGAAACCATCGGTCTCGAAGACATCATTGTCCAGGCGCGCAAGGTGAATGAAAATCTGCAGGATGTTCCCGTTGCGGTGACCGCCTTTACCGGCGAGAGCCTGGAAGCTCAGGGCGCTATCCGTGTCCAGGATATCGCGAACTTCACCCCGGGACTTTATATCCGCTCGGGGTCGAACAGCCCCGCCGGCATCACCGTTGCGCTCCGCGGCCAGTTTCAGAACGACACGCTTGCGACGCTCGACCCCTCGGTCGGCACCTATGTCGACGGCGTTTACTGGGCGCGCGCTTACGGCCTCAACACAACCCTGCTCGATATCAGCTCGGTCCAGGTGCTCAAGGGGCCGCAAGGTACCTTGTTCGGGCGCAACACGACCGGCGGCGCGATGCTGATCAACTCCAACGACCCGCGGCTCGGCGAATTCAGCGGCAAACTGTCGGCAACCTACGGGCGCTTCAACGAGTTCGAGCCGACGGCGGTCGTCAACATCCCGATTGGCGACAAGGTCGCGATCCGTCTTGCGGGCAAGCGATTCAGCCGCGACGGCTATACGACGAACAGCGTTCCGGCAAATACGGCCAGCGCGGTGACTGCGGTCACCACCGCCGTCGCGCGGCGCCCGGTCGGCGGCAATCTCGACGGTCTCAAGCTCGACAACCGCGACCGCTGGCAGGCGCGCGGCAAGCTGCTTATCCAGCCGACCGATAACCTCAGCCTTCTGTTTTCGGGCGAATATTTCAAGATGGACGAGGCTGCGCCGAGCCGCAATCTCGTTTATACGACGCGGGCGTTCAGCGGCGCCAATTCGACCTACAATACCGCCGCCACCAGCGGAACATTCGTCGGCATATTGAACGGCAATCCGCCGGCCAGCGCGACGGCGCCCGGCCTTGCGATTCTCGCGACGGAAGCGGCGCGGCTTGCGGCGGGGGGGCGGATCACCGCCAACAACGAGATCCCCTATGTCTACGCCAAGACGCAGACCTACAATTTTACGGGTGCGCTCGACACCAGCTTCGGTCAGGCGAAACTGATCGCTAGCTATCGCAAGGTCAGCGCCAACGCCGGCTTCGATCTCGACGGTTCGGCCTACCCGATCCACTTCACCGAAAGCCAGCAGGAGCTGAAGCAGCAATCGGCGGAACTCCAGTTCACCGGCAAGATGTTCGGCGACGCCGTCGACTTTGCAGCGGGCGCGTTCGTCTTCCATGAAAACGGCTTTGACCAGTCGATCTCGATCACGGTACCGGCCCTCAATCCGGTGACGTCGCATTTCTGGGGCTATATCGATAACGACAGCATCGGCGTGTATGGCCAGGCGACCTGGCATCTCAACGACAAGCTGTCATTGACCGGCGGCCTGCGCTATTCGGTCGACGACAAGGGGCTCGAAACGCGCAGCAACAATTTCAACCGCACCAGTGGGTTGACGACATGCGCGGTGGTTGCCGGCGTTCCGGCATTCAGTGCCGGCGAGATCGTCGATCCGATCCAGTGCGCCTTCAAGCGCCGCGACAGCTTCGGCGGATGGTCCTATACGGCCAGCGTCGATTACAAGCTCAACGACGATATCCTTGTCTATGCCAAGACCGCCAAAGGTTTCCGGTCGGGGGGACAGAATCTCCGTGCGCCGAACACGGCTTCGTTCATCCCCTTCGCACCCGAAGTCGCCTACTCTTACGAAGTCGGTTTCAAGGGCGAGTTTCTCGACAATCGCGTGCGGTTGAACGTTGCGGCCTATACGAGCGACGTGAACGGCATTCAGCGTTCGACGCTGGTGTCCGTCCCACCCGTACCCCCGGCGACCGTCCCCGGCACCGCGACGCTGCTCGGCAACGCGGGCAAGGCTCGGATTCGCGGCCTCGAGGCCGAACTGACCGCCGTGCTGTTCGAAGGCTTCACCGTCCAGGCGTCCGGCGCGCTGGTCGATCCGAAATATGTCCGCTATTCGGATTTGACCGGCGACCGCTCGTTCGAACGGTTCAGCGGTGTGTTCAAGAAGCAATATTCGCTCGCCGCGGACTATACCACGCCCGTCGGAAACAGCGCGCGGATCAACCTTCACGTCGATTATTCGTGGCGCAGCAAGGTGCCGCTCGACATCTACAACTATGCGCCCAATCCCGAGAATAACGCGATCGTCGCTGCGACCACCGGGCCGGCGCTCGGCCTGCTCGGAGCGCGCGCCTCGGTCGAGTTTCTCGACCGGTTCGAGATCGGCGTGTTTGCGCGCAATATCACCAACGAGCGCGAATATGTTCAAAACCAGCTGGTTGCGCCGGTCGGATATATCTCGGCGACCTACAACGAACCGCGCACATATGGCGTGACCGCCAGCGTCGAATTCTAGGGACCACAGGGCGCTCCTCGGAGCAATGGGGAGGGGACGGCCTGGCCGGACCCTCCCTCTTTTTTTCCGGGAAAGGAACAACATGACGTCGGAAGCTTCCAGTCGCCGTGGTCTGACGCTTGGCCTGCTCGTGATCGTTGCGATCCTGAGCTATGTCGATCGCCAGGTCTTCACGCTCTTCCAGGACGACATCAAGCTCGAGCTCGGTCTCGATGACGGCCAGCTCGGCTTGCTCACCGGCATAGCCTTTGCCGCCTTTTACGCGATCGCCGCCTTTCCGATCGCGCGCTACGCCGACCGCGGCGACCGGCGGCTCGTGATCGCGGTTTGCGTGTCGATCTGGAGCCTCGCGACTGCGTTGTCCGGCTTCGCCCATAGTTTCTGGCAGATGCTCCTCGCGCGCATCGGTCTCGCCGCGGCGGAGGCGGGCGCTGGCCCCGCCGGCATGTCGCTGCTCACCGATATCTTCCCCAAGGATCGCCGCACGACGGTCATCTCGGTCATGCTTGCCGCCAACGCCGTCGGCCTCTCGGGTGGGCTCGCGCTCGCGGGATGGCTTTCGCAATGGTATGATTGGCGCACGGTCTTCCTGATCGTCGGTCTGCCCGGCGTCGGCCTCGGCCTGCTGGTCTATCTGCTCGCCGCCGAACCGCGCCGCCGCGGTATCGTGGGGCCTGCACTGCCGCCGCAGACGACCCTTGGCGAAGTACTGCGCACGATGGCGTCGAACCCGTCGCTGCGCTGGGTCGGGCTACTTCTCTGCATGGTCCCGCTCACCGGTTTCGCCTTCATCTTGTGGGGCGCGTCCTTCTTTCAGCGCGTACACGGGCTGGATAAGACCGAGACCGGCTTCTGGCTCGGTGGCGCGATGGCCGCGGGGCTGGTGATTGGCAATCTCGTGGCGGGCTGGGTCAGCGACAGATATGGCCAGGCGAATCCTCGCTTCAACGGCTGGTTTGCCGGGATCGGCCTGCTCCTCTCTTTTCCCTTCGGCGTCGGTTTCGCGCTGACCAGCAACGCCTGGCTGGCGCTCGCCTGCTTCGTTGTGGTGAAGTTCATGATGACGCTGCACCTCGGGCCGATCATCGCGCTCTGCTTTGCGCAGGTGCCGGTTCAGATGCGCGCCATGATGTCGGCGACGATCAACATGTTCATCGGGCTTGCCGGGGTCGGCCTCGGCGGTACGGTGGCTGGCTATGTCAGCAAGGCGTTCACGCCGGCTTACGGCGATCTGTCGTTGCAACCGTCGCTGGCGATTCTGTCGGGGTGCCTGCTGGTCGGCGGAGTTGCGGCGATCATGGCGGGCAGGACGGCGAGGCCGCTGGTCGAATAAGAATCCTCCCCGTCGCGAAGCGATGGGGGAGTCGCAGACGGCGCGCAGCGCTAGCGGGACCGCTCGCGCAGCGAGTGGTGGAGGGGGCCAGCGACGCCGCGCCAACGCCCGTTCGTCAGCCCTGCGGGCTGCCACCTTGTATCTCTCCATGGCTGCGCCACAGGGAGGATCTGGCTCTATTTCTGGCTTTCCAGATACAGGATCAGCGCCTTGCGATCGGATGCGTCGATGACGCCCGCGAACGCCATGCGCGTGCCCGGGGCGTATTTCATCGGGCTTTCAAGGAACTGGTCGAGGTGCGCGGCATCCCAGGTTCCGCCTTTCGCCTTCAGGGCCGAGGAGTAGGAGAAGCCTTCATGCGCCGCGACCGCGCGGCCCACGACGCCGTGGAGGTTGGGACCAATGCCGTTGGCGCCGCCCTTGTCGATCGTGTGGCACGCGACGCAGCGCTTGAAGACCTGCTCGCCCATCGCGGCGGTCGGCTCGACCGCGGGAGCGGCGGTTTCGGCAGAAGCCGCGTCGGCGCTCGACGTGTCGGCCGACGGTTCGCTCCTGGCGCATCCGGCAAGCAGCAACGCGCCCGCCAGCAGGACGGGCGCGATGCGCATTACTTCTTCGCTTCGGCCGGAGCAGCGGGCGCGGCGGCCGCGCCTTCGGCACCCTTGGCGGCGTCGGCAGGGGCAGCGGCCGCGTCGGCAGCCGGAGCGGCTTCGGCCGCGGGCAGCGGCAGGTTCGAGCCCTGCGCGTTGAGATAGACGATCAGGTTGGCGCGGTCTTCGGGGTTCGACAGGCCCGCGAACGACATCTTGGTGCCGTTGGCGAACTTGCGCGGGCTGGTCAGCCAATGGTCCATCTTTTCGAAGTCCCAGGTGCCCCCGACATTCTTGAGCGCGTCGGAAAAGGCGAAGCCTCCCTTGCCCTGGCCGATCGGTTCACCCATCGTCGCATAGAGGTTGGGGCCGATGCCGTTGGCGCCGCCCTGATTGATCGTGTGGCACGCCGCGCATTTGGCGAACACCGCCTCGCCCTTGGCGACATCGGCTGCGGCCAGCAGGTTGGGTAGCGGAACAGCCGACGCGCCGCCGCCTTCGCCGCCCTCGGCATCCTCGATCGGATAGCCGGGCTTGTGGGGATCGTGGCTGGCGAACACCATGCCCGAGCCGATCGTCAGGCCCAGTGCGCAAATGCCGGCGAACAATACCCAGCCGGCAATTGTGTTGTTGCGATTGTCCATGCTTGCAGCCCCGTTCGCTTGCCGCCCGCCCTCGGGCGCGTGATATGATTTGGTCGCTCCCTTACTGGGGCATGGTGCGCGGCGCAAGGGGATGAAATCGCACGCAGCGCCGGTTGCGCGCGCTCGCATGCCTCGCTATGCGCCGCGGCGCAGTTGGGAAGGGCGGTCATGGGCAGTTACACGGCGTCGGCGCAGCATCTGGTGGACGAAATGAAGGCGGCCGCGCTCGCCGATCCGGCGCGCGGGCTGGCCTTTCAGGGTGCCCCCGGTGCGAACAGCGACCTCGCCGCGCGCGAATATGACCCCGCTTCGCTGCCGCTGCCCTGCTATTCGTTCGAGGACGCGATCGATGCGGTGCGGGATGCCAGGGTCGACCGCGCGATCATCCCGATCGAGAACAGCCTGCACGGCCGCGTCGCCGACATCCATTTCCTGCTCCCCGAATCCGGCCTGCACATCGTCGGCGAGCATTTCCTGCCGATCCGCTATGGTCTGATGAGCCGCAATCTCGGTCCCGTGACCCGCGCGATGAGCCACGAGCAGGCGCTTGGACAGTGCCGAAAATGGCTGCGCGCGAATAATATCTCCCCGATCGCGCACAGCGATACCGCGGGCGCCGCCGCGTGGGTCGCCGACAGCGACGAAGTCGGGCTCGCCGCTCTGGCGCCGCCGCACGCCGCCGAACTGTACGGGCTGACGTTGCACGGAACGGGGATGGAGGATGCGGATCACAATATGACGCGCTTCGTCGTTCTGGCGCGCGAGCCGCTGGCCGAGCCGCCGGCGGGCGTGCCGCTGATGACGACCTTCGTCTTCGAGGTGAAGAATATTCCCGCCGCGCTCTACAAGGCGCTCGGCGGTTTCGCGACCAACGGCGTCAATATGACCAAGCTCGAAAGCTATCAGGTCGGCGGCAGCTTCGCGGCGACCAAATTTTATGCCGATATCGTCGGCGCGCCGGGCGACGAACGCATCGACCGCGCGCTCGAGGAGCTCGACTTCCAGACAAAATCGCTGCGCCTGCTCGGTTCTTATCCCCAAGCGCGCCTGCGGCCCTAGGGCTTTCTAGACGCCGCGTTTGCGGAGCATGTTTGCGGTCGCCAGGCTCTGGACGACGAACAGCGTCACGAGGATGCTCGCGACGACCAGCGCGAACAGGTCGAAGGCCGAAAAGCTGCTGCCAAGAACTTTGTGCCCCCCGACAAGCGGCATCGCGACCGTCATCGCCATCAGCATCAGCCGCAATTCGGTCGGCCCCCCGGCCATGTAGGACAGGCGGAATTCGCCAACGACCTTCGCGGCGAGGAAGGTGTGGATCGACAGCAGGAAATAGCCGATCACCGCCATCAGCGCGACGTCGAACCGCATATAGGGGCTCGCGCCGATCGCGCCGATCATCAGCAGCGTGCCGACCGCGTCGACGCTGTGGTCGAGGAAATAGCCATAGGAGGGCCGCTCGATTCGCCGCCAGCGCGCAAGGCTGCCATCGAGCGAATCGCCGAACCAGTTGACGACATATCCGACCAGCGAAAGCGCGAGCCATTCGCTCTCGATCCAGCTCAACATATAGCCGGCCGCGACGAGCACCGCGCCCGCGAAACCGAGCGCAGTGAGCTGGTCGGGCGTGACCCAATGGGGCAGGCGGGGACAGATCCAGTTGAGCAGGCGGCGTTCGCTGCGCGCGAGGATATTCTGCTGGATGCGGGTCGGCACGGTGGCCGCCGGGGTCGTCGTCATGAAAGCCTTTCGTCGCCGCTGTCGCAAAAATGCCAGCGGGATGTCATTGCGCTGTCATAGTTGGTGCGGGGCAAGTGGGAAAGAGGCTGCGGGTCTCTTTGACGGAATAGCGGGCCGTTTGCCGCCAATTCGGGGCGGTTGGGCGATTGGCACCCGTCCGCGCGGTCGATAGACTGGCGCGAAAGCGGGGGTCGGATATGGCGGATTTTTCTGTTGGACGGATTTCGCAGCGCGGGTTTGGGAGGCTTTTCAGCGCACGCGGCCGCGACGGCCGGTTGGATTTCTGGATCTTCGTCGCCCTGGTCTTCGGCCCGTTGATCGTCCTGCAGTTCGCGATGCAGATCGTGCTGGTCCTTCCCTCGACGGATGTTCTCGCGGCGAACGCGCCGGGCGATGCGGCGGCGAGCCGGAAGATGTTGGAGAGCCAGATGAAGGGCATGGCCAGCGCGGCCTACGCCAGTATCGGCATCGTCCTGATCGGCGCGCTGCTGCTGCTCTCGGCGACGGCGCGCCGGTTGCACGATCGGGGACGCGCGGGCTGGTGGGCGCTGATCCTGCCGCTCGGCCTGTTCGCGACAGGGCTGGGGCAGGCGCGCCGCACGGCCGAGGCGGTCGAGCGGATGCCGGCGCTGATGGAAAAAATGCAACGCCAGCCCGGTAATCCGGCGTCGATGATCGATTGGATGACGCAGGCGAATGCGTCGGCGCACGGCCCCGATTGGCCGGCGATCGTCGCCGGACTGCTGCTTGTCTGGCTGGCGATCGAGCTGGGGCGCGCCGGGACCGACGGTCCCAATCGCTTCGGCCCGGCGCCTGGATGAAGCCCGGCTAATCCTGCCAGGGGCCGATTTCGCCGATGTCCCCGATCGTGCGATAACGGACGGCGCCATCGACCCAGGCGACCTCCCACATCGGCGCGGGGCGGGCCCATTCGCCGATCACGAACAGCGGCAGCCGGTTGGCGACGACGAAGGCGAGGTCATCGGCGGTCGGGCCGGGGACGACGGTTTCCGACCGCTGGTGCAGGCGGATGACGGCGAGAGTTCCTTCGGGCGGCGGCCGCAGCGGCTGCTTGACGGGAAGGCCGAAGCTGCCAGCGATCGATGGATAGCCCTTTGCGTCGCGGGCGATCAGCAACACCTTGTCGGCGGTCGGATAGGGGCCGCCGACCGGCCGCCCGGCGACCTTGCGCCCCGCAACCGCAGCATATTCGCGGATGTCGGTGTCGGCGATCGCGGGGGAAGCCGTTCGGACAGACGGCTCGCCGACGCCGGATGACGTCGTGTCCTCAATGCCGGCACCGGAAAGGGCGGCGACGAGAAGGGCGGACAATATTGCGAACACAAGACGGGCTCCGGACCAGGCGCTCTACAGGAAGGCGGGCAGAATCTTGCCTGCCTCCATGGCAGGAATTTCGGTCAACAGCTCGTAGAAACTGCCAATCGTGCGGCAAATATCGGCTTCGGACGCGCTCCGGCCGCTCAGGACGTCGCGAACCCGTTGCTCGGGCACGCCCGATCGCTTGATCAATTTTCCGATCACATCGCCCGGAATCGTCGCCTGCTTGTGGACCAAAGGCCACTCGCGATCATCATATTCATCATGGACCACCGAGAACATCCGGTAACGGTAATCGGGCGAAATATTGTCGATGTTCCGGCTCTGTCGCAGAAATATCCTCGGATTGCGGATGAAGTCCGCGCAGGCTTGCGGCTGCTCCCGCAATCGCCCGATCTCCGCCGCACGAAATCGCGCGTCGGCGACTTGTGCTTCATACGGCAGGTTATCGATGACCAGATAATAGGTGTCCGCAATGTCGCGCATCATCGCGCGGCCAGCTTCCTCGGTCAGCGATTCGGGCATGTTGGCGGACCGCTGCAGCGTCGAAAAACTCTTGGGGCTCCTGGCGCGGAGCGTTTCGAGCGAGCGGCCGTCGGCGGCCGCTTTCGGGAAGCTGGCGATGAAGCTTGCGATATGCTTGTCGGCGTTCGCCGCTTCCAGAGCCGCGAGCGCGGCGGGGTTGTGATCGATCCCCGGCTGGTCGTCGCCGACGATCTGCGACAGCATCGAAAGCGCGAAGATGGCAAGCCCGATCCAGGTCCAGACACCGGGGCCCTTGACGTTGCCGCCCGCCGCTTTCTTTTCCCAGCGGGCGACGAGTCCGGGTTGCCAATGCTCCTGCTCGAGCCAGGGATAGTCGCGGCGAATCGTCGCGATGAGGTTCCCCATGCGCGACTTGTCGACCACGCGCGTCCACAGCATTCCCTGCGGCTTGCCCTTGGCGAGTTCGATCCATTCGCGATGGTAGGCGTGGCCGGGGGTGTTCAGTTCGCGCACCACGCGCAGGCCGTCATGGGCGTTGAAGAGCCAGGGGATGGCTGGATGGATGCCGAGTTCGTGGACGCGGTCCTCCCAGTTGAAATAGGCCGATATGCGGGGGAACAGATCGGCGCCGCGCGGATAGCGCTCGGCCAGCAATTGCGCAAGCCAGGCTTCGACCCGGGCATAGTGACCCAGATCGCCCATCCGGTCGTCGGCAAAGAGTATGTCGAGATGCTGACGAAGCTCGAGCGATTCCTCGCGCGTCAGATCGTTTTCGGCGACGAACAGGTCCACGATGCGCTGAAAGCGTTTGTCGTCGTCCTCGCTGTATTCGACGGTAAACACCGGCTTGGCTTCGGGTTCGGCGGGCGGCGCTTCGTCGGCCGGAATGGCCCCTTCGGGCAGGGGATCGCCAAGACCGAAATCGTCCGGTTCCCCGTCCGCAAAGGCCTCTGGCGGGTGGAGGAATTCGCCCGACAGCGCCGCATCGCGGGCATGGCGCAAGTCCATATAGGCCTCGGTTTCCGCCTCGTGATCGAGCGCCTTCAGCAGGCGTGAATAGGCCTCGCGGATCGCCTTGCGATCCTCGGTGGGCGCGATCTGGAGGATGGTCCACGGCCAATGGGTCGTGCTCACAGCCGCTGGTCCTGTTCGATTTCCTGCAGCGCGGTCGTCATCGCTCCGCGCGCCTCCTCGATCGCGCGCGGATCCTGGGTTTCGAGCACGCCCTCGAAATGGAGCAGCATCCGCCCGATATGCTCGCGCCGCTCGTCGATGAATTCTTCGTAGAGGCGCGCCGCCCATCCGACGACATACTGGTTTTCCGCGACGTCGCGGGGGTGCGTCTTGAGCGCCGCGAGTTGTTCGCGCCGCTCTTCGATCTGTTCGGCCGTCAACGTCTCGCTGTCGTCGGCGATCAGCATCGATCGCGTCTCGCCGGTTTCGGGAATCGTGACGTCGACGTCGAGAAGTCCCGAACTGTCGTAGGTGAAACGGCAATCGATCGATACCTGGCCCGCCGGCTTTTTCGGGATCGGAAACTCCATCGTTCCGAGCAGGATGTTGTTCGCGACCTCTCGCGATTCGCCCTGGTAGATGTTCAGCTTGATGTGCGTCTGGTTGTCCGACATCGACGAATAGCTGTTCGTGCGGCTGATCGGCGTCGGGCTGTTCCGGCTGATTATGGGCGAGAAGAGGCCGGCGCGCAGCCGGCCATGGCTGTCATGTTCGGTGACCTCGATGCCGAGCGTGAAGGGGCAGATGTCGGTAAGCCGCACTTCGTCGAGCGCGGCGTTGCGTGCGACGAGCCCCGCCTGAATCGCCGCGCCGATAGCCACCGCATGGTCGGGATGGACGAGGTGGTTCGGAAAGCGCCCGAACATCTTGGTGATCGCCTTGCGGATGATCGGCATCCGCGTCGCTCCGCCGACGAGGACAATGTCGCTCAAGGCCTCGATGCGCAGGTTGCTGTCGCGCAGCGAACGAAGGATCGGATCGCGCAGGCGCGCGAGCAGCGACGTGGAGAGACCTTCGAATTCGTCGGCGCTGATCGACAGGTCGAACTGCCGTTCGGGAAGCGTCAGCCTGACGCTGGCTTCGGCATGGTCGGTCAGTATCCGCCGCGCCATGTCGGCGACCTGGAACAGCCGTGCATCGAGCAGGTTCCGCCGGACATCGGAAGGGAAGTCGTGTTTTTGAGTCCAGTGCGCGACGATTGCGTTGGTGAAATCGTCGCCGCCAAGCCGGTTGTCGCCCGACGAGGCGCGCACCTCGACGATCGCGTCGAACATCTCGACGATCGACACGTCGAAAGTGCCGCCGCCGAGGTCGAAGACCAGAAAGGGTTCGCGATCCTCCTTGTCGGCGATGCCGAAGGCGAGCGCGGCCGCGGTCGGCTCGTTGAGCAACCGCGCGACCTTCAGACCGGCGAGCTCGCCGGCGCGGCGCGTCGCCTTGCGCTGCTTGTCGTTGAAATAGGCGGGAACGGTGATGACCGCCTCGGTCACCTCCCGCCCGGTCGCGGCCTCGATATCCTCTTTCAGGCTGCGCAGCACGATCGCCGACAAATCTTCCGCCTTGAAGGCGTAGCGGCCGATCTTGATCGTCCGGTTGGTGCCGATAAAGCGCTTGAAGCTGGTGACCGCCTCGGCCGGTTTCAGCACCCAGTGATTGAGCGCGGGCTTGCCGACCAGTGTCGTGCCGTCGGGCAATATCGCGACCGCCGATGGCGTCAGCAGATCGCCCAATGCGTTGGGGATCAGCCGTGTCTCGCCATTTTCAAAGATTGCCGCTGCGCTGTTGGTCGTACCCAAATCGATGCCGACGATCATTCCGCCCCCAAGACCCCCGATAGCGGCGATCCCGATGATCGCGCCCCCAAAACGCGGCCTGCCTCAACTCGTTTCGTCGATCAATGCAAAGTTCATCCGTAAATCAATGCGCTTCGCCCCAGCTCTTGCCGATGCCGACCTCGACCTCGAGTGGGACCGACAGAGTCAGCGCGGGCTCGGCGGCGCCCGTCATGACGCGGCGAATCACGTCGCCCGCGGCTTCGGCCTTGTCTTCGGGCGCCTCGAAGACGAGTTCGTCGTGGACCTGGAGCAGCATCTTGACTTCGGCGAGGCCTGCGTACTCCAGCGCTTTCGGCATCCGCGCCATCGCGCGCTTGATCAGGTCGGCGCTGGTGCCCTGAATGGGCGCGTTGATCGCGGCGCGCTCGCTGCCCGCGCGTTCGTTCTGGTTCGGCGCCTTGATGCGCGGGAACCAGGTCTTCCGCCCGAACAGCGTCTCGGTGTAGCCGCGCGCCCGCGTCGTTTCGAGCGTGTCGGTGATATAGTCCGAGATGCCGGGGAAGCGCTCGAAATAGCGGCTGATGAGCGCCTGCGCCTCGTCGGGCGTGATCTCGAGGCGGTTCGCGAGGCCCCAGCGGGAAATGCCGTAGAGAATCGAGAAATTGACCGTCTTGGCCTTGCCGCGCGTGTCGCGATTGACCTCTCCGAACAGTTCGATCGCCGTGGCGGCGTGGATGTCCTGTCCCTGCGCAAAGGCTGCCTTGAGTTCGGGAACATCGGCCATATGCGCCGCGAGGCGGAGTTCGATCTGGCTATAGTCGGCCGCGATCAGCACCTTGCCCGGTGCGGCGATGAAGGCGTCGCGAATCTGGCGGCCGGTTTCGGTGCGGATCGGGATATTCTGCAGGTTCGGATCGGTCGACGATAGACGCCCGGTCTGCGCGCCGACCAGGCTGTAGCTGGTATGGACGCGGCCGGTCTTCGCGTTGATCTGCTGTTGCAGGGCGTCGGTATAGGTGGATTTGAGCTTCGCGAGCTGGCGCCATTCGAGGATCTTCCGCGCGATCGGCACCCCGTCGCGTTCGAGCCGTTCGAGTTCGCTCTGGTCGGTCGACCAGTCGCCCGACTTGCCCTTGCGCCCGCCTTTGAGCCCGAGCTTGTCGAACAGGATTTCGCCGAGTTGCTTCGGGCTTCCAATGGTGAAGGGCTGGCCCGCGAGTTCGTGAATCTCGCCTTCCATGCGCAGCATCTCGCTTGCAAATTCAGCCGACAGCTTCGCCAGATAGTCGCGGTTCACGGTGATGCCGACACGCTCCATCCCCTCGACGATCGCGGCGAGCGGGCGGTCGACCATTTCATAGACGCGCGTCCCGCCTTCGAGCGGCAGACGGAGTTTCAGCAGCTTCCACAGCCGCCACGCCACCTCGGCATCCTCGGCGGCATATTGGGTCGCCCGGTCGAGCGGCACTTCGGCGAAGCTGATCTGCGATTTGCCGGCGCCGCATATTTCCTTGAACGACAGGCAGACATGGTCGAGGTGCAGCTTCGACAGTTCGTCGAGGCCGTGACCGTGCTTGCCCGCGTCGAGTGCGAAGCTCATCACCATCGTATCGTCATAGGGCGCGACGGTCAGCCCATGCTGCGCGAGCACGCCGATGTCATATTTGAGGTTGTGGCCGACCTTGAGCACCGCATCGTCGGCAAACAGCGCGCCGAGCCGCGCGAGCGCCTCCTTCATCGGGATCTGCGCGGGCTTTTCGGCAAACATGTCGGTGCCGCCGTGGCCGAGCGGGATGTAGCAGGCCTTGCCTGCGCCCGTCGACAGGCTGACCCCGACGAGGTCGCCGGTGACGCTGTCGAGGCTCGCCGTCTCGGTGTCGACCGCAACGACATGGGCCGCGTGCGCCTCGGCAATCCAGCGGTCGAGCGCATCGAGCGTCGTCACCGTTTCATAGCGCGCACGGTCGATCGTCGGCCATGCGGGCAGGGCGGGCGTCGACGGGGCGACGGGAGCCGCGGGTGCAGGCGTTCCGTTCGCGCGCGGCAACGTCGGCGGCCCGCTCGGTGTCGTGCCATTGTCGAGTTTGGCCGAGAGCGAACGGAAGCCATGCTCGTCGAGAAAGGCTTTCAGCGGCGCGGGCGGGATCGCGCCGAGCTTCAACGAATCGAGCGGATCGGGCAGCGGCACGTCGCGCTTGAGGTCGACCAGGATGCGCGACAGTTCGGCCATGCTGCGATGCTCGATCAGATTTTCGCGCAGCTTGCTCGGCTTCATCGTTTCGGCGCCGTCGAGCGCGGCGGTCAGATTGCCATATTCCTGGATCAGCTTGGTCGCCGTCTTCGGTCCCACACCGCGCACGCCCGGGACATTGTCGACGCTGTCGCCCATCAGCGCGAGCACGTCGCCGACGAGGTCGGGGGTGACGCCGAATTTCTCGTCGACCGCCGCCAGCCCGAGGCGGACATTCTTCATCGTGTCGAGCATGTCGACGTGCGGGCCGTCGGCGGGTTCGCGGATCAGCTGCATCAAATCCTTGTCGGAGGACACGATGGTGACGTCCCAGCCTTCGCGCACCGCGGCTTCGGCGTAGGAGGCGATCAGGTCGTCGGCCTCGAACCCCTCCATCTCGATGCACGGCAACGAGAAAGCGCGGGTCGCGTCGCGGATCAGCGGGAATTGCGGGCGCAGATCCTCGGGCGGCTCGGGCCGGTTCGCCTTGTACTGGTCGTAGATTTCGTTGCGGAACGACTGGCTGCTATGGTCGAGGATGACCGCAAGGTGCGTCGGCCCGTCGGCGTCGTTGAGGTCCTTCGCGAGCTTCCACAGCATCGTCGTATAGCCGTAAACCGCGCCGACCGGCACCCCGTTCGGGTTCGTCAGCGGCGGCAGGCGGTGATAGGCGCGGAAGATGTAGCTGGAGCCATCGACCAGATAGAGATGATTCTTCTCGGACATGGCGGCGGTGTAGCAGCGGCGGCGCGGGCGGCCTAGCTGTGTCGGCGCGAGGCGCCGACGGGCCGTCTCGAATGTCTGTTTCGGGGGCGGCTATCCGTCATGCCGTCTTTCTCCATCGTGCGCCGGAATTCCAAAGTTCAGGAAAGTTCAGCCTTATGCGTTCCCCATTTTGGCCCGGAAGCGCCTCGCACGCCTCGCGGCGGCCGCAAGTTCGATCGCTTCTGTCCGATCGATGAAAGAGCGGTAGGAAGGCTGGCACAACGGGATAAAATAGGAAAGGCCTGTTTGAAGGCGGTGTCTGCTTTGGGGTGGGGAGCAGTCGCAAGCTCCTCCCTGTGGCGCAGCCATGGGGAGGGGGACCGCTCGCGAAGCGAGTGGTGGGCCGCGACGTCGGCGCGAAAGCCCCTCCGTCAGCGCTTCGCGCTGCCACCTCCCCATCGCTGCGCGACAGGGAGGATCTTATGGCCGCAACCTGTCGCTTCCGGTCGTTGCAGCAGGTGACCTTATCCCCGATATGCGATAGCCAGCCTTGCTGCCGCGGAAACTGCCGCGGCGCGCGCGTCGTCGGTGGTGCCGCCCGCAACTTTCGCCAGCGCGACGCCCATGCGGCGATACGGGCGCGTGACGGGCTTGCCGAAGATGCGGGCGTCGACCGCGGTCTGGGCATTCGGCGGGGTCAGCGCGTCGGCGAGACCGGTGATCGCGAAATCCTCAGCATCGCGGTCGGCGAGCAGCACCGCGCTGGCGCTGGCGTCGGGCGCGACAATCGCGGGGATGGGCAGGCCGAGGATCGCGCGGGCGTGAAGGTCGAATTCCGACAGTTCCTGCGAGATCAGCGTGACCATCCCGGTGTCGTGCGGGCGGGGCGAAAGCTCCGAGAAGATGACCTCGTCGCCCTTCACGAAAAATTCGACCCCGAAGATGCCGTGGCCGCCAAGTGCGTCGACCACCTTGGTTGCCATATCCTGCGCCGATTGCAGCGCCGCCCCCGACATTGCCGCGGGCTGCCAGCTTTCGCGATAGTCGCCGCGTTCCTGCCGGTGGCCGATGGGCGGGCAAAACGACACGCCATCCTTGTGGCGGACGGTCAGCAGCGTGATTTCATAGTCGAAGTCGATGAAGGCTTCGGCGATCACGCGCAGCCGGTCGCCGCGCATCCCTGCGGCGGCATAGTCCCACGCGGCGTCAACACCGTCGGCATCCCCGACCGTGCTCTGCCCCTTGCCCGACGAGGACATGACCGGCTTCACAACCAGCGGGAAGCCGATGCGTGCGGCGGCGGCGGCGAGTTCCTCGCGGCTCGTTGCATATTCGAAGGTCGACGTTTTCAGGCCGAGCTCGCTCGCGGCAAGATCGCGAATGGCATCGCGGTTCATCGTCAGCTGCGCCGCGCGCGCCGACGGGACGACATGGAAGCCCCCGGCCTCGACCTCGGCGAGGATTTCGGTACGGATCGCCTCGACCTCCGGCACGATATGGTCGGGCTGGTGCTTTTCGATCGCGGCGCGCAGCGCGTCGCCGTCGAGCATCGAGAAAACCTCGCGCGCGTCGGCGACCTGCATGGCGGGCGCGCCGTCATAGCTGTCGCACGCGACGACATGGCAGCCTAGCCGCTTTGCCGAGATCACGAACTCGCGCCCGAGTTCGCCCGAACCGAGCAGCAGGATTTTGGCGGTGGGGGTCATGGGCGCGCTCCGTGGATGGCTGGAATGCGGCGGCTCTAGTCGCGCCTGCCGGGATTCGCCAGTGCGGGTTTCATATGTCGAGGATGCGGATTTCGGGGATCAGCGCCCACCAGAGCAGGGCGCCGAGCGCGGCGAGCGCAGCCGCGAAGGCATAGGCGTAGCCACCAAGATAATCGACGATCAGTCCGGTGATAATCGGACCGACGGTCCCCGACACATTGCCAAACGCGTTCTGGACGCCGACCCAGCTTCCTGCTGCGCGCGGACCTGCAAAAATCTGCGCGACCGCAATTCGCAAGCCGTCCCCAAAGCCATGAGGGAGAGATCACAGGCGGCGGGGAGGCGCTCGACGAATTATGAGGGCCAGTGCGAGGTGTCGTGGTCGGGATGCTGGCGATTGCTCGCCCGGATGGCGCTGGCGACGCTGCTCATCGTCTCTTCGGTGGTGCCTTCCGCGCTGATCGGCAGGTTGGCGAAGAGGGGGAGCTGGCCTTCGACGCCGAATTGCATCCGCGGCGCGAACTTCGCGGGTTCGTCGAACGAGCCCGTCGTCAGGTTGATGTGCTTGCTGTCGAAATAGTCATAGGTGAGCGGCGTGCCGCAGTCGCGGCAGAAGCCGCGTGCGGCCTTGTCCGAACTGTTGAAGGTCGCCGGGCTCCCGCGCGTCCACGTCAGCGCGTCGCGCGGCACCCCGATCAGCGCCGCGAAGAAATTGCCGGCGGCCTTCTGGCACATCCGGCAGTGGCAGATGTGCGACGTGTCGAGCACCGCGGTGACATGCCAGCGCACCGCCCCGCACTGGCAGCCGCCCGAGGCTTCGGTTTCGATGCGTTGAGGGCTGTCCATCTCTTCTCACTCCGGTTGAACTGTCCGATGGTCCTTTAGGGTCCTGACCCTAAGCACCGAAACAGCAGCGGGCAAATTACCTCGTCGAAAACTGTTCGCCACCCTTCTGCCGAATCTCCGCAATCGGCCGGTCGGCGGCAGAATTGCGGGCGCGGCGCTCCAATAGCGGCCGTGCATCGAACCGATAGCCAAGGACGATTTTCCTGCGCGGCGGCGGCGCGCGATAACGCCCGCGACAATCTCTCGCAGGAGTTCCCCCATGAACCGCTTCAAGTTTCTGATCCCGCTATTCGTCACCGCTTCCTTCGCAGCGGCCGTCCCGGTCGCTCATGCACAGGCGGCGCCTGTCCGTGCCGAAACGGCCGCCGATGTCCTCTCGCTGCGCAGCGCCAACGGTTTCGATGAAACGGTCTCGAAACTTACCGCCGATGTCGCAGGGAAGGGCATTCGTCACTTTGCGACGATCGACCAGGCCGACCTCGCGCGCGGCGCGAACCTGCCGCTGAAGCGCTCGACGCTCGTCCTGTTCGGCAACCCGCCGCTGGGGGTGCAGTTCCTGCAATCGAACCCGCTCGCGGGGCTCGACTGGCCGGTACGGATGCTCGTGACCGAGGACGCTGCGGGCGCCGTCACCGTATCGTGGACCGACTTCGATGCCATCGCCAGGCGCTACCGGATCACCGACCGCGCCGCGCAGTTCAAGATGGCGGGCGAGGTCGCCGCCTCGATCGCGAGTGCCGCGACCCAATGATTCCGTCCGCTGGCATCCTTGCCGTGGCGCTCGTCTCCGCCGCGCTGATGGGGCTCGCCATCCAGCGCGGCGCGACCTGTATGGTGGCCGCGGTCGATGAGGCGATGAGCGAGGGGCGCTACGGGCGCGCCGCCGCGCTTGCCGAGGCCGCGATCTGGGTCGGCGGGCTGGCTGCGATCGCGGCGGCGGCGGGCTGGCTGCATATGACGCCCGCCGCCTATGCCGTCACCGGCTGGACCGTCGCGGGCGGCGTGCTGCTGGGTGTCGGCGCGTGGGTCAATCGCGCCTGCGTGTTCGGCGCGGTCGCCCGGATCGGGGCGGGGCAATGGGCGTGGCTGGCGACACCGGTCGGTTTTTTCCTCGGCTGCCTGGTTCCGGTGGAGGCACCGATGGGCCATGCGGGATCGTCGTTCGGCGCCGGGACCGAGGGCGCCGTAATCGTCACGCTGTTCGCGGCTTGCGCCATCTGGCGCGTCAGCCAGCTGTTTTCCGCCGAGCATATCGGACGCCATCTGTGGCACCCGCATCGCGCGACGCTGCTGATCGCGGTGACCTTCGTGACGACGCTGCTCAGCGCAGGGTACTGGGCCTATACCGACGCGCTCGCGGCGCTCGCGCGGTCGATGGATGCGATGCTGTCGCTGCGCGTGCTGATGGTCGCCGCGCTGCTCGGCGGAGCGGTGGCGGGCGGCGCGATCGCGGGCAAGCTGCGCCGCGAGCGACCGCGCGGGCCGGACGTGCTGCGCTGCCTCGCCGGCGGCGCGTTGATGGGCACCGGCGCCTCGCTCGTGCCGGGAAGCAACGACGGGCTGATCCTGCTCGGGCTGCCGGCGCTGCTGCCGCACGCGTGGGTCGCCGTTGCGACGATGGCGCTCGCCATCGCGCTGGCGATCCGGCTTGCGGCTGTAACCGGGGAGGCTGGCACCGCGAAGCCTTGAAACTGGCGGCGTCGGCCGGTTGCTGATAGTCTTGCTGCCGCGTTGCTTTGGGGACGACGCTTATGGAAATGCAACAGATCCGCTATTTCGTCGCGCTCGCGCAGACGCTCAATTTCACGCGCGCGGCGGAGCATTGCAACGTCAGCCAGCCCGCGCTGACCCGCGCGATCCAGCAGCTCGAGCATGAACTCGGCGGGCCGCTGTTCCACCGCGAGCGCAACAACACGCACCTGTCCGAACTCGGACGGATGATGATGCCCTATCTCGAGAGCGTGGCCGAAAGCGCGCGCGCGGCCAAGGCGGCCGCAGCATCGGCGAAGAAGGCCGAGCATGTCACGCTGACCCTGGGGGCGATGTGCACGATCGGTCCCGATCTGGTCGCCGACCTGATCGTCCGTTTCCAGGCTGCGCATCCCGATATCGAGGTGAAGGTCATCGACGGCGAGGCGTCGATGATGATCGACGCGCTGGAAAAGGGCGATATCCACCTGAGCCTTGTCGGCGTGCCCGACGATCTGCCCGAGCAATTCCACCAGCTGCCGATCTTCGAGGAACGCTTCGTGATCCTGTTGCCGCCGGGGCATCGCCTTGCCGAACGCAATGCGATCCGCGTCGGCGATCTCGATGGCGAGCCCTATGTCGGGCGGTCGACCTGCGAAGTGTTCAAGATGGTTGCGCGCGATTTCGCGAAGCAGGGCGTTTTCCCGAAGAAGGTGTTCAGCTCGCCGCGCGACGATTGGGTGCAAAAGATGATCAAGGCGGGCCTCGGTTTCGGATTTTTCCCCGAGAATAGCGTGACGGATCCCGACCTGGTCGTCCGCCCGCTGATCGAGCCCGAATATAGCCGCACCGTCTATCTCGCAACGGTGCGCGGGCGTCCGCATTCGCCCGCGGTGGGCGCGTTCGTCCGCGAGGCGCGGCGGCACAGCTGGCCTGCGCTCGAAGCCTGAAATCAGCAGCAGTCGGAAGACGCGCCGGTGCAGTCCACGAGCAGATCGTGGCAGTCGGCGATGGCGTCGATCGCCATCGCGACACCGGCATGGGCGGCGGTCTGGATCAACATCTCGATCACCTCCTCCTTGCTCCAGCCGACATGGAGCGCGGCCTCGACATGCTGGCGAAGCTGCAACGTCGACCGGCCGAGCGCGGCGAAGGCGGCGATCGCCCCCATTTCGCGCACGCGCAGGTCGAGGCCGGGGCGGGCAAAAATGTCGCCATAGGTGAAGCCGACGGCGGTTCGCACGAAGTCGGGCGCGACCTCGGCGGCGCGGTTGCGACGCTCGTCCTGCGTCGACCCGGTTTGCGAGAGGATGTCGATCCCGGCGCGATAGGAGTCGGTCAAATCAGTTTTCCTTGGGCAAGGATATGGGACGCGAAAACATGGGCGGTGCAGCACCGGCGACGATGCGCCGGTGCTGCGCCGGGAGCGGTCCGGGACGGAGGATTGGACACACTCGCTTGGCCTTGGGTCAGTCGCGCGCCTTGACGTCGGCCGACAGGAGTACGGCAGGAGTCTTTCCGTTGTTGCGCCACCAGTGCGAGATGCCGTCGGACTCGCTCGAGATGTCGCCGGCGGCGTGGTCGATGCCGACCGAGCAGCTGCTGCGATATTCGGTGACCGCGCCCGAAACGACGATGATCAGCGCGGGGCGTCCCGCGTGGCTGTGAAGCGGGACGATGCCGCCCGGCTGGACGACAAGGCGGCGCATTCTGAGGTCGCGGTTCGCAACGCCGATTTCCTTTGCAAGGTCGACCGAACCGATCACGGTGTCGGTGACGTTGGAGGGAGCGGTCGGCGCGCTGTCGAGGGCGTTGGCGGCGGTCTTGCCCGCGGGGCAGGTGCCCGCGAAGGCCGGGGTGGCGGCCACGAAGCTGGCCGTTGCGGCGAGAACCGCGAGGGTCATGCGATTGAACGTCATTGCGATATTCCTTTTGCCTGAAAGAAAACTGAAGCCCCGGAAAGCGGCGATGCCGACGCAAGGGAGCGGGGGTCGGTAACGGCTGCGCCGCTTCCCGGGGCTCGATCAAACTAGCCGGGGGCATCCCGCGCGGACATTCGATTGTCCGCATGGTTTCGATGCACGAACGGCATTTCAGCGGCCGCGTCGGCGTCGGCATAGTTTTTCCGGACCCAATGGAGGAGAAGCATGATGACCGTTCAGCCGCTGGCCGAACTCAAGCCCGACCGGCCGCTCGCCGGGCGCGTTGCCATCGTTACCGGATCGACAAGCGGGATCGGCCTGGGGATCGCCCGCGCGCTGGCCGCGGCGGGCGCCGACATCGTGATCAACGGGCTCGGCGACGCAGCGCAGATCGAAACGGCGCGCCGCGAGCTTGCGGACGCACACGGCGTTCGGGTGGATTATGACGGCGCCAACCTGCTGCAGCCCGATGGTGCGGTGGCGCTGGTCGACAACAGCCTGTCGCGCTTCGGCCGCGTCGACATCCTCGTCAACAACGCCGGCATTCAGCACGTCAGCCCGATCGAGGATTTTCCGGCGGACAAATGGGACGCGATCCTGGCGCTCAACCTCTCGGCCGCCTTCCACGCGATCCGCACCGCCTTCGGCCCGATGAAGGAAGCTGGCTGGGGACGGATCATCAACGTCGCGTCGGCGCACGGTCTGGTCGCCTCGCCCTTCAAGAGCGCCTATGTCGCCGCGAAACATGGCATCGTCGGGCTGACGAAAACTGTCGCCCTTGAAGGCGCGCGGCACGGCGTGACCTGCAACGCGATCTGCCCCGGCTATGTCTGGACGCCGCTGGTCGAGAACCAGATCGGCGATACCGCGAACGCGCGCGGGATCAGCCGCGAAGAGGTGATCGAAAACGTCCTTCTTGCCGCGCAACCGAGCAAGAAATTCGCGAGCGTCGACGAGCTCGGCGCGCTGGCGGCGTTTCTCTGTTCGGAGGGTGGACAGTCGATCACCGGCACCGCCTTGCCGGTCGATGGCGGATGGACGGCGCAATGACGCCCCCGGCCCGAATGCGCGCGCCGTTGCCGCCGCACCTTGCAGCTTTCTTCGTGTCCAGGCCGGTGCAACCGGCGCCGCGCGGCGAGGGGACCGTCCCCCCGCGCGGCGTTCTGGCCCAGTTCTTGCGGCGCAGCATCGGGCGATGAAGACCGACGGCTCCCCCCTGCATGTCGTGATCGTCGGTGCCGGCTTCGGCGGCCTGGCCGCCGCACGCGCGCTCGCGCGCGGCAATGTGCGCGTGACGCTGGTGGACCAGCGCAATCATCACCTGTTCCAGCCCTTGCTCTATCAGGTCGCGACCGCCGGATTGTCCCCGGCCGATATCGCGGCGCCGATCCGCTCGATCCTGCGCCATCACAAGAATGTCCGCGTGCTGCTCGACACCGTCGTCGACATCGACGCGGCGGATCGCCGGGTATTGCTCGCCAGCCGCCGCACGCTGCGCTTCGACCGGCTGATTGTCGCGACCGGCGCGCGGCACAGCTATTTCGGGCGCGAGGAGTGGGAGGCGCACGCCCCCGGCATCAAGTCGATCGACGACGCGACGACGGTGCGCCGCAAGGTGCTGCTCGCGCTCGAGCGCGCCGAGACCGAGCCCGATCCCTTGCGGCGGCAGGCGTTGCTGACCTTCGTCATCGTCGGCGGCGGGCCCACCGGTGTCGAGATGGCGGGCGCGGTTGCCGAGCTTGCGCGGCGATCGGTGTCGCAGGATTTCCGCAGCATCACGCCGCATTGCTCGAAGGTGCTGCTGGTCGAGGCGGGCCCGCGCCTGCTCGCTTCCTTTCCGCCCGCGCTGTCGGCCAAGGCGCGAAAGGCGATCGAGGATCTGGGCGTCACGGTGATGACCGACCAGCGCGTCAGCGCGATCACCGATGCCTATATCGAAGTCGGCGGGACTCGCGTGCCGACCCACACCGTCGTCTGGGCGGCAGGGGTTCGCGCCTCCGCCGCGGCGATGTGGCTGAAGGCCGAAGCCGATCGTGTCGGCCGCGTCATCGTCGATCCCGACCTGTCGGTGCCGGGGCACGACGGCATCTACGCGATCGGAGACACGGCGTCCTTCACCGACGCGGCGGGCCGCTGCCTGCCAGGCATCGCGCCGGTCGCGAAGCAGCAGGGGCGTCATGTCGGCGAGCAGATCCTGCGCGGCCGCACAAAGCCCTTCCGCTACCGCGACTATGGCAATCTCGCGACCATCGGCCGCCACCGTGCGGTCATCGATTTCGGCTGGCTGCGGCTGTCGGGCGTGTTCGCGTGGTTCGTCTGGACCACGGCGCACATTTTCTTCCTCGCGGGCTTTCGCAACCGGCTGCTCGTCGGGGCGAACTGGCTCTGGAACTACCTCACTTTCGAACGCGGCGCGCGGCTGATCACCGGCGGCGACGCCTCGCTGCATGGAGACCAAGCATGAATCTTTCCAAGGAACTCGAAGCCCACGGCCAGCAGGTGCTCGTGCTGCAGGGCGGCGGCGCGCTCGGCGCCTATCAGGTCGGCGTCTATCAGGCGCTCCACGAAGCGGGGGTCGAACCCGACTGGGTGATCGGAACCTCGATCGGCGCGATCAACGCCGCGATCATCGCCGGCAATGCGTTCGACGACCGGCTCGACTGCCTCACCGAATTCTGGCGGCGCGTCGAGCATGGGCATGTCTTCGACGAAGCGTTGCCCGCGCAGGTCGCGAGCTTCTTTCGCAACTTCACAACTGTGGTCGGCGGCCTGCCGACCTTCTTCACCCCGAATCCCGGCGCCTTCGGCAGCGTCTATGCGACGCTCGGCGCCGAGCAGGCGGGTTATTATTCGACCCAGCCGCTGCGCACGACGCTGTCCGACCTGATCGATTTCGACCGCATCAACGGCGGCAACATGCGCCTGACGGTCGGCGCATCGGCGGTGACGACGGGCGAGATGCATTATTTCGACTCGCGCGACCGGCCGCTCCGTCTCGACCATGTGATGGCGTCGGGCGCGCTGCCGCCGGCTTTTCCCGCGGTGCGGATCGATGGCGAGCTTTACTGGGACGGCGGTATCCTGTCGAACACGCCGGTCGAGGTCGTCTTCGACGATAATCCGCGCCGTGATTCGGTGGTCTATGCGGTCCATATCTGGAATTCGCACGGGCCCGAGCCGGAGACGATCTGGGACGTGATGAACCGCCAGAAGGACGTCCAATATGCGAGCCGCGCGGGCACGCACATCCGCCGCCAGCGCCAGCTCCACCGCCTCCGCCACGTTATCACCGAACTGACCGCGCTGCTTCCCGAGGGAAGCCGCGAGAAGCCGGGGGTCGCCGAACTGGCGGCTTACGGCTGCCCGACACGGATGCATGTGATCCGGCTGCTGGCGCCCGCGCTCGCGAACGAGGATCACAGCAAGGATATCGACTTCAGCCCGTCGGGCATTCGCCAGCGCCGCGAGGCGGGATATGCCGACACGATGCGGACGCTGGAGGCGGCGCCGTGGCGCGGCGACTTCGACCCGCTCGAAGGCTTCATCCTGCACGAGGCAATCGGCGGCCATATGGTCGAGCCGACCTGCGGATGACGGCTTTCGCATCGAAACGATGCGTTCTGGGTAGCGGACGCGGCGCCCGTTTTGGCCGAAAGAACGGATACGCCCTTCGGGCGCCAACAACGGAAAGGTTTTTCATCATGAACAAGTCGACCATCGCGCTTGCCGCTGCCGCTCTTTCGGTCCTCGCCACCGCCGCCGTTCAGGCGGGTCCGGTCGCGCCGCAGCCCGGCAAGGACAAATGCTATGGCATTGCGCTCAAGGGCAAGAATGACTGCGCTGCTGGCCCGGGTACGAGCTGCGCCGGGACCTCGACCACCGATTACCAGGGCAATGCCTGGAAATATGTCGCGAAGGGCAGCTGCGCGAAAATCAAGACGCCGAAGGGCGTCGGTTCGCTGACCCCCAAGAAGCGCTGACGCGCCAATATTATCGAGGCGTCCCGGCCCTGCGCCGGGACACCCATCCTGTGGAGAGGATGCCATCATGTCTGATCTTGCTGCCGTCCGGCGGACGGTCGCCGACACGCGCTCGCGGTCGTGCGTTTCGCCGGGCGCCCATCATGCGATTCCGCCGTCCACCGCCGCCGAAGCGCTCGCCGCAAATTATCCGGTGGTCGGCGCGATCCTGGGGCATATGTCCTTTGCCGACCTCGCGGCCGAGTTCGTCGCCGAGGTGCCGCCGACCGACCCGAACCTCGCCGCCTATGGCTGCCGCTTTCCCGAATGGATCGTGGGCCGCAAGCTGGGCCGGGTATTGCCCTATCTGTCGTCGGTCGCGGCGATCGACCGATTGCATCACGCCGCGGCGCGGGCGCCCGCCGACACGCCGGTCTCGCGGGACGTCATCGCGGCCATGACGGCCCAGCAATGGTCGTCGAGCCGTGTCAAGCTGCATGCAGCGACGCGTTTCGGATGGTTCGCGGTGCCCGCTCCCTCGATCTGGCTCGGCCATTTCGCACCGTCGCGCGCCGAGGTCGCGACCGAATGGAAGGCGGAAGGGGTGCTGATCACCCGTCCAGCCGGTCGCGTCGAGGCCCGCCGGATCGGACCTGCCGCACACCGCATCCTGTCGGGCCTGCGCATCGGTGAAACCATCGGCGTGTCCACCGCGGCGGCGCACGCGCTCTATCCCGGCGCCGACATCACCGGGACGATCCATGATATGCTGGACAGCGGCGCGATCGCGGCGCTTCGCCCGCGGTAGCGCATCAGGCGGGTCAATGCGCTGAGGCCATCCCCTGACCATCATCGATAAGGAAAAATCAATGCTGCTTTCCCTGCTCGCAGCGACCGGCGCCGCCATGCAGCCGGCCGCCGGCGCGACCGAAGAGCCCTATGCGCGCACGTCGCAGAATGTCGTCGTCCCCGTGCAACGCGAACGCCAACGCGATCTGGAAGAATGGGGTTATGCGGATGCGGTCGTCGACGGAGACCGTGTGTGGCTGTCCGGCGTGGTGGCGGGGCTTCGCCCGGACGAGACGGTCGCGGATCAGGAAGCGGCTTTCGAGCGGGCGTTCCAAAGGATCGGCGACGTGCTCGAACGTTCGGGTGCGAGCTTCGACGGCGTGGTCGAGATAACCAGCTTTCACACCGATCTGCCCGCGCAGATCGAAGCCTTCAAGGCGGTGAAGCATCGCTATATCCGCGGGCCGTTTCCCGCATGGACCGCGATCGGCGTGACCCGCCTGGTCCCCGACCGGGGGTTGGTCGAAATCAAGATCGTCGCGCGCCGCAGGCCGGGATATGAAAGATCCGCACTGGCCTTGGCCTTTTCGGACTTCGCAATCCCAGGTCACCCCGGTCGCAATCGCCCAAGGCGGTGCGGATCCTATGGGGATCATGGCGCGCGACGGCTCCTTCGAAAGCGGGAAGTTCCAACGACCGGAAACACTATGGGAAATTGTTTCCTCGAGGGGCCGCGGTCGGGACGCCTGATCGGGCGCGCGAAAGGCGGACTGCTCCGCCTTCGCGCTCGCTGCCACCGGCACCTCTCGGCCCTGATCGACGAGTCGTTACCTTGGGGGCTCCCGATAATTGGTCATTCTGCGCGATTTGCTATTCCCACTCGATCGTGCCCGGCGGTTTCGACGTATAGTCATAGACCACGCGGTTGATGCCTTCGACCTCGTTGATGATACGGGTCGCGCAGCGCGACAGGAAGCTCGCGTCAAAGGGATAGATGTCCGCCGTCATGCCGTCGGTCGAGGTGACCGCGCGGAGCGCGCAGACGCTGTCATAGGTGCGATAGTCGCCCATCACGCCGACGGTGCGGACCGGGAGCAGCACCGCGAACGCCTGCCAGATCGCGTCGTAGAGGCCGGCGTTGCGGATCTCCTCCAGATAGACCGCGTCGGCCTTGCGCAGGATGTCGCAGCGTTCCTTCGTCACTTCGCCGGGGATGCGGATCGCGAGGCCGGGGCCGGGGAAGGGGTGTCGGCCGACGAAGATGTCGGGAAGGCCGAGTTCCTTGCCCAGCAGGCGCACCTCATCCTTGAACAGCTCGCGCAGCGGTTCGACCAGCTTCAAGTTCATGCGTTCGGGCAGGCCGCCGACATTGTGATGGCTCTTGATCGTGACGCTCGGGCCGCCGGTGAAGCTGACGCTCTCGATGACGTCGGGATAGAGCGTACCCTGGGCAAGGAAGTCGGCGCCGCCGATCTTCTTCGCCTCTTCCTCGAACACATTGATGAATTCGCCGCCGATGAACTTGCGCTTCGCCTCGGGGTCGGTGACGCCGGCGAGGCCGCTCATGAAGCGTTCCTCGGCGTCGACGACTACCAGCGGGATATTGTAATGGTCGCGGAACAGGCGCTCGACCTGCTCGCGTTCGTTCATGCGGAGCAGGCCGTGGTCGACGAAGACGCAGGTGAGCTGCTCGCCGATCGCTTCGTGGATCAGCACCGCCGCGACCGCGCTGTCGACGCCGCCCGACAGCCCGCAGAGCACGCGCTGGTCGCCGACCTGTTCGCGGATCTCGGCGATCTTGGTGGCGCGGAATTCGGCCATCGTCCAGTCGCCCGAGCAGCCGCAGACGTGGCGGACGAAATTGGCGATCAGCCTGGCGCCGTCGGGCGTATGCACGACCTCCGGATGGAACTGGGTGCCGTAATATCGGCGCTCGTCATTGGCGATCACCGCAAAGGGAGCGCCATCGCTGACCGCGACGATGCGGAAGCCGGGCGCGAACTCGGTCACGCGGTCGCCGTGGCTCATCCACACCTGATGGCGTTCGCCGACGTTCCACAGCCCGTCGAACAGCACGCAGGGTTCGGTGACGGTCAGGAAGGCGCGGCCGAATTCGCCGTCGCGCTCGCCATCGACGCCGCCGGGTTCGACGCGGCCGCCGAGCTGCTGACTCATCACCTGCTGGCCGTAACAGATGCCAAGGACGGGCAGCCCGCTGTCGAACACCGACTGCGGCGCGCGCGGGCTGCCGTCGGCGGGTACCGATGCGGGCGAACCCGACAGGATCACGCCCTTCGGCTGCATCCGCGCGAGCGCGGCTTCGGCGGCGTTGAACGGGACGATTTCGCTATAGACCCCGGCTTCGCGGACGCGGCGTGCGATCAGCTGGGTTACCTGGCTTCCGAAGTCGATGATCAGGATCGATTCAGGCGCATCGGATTTGGGGGCGGCGGGAGAGTCGGGAGTCGGCATGGCTGGCCGATAAAGAGGCGCGCCCCTGCTGTCCAGCGGTCGATATCGGCCGTTCGTGGAACAGCGATGGTCCCGACACATTGTTGCGACAATTGCGACATAGCTGAACCGCGAACAAAGAGCCGTGTCAGGCCGTGTTAAGCGCCGGCGTGGCAAGAAAAAACCAAGATAGACAAGAACAAGGCCTCTCCCCCATGAAACAATATCGCCTCTCGCTTTCCACTCGCGCGATCCTGCTGGCCGCAGGCGCGTCGCTTGCGATGCCCGCGATGGCGGAGGACGAAGGCGCCGCTGCCACCGCCGCGGTTGCCGATCAGCCCGCCGCCGATCCGGCGCCGTCGACGGCCGACGACGATTATGACGATCTGGATGGTGACGAGATCGTGGTCACCGCGCCGCGGTTGGCCGGCCAGCTCGAGACCGACATCGCGGCCGAGGCCGAGCTCGATGAAGCGGCGATCGCGAGCTATGGCGTGTCGAATGTCGCCGACCTGATCACCGCGCTGGCGCCGCAGACGCGCTCGGGTCGCGGACGCGGCAGCGGACGGCCGGTGATCCTCGTCAACGGACGCCGTATCGGCGGCTTCGGCGAGGTGCGCAACCTGCCGCCCGAGGCGATCGCGAAGGTCGAGATCTTCCCCGAGGAAGTTGCGCTCCAATATGGCTATTCGGCCGACGAGCGGGTCGTGAACCTCGTGCTCAAACCCAATTTCCGCCAGTTGGCGATCGAGGCCGAGGGCGGCATTCCGACGCAGGGCGGCCGTTTCCAGAGCGAGATCGAACCGAGCTTCGTCGCTATCGGCCAGAACGGCCGCGTCAACCTGAACGGCGGTTGGGAGCACAGCACGATGCTCCTCGAACGGGAGCGCGATCTGGGCGATACCGGACGCAGCCTGCTCCCCGAAACGGATACTTATTCGATCGACGGGACGATCCAGCGCAGCCTCGACAAGGTCACCGACGCCTCGCTCAACATCCGCTTCGACCAGACCGACAGCCTGTCGTTCCTGGGTCCCCGGAACGGCGATGTCGACGATCCGCTGACCCGCGACAGCCGCAGCACGAACCTGACCTCGACCGCGAGCGTCAACGGGATGCTCGGCGACTGGCGCTGGTCGCTGTCGGGCAATTATGCCGATGCCGACCAGCGGACCTTCACCGACCGCGACAGCGGCGCGCGCGACCGGTTCGACAGCAGCCAGCAGACCTTCGGGGGCAGCGGCAATCTGTCGGGGACCGTGACCGAGGGCTGGGCGGGGCCGATCCGCCTGTCGATGACCGGCAGCTATTCGGGCATCCGCTACGACAGCCGTTCCGAACGCTCGGGCGCGGTCACGACGAGCGACCTTGGCCGTGACCTGCCGAGCGTGTTCGGATCACTGACCATGCCGTTGCTCGATCCCGACTATCATGTGGGCAAGATCGGCACCGTGTCGCTGACGCTGAGCGGCCAGGCGGCGAACCCCAGCGATTTCCAATCGCTGACGAGCTGGGGCGCGAACCTCAACTGGGGGATCACCAGGAATTTTTCGCTGATCGCCAGTTTCAACAATGACGAGGCCGCACCCGGCATCCAGCAGCTCGGCGCCGCGCCGCTGGTGACGCCGGCGGTGACCTATTACGACTTCGCGACCGGCCAGACGGTGCAGATCACGACGACGACGGGCGGCAATCCCTTCCTCCGCGCCGAACAGCGCCGCGACCTCAAGCTCGGGCTGAACTGGTCGCCGCCGATGGTCGAGGGGCTGAATGTCTCGGTCAATTACAACCGCAACAAAAGCTATGACACGGCGAACAGCTTCCCGCTGCTGACGCCCGAGATCGAGGCGGCTTTTCCCGACCGGGTGACGCGCGATGCGAACGGCGCGTTGGTCGCGCTTGATCAACGGCCGGTCAATTTCGATCGCACCGAAAACTCGCAGATTCGCTGGGGGTTCAACTTCGGCAAGAGCTTCGGCCAGCCCGCGCAGGGAGGACCGGGCGCGGGGCGTCCGGGCGGCGGTGCGGCACGCGGCGAAGGCGGCCCGCCTCCCGGCGGCGCACCCGGCGCGGAGCGTCCGCGTAGCTCCGGCGGTCCGGGTGGCGGAGGCGGCGGCGGCTTCCGCGGTCGCGGCGGTCCCGGCCTGTTCGGCCAGCCGCAGGGCGGGCGCTGGCAGGTCTCGCTCTATCATACGATCAAGCTGACCGACACGGTGCTGATCCGGCCGGGTGTGCCCGAACTCGACCTTTTGAACGGCTCGGCAACGGGCAATGGCGGCGGCAGCAACCGCAATCTGGTCGAGCTCGACGGCGGGGTCTTCTACAAGGGGCTCGGCGCGCGCGTCAGCGCGAAATATGACAGCGGCAGCACGGTCATCGGCGGCAGCGCGGGCGACCTGAAGTTCGGCGATCTTGCGACCTTCAACCTGCGCTTCTTCGTCGATTTCAGCCAGAAACCCGAAATAACGAAGAATCTTCCTTTCCTGAAGGGCTCGCGCCTGCGGTTGTCGGTCGACAATCTGTTCGACGCCCAGCGCCGCATCACCGACGCGAACGGGCTGGTGCCCATCAACTACCAGCCGGGATATACCGACCCGCTCGGTCGCTATGTCGAGCTTGAGTGGCGCAAGTCCTTCTAGGCGAGGCTGGGCGTGGCCATCAGCGGTTCGATCTCCGCGGTCTCGCCGGACGGGACGAAGGTCAGCGCCTGCAGGAACTGCGCGGTGCAGGCTTCCCAACTGTAGCGCGCGCCCAGCGCGGCCGCGTCGGCGCGGCGGCATGCAAGCGCCGCCGCGATCGCGCGATCGAGGCTTCCGTCGAGCGCACCTGCACTGTCGCGGATAATGTCGCCCGGCCCGGGAACCGGATAGGCAGCGACCGGCGTGCCGCACGACAGCGCTTCGATGACGACGAGCCCGAAGGTGTCGGTGCGGCTGGGGAAGACGAAGACGTCGGCCCCGGCATAGGCGGCGGCGAGCGTTTCGCCGCCGAGCTTGCCAAGGAAGCGGGCTTCGGGATAGCGCGCCTGCAAGTCGGCGAGCGCGGGGCCGTCGCCGACGATGACCTTTGTTCCGGGCTGCGCGGTTTCGAGGAAAGCCTCGATATTCTTTTCGACCGCGACCCGGCCGACGTAGAGCTGGATCGGCCGCTGCAAGCCGTCGAACGCACGGAGGGGGGCGCGGTCGGGGTGGAACAGCACATGGTCGACGCCGCGTTCCCACATCATCGTCTGTGTCAGGCCCTGTTCGGCAAGCTCGTGCGCGAGGCTGCGCGTTGCGACCATGATGTGGCGCGCCGGGCGGTGGAACCAGCGGATGAAGCGCCAGACGAAGTCGGGCGACACCGGCAGCCGCGCCGCGACATATTCGGGGAAGCGCGTGTGATAGGCGGTGGTGAAGGGGAAATGATTCTGCAGGCACCAGCGCCGCGCCGCTAGGCCGAGCGGTCCTTCGGTCGAGATGTGAATCGCCTGCGGCGCAAAGGCGCGGATGCGCCGCCCGACCGCGCGCCGCCCGGCGAACGCCAAGCGGATTTCGCCGTAGGTCGGGCAGGGGACCGACCGGAATAGGTCGGGCGAGATCACGCCCACCTCATGCCCCTTGGCGCGAAGTTCGGCGATCGTCGCCTGCAACGTCCGGACGACGCCGTTGACCTGCGGGGCCCAGGCGTCGGTGACGACCAGGATTCTCACGCGGTGCGCCTCAGGCCGCCTTGGCCGGTGCGGGCAGCGACATCTGCGCGGGGGCGTTGCGCGCCGCGACTTCCTGCGCCCAGTGCAGGATTTCCATGCGTCCGTCGTGGTGCTCGACCAGCGCGGTGCATCCCTCGACCCAGTCGCCGTCGTTGTAGTAATTGACGCCCTCGATCTCGCGCATTTCGGCGCTGTGGATGTGGCCGCAGACGACGCCGTCGACCCCGCGCGAGCGCGCCGCGTGCGCCACGACTTCCTCGTAGCGGCCGATGAACTGGACGGCGTTCTTGACCTTGTGCTTCGCGACCATCGACAGCGACCAATAGGGCAGGCCGAGCTTGTGGCGCACCCAGTTCACCACGACGTTGCACTTCATCAGCCCGGTGTAGGCGGCATCGCCGACAAAGGCGAGCCAGCGGTGCGCGAGCATCACCGCGTCGAATTCGTCGCCGTGAACGATCAGCAGTTTCTTGCCGTCGGCGGTTTCGTGGACAGCCTCCCGCCGGATTTCGACGCCGCCGAAGTCGAAGCCGTCGAAGGGGCGGACCATCTCGTCGTGGTTGCCGGGAACATAGACGACGCGCGTGCCGCGCTTTGCGCGCTTCAGCACGCGCCAGACGACGTCATTATGTTCGGGCGGCCAGAAGTGGCGCTTCTTGAGCCGCCAGCCGTCGATGATGTCGCCGACCAGGTACAGCGTCTCGCAATCGACATGGTCGAAAAAATCGATCAGCAGCGGCGCGTTGCAGCCGCGCGTGCCGAGGTGGATATCGCTGACCCATACGGTGCGATAGCTTCGCCGTTCGCCGATCACGCGTTCCGGAATATGGGGATCGGTCGTGAAGGGGTCGGCAAAACGGGCGGGGATCGGCAGGGTCGAGATCGATGCCATGTCGTACTCCGTAAGCAGCCTTGGCTGCCCACGGCCTAGACAGGAGTTTTGTTACAGGGTGCGACGCGAAGCCGGGACAGTTTGAAGAAAGTTTTGCGGCGGTTCGGTGACGGTCCTCCTTGTCCTCCCTGTCGCGAAGCGATGGGGAGGTGGCAGCGCGGAGCGCTGACGGAGGGGCGACAGCGCCGGCGTCGCTGCCCCTCCACCGCTTGCTTCGCAAGCGGTCCCCCTCCCCACGGCTTTGCCGCAGGGAGGATCAAACGCGCCGGATCACCAGGTTCCGGATTTCGCTCATGTCCTCGATCGCGAAGCGCACGCCTTCGCGACCAAGCCCGCTGTCCTTCACCCCGCCATAGGGCATATTGTCGACGCGGTAGGAGGAGACGTCGTTGACGACGACGCCGCCGACGTCGAGATGGTCCCACGCTTCCAGCACCTTGTGGATGTCGCGCGTGAAGATGCCCGCCTGCAGCCCGAATTTACTGTCGTTGACTTGGGCGAGCGCGTCGTCCCACTTGCTGAACTTCGACAGGACCACGACGGGACCGAACGCCTCTTCGCGCACAACGTCGGTGTCGGCCGGAACATTCTCCAGCAATGTCGCTTCGAGCATGTTGCCCTCGCAGCCGCCGCCCGCGAGCAAGGTCGCGCCGGCGCCAACCGCGGCGTCGATCCAGCGTTTCAGCCGCTGGGCTTCCTTCGCCGAGATCATCGGGCCGATGAAGGTGTCGCGAAGCTTCGGATCGCCCGATTTCAGCGTCTTGACCTTCGCCGCGAGCATGTCGCGGAAGCGGTCGTAGATATCCTCGTGGATAATCGTGCGCTGCACATGGATGCAGCTTTGCCCCGATTGATAGTAGCCGCCGAAGATGATCCGCGCGAGCGCATGGTCCAGGTCGGCGTCCTTGTCGACGATCACCGCGGCATTGCCGCCGAGTTCGAGCACGACCTTCTTCTTGCCCGCCTTGGCTTTGAGATCCCAGCCGACACCGGGCGAGCCGGTGAAGCTGAGCAGTTTCAGCCGTTCGTCGGTGGTGAAGAGGTCGGCGCCGTCGCGGCTTGCGGGCAGGATGCTGAACGCCCCCTCGGGCAGGATATCGCATTCGGCAAGCACCTCGCCCATGATGATCGCGCCCAGCGGGGTCATCGACGCGGGCTTCATCACGAAGGGGCAACCGATTGCGATCGCCGGCGCGATCTTGTGCGCGGCGAGGTTGAGCGGGAAGTTGAAGGGCGAGATGAAGCTGCACGGGCCGATCGGCACGCGTTTCCACATCCCCATATAGCCCTTCGCCCGCGCCGAAATGTCGAGTGGCTGGACCTCGCCGTAATTGCGCGTGGCTTCCTCGGCGGCGATGCGGAAGGTGTCGATCAGGCGTGTAACCTCGCCCTCGCTGTCGGCGATGGGCTTGCCCGCCTCGACGCAAAGGGCGTAGGCCAATTCGTCGAAGCGCTCGCGGAAACGCGCGACGCAGTGGTTGAGGACATCCTGCTTCTCGAAACTCGCCAGCCGCGCCATCGGCTCGGCGGCGCGGACCGCCCCGGCGATCGCCTCGTCGATGACGTCAGGGGTCGCGAGCGCGGTGCGGAACGCGACCTCGCCGGTATATTTGTCGATCACCTCGAGGTCGGTGTTCGGCTGCACCGCCTTGTTGTTGAGGTAGAGCGGATAGACGTCCTTCAACTTCACAATCATTCTCCAACGCTCGCCAACGCTGTCATCCCCGCGAAAGCGGGGACCCAGAGCGGCATTAACCGTTCACTCGATCGTAGAGATCGAGCCATTGCGGATTGGCACGTTCGATCAATTCCAGTTTCCACGCTCGCCGCCATTTCTTGATGGCCTTTTCGCGAGCGATCGCTTCGTTCACATCGGCAAAGGCTTCGGCATGCACCAAGCGATGAACGCCATATTTAGAAGCAAATTTTGAACCCTCGCCATTCCGATGCTGCCAAATCCGCTGGGACAAATTGGCCGTCACGCCGGTGTAAAGCGTGCCATTGCGTCCGCTGGCGAGGATATAGACGTGATAGGTTTGTTCCATTCGACTCCTGGGTCCCCGCGTTCGCGGGGATGACAAGAAGGGGCGCCCATCTGTCATCCCCGCGAAAGTGGGGACCCAGGAGCGGCCAAACTCGATCCTATAATTCCTTCGACAGCTTCTTGATGTCGATGTTAAGGATCTGGTCGTTCTCCGAATAATCGACCGGGCAGTCGATCAGATGCACGCCCGGCGTGTCGCGGGTATGCGCGAGCAGTTCCTTCAGATGCGCGGCGCTTTCGACACGGTGCCCGTGCGCGCCATAGCTTTCGGCATATTTGACGAAATCGGGGTTGCCATAGGTCAGGCCCCAATCCTTGAAGCCCATGTTCGCCTGTTTCCAGCGGATCATGCCGTAACTGCTGTCGTTCAGGATCAGCACGGTGAGGTTGAGGCCGAGGCGCACCGCGGTCTCCATCTCCTGGCTGTTCATCATGAAACCGCCGTCGCCGCAGATCGCCATGACCTTGCGGTCGGGATAGACCATCGCCGACATCATCGCCGACGGCAGGCCGGCGCCCATCGTCGCGAGCGCGTTGTCGAGCAGCACGGTGTTCGGCTTGCACGCCGTATAGCCGCGCGCGAACCAGATCTTGTACACGCCATTGTCGAGGCAGATGATCCCGTCGTCGGGCATCGCGTCGCGGATCGACTGCACCAGATGCGGCGGAAAGATCGGGAAGCGCGTATCGGCGGCGAGCGGCGCGGTATGGTCGACCTCGGCCTTGCGGAAGGCGAGCATATGGTCGAACCTCCACCCGCCGTTGGGGACGATGTCTTCCTTCATCTGCCAGACGGCGTTGGCGATGTCGCCGATGACCTCGATATCGGGGAAATAGACAGGATCGACCTCGGCGGTCTTGCTCGACACATGGATCACCGTCGGGCCGCCCTGCTTCATGAAAAAGGGCGGCTTTTCGATCACGTCGTGACCCAGGTTGACGATGCAGTCCGACGCCTCGACCGCGCGGTGGACGAAATCGCCCGCCGACAGCGCGGCACAGCCGAGGAACTTCGGATGCCGTTCGTCGATCACGCCCTTGCCGAGCTGGGTCGTCAGGAACGGAATGCCGGTCTTTTCGATGAACTGCAGCAGCATCCGGCTGGTCATCGTGCGGTTCGCGCCCGCGCCGATCACCAGCACAGGCGATTTGGCGTTTTCAAGAGCCTTCACCGCCTCGCGGATCGATTTCACATCGGCGTTCGGGCGGCGCGAATGGCTCCGCTTCAGCGGCGTCGAGTCCGTATGCTCGTCGGCAATATCCTCGGGCAGCTCGATATGCACCGCGCCGGGCTTTTCCTCCTCGGCAAGGCGGAAGGCTTCGCGCACGCGGCTCGGGATATTGTCCGACGACGCCATCTGGTGCGTATATTTGGTGATCGGCGACATCATCGAGCAGACGTCGAGGATCTGGAAGCGGCCCTGCTTCGATTTCTTGATCGGCTTTTGCCCCGTGATCATCATCATCGGCATCCCGCCGAGCTGCGCATAGGCAGCGGCGGTGACGAAGTTGGTTGCGCCCGGCCCGAGCGTCGCGAGACAGACGCCGGTCTTGCCGGTGTGGCGGCCATAGGTTGCGGCCATGAAACCCGCGCCCTGTTCGTGGCGGGTCAGGATCAGCTTGATCTTCGTCGAGCGCGAGAGGCTGTCGAGAAAGTCGAGATTTTCCTCGCCCGGAACGCCGAAGATATATTCGACGCCTTCTTCCTCCAGGCACTCGATGAACAGGTCGGATGCTTTTTTCACGGTCAGTCGCCCCCTCAGCCGGCACCCTCTATGGTGCGGTCCTCAGTCGGTGCCGGCGACCCCTCAGCACAATGATGATGCAGCGGTTCCCGTCGTAAGCCCCGCGAGTCCCTGCTGCGTCGGGGAAGGTTTGTAACGAGGGTATAAAGGCTTGTCACCCACCCGTGGCGATCCGCTTCGGGCCGGCCGCCCGCTCAATCGATGTCGAACAGTCCCGCCAATTGCTCGACCATCGTGCCGCCGAGCTGTTCGGCATCCATGATCGTGACCGCGCGGCTGTAGTAGCGGGTGACATCGTGCCCGATGCCGATCGCGCAAAGTTCGACCGGCGACTTCTTCTCGATCCACTCGATCACCTGGCGGAGGTGCTGGTCGAGATAGGCGCCGTGGTTGACCGACAGGGTGCTGTCGTCAACCGGCGCGCCATCGCTGATCACCATCAGGATGCGGCGTTCCTCGGGACGGCCCACGATCCGGTGGTGTGCCCACATCAGCGCCTCGCCGTCGATATTTTCCTTGAGCAGCCCTTCGCGCATCATCAGGCCGAGCGACTTGCGCGCGCGGCGATAGGGTTCGTCCGCGGGCTTGTAGATGATGTGGCGAAGGTCGTTGAGGCGGCCGGGATGCGGCGGCCGTCCGGCGGCCAGCCAGTCCTCGCGGCTTTGCCCGCCCTTCCAGGTGCGCGTCGTGAAGCCGAGGATTTCGGTTTTCACGCCGCAGCGCTCGAGCGTGCGCGCGAGAATATCGGCGCTGATCGCGGCGATGCTGATCGGCCGACCGCGCATCGATCCCGAATTGTCGATCAACAGCGTCACGACGGTGTCGCGGAAATCGGTGTCGCGCTCGACCTTGTAGGACAGCGAACTGCCCGGCGAGACGACGACGCGCGCGAGGCGCGCTGCGTCAAGCTGGCCTTCCTCCTGATCGAAATCCCACGCGCGGTTCTGCTGCGCCATCAGGCGGCGCTGCAGCCGGTTCGCGAGCTTGGTCACCGCGCCCTGCAGATGCGTCATTTGCTGGTCGAGATAGGCGCGCAGCCGCGCCAGCTCGTCGGCGTCGCAGAGGTCTGTCGCGGCGACGATCTCGTCATGCTTCTCGGTGAAGCGGACATAGTTGAAGTCGGGGACGTCGGTCGGCAGGCGGTTGGGACGGACGGGCAACATCCCCTCGTCGCCTTCGCCGCCCATCTCGGGCTCGCCGTCGGCTTCCATCTCCTGCGCGTCGGGGTCGCTGTCGCCATCGTCGGCCTGATCGCCCGCCATCTCGGCGCGCGCGTCGACCTGGCTCTCGCCGCTGCCGCCGTCTTCGCTTTCCTGCTCCTCCTGGCTTTCGTCGGCCTCGGATTCATCCTCTTCGCCGCTATCCTCGCTTCCTTCCTCCATCGGCTCGTCGCCATAGATGAGGTCGAGGTGGCGGAGCGCGACCTTCGCGGTTTCGGCGAACGCGGCCTGATCGTCGATCAGCATCGCCAGCGCGTCGATGTCGCTGCCGGCTTCCTTGGTGATCCACTCGCGGACCAGCGACAGTCCGGTCTCCGTGCCCTGCGGCGCCCGTTCGCCGGTCAGCGCCTCGCGCAGCAGCAGTTCGAGCGCGCTCGATACCGGCACATCATCCTTCGCCTGCGCGCGGCTGATCGGATCGCTGCGCATCCGCATCTGGAGCGACGCAGAGAGGTTCTGGCGCATCCCCGCCATGTTGCGCGCGCCGAGCGCCTCGATCCGCGCGCGCTCCATCGCGTCGAAAGCCGCGGCGGCGAGCGGTTCGGCGGGGCGGGCGGCGTTGTGGATCTTGTCGCTGTGATGCTTCATCCGCAGTGCATAGCTGTCGGCGAAGCCGCGCGCTTCGGCGACCTGATCGCGCGGCAACGTCCGCGACGGGGTCGGCACCTTGATCGCCTTGCCGATCTGCACCGGCGCATCGGCCGTGAAGCCGACCTCGACTTCTGCGTCGCGGGTGACCGCGCGCGCGACGCTCGACAGCGCGGCCTTCAGATCGTCGAGGGGAGATTGGGTTGCCATATCGAGTCGGCTCTAACCAGCTTTTGGGGCGGAAGGAAGAGAGGGAGGCGCGCCGCGCCGCTCAATCCTCTTCGTCGCCGGGCGTGCGGCTGCAAACCGCATTGTCGTCCGGCTTGGGATCGGCAGGGTCGGGGACAAGGCGAAAGACATGCGAGAGGTGCGTCGCGACGCGCTGCGCCCGCGTTCGCTTGTCGGCGATGACGTCGACAAAATCGCGGCACGCGGCTGCGCTGCGCAGGAAATTGCTGTGCCCCGACGCCCCGCGCGATACATCGGTCGTGTCGACCACGGTCAAGCCCGGAACCCCCGCGGGATAGCAGCGCTCGGGCAGCCCCTTCGCCTTGAGATCCGCGGCCTGGAACGGATCGAAGCAATAGGGAGAGCCGAGCCGCGGATAGCCGTGAAGCGCCCGCGACAGCGCCAGCGCCTTGTCCTTCAGCGACGTATAGACGGTGATCCGCCGCCCGAGCGCGACGCGGTCGGGAGCCAGCACCTCTTCGACGATGTCGCGCTCGAACGTTTCGCGGTCGACGTCGGGCGAGGCGAGGATGATGTTGGAGATATTGCCCGTGCGTTCGGCGCGGCGCGACAGCCGGTCGGCGGCCCCGATCGCGGGGATTACCAGCCGCGCGCCCAGCGAATGCGAGACGATCACGATCTCCTTCACCCACGGCTTGTCGGCAAGGCTGCGCAGGAAATCGCGGAAGTTCCGCACGTCGTGGTACATGTTGGTTTCGTCGACCGCATATTTCAGCACTTCGCCCTGCGAGGGCCAGCTATATTCGACGATCGGCCCGTCGAAGCCGGTCATGCGCGCGATTTGTGCGGCGTCCTTCGATGTCGTCTCGAACGTCTCGCGATAGCCATGGACATAGAGCAGCACGCGTCCCTGCCGCCGGTCGGTCTCGGCCTGCAGCGCGCGCCACCAGTCGCCCTCTTCCTGAAATGCCATCGGCGTGCGCAGCGTCTTGTTGCCGGCCTTCTCGGCCCGCCCCGGCGCGGCGAAGCGGCCGAAGCGCGTCCGGTCGCCCCGGTAACCGAGCAGGCGAACTTCGTCGGTCCGGCAATCGGGCAGGCGGGTCGTGACGAAAAACAGCGGCAGCGCCTCACCGTCGACGGGGGCGCCCGCCTGCGCGGTGCAACGCGGGTCGGCGACATAGTCGGTATGGCGAATCTTGCCGTAGTCGACCGGCGAGATGCAGCCCGAAAGCGTCAGCGCCGTGGCCGCCACCATCAGGTGGCGCGGACGCATCACTTTCCGACGACCCCCTCGGGCAAGTCTTCGCCGAACACGCGCTGGTAATATTCGGCAACGATCATCCGCTCGGCCTCGTCGCACTTGTTGAGGAACGACAGGCGGAAGGCGAAGCCGAGGTTGTTGAAGATCGCGGCATTCTGCGCCCAGCTGATCACCGTGCGCGGCGACATGACGGTCGAGATGTCGCCGTTGATGAAGCCCTGGCGGGTCAGATCGGCGACCTTCACCATATTGGCGACGGTCGCATCGTCGGTGCCGGGAACCTTGGCGAGGATGATCGCGCTTTCGGTCGCGGCGGGCAGATAATTGAGCGTGACGACGATGTTCCAGCGATCCATCTGGCCCTGGTTGATCTGCTGCGTCCCGTGATAGAGCCCGCTGGTGTCGCCGAGGCCGACGGTGTTGGCGGTCGCGAACAGCCGGAAATGCGGGTTCGGGCGGATCACCCGATTCTGGTCGAGCAGGGTCAGCTTGCCCTCTGCCTCCAGCACGCGCTGGATCACGAACATCACGTCGGGGCGGCCGGCGTCATATTCGTCGAAGACGAGCGCGGTCGGCGTCTGCAGCGCCCAGGGGAGCAGGCCTTCGCGAAATTCGGTGACCTGCTGGCCGTCCTTGAGGACGATCGCGTCGCGGCCGACAAGGTCGATGCGGCTGATGTGCGCGTCGAGGTTGACGCGGATGCACGGCCATTTGAGCCGCGCGGCGACCTGTTCGATGTGCGTCGACTTGCCGGTGCCGTGATAGCCCTGGACCATGACGCGTCGGTTGAACTTGAATCCCGCAAGGATCGCGAGCGTCGTGTCGCCGTCGAAGACATAAGCCGGGTCGAGGTCGGGCACGCGCTCGTCGGCTTCGCTGAACGCCGGGATCTTCATGTCGATATCGACCCCGAACATCTCGCGTGCATCGACCTCGGTATCGGGCGCGGCGAGGAGCGTCGAGCCGTGGTGGTCGGGCAGGCTGTTCGGGATGTCGGTCATCGTGAATCTCTATAGGGATGTACCAAGGTGCGATTTTCGGGGCTGAGTAGAAGCCGCGACCGCGCGGTGCAAATCTTTTTGCGTTCCGTCTTCAGTCCGGTGCTTTATTTTTATTGCGGATCAACCGGTAAAAATAATCTATCATGACCTGCTCGTTGCAATTGGCCAGTGCGAAGGCGCGCGCATTCGTGCCAAGCCGTTCGACGAATGCGGGTTCATCGCGCAGCCGCTCGATTGCAAGGCGAAATGCCCGCGAGTCGCGTGGCGGGACGAGCAATGCCGTTTTTTCATGTTCCACATAGTCGGTCACGCCGGATGACCGGGTCACGATCTGGGCCTTCCCCAGATGCATCGCACCGACGATCGTGACGTGGCCGTTTGGCGTGCTGGCGGTGCGGAGCGGCACCAAGGACGCTTCGGCATGACAGACGAGGCTCCAAGCCTCGTTGAAGGGAAGATTGACATGCACGGTGACATTATCCGGCAGCGAAAGCTTGGCAAGATTGTGTGGACGCACGACGAAGACAAAGCGCGTCGAAGGCATAGAGCGCGCGGTTTCGGCAAGTGTTGCATAGTCGCGCGCTTCGCCGCCCAACGCCACGAAATAGGGCTCGGCGATCACGCGTGGCCCTGGCCTCTCGATGGGCGGGGCGACGCTCCAGCGGACAAAGTCGAAACGCTCCTCAGGGATTTCGAACAGGCGTGAGTAGAGACCTACCTCCATCTTCGAATAGACGGCGAAACGCTCGATCCCGCGAAATGCGCGGATCATCAGACGGCGCAAAACCGGGCCGGGCAAGTCGGTGAAATTGAATGAGATCGCGCAGTGCCTTGTGCCGTCGCGCTTTCCTGTCGCGGATGCCGTGTAGAAAGCGAGATGGGGACCATGTGTGATGATAAAATCGGCGGGCCGTGTCCCAAGCGTTCGGCGGACTTCGATTCCGGCGCGGACGCGGCCCATGTGCGGAAACGGCATCCGCCTCTCGAACGCGTTGCGCTTGCGCGCGCTTACAAAGCGCCAGTCGTCCGCTTCCGGGCCCGAAAGGCGCGGTCGAATCCACTGCCACGCCAGATCGGCCTCGGCATTATTGATGATCGACGGCGCGTTCCCGGTCACCGGAAAGCCGGAGCGTTGCGTAAATGATTATAGGCCTCGATGACCCGCTGCAGCGCCTTTTCGCGGCTCCGGTCGCCACCGTTGCGGTCTGGATGATAACGCCGGACCAGTTCGGAGTAACGGCCGCGCAACGCACGCCGGTCGGCATCCAGGTCGAGCCCCAGCACCCCAAGCGCATTGCGGTCTTCACTCGAGAGCGACTTCCCATCTTTGCGTTCGGTCGGCATCGCTTCCTGCATCCTCTGACGAAACCGCGCGCCGACGGCATCCATCGGATCCTTGAAATCGGCCCAGCGCGGCGGCAGGTCGGCGCTGCCCGCGGGACGGAAGGCGCGGCTTTCGGTTTCCCAGCCCGCGGTCGGCGACTGCGCCGCCATGATCTGGTCGGCGGTCATGCCCTCGAAGAAATTATAGCCCGCGTTGAACTCGCGAACATGGTCGAGGCAGAGGTAGCGGTACGGCGGCGGGCCATCGGGCGAGCGGTGCGAGGAAACCGGCGCGCGAAATTCGCCGGGCTCGCGGCAGCCGGGAACGGCGCAGGGCGCGTCGCGCGGAATGCGGCCGTGGAATCGGGGGGAGCGGGGACTTGTCATGTGGGGTATCCGCGCCCAACATGGGGGCATGATGCAAAAAGGTCCAGTGCAACGCGAGATGGAGGAGCTGCTGACCGCAGCTTTTCCCGATGCGAATTTCACCCTCAGCAACGACAGCGCGACGCATCGTGGCCATGCCGGCGACGACGGATCGGGCGAGTCGCATTTCAGCCTCAGCATCGAATGGGCGGGTTTTGCCGGCCAGAACCGCGTCGCGCGGCAGCGTGCGGTCAACAAGGCGCTTGGCGACCTGCCCGGCCAGCGCGTCCACGCGCTCGCGATCAGGGCGACGGCGCCGGGAGAAGGATGATGGTCGACAAGGTCAATCTCGCCGAAGCCTTCGCCAGCTTCCACGATTATTGGAACCCGCGCGTCGCGGGCGATATCAATGATTTCCAGGTCAAGCTGGTCAAGCTCGACGGCAAGTTCGACTGGCATCATCACGCGCAGGAGGACGAGCTTTTCCTCGTCGTCGCGGGCCGGATGAAGATGGCGTTCCGCGACCGCGACGTGATCGTCGAGCCCGGCGAGTTCATCATCGTCCCGCACGGCGTCGAACATTGTCCCGAGGCGCTCGACGGCGAATGCCACGTGCTGCTGCTCGAACCGGGCTCGACCCGGAATACCGGCAATGTCGAAACCGACAAGACCCGCAAGACGCTCGAAAGGGTCGGCTGATGTTTACCGTCATCACTCCCTCGACCCATGACATCGGCGCGTTCGACGTGCGGCGCACCTTGCCGAACAAGGAGCGGACGATGGTCGGCCCGTTCATCTTCGTCGACCAGTTCGGCCCGGCGCATTTCGACATCGGGCAGGGGATGGACGTGCGCCCGCACCCGCACATCAACCTGTCTACGCTGACCTATCTGTTCGAGGGCGCGATCGACCATCGCGACAGTCTCGGCACCTATGCGACGATCCGTCCCGGTGCGTGCAACCTGATGACCGCCGGGCGCGGGATCGTCCATTCGGAGCGTACGCCGGCGGCCGAGCGCGCCAGCGGTTCGCCGATCTCGGGCATGCAGACCTGGCTCGCGCTGCCCGACGGCAAGGAAGAGGTCGATCCGGCGTTCGAGCATGTCGCCGCCGAGGATCTGCCGATCGTCGAGGACGGGCAGGTGTCGGCGCGCGTGATCATGGGCAGCCTGTGGGGCGTCACCGCACCGACGACGCAGCATAGCGCGACGATCTATGCCGACATCCTGATGAACGCCGGGGCGTCGTTGCCGGTCGAGGCCGAGGCCGACGAACGCGCGGTGCTCGTCGCGATGGGCGACGCCCGTCTCGATGACGAGGCGCTCGACCGATATAGCCTTTATATATTGAAGCCGGGGCAGGCGATGACGTTGCGCGCCGACAGCGACGCGCGCGTAATGCTGCTCGGCGGCGAGGCCTTCACCACCCCGCGCCATCTGTGGTGGAATTTCGTCAGCTCGTCGCGCGACCGGATCAACGAAGCGAAGCACGACTGGAAGAACCGCAAATTCCCTCTCGTCCCCGGCGACACCGAGGAATTTATTCCGCTGCCGGGGATGCCGAAAGTGCCTGGCTATCCCTGAGCGGTGATTTTCGGCCGGACCACGGCATTTATGGCATGACGGGAATCGCGGGGCAGCTTCCCGCCCAAAAAGCAGACGCTCCGGCCAGACCCTACAGCAGGAACTCCCCCGCCAGCGTGGTCACGCAGCGCCCGGAAAGCTCGACCCGATCGCCCAACAGGCGGCACCCCACATGCCCGCCGCGCGTGCTTGCCTGATAGGCCGCGAAACGATCGCGGCCGAGACGCGTCGCCCAATAGGGCGCGAGTACGCTGTGCGCCGAACCGGTCACGGGATCCTCCGGGATTCCAGCGCCGGGCGCGAAGGCGCGGCTGACGACGTCGGCGCCCGACGGGTCGCCGGCACCGGGTGCGGTCGCGATATAGAGGATGTCGCCCTCGCTCAGCGCCGCGAGATCGGGCGTCAGCGCGCGGACCTCCTCGGCGCCGTGATAGACGATCAGCGCATAGCCGCCGTCGTGCCAGAGCGTCTCGACGATATCGCCGCCCATGGCGCGCGCGACGTCGGGCAGCGGCCTGGCCGTCGCGCGATACGCCGGGAGCGTCATCCGATAGGAATCGTCGTCGCCGCTGCGGGTGACCTGCAATATGCCCGCCTTGCGCGTGCGGAAGCGCATTTCGTTCCGCCACTGTGCCGCCGATAGCAGGACATGCCCGCTGGCAAGCGTCGCATGGCCGCACAGCGCGACCTCGAGCGTCGGGGTGAACCAGCGCAACTCGTAATCGGCCTCGCCGCTGTCGTCGGGGACGAGGAAAGCGGTTTCGGCAAGATTGTTCTCGGCCGCCATCGCCTGCAGCAGATCGTCGCCGAGCCATTCCTCGAGCGGCATCACCGCGGCGGGATTGCCGGTAAAGGGCCGGTCGGCAAAGGCGTCGACGCGGGTGATCGGGAAGGAGCGCAGCGCGGTCATGGGTAGAGAAGCCCTTTCGTCCATCCTTCGCCGCTGCGGACATAGAGGTTACGCTCGTGAAGGCGATGTTCGCGGTCCTGCCAGAATTCGATCCGTTCGGGCGTGACGCGCCAGCCCGACCAGCGCGGCGGGCGCGGCACGTCGTGCCCCGCGAACCGCGCCTGCATTTCGGCGAAGCGGGCTTCGAATGTCGCCCGGGTATCGAGCGGGCGTGACTGGTCGCTCGCCCAGGCGCCGAGCTGGCTGTCACGGCTGCGCGTGGCGAAATAGGCGTCGGCGGTGGCATCGTCGACCGGCGTGACCATCCCCTCGATGCGAATCTGCCGCCGCAACGATTTCCAGTGAAAGAGCAGCGCCACATGCGCGTTCGCGGCGAGTTCGCCCCCCTTGCGGCTGTCGAGGTTCGTGTAGAAGACGAAACCGTCGGGGCCGTGGCCCTTCAGCAGCACCATCCGCACCGAAGGCCGCCCGTCGGGCGTGCTCGTTGCCAGGGCCATGGCATTGCCGTCGTTGGGCTCGCTCGCGCGGGCTTCGGTGAACCAGATGTCGAACAGCGCAAAGGGATCGTCGGTCATGCGCGCCTCATAATGCCGGGCGCGGCGATGGTCGAGCGAAAGCGGCGGCCTTGACCCTTCTCGGCAATGCTCCCACATCGCCCGCTAATGGGCCTTCACGGCCAGTCACTTATCAGGCTATTGGATACAGATGGCAGATCCTTATTCGACCCTTGGCATATCGAAGAGCGCGACCGAGGCGGAAATCAAGTCCGCGTACCGCAAACTCGCCAAGGAACTGCACCCCGACCGGAACAAGGACAATCCGAAGGCGTCGGAGAAGTTTTCCGACGTGACCAAGGCCTATGACCTGTTGTCCGACAAGGCGAAGCGCGCGCAGTTCGACCGCGGCGAGATTGACGCCGACGGCAACCCGGCGATGCCCTTCGGCTTCGGCGGCGGTGGCGGCGGTTTTCGGGGCGATCCGCGCGGCCAGCCACAGGGCGGTTTTGGCGGGTTCGGCGGCGACGGCGCCGATTTCGGGGATATTTTCGAGGGACTGTTCGGCGGCCGCGGCGGCGGCGGGCCGTTCGGTTTCGGCGGCCACAGCGCGCCGCCCGCGAAGGGCGCTAACGTCGGCTACCGGCTGTCGGTCTCCTTCATCGACGCCGCGACCCTGGCGATGCAGCGGATCACGCTGTCCGATGGCAAGACGATCGACCTCAAGCTGCCTGCCGGGGTCGAGACGGGCACGCAGATGCGCCTCGCGGGGAAGGGGCAGCCGGGTCCCGGCGGCAATGGCGACGGCATCGTCACCATCGCGGTCAAGGATCACCCCTTCTTCGAACGCGACGGCGACAACATCCGTCTCGACCTGCCGGTCACGCTGAACGAGGCGGTCAGGGGCGCAAAGATCAAGGTGCCGACCGTCGACGGCCCGGTGATGCTGTCGATTCCTGCCGGTTCGACGTCGGGCAAGGTCATGCGCCTCAAGGGCAAGGGTTTCAGCCGGAAGGGCGGCGGCCGCGGCGACCAGCTGGTGCGGCTGATGGTCGACCTGCCCGCGAACGATGCCGACCTTGCGAAGGCGTTGGAGGGATGGACCGACAGCCGCGCGGTGCGAGCGGATCTTGGCGTGTGATGCGTGGCTGATCGCAAGCCGGACAAGACTGCCGCCGCGCTCGAGCGCGAGGTGGCCGAGGAAGTCGGCCAGGAATTTCTTGCCGAGGGGCATTCGCCCCATTCGCCCGAAGCCCGCGCCGAGCGCGCCAAGCGCACGCATCTGCGCGCGCGGGCGCAGGGGGTCATCGAGCGCGGGCGCGAGACGCTGGGGCCGGGAACGCGCGCCTTTCGCGTGCTGCGCCGCGTCGTCGTCGGCACGTACACCGACGGCTTCATCCACGCGGGCAATCTCGCTTATCTGGCGCTGATTGCGCTCTTTCCGTTCTTCATCCTGCTCGCGGCGGTGCTGAGCGTCCTGGGTGGGAGCTTCGGCGGCGAGCGCGCAATCGAGGCGGTGTTCTCGGTGATGCCGCCGACGGTGGCGCGCGCGCTGGAAGGCCCGATCCGCGAGGTGATGACCGCGCGCACCGGGCTGTTCCTCTGGCTTGGCGCGCTCGTGGCGTTGTGGACGGTGGGCAGCTTCATCGAAACGATGCGCGACATATTGCGCCGCGCCTATGGCACGCATTTCTCGCGCGGCTTCTTTCACTACCGCCTGCTGTCGATCGGCATCATATCGGGCGCGGTCGTGCTGATGCTGATCTCGTTCAGCATGCAGGTGCTGATCGTCGGCATCGAACAGTTCGTCGAGCGCGTGCTGCCGCCCGCCTATCAATCGGCCGGGGTGGTCGCCATCTCGCGCGGGGTGTCGGGTTTCGGCCTGTTCGTCGCGATCTACCTGCTCTTTTATTCGCTGACCCCGTCCAAATACCGCGCAAGGCAATTCCCCAAATGGCCGGGCGCGCTGTTCACGACGTTGTGGTGGATCGCGGTCACGCTGGCGTTGCCGCCGCTGCTTGCCAGCCTGTTTCGCTATGACGCGACCTACGGCAGCCTTGCGGGCGTGATGATCGCGCTGTTCTTTTTCTACCTCGTCGGATTGGGTATGGTGATCGGCGCCGAACTCAACGCCGCGCTGGTCGAGGTTGAGGATTTGGGCCACGACGCTATTGGGCGCGCGGACGATATGATGATCGAAGACGAAGAGGCCGGAGAAAAAGAATGACGGGTCTGATGAAGGGCAAGCGCGGGCTGATCATGGGTCTCGCGAACGACAAGTCGCTCGCCTGGGGCATTGCCAAGGCGCTGCATGCGCATGGCGCCGAGCTGGCGATTTCCTATCAGGGCGAGGTGATGGAAAAGCGGGTGAAGCCGCTCGCCGATCAACTCGGCTGCGATTTCCTGATCGATTGCGACGTCGCCGACATGGACAATCTCGATGCGGCGTTCGCGACGCTGGCAGCACGCTGGCCGACGATCGACTTCGTCGTCCATGCGATCGGCTATACGAACAAGGAGGCGCTGCGCGGCCATTATGCCGACGTCGGACTCGAAGACTTTCTGATGACGATGAATATCAGCGTGTACAGCTTCACCGCAGTCGCCAAGCGCGCGGCGGCGATGATGACGCCCTTCGATCCCGAAACGGGCACCGGCGGCGGCTCGCTGCTGACGCTGAGCTATTATGGCGCCGAAAAGGTGATCCCGCATTACAACGTCATGGGCGTCGCCAAGTCCGCGCTCGAGACCAGCGTCAAATATCTCGCCAACGATTACGGCCCGCGGGGCGTGCGCGTGAACGCGATCTCGGCCGGCCCGATCAAGACGCTGGCCGCGTCGGGGATCGGCGACTTCCGCCTGATCCTGAAATGGAACGAATATAACGCGCCGCTGCGCCGCAATGTCACGATCGACGATGTCGGCGGCTCGGCGCTGTACCTGCTGAGCGACCTGGCGGCGGGCGTGACCGGCGAAACGCACCATGTCGATGCGGGTTATCATACGGTCGGCATGAAGCAGGAAGACGCGCCGGACATTGCGCTTGCCTGACGGCATCGTCATCCGTGCCGCGACGGCGGCGGATGGCGACGCGATCGACGCGGTGATCCGCACGGCCTTTGCCGGCACCGGATTCGGGTATCAGGGCGAGGCTGGGCTGGTGCGGATGATCGAGGACGATGGCGACGTGCTGACGTCGCTTGTCGCCGAGCGCGACGGCGGGGTCGTGGGGCATGTGCTGTTCAGCCGGATGGATGTTCAGGCCGACGGCGCGGCGTTGTCGGCGGCCGGTCTCGCGCCCGTCTCGGTCTCGCCGATGCTGCAGGGGCAGGGGATCGGCGATGCGCTGATTCGCGCGGGGCTGGGCGATCTGCGCGCGCAGGGCGTCGCGATCAGCTTCGTTCTCGGTCATGAATCCTACTACCCGCGCTTCGGCTATTCGCCCGATCTCGCCGCGCGGTTCGCGTCGCCTTTTGCGGGGCCGCATTTCATGGCGATGATGCTGGACAGCGGCGCCGATTGGCCGCAATGCGGCCGCGCGGATTACGCACCCGCATTCGGCCGCTTGGGGTAGGGACATGAGTTTCAACAGCTTCGGACGCGTTTTGCGATTCACGACCTGGGGCGAGAGTCACGGGCCCGCGCTCGGTGCCGTGGTCGACGGTTGCCCGCCGCGCCTGTCGCTGTCCGAAGGCGATATCCAGCCGTTCCTCGACAAGCGCCGCCCCGGCCAGTCGCGCCACACGACGCAGCGGCAGGAACCCGACCGGGTGCGCATCCTGTCGGGCACCTTCGAGGGCAAGACGACGGGGACGCCGATCAGCCTGATGATCGAGAATGTCGACCAGCGCTCGAAGGATTATGGCGAGATTGCGCAGGCCTATCGCCCCGGTCACGCCGACTATGCCTATGACGCGAAATACGGCATCCGCGACTATCGCGGCGGCGGCCGGTCGAGCGCGCGCGAGACCGCGGCACGCGTCGCGGCGGGCGGGGTCGCGCGGCTGATCATTCCCGAGGTGCAGATCCACGCCTGGGTCGCCGAGATCGGCGGCGATGCGATCGATCCTGCGAACTTCGACCTTGAGGAAATTGATCGCAATCCCTTTTTCTGCCCCGATCCCGCCGCAGCGCAGCGTTGGGAAGGGCTGATGGACGCGGCGCGGAAGGCAGGCAGTTCGCTCGGCGCGGTGATCGAATGCGCCGCCAGCGGCGTGCCCGCCGGCTGGGGCGCGCCGATCTATGCCAAGCTCGACAGCGATCTGGCCGCCGCGATGATGGGCATCAACGCCGTCAAGGGCGTCGAGATCGGCGCAGGCTTCCACGCGGCGCGCCTGCGCGGCGAGGAAAATGCCGACCCGATGCGCCCCGCAAGCGACGGCAGCAACCGCCCCGATTTCCTGTCGAACAATGCCGGTGGCATCGCGGGCGGCATCTCGACCGGCCAGCCGGTGGTCGTGCGCGTCGCCTTCAAGCCGACCAGCTCGATCCTCACCCCGGTGCCGACGATCAACGCGGCGGGCGAGGCCGCCGATATCGTCACCAAGGGGCGGCACGACCCTTGCGTCGGCATCCGCGGGGCGCCGGTGGTCGAGGCGATGATGGCGCTCGTCCTCGCCGACCACAAGCTGTTGCACAGGGCGCAGAACGGCTGACATGATCGAGGCGGTCCAAACGTTCGTCGAAGCGCATCAGGCCGTCCTTTCGCTCATCATCCTCGCCGCGATATTCGTCGGCTTCCTGATGGAGCGGTTGCCCGCGACGGTCATCGCCATCCTCGGTGCCTGCACCTATCTCGCGCTCGGCATTCTCGACGCCGACGGGCTCTATTCGGTCTTCTCCAACTCCGCGCCAATCGTCATCGGGGCGATGTTCGTGCTGTCGGGTGCGCTCATCCGCACCGGCGTGATCCAGCGCGTTGCCGATGCGATCATGAAGCGCGCCGAGAAGAATCCGCGGCTGGCGATCGTCGAAGTGTTGGTCGGGGCGCTCGTCGCGTCGGCCTTCCTGAACAACACGCCGGTCGTCGTGGTCTTGCTGCCGATCATGCTCAAGCTGGCGGAGGTCACCGGCGTCAGCGCCAAGCGCCTGCTGATGCCGCTGTCGATCGTCGCCGTGCTCGGCGGAACGCTGACGTTGATCGGGACATCGACCAACCTCGTCGTCGACGGAATCGTGCGGCAGGCCGGGTTGGAGCGCTTCGGCATATTCGAGATCACCCCGATCGGGCTCGTCACCGCGGCATCGGGGATGGTCGGCCTGGCGCTGATGTGGTGGCTCCTGCCGACCGACAAGCCGGTCAAGGGGCCGGCGGGGACACATGACGCGCACCAATATCTGACCGAACTGGTGCTCGGCGACGATGACGATCTCGTCGCGATGACGGTCGAGGCGTTTCGCGACCTTCCGCGCTCGGCGCGTATCGTCGGCGTGCGGCGCGCGACAACGGTCGTCCATGGGGCCGACCTGGAGAATTGGACGCTGGCCGCCGGCGATCGCATTATCCTTCGCGTCGATGGCGCCACGCTGATGACCTGGCGCGACCAGGGACGCTTCGGGCTGGGGATCGGCAACGGGGAACCGGCAGAGGGCGATGTGGTTGTCGAAACGATGATCGCGGCGAACCATCCCTCAATCGGGCAACGATTGATCGATATCCCGTTCCTGCAAAAGATTCGCGCGCGGATCATCGGCCTCGACCGGCCGGCGCACGAACCCGGCCCCGACCTCGCCAGCGTCCGCATCCGCCCCGCCGACCGCCTGCTCGTCGCGGCCGGACCGCGCGAAGTCGAGGCGCTGCGCGACAACCCGCACCTGATCGGCGCCGACCTCGCGAAGGTTCGCGCCTTTCGTCGGGGCAAGGCGTGGATCGCGATCCTGTGCATGGCATCGGTCGTCGCGCTTGCCGCGCTCGATATCATGTCGATCGGGGTGGCCGCGATCATTGCCATCGGCGTCATCCTGGTGACGCGCTGCATCGACAGCGAGGAGGCGTGGGGGACGATCGACGGCGATGTGCTGATCCTGATCTTCGCGATGCTCGCCGTCGGGCTGGCGCTCGAGCAGAGCGGGGCGGTGGCGATGATGGTCGGCTGGGCGCAGCCGATGCTTGCCGGGCAACCGGCGTGGGTGCTGGTATTCGGCATCTATTTCTTCGCGCTGATCTTGTCGGAACTGCTCAGCAACAATGCGGTCGCAGCCCTGATGACGCCCGTGACACTGGCAATGGCGTCAGAGCTTGGGGTCGATCCGCGTCCGTTGGTTATCGCGCTGATGATCGGCGCGTCGGCGTGCTTCGCGACACCGATCGGCTATCAGACGAACACGATCGTCTATGCCGCCGGCGATTATCGCTTCGTCGATTTCGTCAGGATCGGTGTGCCGCTGAACATCATCACCGGTGTATCGACGTGCCTGGCGATCGTGTTTTTCCTGACCTGAGATTGCCCGTCGCCGACCAGCCTGTTACCCCCGCATCATGAAACGCCTGCATCAGCAGGACAGGGGAGTTCTGGATGGCACGTCGCCTCACTTTATACATCTTGCTCGGCATGGTCCTCGGGATCGTTGTCGGCTTTCTGGTGCGGAGCTTCGTGCCCGCCGACAGCGCGGAATTCGAATATTGGCTGAAGGGCTTCGGGACCCTCGCCACCATCTTCCTCAACCTCATCAAGATGCTCGTCGCGCCGCTGATCCTCGGCACGCTCATCGCCGGCATCGCGCATATGGGCGACAGTTCGGCGCTCGGCCGCATCGGTACCCGCGCGATCGCATGGTTCATCCTCGCCAGCCTGATCTCGATCAGCCTCGGCCTGATCATGGTCAATTTGCTCGAACCCGGCGCGGGCCTTCATCTGGCGGTCGGCGCGCATTCGGCGGCCGAGGTCGGCGAGGTCAAGAAACTCGATATGTTCGAGTTCATCGAGCATATCTTCCCGAAGAACGTCATCCAGGCGATGGCGGACAACAACGTCCTCCAGATCCTGGTCTTTGCGCTGTTCGCGGGGGTCGGCCTGTCGGCGCTGGGCGAGAAGGGCAAGCCGCTCGTCCGCGGCGCCGAGGCGCTCGCCGAGCTGATGCTCCAGATCACCGGCTATGTCATGCGTCTGGCGCCGTTCGCGGTGTTCGGCGCGCTGGCCAAGGTGGTCGCGCAATATGGCCTCGGCATTCTCGCGACCTACGCGGAGCTGCTGACCGAATTCTATATCTCGCTCGTGCTGCTGTGGCTGATCCTGCTCGGCGTCGGCGCGCTGTTCCTCGGCAGGCGGATCGTCCAGCTCGTTCGCTACGTGCGCGAGCCGCTGCTGATCGCTTTTTCGACCGCGTCGTCGGAAGCGGCGATGCCGAAACTGTTCGAACAGCTCGACCGCTTCGGCGTGCCGCGCCGCATCTCGGGCTTCGTGCTGCCGCTCGGCTACAGCTTCAACCTCGACGGGTCGATGATGTACGCCAGCTTCGCGACGATCTTCATCGCCCAGGCCTATGACATCGACATACCGATCGCGACACAGATCCTGATCCTCCTCACCCTGATGGTGTCGTCGAAGGGGATCGCGGCGGTGCCGCGCGCCAGCCTCGTCGTCATCACCGCGACGCTGGCGATGTTCGACCTGCCGGTCGAGGGCGTCGCGATCGTCTTTGCGATCGACCATTTCCTCGACATGGGGCGCACCGCGACCAACGTCGTCGGCAATGCCGTCGCGACCAGCGTCATCACCAAATGGGAAGGGATGCTCGAAGAGCCGGACCCGGCCTTCGACGAGCGGCCGCACGCGCCCGCGCACACCACCCATCATGGCGCGCGCGGGCTCGATCTTCAGGAGGACATGGTCGCCGACAAGCGGACGCCGCCGGCCGACGCCTGACGCGCCGCGTCAGTCCTTGTCGGGGGTGATCGACCGCTCGAACCGCTGCGACCGCTCGGGTGCCGGCGCCTGACGCTGCGCAGGCGGCGTGTAGCGCGGCGCTGCGGATGGCGGCGCGGCCGGGGGTCGCACCGCAGCCGGCCGGTCCGTCGAGGGCGCCGGACGCGGCCGGACCGCTTCGGGACCGCGCGGCGTGCCGCCGCCCTGCGGCGGCGCCCACGTTCGCACGGGGCGCTGCGCACCGGCCGGGCGATCCGTCGTCGCCTCGCCTTGCGCCACCGGCGGCGCCGGACGCGGGCGGACATAGCCGCCGCCTTCGCCGCGCGAGGGGCGCGGGTGGACGGCCGAGGGGCCGCCGCCGGGGCGAACCGGATTGGTCGTGGTCGGCGGATTGCCGCCTTGGCCGCCGCTGCCCCCGCCCGGGCGCGTTCCACGCTGGCCATCGCCGCCGGGATGGCCGGTCCAGCCGCCGGGGCGCCCCGGGCGACCATCGCCATTCCCGTCACCATGACCCGGCTGCCCGTTCCAGCCACCGGGACGGCCGGGACGTCCGTCGCCGTCACCTCGTCCCGGACGGTTCCAGTTGCCGTCGCCATGACCGCCATGGTGCTTCCACCAGGCGCGCCGCCCGCCCCAATAGTTCAGATACTGGCCGCGCAGCGGATAGCGGTTGCGATGGATGTCGAAGAGCCAGAGGCCGTAGCCCGGATAATAATAATTGTCGTACCAGCCGCCACCAAAGCCGATCTGCGCAAAGCCGCCGCCATAGTCCGACGCATCATAGCAGTCATAGCCATAACCGTCGTCATAGGCATAGCCGTCATAATCGTAATAGTCGGCGCCATAGCGCGATGCGCAGTCGCCGCCCGAGGCGTAGCTGCTGCCGTACACATCGCCATAATAGCAGCCGCCGAGCGCCGTCGTGGCGAGCGCGCCAAGCGTCACGGCGAGGGAGGGTCGGAATGCCTTGGCCATGACTTTATCCTTTGAGAGTCCAAACGGATGCGACTGAGAGTCCAAACGGATGCGACCCGCCATCTTGCCGCGAGATTGCGCGAGTCGAGTTGAATTTGCGGTGAATGGAGCCCGGGCGCTGCGACGCGCGCTACTTGCATCGATGTCAGTAGTTCGATAGCCTGCCGCCAATCGCAACGACCGACGAGGTTTTCTATGAACGCCCCAGCGAAGTTCAACTGGTCCGAAGGCCGCTTCGGTCCCGACACCGCGCACTGGCTGCCGCGCAATCCCGACGCCGCGCTCGACCATATACCGGGCGAGGACGGGATGCCGGTGATCGGCAACACGCTCGAACAGCTTCGCGACTATCCCTCGTTCACGCGGCGCATGGTCGGCAAATATGGCCGCGTCTATCGCAACAACAGCTTCGGCGGGCGCAGCGTCGCGCTGCACGGGCCCGAGGCGAACGAACTGGTGATGTTCGACCGCGAGAAAATATTCTCGTCCGAACAGGGGTGGGGACCGGTACTCAACCTGCTGTTCCCGCGCGGGCTGATGCTGATGGACTTCGAGAAACATCGCGCCGACCGCAAGGTTCTGTCGGTCGCCTTCAAGCCCGAGCCGATGCGGCACTATGCTGACTCGCTGAACGAAGGAATCCGCGACCGGGTCGCCGCTTGGAGCGGCAAGACCTTCCAATTCTACCCTGCGATCAAGGAACTGACGCTCGACCTTGCCGCGACCAGCTTTCTCGGCATCCCGTGGGGACCGGAGGCGGACAAGGTCAACAAGGCCTTCGTCGACATGGTGCAGGCGTCGATCGGGGTCGTGCGCCGTCCGCTGCCCTTCACCGCGATGGGCCGCGGCGTGAAGGGGCGCGCTTATCTCGTCGACTATTTCGGCAAGATGGTGCCCGAGCGCCGTGACGGCGCGGGCGAGGATATCTTCAGCCAGATCTGCCGCGCGAGGGACGATGACGGCGAATATCTGACGACCGGTGCGATCGTCGATCATATGAATTTCCTGATGATGGCGGCGCACGACACGATCACCAGCTCGATCACCACGATGGTGTACCAGCTCGCGAAACATCCCGAGTGGCAGGACCGGCTGCGCGAGGAGATGCTGAGCGTCGCGCCGGCGGGCGAGGGGGTCGGGCATAACGGCCTCGGCGAGCTGGAATTGACCGAATGGGCGTTCAAGGAGTCGCTTCGTCTCGTCCCCCCGGTGCCAAGCTTCCCGCGCCGCGCGCTCAAGGATTTCGAATATGGCGGCTATCGTATCCCGGCGGGTACTTCGGTCGGGGTCAGTCCGGCCTTCACGCATATGATGGAGGAGCATTGGCCCGAACCCGAAAAGTTCGACCCGATGCGCTTCGCCCCCGAACAGGCGCGCGAGCGGCATAAATATGCGTGGGTTCCCTTCGGCGGCGGCGCGCATATGTGCCTGGGGTTGCACTTCGCGTACATGCAGGCGAAAATCTTCTTTCACCATGTCGTGACAACGCATCGCATCGTGGTGCGCGACGGTTACGCACCCGAATGGCAGATGCTCCCGATCCCGCGTCCGAAGGACGGGCTGACGGTGACGTTCGAGCCGCTCTGAACTTGCCCGTCGGCGCGCCGCGCGCCATCTGGGACGAATGAAAGGCGTGCGCCCCTATCTGATCTGGTTCGCGATCGCCATCGTGCTGGCGGTCGGCGCGATCCGCGTCATGCAGTGGGTGCGCGCGCATCCCGAGCATGTCCCCGGCGCGCGCTTCGAATTCGAGCATCCGAAGGGCTGGGCGACGCACCGCAAGCTGATGAATTTCGCGGGGGACGATGCCGCCTGCTTCGCGGCGTTCGATCGCGCGAAGGCAGGCTATGAGCGGCGGCCGGTCGTCGGGACGGGGCAATGCCGCGCGAGCCAGCGCATGGTGCTGACCGGCAACGCTCTTGTGCCGACCATGCGCCCCGCCAATGCCGCGCCCGGCTGCGCCGTCACCGCGGCGATGGCGCTTTGGACCCGCGACGTCGTGCAACCCGCGGCGCGGAAATATTTCGGCCGAAATGTCGTCGAACTCGAAAATCTCGGCAGCTACAATTGCCGCAAGATCGCGGGCCGCGACGCACAAAGCGAGCATTCGACCGCCAATGCGATCGATATTTCCGGCTTCGTCCTTGCCGATGGGACGCGGATCACGCTGGCGAACGACTGGACGCCGGGTGACAAGCGCAGCGAGTTTCTGCACGCTGTGCGCGACGGATCGTGCGATCTCTTCTCGACGGTGCTGTCACCCGATCACAACGCCGCGCACGCCGATCATTTCCATCTCGACATGGCGGTGCGGACGGCGGGTTGGTCGATCTGCCGCTAGTTAGACGGTGAAGCTCTCGCCGCAGCCGCACGCGCCCTTGGCGTTCGGGTTTTCGAACACGAAGCCGGCGGCGAAGTCGTCCTCGACCCAGTCCATCGTGCTGCCGATCAGGTACAGCACCGACGCGCCATCGATGTAGAAAGTGCCGCCGGGCGTCTCGATCTTCTCGTCGAACTTTGCCTCTTCGGTGACGTAATCGACCGAATAGGCGAGCCCCGAGCAGCCGCGACGCGGGGTCGACAGACGGACGCCGATCGCTCCCTCGGGAGCGGACGCCATCAGCTTGGCGATGCGCTCTTCGGCGCCGGCGGTAAGCGTCACCGCAGCAGGGCGTGCACGGGTTTTCGTTTCGGCCATCACAGCATTCCCAGTTCGAGCCGCGCTTCGTCGCTCATATTCTGCGGGCTCCACGGCGGATCCCAGACCAGATTGACCTCGGCATCGCCGACGCCGGGTACCGCGCCGACGCGCAGTTCGACTTCGCCCGGCATCGATTCGGCAACCGGGCAGTGCGGCGTGGTGAGTGTCATCGTGACCATCACATGCCCCTCGTCGATCTCGACATTGTAGATGAGGCCGAGGTCATAGATGTTCACCGGAATTTCGGGGTCGTAGATTTCCTTGAGCGCGTCGATCACGGCCTCGTAAAGGTCGCCGCCGACCGCGTGGGGATCGACCGCCGCGGGCTTGGCCGCCAGGAAGCCCTCCAGATAGTCGCGCTTGCGCTCCAGTTTCTCGGGTGCGGTTTCGACGTCCCCGACGCGCGCCTTTGGCGGCGCCTCGACGCTTTCCACTTCCTCGACCCTGATCGTCCGTTCGTCGGTCATCCGAAAATCCTTTCGACGCGGGCGAGGCCATCGATCAGCGCCGCCACATCGTCGTCGTTGCTGTAAACGCCAAAACTCGCGCGCGCGGTTGCCGGCACGCCCAGATGCTCCATCAGCGGCTGCGCGCAATGGTGCCCGGCGCGGATCGCGACCCCGCTTTCGTCCAAGATAGTGCCGATGTCGTGCGGATGAACCCCCGCCATCGAAAAACTCACGATTCCGGCGCTGTTTTCAGGGCCGTAGAGCGTGATGCTGTTCTTGCGCGCGAGCTGTTCGCGCAGCGACGCGACCAATGAAACCTCATGCGCGTGGATCGCCCCGACCCCGATGCCCTCGACAAAATCGACGGCCGCTGCGAGCCCCAGCGCCTCGACGATCGCCGGCGTGCCTGCCTCGAAGCGGGTGGGGGCGGGGGCGTAGGTCGTGCGCTCAAAGGTCACACGGTCGATCATCGATCCGCCGCCCTGCCACGGCGGCAGCGTATCGAGCTTGTCGCTCCACAGTACGCCGATGCCGGTGGGGCCGTACAGCTTGTGGCCCGAGAAGGCGTAATAGTCGCAGCCGAGCGCAGCGACATCGACCGGCAGGCGCGGCACCGCCTGGCAACCGTCGATCAGCAGTTCGGCGCCGACGCGGTGCGCGATCCCGGCGGCGCGCGCGACGTCGAGCGGGCTGCCGAGCACGTTCGAGACGTGCGCGAAGGCGACCATATTATGTTCGGGGGTGAGCAGCTTTTCGGCAGCGTCGAGGTCGATGCAGCCGTCCGCTGTCAGCGGACAGACGTCGACTTGCCAGCCCGCAAGCTGCCAGGGCACGATATTGCTGTGATGCTCGAGCATCGACAACAGCACGCGGCCTTTCTTCGGATGCGAATAAGCAACGAGGTTGATCGCCTCGGTCGCGCCGCGCACGAAGGTCACGTTGTTCTCGCGCGCGCCGATGAAGGCCGCGATCCGCCGACGCGCGGCTTCGTAGGCGAGGGTCATATCGGCCGATCGCGCATAGACGCCGCGATGCACGGTCGCATAGTCGCGGCCCATCGCGTTGACAGTGGCGTCGATCACCGCCTGCGGCTTTTGCGCGGTCGCGGCGGTGTCCAGATAGTGCCAGCCGCGGGTGAGGCCGGGGAAATCGGACCTTATGTCCCCCTCCCGCAGGCGGGAGGGGTTAGGGGAGGGCATGTCGAGACCGGGCGCTGGCGAAACAGGCCCTCCCGTGACGGGAGGCACGTGACTCCCGTCACCCCCTCCCGCCTGCGGGAGTGGAGACGAGATGTCGGCGGTGCTCACACCAATTCCCCCAACTTCGCCAGCGCAAGCGCCTGCAACTGCTCCTCATCTTCGGCGCCGTCGAACACGCCCGCAACGAAGGCCTGCAGCAGGATCTTCTTCGCCTCGGCGGGCGGCAGGCCGCGCGACTGGAGATAATAGAGGCTCATCGCATCGAGTTCGCCGATCGCGCAGCCGTGCGCGCATTTGACATCGTCGGCGAAGATTTCGAGCTCGGGCTTGGCGTTGGCGGTCGCGCTGCGACCCAGCAGCATCGCCTTCACATCCTGTTCGCTGTCGGTCTGCTGCGCATCGCGCGCGACGGCCACCTTGCCGAGGTAGGTGCCGGTGGCCGTGCCGCCGAGCACCGATCGGACCATCTGCCGCGACGTCGCGCCTGGTTCGGCGTGTGTGACGGTGGTGACGATTTCGAGATTCTGCTCGCCGCCGCCGATCTGCGCCGCCCCGAACCTGAAGTCGGCGCCTTCGTGCAGCGTCACTGCGAGTTCGATACGGCCATAGGCGCCGCCGATGTTGAGAACATGCAAATGAGCGACCGCACCCTTGCCGAGCACCAGTTCAATCTGGCGGATTTCGCCGGCGTCCTGCACGATTGCACGTGCAAATTTACCGCCCGCGGGCACGATGATGCTCTCGGGTGCGGGCAGCGGCCACGCCGCGGTCACCGCGTCGATGTCGCTATAGCGCCAGGCTTCGTCGCGCCGGGTGGGAAGAGTGGCGGTCGTCAAACCACGACCTCCCACACGTCGTCACCCCGGACTTGATCCGGGGTCCACGCGGCCAAGGATGCCGGATCAAGTCCGGCATGACGATGGAAGGGAAGGCGCAGGGGAATGATCATGCCGCGATCTCCGCATAGCCTTCGCGTTCGAGCTCGAGCGCGAGTTCGGGGCCGCCCGATTTGACGATGCGCCCCGCCGCCAGCACATGCACGAAATCGGGCTGCACATAGTCGAGCAGGCGTTGATAATGGGTGATCAGCAGCACCGCCTTGTCGGGGCGGCGCATGATCGCGTTGATCCCGTCGCCGACGACGCGCAGCGCGTCGATGTCGAGGCCGCTGTCGGTCTCGTCGAGGATCGCGAGCTTGGGGTCGAGGATGCCCATCTGGACCATCTCGTTGCGCTTCTTCTCGCCGCCCGAAAAGCCGACGTTCACGGGACGCTTGAGCATGTCCATGTCCATCTTGAGCAGCCCCGCCTTCTCGCGCGCCAGCTTCAGGAAATCGCCGCCCGACAGCGGCTCTTGCCCACGCGCCTTGCGCTGGGCGTTGAGGCTTTCGCGCAGGAACTGGACGTTCGACACGCCGGGGATTTCGACCGGATATTGGAAGCCGAGGAACAGGCCCGCCGCGGCGCGTTCGTGCGGGTCGAGGGCGAGGAGGTCGATGGCTTCCCCCTCATCGTCACCCCGGACTTGATCCGGGGTCCATTCCGTCGCCGCAGCCGTGGATGCCGGATCAAGTCCGGCATGACGAGGGGCGGTGAACATCACCGATCCTTCGGTGACCTCATAACCCGGCCGCCCGCCGAGCACATAGGACAGCGTCGACTTGCCCGCGCCGTTGGGACCCATGATCGCGTGAATCTCGCCCCTATTGATGCTGAGCGAAAGACCCTTCAGGATCGGCTTGTCGGCGACGGTGGCGTGGAGGTTTTCGATTTTGAGCATCAAACGGACTTGCCTGAAAATATGAGGGAAAAGAGAAGAACGAGGAATGCTGCGCCAGCGACGGCATTCAAAGTCCATGCGCTAATACCGAGCCAAAACTGGACTGGCTGCGCCTCACGATGAGCCATCCATCCGCGGCTCGTCACAAAGCCCCTGCGAAAAGAAACTGCAATTTCGCGCACGAAGTACGAAACAAAGATCAGGAGAAAGAAAAACGCGACGTAGATCACCTCACGCTCCCTTCTAGATTAATCCCGAGCAATATCTGCGCCTCGACCACTTCAAGCCCCTCCCCTTCAGGGGAGGGGTTGGGGTGGGGCCTTTCGGCCTGACGTACCGCCTGGGCGATGAACGTCAGCACGCCGTCCATATTCTCCATGACGTCGGCGTTCGTCACCCGAACCACACGAAATCCGTGGCCGGCGAGAACATCGTCGCGCAGCCGGTCTTTCGCTTCATCATGCGTATCGCCATCGACCTCGACGATCAGCTTGACCGAAGGGCAGCCGAAATCGGCAATGAAATGGCCGATCACCTGCTGGCGGCGAAATTTGAGCCCGCCGAGCTGGCTGTTCGACAGATGCCGCCACAACCGCTTCTCGGGCTCGGTCGGATTGCGGCGCATATCCGCGGCACGGCGATGCAGCTCGGCGAGGCGTTCGGCCGATAGGCCCCACCCCCGACCCCTCCCCTGAAGGGGAGGGGCTTGGGTTTGTTTCGCGTGGTCGTTTAAGGTCAGCTGCGTCATCCCGCGCGCCCCTCGACACCCGCAGCAGTCTTTAGCGGCTGGCGACGCAAATCAGCGCCCGTCAACCTTTTGGCGGCGAGCCGGACCGCGCCTATTCGGCGGCGAAGATTTCCACCAGTTCGGAATTGCCGACCTCTTCCAGACTGATCACGCTGGTGTTCTGCAATTGCTGCAGGCGCCGGATCAGCAGGTTGATGGCATGGTGCGGAATGGTGATCACGTCGTCGCGATCCCCGCGTTCCGATGATCCCTTCTGCTGCCGGATGGCGACCCCCTGTTGCGTCGGATAGGCGGCGATCGCCTGGACCGGATGTACGACCAGATCGGCCTCTGCCCAGTTGAATTCCAAACCGCGTGCCATAGCGCTGCCTCCAGACCGAATCGGACCGAAGAAAACAATAGGACAGGGGCGTGTTTCGCCATGTCCCCGGATGCGGACTGAAGGAAATTATAGTTAACAAGCGCCCATCTTCGGCGTCGTTATCGGACCGGAGACGGAAGGTTGTATCAGTTTGGGGCATCATCCGACGCTTCCCTCGAGGCTGATCCCCAACAGCTTTTGCGCCTCGACCGCGAATTCCATCGGCAATTGCTGCAGCACTTCCTTGGCGAAGCCGTTGACGATGAGCGCGACCGCTTCTTCCTGCGACAGCCCGCGCTGCATGGCATAGAAGAGCTGGTCGTCGCTGATCTTGCTCGTCGTCGCTTCATGCTCGACCGTCGCGCTCGGGTTGCGGACCTCGATGTACGGCACGGTGTGGGCGCCGCACTGGTCGCCGAGCAGCAGGCTGTCGCACTGGGTGAAGTTGCGCACGCCCTCGGCGTTCGGCGCCACGCGCACGAGGCCGCGATAGGTGCCGTTCGACTTGCCCGCGCTGATCCCCTTGCTGACGATGGTCGAGCGCGTGCGCTTGCCGTTGTGGATCATCTTGGTGCCGGTGTCGGCTTGCTGGTAGTTGTTGGTGACCGCGACCGAATAGAATTCGCCGACGCTGTCGTCGCCGTTGAGCACGCAGCTTGGATATTTCCAGGTGATCGCGCTGCCGGTTTCGACCTGCGTCCACGAAACCTTGCTGCGGTGTCCCAAGCAGAGCGCGCGCTTGGTCACGAAATTATAGATGCCGCCCTTGCCCTCGGCGTCGCCCGGATACCAGTTCTGGACCGTGCTGTACTTGATCTCGGCATCGTCGAGCGCGACCAGTTCGACCACCGCGGCATGGAGCTGGTTCTCGTCGCGCATCGGGGCGGTGCAACCTTCGAGGTAGCTGACATAGGCGCCCTTGTCGGCGATAATCAAAGTCCGCTCGAACTGCCCCGTATTTTCGGCATTGATACGGAAATAGGTCGAAAGCTCCATCGGGCAGCGCACGCCCTCGGGCACATAGACGAACGTCCCGTCCGAAAAGACCGCGCAGTTCAATGTCGCGAAATAATTGTCGTGCATCGGCACGACACGCCCAAGCCACTTCTTCACCAGCTCGGGATATTCGCGAATCGCTTCGGAGATCGACAGGAAGATCACGCCCGCGCGTTTCAATTCCTCGCGAAAGGTCGTCGCGACGCTGACGCTGTCGAACACCGCGTCGACCGCGACCTTGCGCGCGCCCTCGACCCCCGCGAGCACCTTCTGCTCCTCGATCGGGATTCCGAGCTTCTTGTAAACTTCGAGAATTTCGGGATCGACCTCGTCGAGGGACGACAGCTTCGGCTTCGCCTTCGGCGCTGCGTAATAATACGCGTCCTGGTAGTCGATCGGCGGCACATTCAGCTTCGCCCAATCGGGCGTTTCCATCGTCTGCCAGTGGCGGAATGCCTTCAACCGCCAGTCGAGCATCCATTGGGGCTCGTTCTTCTTGGCCGAGATGAAGCGCACCGTATCCTCGGTCAGCCCCTTGGGCGCGAACTCCTGTTCGATGTCGGCGGACCAGCCATGTTCATAGTCCGCGACTTTCGCGGCGGCGTCGTGCGCTGCCTGATCCTTGACGGGTGCTTGGCTATTGTCGGTCATAATCTGATCTCGTCGCCGGCGAGCGCCGGCCGGGGGGCGCGGGGTTCAGGGGCAACGACGAGGCTGGCAAGGCTGATGTCGGCGAGCGCGCCGCGCACAGCGCCGTTCACGACGCCCCAGTGCGGCTGGACCTTGCAGTTCCCTTCGAGCGAGCAGTCGTGCCGTCCCTCGGCGACGCACGAGGTGAGGGCGATCGGTCCTTCGACCGCCTCGATGATGTCCGCAACGCTGATCGCCGCCGCGGGCCGCGCGAGCCGCACCCCGCCGCCGCTGCCGCGCGAGGCGACGACCAGACCGGCGCGCGCGAGCTGGCTTACCAGTTTCTGCGCCGTCGGCCCGGGGATGCCGGTCTGCTCGGCGAGCAGCCCGGCGTGGATCGCCACCGACCCGCACTGGCGCGCGGCGGCGCTCATCAGCACCACGGCATAATCGGCAAGGTTCGACAGGCGCACGTTTCTTCCCGCTGGAATTGCGAATGATTCTTAACTGGAGTAAATTACTCCACTTATATAGGCGAGCGGTTCGCGCGGCGCAAGAAAGGCTGGTTTGCGGGCCCCAAAGAAAAGAGGCACCCGCCCGGCCGGAGCCAAGCGGGTGCCAAGATGAAGGTCTCGGTCCTCGTCAGAGGAAGAGCTCTTCTGGGTCGCAGGAACGGATTATGCCTCGCGCATGATTCGCGATTGTACGAAAACGCCAAATCGGCATTCGGCGCTATTTTATTTCGTTTCGTCGCTGGCAGGCTTCGCGGTCAGGTATCCGAAACGAGCGGGCTTACCTTGCCCGCCAGTTGCTTGCGCCCTCGCGTCGTCGCTTCGGTGTAGCGTGTCGGATTGGCGAGTTGGCCGGGCGTTGCCCCGGCGAAACGCTTCATTTCGCGGATCAGGTGCGACTGATCGTAAAAGGCGTCGCCAAGCTGCGCATCGTCGAGCGTCTGGCCGCGGGCGATCGCCGAGGCCGCGCGCACCGCGCGATATTTGCGCGCCAGCATCCGCGGCGACAGGCCGTAATAATGTTTGGTCATCCGCTCGACCGAGCGGATCGACATGCCCGTCGCCTCGACCAGTTCCGGAACCTGCGGACTGGGCGACTCGGTCAGCCACTGGTCGACCGTCCGTGTGAACCAGGCGGGGGCGGGCTGGTTCTTTTTCAGGATCTCGCGCGCCAGATTGTTCGCGATGACCAACCGTTCCTCCGTGCTCGCGGCCTTCGTCAGCGCGCCGACCGCGTCGTCGATCCAGTTGCCGAACAGGTCGGCGGCATCCATCGCCCGATCGGTCAGCTTGTCGGCATGGTCGCCCATCAAGGTCGCCCAGCCGACCGGCAGCAACCCGAAGCCATAGATACGCAGCGGCCCCGTGCCGCGCGCACGCACGCTGCCGCTCGTCGGGCCGACGATCGTCGCCCGCGCGGCGGGGAAGCAATGGCCGTCGGGAAAGATATATTCGCCCGCGGTACTGCTCATGATGCGGAACTGCGGGCGGTCGGCGCGCTCATATTCGTCGAACACCGGCATGTCGATGCGCACGAAGTAAAAGCTGGACACCATCTCCGCGAGATCGGGATCGGGCGGAAAATATTGGAGCTCGAACGGCGTTTCGCCGTCTGCGCCCGGTGGCGTAGAAGTGACTTCCGACATGACGAGACCGACCCTGGGCAGCTTTATTGCCGCCTTTTTGGCGCGACTATAATTTTCCATTTGCCGCCAAGCGTCAACCCGCAATTGTCTGTTAACGTTCCTTCGTTTTCGCAATCCACGCATCGACGCGCCGCTCGAGGATATCGAGCGGGACCGGACCCGATTCGAGCACCACATCGTGAAAGGCGCGAAAGTCGAACTTCGAACCCAGCGCGGTTTGCGCGCGCGTCCGCAGGTCCATGATCTTGAGCTTGCCGATCAGATAGGCGGTGGCTTGTCCCGGATAGACGATATAGCGCTCGATCGCCTTCTCGATATCGCCGTCGGGATTGGGGGTATTGTCCTTCAGATACTGGATCGCCTGCTCGCGGCTCCAGCGCTTGTCGTGGATGCCGGTATCGACGACGAGCCGGCACGCGCGCCACAGCTCCATGCCAAGCCGCCCGAAATCGCTGTAGGGGTCGGTGTAAAATCCCATGTCCTTGGCGAGCTCCTCCGAATAGAGACCCCAGCCTTCGGTATAGGCGGTAAAGCCACCGAAACGGCGGAAGGGCGGCAGGCCGGTCAATTCGGTCTGCACCGCGCGCTGCAGATGATGGCCGGGAACGCCTTCATGATAGGCGAGCGCCTCGAGCTCGGTCTTCGACATGTCCTTGAGATCGTAGAGATTGACATAATAGGTGCCCGGCCGCGAGCCGTCGGGCGAGGGCGACTGGTAGAAGGCCTTGCCCGCCGATTTCTCGCGGAACGCCTCGACCGCCTTTACCTGCAGCGGCGCCTTGGGCAGCGTGTTGAAGAAAGCGGGCAGCCGTGCCTCCATCGCCTTCACCTTCGCCGCGACGTCGGCCAGATAGGCCTCTCGCGTCGTATAATAATATTGCGGACTGGTGCGCAGATGCTCGAAGAATTGCCGCAGCGTCCCCTTGAAGCCGACCTTTTTCTTGATAGCCTCCATCTCGCCATGGATCCGCGCGACTTCGGCGAGGCCGAGGTCGTGGATCTGCGCCGCGGTCATGTCGGTCGTCGTGTAATTGGCAAGCAGCACCTCGTAATAAGCCTTGCCGCCGGGCATCCGCCACACGCCGTCCTGCGTCGGCGCCACGGCTTGCTGGCGCGTCATTTCGACTTTCAGACGGGCGTAGGCGGGGCCGGCGCTTTCGCTCCATGCCGCCTTCGCCGCAGCGATCAGCCGTGCCTTCTCGGCGGCGTCGATCTCGAGCTTGCCGACCTTGGCCCCGATGTCCTCGATCACCGCATTGTCGGGCTTCAGCAGATTGTCGATATCCGAGATGACATAGGCATAGACCCATTTGGGCGGCGCATAGCCCTTTGCGGCGCGCTCCGCCGACTGCGCCGATAGCTGATCGAGCAAGGGCCCGAGCCCGCGAATGCGCGACACATAGGCCTCGGCCTCGGCGACGTTGGCGACGCGGTGGATGTTGATCAGGAAGGCGGGAAGCTGGCTTTGCGAGCCGTTCATCTGGTCGAAGATATAAGCATGATCGCGCCAGGCGAACAGGCGGTCGGCACGCTCGGCCTGCGCGTTGAAAAGCTCGAAGGAAAGCGCATCGTCTGGCGAGAGCGTGTTGGGATCGAAGCTGCTCCGCATCGCCGCCGCGCTCGCCTGCTGCAATTTCTGGTTCGCCACCGCAGCCTCGTCGCTGACGTCGTTCCAGCGGCCGTAATCCTCGTCGCGAATGCCGCGATAGGCCTTGCCTTGCGGGCTCAGCGAGAGCTGCGCGGCGTCATATTTATCGAAGAATTGCGCAAGCGTCGCGCCTGCGGGCGCTACCGGCGGGGCTTCGGTCGATGCCGTCGCGGGCGCCTCGCTGACCGCCGCCGGCGTACAGGCGGTCGCGGCGATCAGAATCAGCGCGGCGGGCAACGCTGTGGACAGACGGGCGGCTCGGCGAAGCTGCGACACTTTGATCTCCCTGTTTTTTGAATGGGCACGGGCTTGCCATAGCGCCCCGGCACGCGCAATGGCGGGCCATGTCGCTCTTCGCCTCCGCCGCCGATGCCGCCTATGCGCTCGTCCGTCCGCTCGTCCACGCGACCGACGGAGAAGCCGCGCATAATCTGACGCTGAACGCGCTCCAGCCGCTGCCGCGCGCACGCCACGCGCTGACCAGCGCGGCGCTCGCGACCGAACTTGCGGGACTGCATTTCCCCAACCCCGTCGGCCTCGCGCCGGGCTTCGACAAGGATGCGCGCGTCGCGCACGCGATGCCGCACTTCGGCTTCGGCTTCGTCGAGGTGGGGACGCTGACGCCGCTGCCGCAGGAGGGCAATCCGCGCCCGCGCCTGTTCCGGCTGGTCGAGGATCGCGCGGTGATCAACCGCATGGGGTTCAACAATGGCGGGCAGGAAAAGGCGGCCGAGCGCATCGCCTGCCTGCGCCGCTACGGGCTGCCGGTGCCGCTGGGTATCAATATCGGCGCGAACAAGGACAGCGCCGACCGCATCGCCGATTATGCGAAGGGCGCGACGGCGATGGCGCCGCTCGCCGATTATCTGACGGTCAATATTTCCTCGCCGAACACGCCGGGGCTCCGGGCGCTGCAGGACAAGGGGGCGCTTGAGGCGCTGCTCGACGGCGTCGCCGCCGCGCAGCCTGCGGGCGCGGCCAGGCCGGTTTTCCTGAAGGTCGCGCCCGACCTCGAGCCTGCCGACATCGACGACATCGTCGCGGTCGCTCTCGACAAGGGGCTGGCGGCAGTGATCGTCTCGAACACCACGATTGCGCGACCGCCGCTCGCCTCGCGCCACGCGGGGGAAGCGGGCGGCCTGTCGGGCGCCCCGCTTGCCGAACTGGCGCTCCGGCGCGTCAAGGATTTCCGCGCCGCGAGCGGCGGCAAGCTGCCGCTGGTTGCTGCCGGCGGCGTCGCTTCGCCCGAACAGGCGTGGGACCGCATCCGTGCCGGCGCCAGCCTGGTCCAGATCTATTCGGCGATGGTTTATGAAGGGCCGGGACTCGCTGCACGCATTGCACGCGGTCTCGAAAGACTTGCCGCCCGCGACGGGTTCGCGCGCGTGGCCGACGCGGTGGGGGCAGGGGAATAATCCTCCCTGTCGCGAAGCGATGGGGAGGGGGGACCGCGCGCGTAGCGCGCGGTGGAGGGGCAGCGTCAAATCCCCTCCGTCAGCCCGTTGGGCTGCCACCTCCCGAAGGCTTCGCCACGGCGAGGATCGTGTTAGGGTTGCGCTGCCGTGAGGCGCGCGCCAATGTCCCGCGCATGATCAAACGACTCTTCGCAACGTTCAGCCTTTTCGTCGTCGCCATCCCCTCGCTCGCCGTCGCGCAGGGCGTCACCTCGTCCGCCGATCCACGCGCGACCGAGGCAGGGCGCGAAATATTGCATCAGGGCGGTAGCGCCGCCGATGCGGCCGTGGCGATGGTCGCGGTGCTGACGCTCGTCGAGCCGCAGTCGAGCGGCATCGGCGGCGGCGGCTTCATGGTCTATCACAGCGCCGGCGACGGCAGCATCTCGACGATCGACGGCCGCGAAACCGCGCCCGCCGCGGCGAAGCCCGACCGCTTTCTCGGCCCTGACGGCAAGCCGCGCGGCTATATGGACGTCATCCCCGGCGGCCTGTCGGTCGGCGTTCCCGGCAACGTCCGCCTGATGGAAATGGCGCACAAGAAATGGGGCAAGCTCGGGTGGAAGGCGCTTTTCCAGCCCGCGATCAAACTTGCCGAGGAAGGCTATCAGGTCACGCCGGCTCTCCACAGCTGGCTCGTCCAGTTCGAACCGATGTGGAAGGATTTCCCGGCGGCGCGCGCGCTCTATTATGTAAACGGCCAGCCGGCACCGGTCGGCACGACGATCAGGAACCCCGCCTATGCTGCGATCCTGCGCGACATCGCCGCGCGCGGGCCACAGGCTTTCTATGCGGGCGCCAACGCGAAGGCGATCAGCGATGCGGTCGCGAAGGCGCCGCGCAACGCCGCCCAACTGACGACCCGGGATCTTGCCGCCTACAAGGCGAAGGAACGCCCTGCGGTCTGCACCACCTATCGCATCTACAAGGTCTGCGGCATGGGGCCGCCCTCGTCGGGCGCAACGACGGTGTTCGGCATTCTCGGGATGCTCGAAGCCTATGACATGAAGGCGATGGGCAAGGACAATCCGATGAGCTGGCACTTGCTCGCCGAGGCGATGCAGCTCGCCTATGCCGACCGCGCCGCCTATCTCGGCGACAGCGATTTCGTCGACGTCCCGGTGAAGGGCCTGCTCGACAAGGCCTATCTTGCCGAGCGCCGCCAGCTCATTTCGCCTTTCGGCGCGGCGGGCCGCTATGAGCCCGGTACCCCGCCGGGCGCCAAGCCGCGCGCCGAGGCGCCTCCGGTGAAGGAACAGGGGACGACGCACTTCGTCGCCGTCGACGCGGCGGGCAATGTCGTGTCGATGACGTCGACCGTTGAAAGCATCTTCGGCAGCCAGTTGATGGCGAACGGCTATTTCCTCAACAACGAACTCACCGACTTCGACCTCGCCCCGACGAAAGACGGCGTCCCGACGCAGAACCGCGTGCAGGCGGGCAAGCGCCCCTTGTCTTCGATGTCGCCGACGATCGTTTACGGTCCTGACGGAAAGGTCGTGCTCGCGGTCGGCTCGGCGGGCGGCAAGCGGATCATCATGCACGTGACCAAGACGCTGATCGGCGTCCTCGACTGGGGTCTCGACGCCAAGTCGGCGATGGAGCTGCCCAATCTCTTTTTCGGCCCGCGCGGGGTCGTGATCGAGAATAACGCGGCGGGACAGGCGATTGCCGCGAAGATGAAACCCTTTGGCTACAGCTTCACCGCGACCGACCTCGGCTCGAAACTGAACGCGGTCGAGCGCACCGAAAAGGGCTGGCAGGGCGCGGCCGATCCGCGCGGACCCGGAACATCGGCGGTGGATGGCGCGCCGCCGCAGGGCTAAGACCCTGCCAACAACGACAAGAACAACAATGACACTCCCGGGAGAAACGAAGGCATGAAGCTGGTAAACCCCCATCTCGACCATTTCCCGAGTCTGGTCGCGATGTTCTTCGACCGTGCGGGACGCGGCGGCGAAGATCCCTTTCTGTGGCGCAAGGCCGATCGGACGTGGCAGCCACTGAGCTGGCGTCAGGTCGCGAACCAGGTCTCGGCGCTCGCCCACAATCTCCGCGAACTCGGCCTCAAGGACGGCGACCGCGTCGTCCTGGTCAGCGAGAACCGGCCCGAATTCTGCATCGCCGACCTGGCGATCATGGCCGCGGGATGCATCACGGTTCCCACCTACACCACGAATACCGAGCGCGATCACCAGCATATCCTCGACAACAGCGGCGCGAGTGCGGTGATCGTCTCGACCGCGAAACTCGCGCGGGTGTTGATGCCCGCGGTGCTGCGTTCGAACGTGAAGACCGTGATCACGATGGAAAATATGCGCGTCGGTCAGCAGGGCGATGTGCAGGTGCTCGACTGGGAGCCGCTGGTCGCGGGCGGCGAGGCGTATCGCGCCGAGGCCGAGGCGCGCGGGCAGGCGATGACGCGCGACGATACCGCGTGCCTTATCTACACCAGCGGCACCGGCGGCGCGCCGCGCGGCGTGATGCAGCATCATGGCGCGATCCTGCATAACGCGGCGGGGGCGGCGGAAGTGCTCGTCAACGATTTCGGGATCGGCGACGAGGAGGTGTTCCTCTCCTTCCTGCCATTGAGCCACGCCTATGAGCATTCGGGCGGCCAGTTTCTGCCGATCATGGTCGGCGCGCAAATCTATTACAGCGAGGGGCTCGAAAAGCTCGTCTCGAACATCGAGGAGACGAAGCCGACGATCATGGTCGTCGTGCCGCGCCTGTTCGAGGTGATCCGCGCGCGGATGATCAAGTCGGTCGAGAAGCAGGGCAAGCTTGCGAACTGGATGCTGGGCCAGGCGCTGCGCGTCGGCGAAAAGGATTATGAGCGCCGCATGGGGGTGTTCGACCGCCCGGTCGACATCCTGCTCAACAAGCTGTTCCGCCCGAAGATCCAGCAGCGCTTCGGCGGCCGGATGAAGGCGCTCGTCTCGGGCGGCGCGCCGCTCAACCCCGAGATTGGCGTCTTCTTCCATTCGATCGGGCTGACCTTGCTGCAAGGCTATGGCCAGACCGAGGCGGGGCCGGTGATCAGCTGTAACCGCCCGTCGGTGGGGCTCAAGATGGACACTGTCGGCCCGCCGCTGATGAACACCGAAGTGAAGATCGCCGACGATGGCGAAATCCTCGTGCGCGGCGAGCTGGTGATGAAGGGTTATTGGCGTAACAAGCCCGAGACCGAGCGCGTGCTGGTCCCCGATCCCGCCGAGCCAGAGAAGGGGCCGTGGCTGCACACCGGCGACATCGGTCATATCGACGAAAAGGGCCGTATCGTCATCACTGACCGCAAGAAGGACCTGATCGTCAATGACAAGGGCGACAATGTCTCGCCGCAGCGTGTCGAGGGAATGCTCACGCTTCAGCCCGAAATCCTGCAGGCGATGGTCTATGGCGACAAGCGTCCGCATCTGGTCGGCATCCTCGTGCCCGACCCCGAATGGGTCGCTGAATGGGCCGAGGCGCAGGGTCTGCCGAAAGACCTCAAGCTGCTCCGCGAGCATGAGAAGTTCCGCGCCGCCGTGCGCGCCGCGGTCGACCGCGTCAACGAACAGCTTTCGGTGATCGAGAAGGTGCGCAAGTTCGATTTCGCCGACGAACCCTTCACGATCGAGAATGAACAGATGACGCCGTCGATGAAAATCCGCCGCCACATCCTGCGGCAGGTTTACGAGGACAAGATCGCCGCTCTTTACCGCGGATGACTGTCGATCAAGTTGCAGGCGGGGGTGCGACCCGAAGAGCTCGGCGCATACCGGCGCCCCGCCTGCGACCGAGCCTCGTGGCTCAGCCCCCGTCCCCCGCCGGTTTGCGATAGGGGACGAAATCACCGAACACGCACGTCGGACCGCGGATGCCGCTCGACCGGTCGACGAGGTGGAAAAAGTCGCCCGAGCAGGTCGACGATCCGAACTGCTCGACGACCATGATGTCGCTGTCGCGCGCAAGCCCCGGGCAGGCGCTTTTCAGATCGTTGCGATAGACCAGATTGCCGCCGGCGCGATAGAGCAGGATCGTATCGGAGACGCGAATGGTTTCCGATGTACGATAATTCGGCAGGCATCTGACCGGTTCGCCCGGGGTCTTGCCCGCGAGCTGCCTGTCGAGCCGTTCGGCCTGCTTCGGGGTCAGCGCGGCCGCTCCGGGCGCGGCGGTTCCCGAGGGCGCACAGCTCGCGATCAACGGGCTGGCGAGCGTGATCAGGGCTGCGACGCCAATCGCCTTCATGGTTCTGCTCCTTGCAGCATCGGCGATGCTGACATGCTGGAAATGAACGGAGACTGAAGCCGCGGCGTCACGCCGCATCCTTCAGGGCGCGGATGCGACCCAGCTCGGCCGCGGTGGGTGCGCGCAGGAAGGGGTTCGTCGCGCGCTCGGCGCCGATGGTCGTCGGGACCGTGGGCTCGCCCGCGGCGCGCGCGGTTTCGACCGCCGCCAGCCGGTCGGCGAGCGCGCGGTTGTCGGGATCGACGGTCACCGCGAAACGCGCGTTCGACAGCGTATATTCGTGCGCGCAATAGACGCGCGTTGCATCGTCGAGCGTCGCAAGCCGCTGCATGTTCGCGAACATCTGTTCGGCGGTGCCTTCGAACAGGCGGCCGCAACCCATCGCGAACATTGTGTCGCCGACGAAGATCGCCTCGCCGTCGGCAAAATGATAGGCGATATGGCCGGCGGTATGCGCCGGGACGTCCCACACTTCGGCGACATGCGCGCCCAGGGTCACGCGGTCGCCGCCCCTGACCTGCACGTCGAGCGTCGGGATGCGCGCAAATTCCGCCGCAGGCCCGGTGATCGTACAGCCGCCCCATGCCTCGGCTGCTTCCTTGATCGCCGCATTGCCGCCGGTGTGGTCGGGGTGCCAATGGGTGTTCCAGATGTGGGTGATGGCCCAGCCGCGCGCGCGCGCCGCTTCCAGCACCGGATCGGCGACCGCCGGATCGACGACCATCGTCGCTTTGCTGTCGGGGTCGTGGACCAGCCAGACATAATTGTCGCTGAGGACGGGGATGCGGACGATTTCCAGCGCGCTCACGCGTCTCTCCTCTGTTTCGCCGGCCTCATGTTACCAAGACGGAGCGAGCGATGCCCCGCCTTGGCCACGCTTACCAGCTTCCGGTATTCGGCATCGACGCCCAGGGTTCCTGCGGCGGCAGATGACCATCCTGCAACAGCTCGATCGAAATGCCGTCGGGCGAGCGCACGAACGCCATATGCCCGTCGCGCGGCGGGCGGTTGATCGTCACGCCCGCGTCCATCAACCGCTGGCAGGTGTCGTAGATATTGTCGACGCAATAGGCGAGGTGGCCGAAATTGCGACCGCCGCCATAGGTTTCGGGCGCGCTGCCGTCTTCGGGCGGCCAGTTATAGGTCAGCTCGACCTCGGCAACGCCCGCCTGTCCGGGAGGGGCAAGGAAGATCAAGGTGAAGCGCCCGGCCTCATTGTCGAAGCGGCGCACTTCCTCGAGCCCGATCAGTTTGAAGAAATCGACGGTTGCGTCCGGGTCCGTCACGCGGATCATCGTGTGAAGATATCTGGTCATGCCCCTATATTAGGCACGAAGCGCCCGACCTTCAAACGCTTCGAACAAGTTTACGAATTCATCCGGCACCGGCGCCGTCGCCCCCTGCGCTTCCTCGACATGAACGCTGACTTCCAGTCCGGTCGCGCGCAGGTCGTCCCTGCCCGCGCCGTGCAGTTCGAACAGGAAGGTCATCGAGCTTCGCCCGACGCGCGAGCAGCGCACGCAGATGTCGATTTCCTCGTCGAGCAGGATCGGTACCTTGTAATCGACCTCGGCGCGCGCGACGTGGAATTCGGGGCTGTCGTTCGCGGGCCAACGGTCATACACCCCCGCCGCGCGCCAATATTCGGTGATGCCGATATCGAAATATTCGAGGTAACGGCTGTTGAACACCACCGCCTGCGCGTCGATCTCGGCATAGCGGACGCGTTTCTTGACGCTGAACTTGAAATCGCTGCGGGCCATATCTGTCCTCTAGTTCGGGGTCGCCAGACGCGCGACGGTGTCTATCAGAAGCGCGATGTCGCCATCGCGCGACAGCCTGTGGTCGCCGCCCTTGACGAGCGTCACCTGCACATCCTCGCTCGCCAGCGCGGCCGACAGGCGCAGGCTGATATCGGGCGGCACGTCGCCATCCTCCTGCCCGTGCAGCAACCGTACCGGGCAGGTGAGGGGGATGTCGGCGCCGAGCAGCCGGTTCGCCTCGCCCGACTGGAAAAAGCGGCGCGTCGTCATATAGGGCTGGTCGCTGTATGGCGTTTCCTCGACCAGCGCTCCCTCGGCGAGAATGATCGCCTTTTCGGCGTCGCTGAATCCCCAGTCGGTGAAATCGGGCGCCGCCGCGATCCCGACGAGCCCCGCGACGCGCGCAGCCCCGTCGCGCTGCACGAGCGCCAGCGCGGTGAGCAGCATCAGCCAGCCGCCCATCGACGATCCGACGATCAGCACCGGCCCTTCGGCCTTCGCATCGATCAGGTCGAGCACATCGCCGCGCCAGTCGAGCAGGGTCTGCTCGGCAAACAGCCCGTCCGAAAGCCCGCATCCGGCAGAGTCGAGCAACAGGCAAGCCTGACCCTCGGTCGCGGCCCAGTCGAACAGCGCGGTCGCCTTGCCGCCCGCCATGTCGGACATATAGCCCGGCAGGAAGACGATCGTCGGTCCGCGGCCTGCGACATGGCGATAGGCGAGCCGCGGACGGCCCGAACGGTCGAGAAAATCGGGGGCGATAGGGTCAGTCATTGTCTAATCCCGCTCGTGTCGAGCGAAGTCGAGACACCCATCGGGACCGCGCGAGGCAGAGGGGCATCTCGACTTCGCTCGATGCGAATGGAGATTCAGCTGAGCCATAAGGGAGCGGGAACACGCGGATCAGATGACCCAGTCGATCGTGCTCATCTGCATCACGGCCTGCCCCTTGGCGCGCCGCTGTTCGACCATGATCTTGTTGAGCCGCTGGATCGTGTCGCTGCCGGTGGTGATGCACCAGCCGGGCACCACCGCGTGGATCAGTGCGCAAAGGCCGCCATAGATCATCGTCACCCCGAACTTCGACGCAACGCCGAAATGCTCGAGATAATTCTCGTCGACGCTCTTCGGATGATCGACGAACAGGCGCTTGAACATGGCGGGACGGCTCCTTTCCGGCTGTGGGTCCACTAGCCGTGGATGCGCGGGGTCGCAAGGGCGGCGCGGTGACAAGATGCGCGTCCAACCCTATCTATATCGTGTCGTGCTTCCGAAATCCCGACCTCGCGCCCCTTGCGGCAGCGCGGTATGGCTGGCAAAGGGGCGCCGCACTTTTGCGCGAAGAAAGGCCGATTTCTAGATGTCCCAGATGATCCGCGTCACCCTTCCCGATGGCTCTGCCCGTGAAGTCGCGCGCGGGACTACTCCGGCGCAGATTGCGGCGGACATCGGACCCGGCCTCGCGAAGGCCGCGCTCGCCGCGAAGGTCGACGGCGAACTGCGCGACATCATGCGCCCGCTGGAGGAGGACACGAACCTCGCGCTGGTGACGAGCCGCGACGAGGCCGACGCGCTCGAACTGGTGCGCCACGACTATGCGCATGTGTTGGCCGAGGCGGTGCAGAATCTGTTCCCCGGCACGCAGATCACCTTCGGGCCATCGACGAACGACGGCTTCTATTACGACTTCGCGCCGACCGCCGAACATGGCGCGTTCCGCGACGACGAGCTGCCGCTGATCGAGGAGGAGATGCGCCGGATCATCGCCGCCGACCTTCCTCTCACGAGAGAGGTTTGGGAGCGCGACAAGCTGATCGCCAAGTGGCAGGCGGAGGGCGAAACCTTCAAGGCCGAATGGGCGCACGAGCTGCCCGAGGGCGAGGAACTGACCGTCTATCGCTCCGGCGACGGCTGGATGGACATGTGCCGCGGCCCGCACCTCGCCTCGACGGGCAAGCTCGACCCGGCGGCGTTCAAGCTGACGCGCGTGTCGGGCGCCTATTGGCGCGGCGACCAGAAGAATGCGCAATTGAGCCGCATCTATGGCACCGGCTGGCTCAACAAGAAGCAACTCGCCGAGCATCTCGTCCGGCTGGAGGAGGCCGCGAAGCGCGACCACCGCAAGATCGGCCGCGAGATGGACCTCTTTCACCTGCAGGAAGAGGCGCACGGCAGCGTCTTCTGGCACCCCAAGGGCTATCGCATCTACCGCGAGCTCGAGGCCTATATGCGGCGCGCGATCGACGGCGCGGGCTATCAGGAGGTCAAGACCCCGCAGGTGATGGACGCGCGCCAGTGGGAGCAGTCGGGCCATTGGGGCAAATATCGCGAGAATATGTTCGTCATCCCCGACGAGGTGCCGAACATCGAGGACGACGGCCCGCTGGTGTCGGACGATGCCGAGTGGATGGCGCTGAAACCGATGAACTGTCCCGCGCACGTCCTGATCTTCCGCCAGGGGATCAAGTCGTACCGCGACCTGCCGCTGCGCATGGCCGAAATGGGCTGCTGCCACCGCAACGAGCCGCACGGCGCGCTCCACGGCATCATGCGCGTGCGCCAATTCACGCAGGACGACGGCCATATCTTCTGCCGCGAGGACCAGATCGTCGAGGAAGTGCGGAGCTTCTGCCAGCTTCTCGACCGCGTCTACAAGCAGCTCGGGTTCGAGAAATATGCGGTCAAGCTCGCGCTGCGCCCCGACATGCGCTTCGGCACCGACGAGATGTGGGACAAGGCCGAACAGGAACTGCGCGAGGCGGTCGAGCGCGCCGGCATGGCGAACGACGATTATGGCTGGGAGGAACTGCCGGGCGAGGGCGCCTTCTATGCGCCCAAGCTCGAATTCCACCTGACCGATGCGATCGGGCGGACGTGGCAGTGCGGGACGATCCAGTCCGACCGCGTGATGCCCGAACGTCTCGATGCCTCGTACATCGGCGAGGATGGCGAGCGCCATCGCCCGGTAATGCTGCACCGCGCGATCCTCGGCACGTACGAGCGCTTCATCGGCATTTTGATCGAGCATTTCGCCGGTCGTTTCCCGACCTGGCTCGCGCCGGTGCAGGCGGTCGTCGCGACGATCGTCAGTGACGCAGACGACTATGCGAAGGATGCGGTGGCGCAACTCGAAGCCGCGGGCGTGCGCGTCGACGCCGATCTGCGCAACGAGAAGATCAACTACAAGGTGCGCGAGCACAGCCTGCAAAAGATTCCCTATCTGCTCGTCGTCGGCAAGCGCGAGGCCGAAGAAGGCACCGTCGCGATCCGCACGCTCGGCCAGGACGGCCAGCGGATCATGCCGCTCGCCGAGGCGATCGCGATGCTGAAGGGTGAGGCCACCCCGCCGGACCTCAAGGATTGAGCGCGAAACCGCGGCGGCTCTGGCGGCGCTGGACCGCGCTGCTGGCATTGCTCGGCGTCGCGGTTCTCGCCCGCGGATACTGGAACTCGACCCGCGCTCCCGTCGTCCGCACCGCGGCCGTCGCGGTCGCCGACTGGCCCGCGGAGCAGGCGCCGCTGCGGGTGCTGCTGCTCTCGGACACGCATGTCGCCGGGCCCGACATGCCCCCCGAACGGCTCGCGCGGATCGTCGACCGGCTCAATCGGCTGAAACCCGATCTGGTGCTGGTCGCGGGCGATCTGGTCAGCGAAAAGCGCACGGCGACCCACATCTATACGCCCGCCGAGATCGTCGCCCCGCTCGGCCGGCTGAAGGCGCCGCTCGGCGTCATCGTTGCGCCGGGCAATCACGATCATTGGTTCCGCCCCGACGCGCTGCGCGGCGCGCTTGAGAGGCAGGGGCTTGGCGTCCTCCAGAACGAGGCCGTGAAACGCGGCCCGCTGATCGTCGGCGGGGTCGATGACGATTATACGGGCCACGACGACATCCCGAAGACGTTCGCCGCGATGGACGCGCTCGGGCCGGGTGTGCCGGTCATCGTCTCGCACAGTCCCGACATCGTTCCCGATCTCCGTCGCCCGGTTGCGGCGGTGTTCGCGGGGCATACGCATTGCGGGCAGATCCGCCTGCCCGTGATCGGTGCGCTGACCTATGTCTCGCGCTACGGGAGCCGTTTCGCCTGCGGCGATATCACCGACGAGGGCCAGCGGCTGTTCGTCGGCGCGGGGCTGGGGACCAGCATATTGCCGCTTCGTTTCAACACGCCGCCCGATGTGTGGCTGGTGACGCTCGGGCCGCAGGGGGCGGCGCGGTGAACGGCGCGCTCCATCTTGTCGGCCTGGCGCCGCTGACCTTCGCGGGCGCGGCCGCCATGACCTTCGGCGCCGCCTTTGTGCGCGGGCTTACCGGCTTCGGCATGGCGATCATCCTTGTCCCTCTGCTCGGCATGTTGATGCCGCCGGGGCAGGCGGTGGTACTCGGGATCATCCTGCAACTGCTCATCGGTCCGGTAGGGTTTCGCCGCATCGCCGACGACGCCGACCGCCGTACCGCGGTGCCGATCGCGCTGCTCGCGATGCTGGCGACCCCGCTCGGGATGCTCGCTCTCAGGGCGGTGACGCCCGACGTCGCGCGGCTGCTGATCGCGATCATCGCGATCGGCGCCTTCCTGCTGATCCTGATGCCGCAGCATCCCGATGGCCACAAGCCGGGCCGGGGAGCAATCGGCGCCACCGGGATCGCATCGGGCATATTGACCGGTTTTGCGGCGATGCCGGGGCCGCCCGTCGTGCCTTTCTATCTTAGGCAACGGATCGCGCCCGCGACCGCGCGCGCGTCGATGATGCTCGTCTTCTTCGCGACCGCGATCGCCGGAACCGCCGCGTCGCTCTGGCTCGGCCTCGCGACGGGCAAGCTCTTCATCCTTGCGCTGCTGCTCTTCATTCCGATGGTGCTCGGCGACCAGGTCGGTACGCGCCTTTTTGGCCGCGTCCCGGCCCCGGTCTGGCGCAGCATCGTCGCTGTGGTGCTCGGCGCCGCCGGCATCTCGGCGCTCGTCCGCCTCCTCAACTAGAGACTGCGGAGCGCCTGCGCGGGCTTGGCCGACAGCAACGGCCAGCTTCCGGCGATCCCGATCAGGAAAGACAGTCCGGCCCCGCCGATCAGCGTCAGCCCGACGACCAGCGGATCGGGCGCGAAGCGGAAGTCGAAAAGCTGCGTCACGACATACCAGGCGCCCGCGAGCCCAAGGCCGAGCGCCAGCGCGCCGAGGATGCCCGCCAGCACCGCATATTCCATCGCCTGCGCGCCCAGTATCTGCCCGCGCGTCGCACCGAGCTGCTTCAGGATCACGCTGTCGTACACGCGCCGCTCGCGGCTCGCCGCGATCGCGCCGATCAGCACCGCGATCCCGGCGAGGATCGCGATGCTTGCGGCGGCGGCGATCGCCTGGCTCATCTGGGTGAGCAAAGTCGTCACCTGTGACACGACATCGCGGACCTGGATCAGCGACGCCGACGGAAAGGCCCGCGGGATGCTGCGCGCCAGCCCGGCCTCGGCCTTCGGCGGCACGGCCACGGTCGCGACCATATTATGCGGTGCGGCGTCGAAGGTGCCCGGCGAGAAGACGAGCACATAGTTGAGGCCGAAATTATCCCACTCGACCGTGCGGAAGGAGGCGACTTTCGCCTGCACCTCGACCCCCAGCACATTGACCGACAGCGTATCGCCGAGCTTCAGCCCCAACGACGCAGCGACCTCCTGCTCGACGCTGACCAGCGGCGGCCCCCTGTAATCGGCGGGCCACCATGTGCCGCCAACCAGCTCGCTGCCGTTCGGCAGGACGGGGCTGTACGTCAGCCCGCGGTCGCCGCGCAGCACCCATGCCCCCTCGGGCAGTTCGGCAAGCTCGTCGACGCGCTGGCCTTTGAACTCGGTGACGCTGCCGCGCAGCGCCGGAATCATGTTGACCTCGGCATCGGGCGCCGCCGCGACGACCATCGAGCGGAATTCCGCCGCTTGCCCGCGCGGAATATCGAGCACGAAGAAGCTCGGCGCGCGCTGCGGCACCGTGCGTGCGATCTCGGCCGTGATGCTCGTCTGGATCGCCGCCAGCGTCACGAACAGCGTCAGGCCCAGGCCGAGCGCAACGACCAGCGCGCCCGTTGCCGCGCCCGGCCGGTGCAGGTTCGCAACCGCCAGCCGAAGCAACGGCCGCTTCGGCCGCGGCAAACGGCTCGCCGTCCGCCGGACCAGCCAGCCCAGCCCGACGAGAATCAGCAGAAGGCCGATCGCGGCGCCGATGAAGGACAGCGCAAACAGCGGCTCGCGCGCGGTCCCGACCGCCAGCGCGATGATCGCCGCCAGCGCCGCGCCGACGGAAACGATGGTCCGCCGATCGATCCGCGCTGCGCCGTCGACCGTCGCGCGATAGAGCCCTGCCGCCGGCACATGCCGCGTTGCGGCGAGCGGGGGCAGGGCAAAGGCGACCGCGATCAGCAGGCCATAGGCGGCACTGACGATCAGCGGCAGCGGATAGAGCGCAAAGCCCGGGCGCACCGGCAGCACATCGCCGGCGACCGCGCCGATCAGGCTCGGCATCAGCGCGCCGACGGCCAGTCCCGCTCCGATCGCAACCGCCGCAACCGTCAGAATCTGCAGGCCATAGATACGCTGCACGGTGGCACTGTCCGCACCCAGCACCTTGAGCGTCGCCAGCCCCGGCCGCTTGCCCGCAAGGTAGCTCGCGACGCCGTTGCCGACGCCGATCCCGGCGATCACCAGCGCCGCAAGCCCGACGAGCGACAGGAACTGCCCCATCCGCTCGATGAAGCGCCGCGTTCCCGGCGCGCCATTGCTGCTGTCGGTGATGTCCCAGCCTGCGTCGGGGAAACGCGCGCTCAGCGCCTTGCCGACCGCTTCGGGGTTCGCATCGCTCGGCAGCCGCACGCGATATTTGCTCTCGTAAAGGCTCCCCGGCTGGATCAACTGCGTCGCCGGCAGGTCGCTCAGCCCGATGATCGCCACCGGTCCCAGCGTGAAGCCTTCGCCCAGCCGGTCGGGTTCCTCGGCGATGATGCCGTCGATCCTGAAGTTTCTTTCGCCGAACTTCACCTCGCCGCCGACCTTCAGGTCGAGCCGCGACGCCAGATCCTTGCCGATCCAGATCGATCCGGCGGGCGGCGGGCCTTTGCGCGCGCCGCTCTCCAGCCGCATCGTGCCATACAGCGGATAGGCGCCGTCGATCGCTTTCAACTCCGACAGCAGCGCATCGCCGCCCGGCGCATTCGCCATCGCGCGCAGCCGCACGGTGGCCGAAGGCGTGCCTATGCTTCGCAAGCCCGCCATTTCGTCGGCGCTCGCCTCGCGCTGCGGCAGGCTGAATTCGATGTCGCCGCCAAGGATCGTCTGCCCGCGCCGCTCGAGTTCGGAGGTGATGCCGCTCGTCAGACTGCCGATCGCGGCCAGCGTCGCGACGCCAAGGAACAGGCAGACGGCGAGCAGGCGAAGCCCGCGGATGCGCGTCGCGAGGTCGCGCCGCGCGATCCGCCAGAGGGTTGCGAGCGGCAGCATCAGCAAATCCTCCCTGTGGCGAAGCCATGAGGAGGTGGCAGCGCCCTTCGACTGCCTTGCAGGCGCTCAGGATAAACTGCGCCTCCGGCGCAGCGCTGACGGAGGGGCGACGGCGCGACGTTGCGGCCCCTCCACCACCCGCTTTGCGGGCGGTCCCCCTCCCCATGGCTTCGCCACAGGGAGGATTGTTTCCTTTGCTCTATCATCGTTCCTCGATCCGCCCGTCGTGCATCACGACGACGCGGTCGCATTGTTCGGCCAGATCGGGGTCGTGCGTGATGATGAGCAGGGTCGCGCCCAGCGCCGCGCGGCGCGCGAAGATCAGCTCGATGATCGATTGCCCGGTCGCCGTGTCGAGGTTGCCCGTCGGCTCGTCGGCGAAGATGATCGCCGGGCTGCTCGCCATCGCGCGCGCGATCGCGACGCGCTGCTGCTCGCCGCCCGACAGCTGCGCCGGATAATGGGTCAGGCGATGCCCGAGCCCGACGGCTTCGAGCTCGGCCTGTGCCTTGCCGAACGGATCGTCGATCCCGGCGAGCTCCAGCGGCACCGCGACATTTTCGAGCGCGGTCATTGTCGGCAGCAGGTGGAACGCCTGCAGCACGATGCCGATCCGCCCGCGCCGTGCGCGCGCCAGTTCGTCCTCGTCCATCGCGCCGAAATCGAGCCCCGCGACGCGAATCGTCCCGCCGCCCGCGCGTTCGAGCCCCGCCAGCACCGCCATCAGCGAACTTTTGCCCGATCCCGACGGCCCGAGCAGCGCGACCGAACTCCCGGCTTCGACCTCCAGCTCGACGCCGCGCAAAATTTCGACCGGGGCCTTGTCGCTCCCCAAAGTCAGCGTCACATTATGGGCGGCGATCGCCAACGCGGGCGTCAGAGCCTTTTGGGCTCGTGCAGTGTCGGACAAGAAGGAACCCTTTGGAATGAAAACGGCCGGATGGCGTTCTGTCCTTACATATGGTTGTGTCGCAATTCTTTGCCAACCACTCGCCGCCTGCGGATCGGCGGAAAATCCATCGGCATCGACGAACGACACGGCCGCCTCGACACCCGCCCCCTCGATCCCGGCGAACGCGCCGCTGATCATTGCATTCGGCGACAGCCTCTACGCCGGTTACCAGCTCGGCCCGAAAGACGGGCTCGCGCCGCAGCTCCAGGCGGCGCTGGCCGAGGACGGCGTCGTGGCGCGCGTGCAGAATGCCGGCGTCTCGGGCGATACGACCGCGGCAGGCCGCCAGCGGCTGACCTATGTTCTCGATAATGCGAAGGCGAAGCCGGCGCTCGTGGTCCTCGGGCTCGGCGGCAACGACATGCTGCGGGGGATCGACGCGGCGCAGACGCGGGCCAACCTTGACGCGATGCTTGCCGAACTCAAGAAGCGGGACATTCCGGTGGTGCTGACCGGCATGGTTGCCGCGCCAAACCTCGGGCCGGAATATGCAAAGAAATTCAATCCGATCTATCCCGAACTCGCGGCCAAATATGGCGCGAGCCTTTATCCCTTCATCCTCGACAATGTCGTGGGGCACAGCGATCTGATGCTCGCCGACAATATCCACCCCAATGCCAAGGGCGTGAAAATTGTGGTCGAAGGGCTGGCGCCGCTCGTCGAGGATGCGCTGCCCGACGCGAAATAGTTGATCCTCCCTGTGCCGCAGGCATGGGGAGGGGGACCATCCGAAGGATGGTGGAGGGGCAGCAACGAGGCGCTATCGCTCCTCCGTCAGCGCTTCGCCAAGGGCGAAGTTTATCCTGAGCGCCTGCAAGGCAGTCGAAGGGCGCTGCCACCTCCCCATCGCTGCGCGACAGGGAGGATCAGCCTAGTAGCTTCTCCGCCCGCGCGCGCCATGTCGTCGCGAGCGCATCCATCGCGGCGAGCGCGCGCAGCGCCTCGGGCTCGCGCTTGCCTGCGCCGCCAATCAGCAGGTGAAAGACCCGATCGACGCTCCACTCGGGCTGCGGCCGCTCGACCAGCGCCAACGCGTCGCCTGCCGCGACTGCGCCTTCCTCGATCACCCGATAATACCACCCGCTCCGCCGCGTCGCGACCACAGTCGCGGGTACCGTTGCAACCCCGAAGCGGTGCCCCAGCTTCCAGCACGGCTGGCGTCCCTGGCTGATCTCGACGAGCGCGCTGCCCAGCCGATAACGGTCGCCGATGCAGGCTTCGCTCTCGATCAGCCCCTCAGTCGAGATATTCTCGCCGAACGCCCCCGGCGCTTCGAGCAGCGCATGATCGCCCAGCTCCCCGGCCCACCAGCCATAATGATCGCGGGGATAATGGTGGATCGCCTTGTCGACGCCGCCATGCACCGTCAGGTCGGCCTGTTCGTCGCCGTCGATGCCGAGCAGGCCAACGCGCAGCGCGCCATCGACCGGCGTCTTGGCGATCGCGCTGGCCTCGTCGCCACGAAAGGCGCGTGCCTTGCCGGTCAGGACCGCGTCGATCGCATAGCTCATGCCGCGGCCCCCCGCGGCCCGAACAGGATGATCGCCGCTCCGCCGAGGCACAGGAGGGCGCCGATCACGTCCCAACGGTCGGGCCGCGCGCCCTCGATCGCCCAAAGCCAGAGCAGCGCCGCGACGATATAGACCCCGCCATAGGCAGCGTAAGTGCGCCCGGCATGGTCGGCGTCGACCAGCGTCAGAAGGTAGGCGAACAGCGCCAGCGACGCCATTCCGGGCGCCAGCCACCAGACCGGCTTGTCCAGGCGCAGCCACGCCCAGAAGGCGAAGCATCCGGCAATCTCGGCCAGCGCGGCGGCGATATAGGCGAAGGCGGTCATCGGCTCACCGTGGCGCGGGAGACGCGGAAAGGGAAGGGGGTTTGGCGGGGTTGGCAGAGGGCGATTTGGGTGGGGGGCGGACCACAAGCCCTCTCCTCTTCAGGCGGGAGGGTTGGGAGAGGGGGAGGCATCCCATCCTCTCTCAACTCCGGCTAGCCGGTAAACCGGCAAGCCTGCATATCTCTCTCTTGAAGGGGAGAGAGCTATTCCGTCAATGCCCGCAACCCGTCGCAAATAGCCGCGAACAAGAAAAGGGGCGACCCGCAGGCCGCCCCTTCCTTGCGATATCGCTGTTCCGAAGGATCAGAACGCGAGGCCGAGGCCCACCGCGAAGCTGTCGAAGTCGCCGAAGTTGCCGATGAACTGGTGGCGATATTCGGCCTTGGCGTACAGGTTCTGGCCCAGCTTGTGCTGGTAGCCGGCGCCGACATACGGGTCGTCGATGTCGCTGAAGGTGTAACCGCCGGTGACATAAGCCTTGCCTGCGGCGCCGACCTTGGCGCCGAGACGGCCGCCGGCCGAGAACTGCACGTCAAAGCCGTCCTTCAGAACCTTGTCGCCCGCGACTTCGGCGCCGAGGAAAGCCTTGTCGCCAAGGTCGAGGTCGTAGCCGATGGCGGCGCCGATGGTGGCGTCGTCGAGGCCGTTGCCGGTGATGTAGCCGCCGCGCACTTCGGCGCGGACTTCGCCGCCGTCGGCAGCGAGGGCGGGGGTGGCAACGACGGCCGAGAGGAGAGCGGCAGCAACTGCGAACTTCTTCATTTTCTTTTCCTTTACTCTAATCTGGACCACGCCCTTTGGGTCGCGGCCCGGGCCTTAGATGGTCCTCGCGCCTGTCGCTGCAATGAACGTATCGTTCAGATTGTGACAATTTTCTTACCTGTGTTAATTTTGCAACACACGTTCGGATGACGGCCCGAGCCTTGACTCGTCGCCCCAAGTGGCGGTTAATCCGTCCCGGAGCGGGTCGGTCCCGCGGGGGAAGGACGATGGCGGAAGGGGAAGTGCTGCACATCCTTGTCGATGATCGTCGCGGCCTCGACGAAGAGATGCGCGATCGTCTGGCGCGCTCGCTGATCGCCGAACTCAACGAGCATCAACCCGGCGCCGCGAGTCTCGGCACGGCCGAGGCGCCGTCGGGGTCGAAGGCCGGCGAGTGGGCAATGACCGCCGAAGTCGCGATCAGCCTCGGCGCGCTCGCGTCGTCCTGGGCGGTCCCGGTGCTCGAACGCTGGCTCGACCGGCAGGATGCCGAAACCACGCTGACGCTGAAGGGCAAGAATGCCGAGGGCAAATATTTCGAGGTCAGCGTTGCCGGTGAAGCGCCGGCGGACGTGCTCGAAAAGCTCAACAACTTCTTGCCGCGAGCGAAATAGGCGCGCCCGGTGAAGCGCGCGCTGATCCTTGCGACCGGCACCTATGCCGACAGCCGGATCGCCCCGCTGAAATCGCCCGTTCCCGATGCCGAGCGGCTGCGCCTGCTGCTGATCCGCGACGACGTCGGGCCCTATGACGTCACGATGCTGTCCGACGCCGGGCTGATGGCGCAGCGCGTTGCGATCGAGCGCTATTTCCAGTCGGCGGGCCCCGACGACACATTGCTCCTTTTCGTTTCGGGGCATGGCGACAAGGACGCCGACGGCGACCTCTATTTCCTGGCGCAGGATACCGACCGCGACCTTCTTTCTTCGACCGCGATCGGCGCGCATTTCGTGTCGAAGCAGGCGGCGCGCAGCCGCGCGAAGCAGAAGGTGCTGCTGATCGACACCTGCTACAGCGGCGCCTTTGCGAAGGGGCATGTGTTCAAGTCGGGGTCGGCGGCGATCACCGCCGAGGATTTCGGCGAGAATGGGGGGCGCGGCACCGCAATCATCACCGCGGCTTCGAGTACCCAGCTCGCAAGCGAGGCGGCGGCCGAGGGGCGGATGCAGTCGCGCTTCACGCGCCACCTGATCGAGGGGATCGAGACCGGCGCCGCCGACGTCAACGGCACCGGCAACATCACGCTCGACGAACTGTTCGACTATGTCCGCACCGCGCTTCGCCGTGAAGGGCCGGGGCAGGAGCCCAAGCGTCTCAACGCGATCGACGGCGACATGGTCATCGCGCGCAACCCGGTGCCGCGGGCAGTCCCGCTCGCGCCCGCGCTGGCCAAGCGCATCGCGAGCCGCAATTGGGAAACGCGAGCGACCGCGTGCATCGCGCTGGCCGAGATCGTCCGCAACGGCGATCGGCAGCGCGGCCCCGCGCTCGCCGCCTTGCAGACACTTGGCGAAGATCCCGACGACCGTGTCAAGCGCCGCGCACAGGCCGAATTGAAGGAACTGGCTGAACAGGACAGCAAGAAGATGTCCTTCTTGGGCGACTTGCCGAGCCCCGGTCCTCGCCCGGATCCCGTTCCCGATCCGAAGCCCGACCCGATCCCCGATCCGGGCCCGAGGTTCGACACCGCGACGAAGATCTTCATCGGCGTGTTCGCGGCGATGCTGCTCGCGCTGCTCGTCATGATCCTGCGCCCCGACAAGGACGGCGAGGGGACCGATGGCGCCGACACCACCGGCGCGAGCACCGGCAGCACCAGTTCGGCTTCGGGCGGCGTGGCTACCGGCACGCCGCCGCCGGTCTTCGGCACGGGCGGAGAGGAATTTGCGAACTATATTGCCGCCAGCACGACCTATCCCATGCTGGTCGCCGCCTGTAACAAGGATTTCACTTACGCGGCGGCCGCATCCTGCTTCGAGCTCGGCAAGGCGTTCGAGAATGGCGAGGGCGAGACGCAGGACTTCGCGGTCGCAACCAGCCTTTATGAAAAGGCTTGCTATCGCGGCCATGCCGAGGCCTGCGCCTACGCCAGCTTCCGGATCAGGCCGGACAAGCCCGATCGCTCCTACCTGCTCGCCGACGCGGCGTGCAAACAGGACAATGCGCGCGGCTGCGGCTATCTCGGCTATAATTACGAAAATGGCGTCGGCGCGACGACCAATCTCTATTCGGCGCGCGACTATTACAACCTCGGCTGCACCAAGGGCTATTCGACCGCGTGCGGCGAACGCGACCGGCTCAACACCGCGATGGGCGTGACGACGCCTTAGAGTGTTTTCAAGTCAGGTGGAATCACCTGACGGCCCGGAAAACACGGCAAAACAAGAATCTGGAGTGCCGGTTTTGATTCAATCAAAACCGAACGC
>NZ_JAFMTR010000081.1 GCF_018682675.1 Sphingopyxis soli
CACGGCAAAACAAGAATCTGGAGTGCCGGTGTTGATTCAATCAAAACCGAACGCACTCTAAGGCGCCGAATCAAAGAAAAGGACCGTGTGTCCCCGCGCAGGCGGGGACCCCTCTCCGGCCGGTTACAAATAGCGCCTGCAGCAGATGGGCTCCCGCCTTCGCGGGAGCACATGGCTTCGGATTCTGACGTTCTGGCTGGCTAGAACTTCACCCCCGCCTCGACGCCCCAGATGCGGGGTTCGTTGACGTAACTCGTCAGGTTGTTGAAATCGATGCCGCCGGTCGGCGAGGCGTCGTTCGTGATGTTGCGCACGAAGCCCGCGATGTCGAAGCGGTCGGTCTTGTACCCGACGCGCAGCCCGCCCTCGATCAGCTTGTCGTCCGAGAATTCGACCGAGCGATAGAGGAAGAACTGGATCTTCGAACGATAATACCAGTCGGTGAAGGCATAGATGGCGCCATTGCCGACCGGGAATTCATAACCCGCGGTCCAGTTGAGCGTGAACTTCGGCGACTGCGGCAGCTGGTTGCCGTCGATCGAATAGATGCCGGGGCTGCCGGGGCGCACCGGGTCGAGAATCGTGCAGGGCGTCGCCGAGCCGCAGCCCGCGACATAGGCGTTGGGATCGTCGATCTTCGCGACGTTCCACGCGCCGCCGAGACTGAAGGTCAACCCCTTGGCGGGCGCCGCCTGCAGTTCGGCCTCGATCCCGTGGCCCTTGGCGTCGACGTTGAGCAGGCTGGCGACGTTGGCGGTGCCGCCGACGGCGGTGAGCTGCAGATCCTCGGTCTTGAAATAATAGCCGGTCAGGTTGAAGCGGAGGCGGTCGTCGAGGAAGGCGGTCTTGATGCCCGTTTCATACGACATCGTCTTTTCCGAATCGGCGGTCGAGATGGTGCGCGAGAAGGTCAGGCGGCCCTGAACCGACGGCGCGCGATAGCCGCGCGCGACGCGGGCGTAAAAGGTCAGCGCATCCGACGCTTCCCAGGTCGCGCTGGCGTCCCACGTCAGCAGCTTGCCGGTGACCTTCGCGGCCTGCGGCGGCACCGGCGTGTTCGGGTTGACGACGAAGGCGGGGCGCGTTTCGACCGGACGCGAGGCGACGAAGTCGCGCTTGTCATGGTTGTAACGCGCACCGCCCTGCAGCTTCAACCCGTTGCCGAAGTCATAGTTGACCGACCCGAACAGGCCGTAAGCCTTGGTGTCCTGACGCTGGATCGCGATCGCCGACGGGGTGGCGTCGGTCGGCCCGCCGAATTCGAAGCTGGTGATGTCGAGACCTTCGTCGAAGTAGAAGGCGCCGAACTGATAGCCGAGCCCGCCGCTGTTGTTCGAGGCGATGCGCAGCTCCTGCGTGAACTGGTCGAGGCTCGGCACATTGTCCTGGCTCTGCGCCTGGAACGGGATCAGGCCCGGACCCGACACGGGCAGGAACACCGCGCCGAAGCCGCCGTCGATGTCGCCGCGGCTCCTGAAATTGCCGTTCCAGTAGGAGGTGATCGAGTAAGCGGTCACCGGCCCGAAATCATATTCGAGGTTCAGCGCCGCGTTATAGGTGTTGAGCTTCTGGAAATTGAGCCCGTCCTGATAGACCTTGTCCCGCTCGAACGCCGTCGCCGCGCCGCCGAGTCCGACGAGATGGTTGCTGCCCGGGACCTGCGTGTTGGCGCGGAAGATGATCGCCGAGCCGTCATAGATGCGGACCTGGCCGGTTACGCGGCCGGTGAAGGGGCCGCTTTCATATTGCAGCTGCAGGCGCGCGGCGATGTCGTCATAACCGCCCAGATCCTTGGATTTCGTCGTCGCGACATTGTCGACCCAGTCGTCGCGGTGCTGGAACAGCCCCGACAGGCGGACCGAGAAGCCGCTGTCGTCGGCGGCGCCCGCCGCGACCTCGACCTGCGACGTGCCATAGCGGCCATAGCTGACGCGCGCATAGCCGCCGGTCTTGCCGGGCTTGACGGTGTCGAACTTGACGATGCCGGCGGGGGTGTTGCGGCCGAACAGCGTGCCCTGCGGCCCGCGCAACACCTCGACGCGGTCGAGGTCGAAGATCGGGAAACCCTTAAGGATCGGGTTTTCGAGGACGACGTCGTCATAGACCAGGCTCACCGGCTGCGAGGCGTTGAGGTCGAAATCGGTGTTGCCGAGGCCACGGATATAGAAGCGCGGGAAAGACCGGCCGTACGAGCTTTCGATGTTCAGGCTGGGGACGCGGCCCGCGAGCGCGCGGACGTCGGAACCGGTCGAGGTGATCGCGCCGAGCGCGTCGCCCGACAACACGCTGACCGCGATCGGCACGTCCTTCAGGCTTTCCTCACGGCGCTGCGCGGTGACGACGATATCGCCCAGGCCGCCCCCCTCGGCGGTAGGCGCGGCGTCCTGCGCGACGGCGGGGGCGGCCCAGCCGGCGGCGAGGATGGCGAGGACGGGGGCTATAGCGGTAGCGGAAGGAAAAAGGCGCATGGCGAGCTTCCTGAAACAGAGTGAACGATGGGAGAGCGAAAAACCAACGGCTCTTTGGCGGTCCGCGCCGCCGCGATCAATCGGCGAAGCACGGGCTGCCGACGATCATGTCAGCAGTGTTGCGCAATTGCTTCACTTTCGAGGCCAGGGATGCCCGGCTCCGGCCGCAAGTCGCCATTCGCGGCCGGTCAGGATCGGATGGCGGGAAGCGAGCGATTGCTGCCACAATATCCTCCCCGCTTACGGGGAGGGGGACCGCCGAAGGCGGTGGAGGGGGCTGGCGTCCTGAAGCGGCGCTGCGCAAGG
>NZ_JAFMTR010000082.1 GCF_018682675.1 Sphingopyxis soli
CGGGGGCGACGTGTTTTGGGATAGGGACCTTATGCGCAAGATCGGCCTGATCGGGGGAATGAGCTGGGCATCGACCGAGCTTTATTACAGGCATCTCAACAAGGGCGTTCAAAAACGCCTCGGCACCGCCTGTTCGGCGCCGATCCTGATGGAGAGCCTGAATTATTGCGAGCTGTCGCGCATTTCGACGCCCGAACAATGGGCCCATGCGAAGGAGGTGCTGACCGCGTCGGCCAGGCGGCTGGAGGAGGCGGGGGCAACCGCGCTGATGATTGCCGCCAATTCGATGCACAAGGTCGCCGAGGATGTCGCGGCGGCGATCTCGATCCCGCTGCTTCACATCGTCGACGAGACGGGCGAAAAGATGAAGGCCGACGGCATCAAGGCTGCGGCGGTAATCGGCACGCGCAACGTGATGACCGAGCCGTGGTTCCGCCAGCGCCTCGTTCGCCACGGCCTGACCCTGGCGCCCTATGACGCGAGCCGCGCGGAAGAGATCGACCGGATCATTTACGAAGAGCTGATGCTGGGCAAGGTGAACGAAAGTTCGCGGCGCACGATGAAGACTTTCATCACCGACATCGCAAAACAGGATGTGCAGGCGATCGTGCTGGCGTGCACCGAACTGGTGATGCTGGTCGATACCGACGCCAACGTCCTGCCGATCTACGACACGACGCGTATTCATGTGGCGGCGGGGGTCGACTGGATCCTGGGGGATGCGCCCTGAAATCCAATCCTCCCCATCGCTGCGCGACAGGGAGGATCAAAGGATCAAGCGATCCGCGTCCAGGTGACGGTCTTGCAGAAGACCGCGACGCAGCCTTTCACGGTCAGCTTGTTCCCCTTCACGCGGATGTGCGCGGTATAATAGCGACCGTCCTCGGGGCTGTAGCCCGGCCCCTTCCAGCCGTCGTCGGTCGGGACAAGATCCCAGTAGATTTGCAGGCCGGTGACCTGCCGCCCGCGCTTCGCCTTGTCGGGGTTCCGCTCGTCGAGCTGCCCGCCCGCGGGCTGCTTGATCAGCAGGCGCTCGACCCGGCCGCACATCTTGGTGCCGCATGGCATCATCGCGATGATCGCCTTGCCATCGTCGGTTTTCCAGCGCCCGCTGACCGCCGCCGGTGGCGCGGCAGCCATCGACGGAACAGCGATGAAGGCTGCAAGCGCGAATCCAATTCTCAAATACAAGGCGACCACTCCCGGTTTTTATTAGCTACACCCATGTCAGCAACCCGCTTGGCATCCGTCAAGTCTTGCCGCATGGTTCCGCAAAACAAGGGAGAGACTCATGCGATTCCAACGCCTGCGCCACGCGGCGACGCTCTGTTTCGTGGCGGCTTTCGTCGCCGTTCCGGCGGCGGCAAAGACGATCAGCGTCAAGGCGGGAACGCCCGACGCCAATGAAAAGCTGCAGGAAGCGCTGATCCTCGCCGAGCCCGGCGACACGGTCGAACTGGGCGCGGGGGTCTGGAAGCTGACCGACGGGCTGTCGCTCGACGTCGACAATGTGACCGTGCGCGGCGCAGGAACGAAGGACGGCGAGGGATCGATCCTCGATTTCTCGGGCCAGCAGGGCGCGGGCGAGGGGCTGCTGGTCACCAGCGACGACGTGTTCCTGACCAATTTCGCGGTGCTCAACACCAAGGGCGACGGGATCAAGTCGAAGGGCGCGAACCGCATCGTCTATCACCAGCTTCGCGTCGAATGGACCGCGGGCCCCAAGGAAACCAACGGCGCCTATGGCGTCTATCCCGTCGAGAGCAGCGACGTGCTGATCGACAGCGTCTATGTCCGCGGCGCCTCGGATGCGGGCATCTATGTCGGCCAGTCGAAGAATATCATCGTCCGCGATTCGATCGCGACCGAGAATGTCGCCGGGATCGAAATCGAGAACAGTTTCGACGCCGATGTCCATGATAATATCGCGGCGAAGAATACGGGCGGCATTCTGGTCTTTGACCTGCCGAGCCTGCCGCAGCAGGGCGGGCACAATGTCCGGGTGTTCGAGAATATCGTCAGCGACAACAGCACGCCGAACTTCGCGCCGAAGGGCAATATCGTCGCGAGCGTCCCGACCGGCACCGGCGTGCTGGTGATGGCGAACCGCGATGTCGAGATTTTCGGCAATGTCTTCGACCAGAACGGCACCGCCAACGTCATGATCGTCGGCTATCGCTACGATCACAAGGATCCGAACTACCAGCCGCTGCCGAAGGGCATCGTCGTGCGCGGCAACCAGCATGGCAAGGCGGGTTATGCACCGGCTTTCGAGGGCGGGGCAGAGATCGCGGCGGCGCTGGGCGGGGCGATCCCGCCGGTGCTGTGGGACGGCGCGGGCGACGCGGTCGTCCTCGACGAGGTCGGGGTGCTGTCGCTGAACCTGCCCGATGCGAAGACGCCGCGCGATCAGGCGAAGCCGACGCCGGTGACGCTGAAGGGCACGCCCCCGGCGGCGCTGCCCGAGATCAAGCTGCCCGCGAGCATGGAGGCGAAGGTCCAGTGAAGCCCGTCGTCGCGGCGCTTGCTGCTGCGCTGCTTTTTGCGAGCGGTGCGGGCGGTGTCGCACCGCCGGCCGTCGATCAGGCGCTGGTCGACGGCGACACGATGCCGCCGAAGCTGTCCGCCTTCGGTCTGTTCGCGGGCAATGATCCGGCGCGTCCGGTCGCAAGCTTTGCCTATACGCTGAACACGCCGCTGTTCAGCGACTATGCCGAGAAGCATCGCTTCGTTTCGATCCCGGCGGGCAAGAAGGCCGAGGTCGCCGACGACGGCACGATCGCGTTTCCGGTGGGCACAGTGATCGTCAAGAGCTTTGGCTGGCCCGACCAAAATGGCGGCCGCCCGGTCGAGACGCGGCTGCTCATCCACCGTGCGAAGGGCTGGGTCGCGTTGCCTTATATCTGGGACGCCGATGGCCGGGACGCGTCGCTCGCGATCGCAGGGCGGCGCGTGCCGGTGAATTTCGAGAGCCCCGGCGGCGGCGCCCACCGCATCCAGTACGGCGTGCCGAACAAGAATCAGTGCAAGGAATGCCACAGCCGCGCGGGCGCGATAGTGCCGATCGGTCCGAAGGCGCGCAACCTCGTCCTCCCCGCGACGATGAGCGCAGATGCAAAACGGCGCTGGTTCGACCGGCCCGAAGCGCTCAAGCCGGCCATGCCGCGCTGGGACGATCCGGCAAGCGGCAGTTTGCAGGACCGCGCGCGCGCCTATCTCGACGTCAATTGCGCGCATTGCCACAATCCCGAGGGCAGCGCATCGAACAGCGGGCTGTTCCTGCGCTGGACCGATCCGGTGAATGTCAACTACGGGATCGGCAAGCGCCCGACCGCGGCGGGGCGCGGCAGCGGCGGGATGGATTTTGCGATCGCGCCGGGCGAGCCCGACCGCAGCTTCCTCATCTATCGCCTCGAAAGCACCGAGCCGGGGATCGCGATGCCCGAGCTCGGCCGCTCGACGGTCCATAAGGAAGGCGCGGCACTGCTGCGGCAATGGATTGCGGAGATGCCAAAAGCATCGCATTAGACGGCGCCATGACCAGCCTCGTCCTCCACGATTATTTCCGCTCCTCGGCCAGCTTTCGCGTCCGCATCGCGATGAACCTGAAAGCGCTCGCCTATGAGCGCGTCGAGGTCAGCCTGATCGCGGGTGAACAACGGAGCGATAGCTATCTGGAGCAGAATGCACAGGGCTTCGTGCCGATGCTGGTGGTCGAAGGCGAGCCGATCATCCAGAGCATGGCGATCATCGACTGGCTCGACCGCGCCTTTCCTGAGCCGCGGCTGATCCCCGACGATCCGATGCCGCGCGCCGTCGCGCTGGCGCGGGCGCAGGTGATCGCGAGCGACATTCATCCGCTCAACAACCTTCGCGTCCTTAAATATCTGACGAGGGATCTGGGGCTCAACGAGCAGACCAAGGACCGCTGGATCGCGACCTGGATCGCACAGGGGTTCGAGGCGCTCGAGGCGATGGCGGGCGACGGGCGCTATCTTGGCGGCGATGCGCCGGGGATCGCCGACTGCTGTCTCGTGCCGCAGATGTACAATGCGCGGCGCTTCGAGGTGCCGCTGGACGAATATCCGCGGCTGGTGGAGATCGATGCGGCGTGCATGAAACTGGACGCGTTCCAAAAGGCGCATCCCGACGCGGTGAAGCCCGCGTGATACGGTTGCTCGCGGGGGCTGCGCTGCTGGCGATGCCGGCGGCGGCGATGGCGCAGGAGGTCGACGAGCAATATATCGTCGTTCCCACACGGCAGGTTCCTCGGCAGGAAATTGTCGTAGTAGGGGGCGGGATGCTACAGGAATCCGACAGCGACCGCGTCCAGTCTTCGACGATTCTGCTCGACGTCGACGCCGGTCTGGGCGCCCGCGTCGAAAACCGCCTGCGCGACGAAGCCGGTCTAGTCCAGTTCCGCCGCTCCGACGGTCGCAGCGCGCATCCCACCAGCCAGGGCATCACACTCCGTGGCCTTGGCGGCAACGCGTCGAGCCGCGCGCTGGTCACGCTCGACGGCGTGCCGCAGGCCGACCCGTTCGGCGGCTGGGTCGCCTGGTCCGCCTATGACGCGATCAACCTCGGCGGCGCGATCATCACGCGCGGGGGAGGCAGTGGGGTCGACGGGCCCGGCGCGCTTGCGGGGACGGTCGGGCTCTATTCGACGATGACCGATGGCGTCGAGGCGACCGCGGCCTATGGCGGCCGTGATAGCTGGGACGTGTCGGCGTCGGTTGGCGGCGAACTGGGCAGCGGACAGGTGGCGGTAGATGGCCGCTACAGCCTCGGCGACGGCTTCATTCCGATCGCAAAGGGCCAGCGCGGCAGCGTCGATCGCGCTGCGCCGTACGAACAGGGCGGGCTGGGCCTCCGCCTGCGCTTCGATGCGGGCGACGACAGCCGGATCGAGGCGAGCGTGCGCGGCTTTTCGGACCGGCGCGAGCGCGGTACCAATTTCACGCAGAGCAAGTTCGACGGCGTCGACGCGAGCGTTCGCTTCGTTCACGATCCCTATGGCGCGACGCAGTGGCTCGCGCTCGCCTATGTTCAGCTTCGCGATTTCGAGAGCGGTTTTGCGAGCGTCGCGGCGGGACGGAACAGCGTCGCGCCCGCGCTCTTTCAGCGCGTGCCCGCGACCGGGCTCGGCGCGCGCGTCGAACTGCGTCCGGCGATCGGCGGTGACAATCCGCTGCGCGTCGGGGCAGACTGGCGCCGCACCACCGGGCGCACCGAGGAGGATTTCTTCTTTACCGGCATCGTCCCCGGACGCCACCGCATCGCCGGAGGCAGCAGTGACACGATTGGCGCCTTCGCCGAATGGACGTCGGGTCAGGCGAGCGACGCTCTGCTGTTCACGATCAGCGGCCGGGTCGATCGCTGGTGGCTTGGCGAAGGATACCGGCTCGAACGCAATATCGGCGGGTCGGTCATCACCAACCTGCGTTTCGCGTCGCGACAGGGCTGGGAAGGCAGCGGCCGCGCGGGTGTCCGCTGGACGTCGGACGCATTCGCGCTGCGCGCCGCGGGGTATCGCGGTTGGCGCCTGCCGACGCTCAACGAACTTTACCGGCCCTTCCGCGTCGGCGCCGAGGTGACGACCGCGAACGAGGCGCTGGAACCCGAGCGCCTTTGGGGCGGTGAAGTGGGCGCCGATTGGGAGCGGGGCGCGACGAAGCTGTCGGTGACGCTGTTCGCCAACCATCTGTCGAACGCAATCGCCAATGTCACGCTGGCGCCCAATCTCAACCAGCGCCGGAATCTCGATGCGATCGACAGCAAGGGTATCGAGGCGAGCGCCGAGCAGCGCGTCGGCCCGGCGACGCTTCGCGCGACCTATGCCTTCACCGATGCCAAGGTCGACGCATCGGGCGCGGCGGCGGCGCTCGACGGGCGGCGTCCGGCGCAGATCGCGAAACATGGCGGCAGCGTCTCGCTGCGCAGCAATGGCAACGGCCCCGTCGGCGGCTTCGCGACGCTGCGCTATATCGGCAAGCAGAACGAAGACGATCTCGGCTTGCTGCGGCTGGGCGACGCGCTAACGCTCGACGCCGGGGTGTCGTGGCGCCTCACCGACGCGATCAGCATCGAGGCGCGGGGGGAAAATATCACGAACGAACTGGTGCCCGCCGCGATCTCGTCGGCGGGGATCGTCGAACGCGCGACGCCGAGGACGTTGTGGATCGGCGGCCGCGTCACATTCTGACCTTCACAGGCCCGAAACTGGCGGTAGGATGTACGAGCCGGGGAAACGGCATTTTGGGGGTTTGCAAGGCATGGCCGCGAAGAAGCTGAATCTCGACGATTTCCTGCCCTATCGTCTGTCCGTCGCTTCCAACGCCCTGTCGAGCCGGATCGCCGCCGAATATCAGAACCGGTTCGGGCTGAAGATCCCCGAATGGCGGCTGATGGCGGTGCTGGGCGAGGGCGTGCCGCGCACCCAGCGCGAGCTGGTCGCGATCACCCATATGGACAAGGTGACGGTCAATCGCGCCGCGAAGGCGCTCGCCGACCGCCAACTCATCGCGCGGCAGGCGCACGCGGTCGACGGACGCTCGCACCATCTCGAGCTGACCCAGACGGGGCGCTCGCTCTATGACGCGATTGTCCCGGCGGCGCTGGCGGCAGAGGAAAAGCTCGAATCGGCGCTGACCCGCGACGAGCGCGCGACGCTGATGAAAATTCTCGTCAAGCTGCTCGCGACCGCCGAAAATTATGCCTGATCGCGCCTATCGCGCCGCGCCCGCCGACGCGCTGCGCGTCGAGGCGCTCGGCGACCTGACCGCGATCTTCGACCGCCGGTCGATGCAGACACATCTCGTGATCGCGCCGATGCCCGAAATATTGGCGGCGATGGGAGGCGACGCGTGCGGAGCCGATGCGATCGCTGCCCGGCTTGCCGGCGAATTCGATCTCGATGGCGAGGGGGATGTCGCCGCCATCGTCGCCGACCGGCTCGCCGAGCTTGCCGCGATGGGGTTGGTGGCGGAAGCGTGAGGCACAGCGCGCGAATCCAGGTCGGCCCCGTCCGGTTCCGGATCGGCAGCGACTGGCGCGCGCCCATCGCGGCGATCGAGGCCTTGTATGCCGACTATCCGCGCGACGATGCGCGGCCCGCCGACGCGACGGTGCGCCTGTTCGCGGCGCGGCCGTGGCGGCGCTGGCTGCGCCCATCGGTGCATATCGGCGGCGACTTCGTCGTCCCCGACGCGCTGCCGCTGCCGCTCGCAATGGGGCTGCTCGCGGCGGAAATGGGGATGAACCTGCAGGTGGCGCTCGGCTGGCGGCGACATTTGCTGCTCCATGCGAGCGCGGTCGCAAGGGACGGGCGCGCCGTGATCCTGTCGGGCGAGTCCGGATCGGGGAAGTCGACGCTCGCCGCATTGCTCGGCGAGGGCGACTGGCGGCTGATGGGCGACGAATTCACGCTGATCGATCCCGCGAGCGGCGATGCGCTGGCCTTCCCCCGCGTGGTCAGCCTGAAGAACGAAGCGATTGCCGAGATGACGGCGCGCGTCGATGCGGCGCGGATGGGGCCGCTGCTCGTTGGCACGCCGAAGGGTGACATTCGCCACCTGGTTCCGCGCGCCGACGCGATCGCGGCGATGCACGTGCCGGCACGCCCGGCGTTGATCCTCTTCCCGCGCTTCGGCGGCGAAGCGGCGATCGAGCCGATGGGCGAAGGCGAAGCCTTCGTTCGCCTGACCGAAGCGTCGACCAACTATACCGCGCTCGGAGAGGCGGGCTTCGCGGCGCTGGCGCGGCTGGTGCGCGGGACGCCCGCTTTCGGTATCTCCTATCCCGACAGCGCGACCGGCATGGCGCTGGTCGAGCGGCTTTGGGCGGAGACGGCACGGTGAGCGCGGTCCGCACGCTTGTCGATCTGCTGGCCGGGCGGGCCGATGCGGCGACGCTGGCGCCGCGCGACTGGGACGGCGTGATCAGCGTCGCGCGCGCCGAGGCGATGCTGGCGACGCTGGCGCACCATCTGCGCGATACCGGTCTGCCGCCCGCGGTCGCGGCTCTGTTTGCCGACCAGCGCGCCGCCGCCAGGGTCGCGCAGGCGCAGGCGCTGTGGGAAGTGGAAATGGCGCGCCGCGCGCTGGCGCCGCAGGGAATCGAATTCGTGTTGCTGAAGGGCGCGGCCTATGCCGCCGCCGGGCTGTCGTGCAGCGAAGGCCGCCAGATCGGCGACCTCGACATCCTCGTCCAGGCGCTCGACGTCCGCCGGGCCGAGAATGCGCTGCTCAACGCCGGCTGGGAGTGGGTGAAGTCGGACCCCTATGACGATTTCTATTACCGCGAACATATGCACGAGCTGCCGCCGCTGATTCACTCGGTGCGCGACCGGATGATCGACGTTCATCACACGATCCTGCCGCTTACCCACCGCAAGACGCCCGACGCGCTGGCGCTGGTCGGCGATGCCGTCGCCACTGTCGATGGCTATGCGGTGCTCTGTCCCGAAGATATGGCTGTGCATTGCGCCGCGCATATGATCGCCGACGGTGACCTGCAGGGCGGCCTGCGCAACCTTTGGGATTTCCATTGCCTGACGCGCGATTTCGCCTCGGCCGATCCCGGCTATTGGGGCAAGCTCGACGGGCGCGCCGCGATGCACGGGCTGCGCGGCGCGGCGCACCGCTCGGCGCGGCTGGCGCGGGACATTTATGGCGCGGTGCTGCCGCCGGGGTGGGACCGTCACGATCCCGCCGACCTGTGGTTCCGGCGGCGCCTGCTCGCGCGCGACGATTGGGGCCGCCAGACCGATTTCCTGCTGCAGCAAGCGTTCTACATTCGCTCGCACTGGATGCGGATGCCGCCGCTCATGCTGGCGAAGCATCTGTGGACCAAATGGCGCAAGGGTCACAATCCCGCGAGCAGGGGAACCAGTTCGTCATAATGATCGATCACATGATCGGCGCCGAAGTCCGCGGCGGGCCGGTCGAGGAAGCCGAAGCCGACGAGGATGCTCGGTACGCCGGCGGCTTTTGCAGCCATGACGTCATAGATGCTGTCGCCGACGAACGCCGTCCGTCCGCCGTCGCTTTGCTCGATCATGGCGTGGATGGGGCCGGGCGAGGGCTTGCGGACGCCGAGCGTGTCGCCGCCGACGATCGCGCTCATCCGGTCGGCGAGGCCGAATTCCGCAAGCAGCTGGCGCGCCAGCCCTTCGGCCTTGTTCGTGGCGACCGCGGTCCGGACCCCGAGCGCGTCCAGCCGGTCGAGCGCGTCGATCAGGCCGGGGAAGGGGCGGCTGCGCACCGCGATATGCTGGCCATAATAGCGGAGCAACTCGGGATAGAGCCGCTCGACCACGCCTTCGGAAACGCCGCCGGTCGCGGCGAGGCCCTGTTCGAGCATATGCCTGGCCCCCAGCCCGATCATCGGCCGCACCTCGGCCTCGCTCAGCGGCGCGCGGTCGAGCAGAGCCAGGGCATGGTTCACCGCCGCGGTCAGATCGCCCGCGGTATCGACCAGCGTGCCGTCGAGGTCGAAGCCGACGATGCGGAAGGGAAAGTCCATGCGCAAACCTCTCTTTCCGTTCGTGTCGAGCGAAGTCGAGACACCCAACGATCGAGCGCGCCTTCACGGCATCTCGACTTCGCTCGATGCGAACGGGATTTGGATAATCGCATGGCGCGATGTGCTGGAAACCGCAATGATTTGCTGGCATGGGACGCGGCATGACTAATCCCATCGCCGCCATCATCCTTGCTGCGGGCAAGGGCACCCGCATGAAGTCCGACCTCCACAAGGTGCTGCACCCGATCGCGGGGCGGCCCATGCTGCTGCACCTGATGGCGGCGGTCGATGCGCTGGCGCCTGCGAAGAAGGTGGTCGTCGTCGGCGACAAGGCCGACCAGATCGAGGCGGCGCTGAAAGGCAGCGCCGATCTGGCGGTGCAGGAACCGCAGCTTGGCACCGGTCACGCGGTGCAGCAGGCGGAAAGCGCGCTCGCCGGTTTCGACGGCGACGTGCTCATCCTCTATGGCGACGTGCCCTTCGTGCCCACCGCGACGATGCAGGCGATGATCGACCGCCTGGGCGCCGCCGATGCGCCCGCGGTTGTGGTGCTGGCGTTCGAGCCCGACGATGCATTGCAATATGGCCGCGTCATCACCGATGGCGACCGCGTCGTGAAGATGGTCGAGCATAAGGATGCGACCGACGCCGAGCGCGCCGTCCGGCTGTGCAATTCGGGCCTGATGGCGGCGAAGGCGCGCGACCTGTTCGCGCTGCTCGCGCGCGTCACCGACGACAATGCGGCGAAGGAATTTTATCTCGTCGACATCGTGAACATCGCGAACGCCGACGGACGCCATTGCGCGGTGGTCAGGACCGACCCGTCCGACGTTGCGGGGATCAACAGCCGCGCCGAACTTGCCGCCGCCGAGGCGCAGTGGCAGGCGTTCAGGCGCGACGAGGCGATGGCGGGTGGCGCGTCGCTGAAGGCGCCCGAAACCGTCTGGTTCTCGTGGGATACGGAGATCGGCCGCGATGTGACGATCGAACCGAATGTCTTCTTCGGTCCCGGTACGAAGGTCGCCGATGGGGTCACGATCCGCGGCTTCAGCCATATCGAGGGGGCGACCATCGGTGTCGGCTGCGAAGTCGGCCCCTTTGCGCGCCTCCGTCCGGGAACGATTCTTGGCGAAAAGGCCAAGATCGGCAATTTCGTCGAGGTGAAGAAGACTACCCTCGGGAAGGGCGCCAAGGCGAACCATCTTACTTACCTCGGCGATGCGACCATCGGCGCAGGGGCGAACATCGGCGCGGGGACGATCACCTGCAACTATGATGGCTATTTCAAATATCGGACCGAGATCGGCGAGAATGCCTTCATCGGATCGAACAGCGCGCTCGTCGCGCCGGTGAAGATCGGCCGCGATGCGATCGTCGCGGCGGGCAGCACGGTGACGCGCGACGTGATGGACGGCGAACTCCGCCTCGTGCGCGCCGAACAGTCGGTCAAGCCGGGCTGGGCGGACCGCTTTCACGATGCGATGCGCAAGAAGAAGGCGGCGGAGAAGAAATAGGCCGATGCCCGCGCCGACGCTGACGACCGCGCGCCTTATGCTGCGCCAACTGCGCGAGGATGATGCGGCCGCATTGTTTCCGGTGCTGTCCGATCCCGAGGTAATGGTCTGGTGGTCGAGCGGACCGCATCGCTCGCTTCAGGAAACCGCCGACTATCTGGTGTTCAACGCTGCCGAAGGACAGGGCCATATCTGCTGGGCGATCACGGCGGGCGACGATGTCGCGCTCGGCTGGGTGATCCTGATCGATCGCAAGCCTGACGTGAAGGAAGTCGGCTATATCCTGCATCGCGGCCAATGGGGCAAAGGCATTGCGCGCGAAGCGGTGGCGCGGGTGGTCGACTATGGGTTTGGCGAGCTGAAGCTGCGCCGCATCTTTGCCGATACCGACCCCGAAAATCCCGGATCGATCGGGCTGCTCGAACGGCTGGGGTTCCAGCGCGAAGGCCGGCTGCGCGGCGAGTGGGAAACGCATATCGGCGTGCGCGATTCGCTGATCTTTGGCCTGCTGCGCGATGAATGGCGTGAGCGGGCCGGGTCTGAAAATACGGAGACGACATGAGCGACCGGTACGACGACAAACCCTTTTTGCGTTATGTCGACGCGTGGGTGCTCGATGCAATCGGGCATCTCGACGAGCCGACCCGCGCCTATTGTGCGGCGATGGAGCCGACGATGCGCCAGAGCCTGGGGCTGACGGGCAGCTGGGTGCAAATGGTCGCGGAGCAGATGAAATTCGGACCCGATTTGCCCGCGCAGGTCCGCAAGATCTGGGAAGAGGGCAAGCTACGCTTCGAGCAGGGCAACGGCCGCCCCGCCGATCCGGTGCAATTTGCCATGACCTTCGTCGATAGGAATTTCGGACGGGCTTGATTTGATATCATGATATGATATCAGAGTAGCATGCGCTTTCTCGCGGACATTCCCGATTCCGACGTCGAATGGCTCGACGCCCTCGCGGCGGGGCAGGGCGTTTCGCGCGCCGAGCTGGTGCGCCGCGCGGTCGCCGCCTATCGCGCCGACGTGTCGGGTGACGCGATCGACAATGCGTTCGGTATCTGGAAAGACCGCGACGATATCGGCGACGGCCTCAAATATCAGCGCCGCCTGCGGGGCAAGCGCGAATGATCGACGCGCAGTTCGACTCCGATATCCTGATCGACGCGCTGAACGGCGTCGAGGCGGCGCGCAATGAAATCCGCCGCGCGGGGCGCAAGAGCGTCAGCCGCGTGAGCTGGACCGAGGTGATGTCGGCGGCCGATCCGCAATCGGTCAAGGCGGTCGAATCCTTTCTCGGCTGTTTCCAGGTCGAGGAGATCGGCGACGCGGTTGCACGTCGCGCTGCGGCCCTCCGCGCCGAACGCAAGGGCTTGACCCTTGCCGACGCTTTCGTACTGGCGACGGCGCAGATCAGCGGGCGCATACTCGTCACCCGCAATATCAAGGTGTTTCCGGCGTCGATGCCGGGTATTCGCATTCCCTACACGCTCTAGAAGAAAGCTTAGCCCCCATGTGCGGAATCATCGGAATCATCGGCAAGGACCAGGTCGCGGACCGGCTGGTCGATGGCCTCAAGCGCATGGAATATCGCGGCTATGATTCGGCGGGCGTGTGCACGGTCGAGGGCGGCCAGCTGATCCGTCGCCGCGCCGAGGGGAAGCTCGGCAATCTCGTCAAGGAACTCGCGGGCAATCCGGCGCCCGGCACGGTCGGCATCGCCCACACGCGCTGGGCGACGCACGGCGCGCCGACGACGAGCAACGCGCACCCGCACGCGACGGGTGAAGTCGCGCTCGTCCACAACGGCATCATCGAGAATTTCAAGCCGCTGCGCGAAGCGCTGCAGGCACGCGGACGCAAATTCGAGAGCGAGACCGACACCGAGGTCGTTGCGCATCTTGTCAGCGAGCAGGTCGAGGCGGGCCTGTCGCCGCAGGACGCGGTGAAGGCCGTGCTGCCGCAGCTTCGCGGCGCCTTCGCGCTCGCGATTGCGTTTCGCCAGCACCCCGACCTGCTCATCGGTGCGCGGCTCGGATCGCCGCTCGTCGTCGGCTATGGCGAGGGCGAGACCTATCTCGGCAGCGACGCGCTCGCGCTCGCGCCGCTGACGCAGAAGATCGCCTATCTCGACGAGGGCGACTGGGTCGTCATCACCCGCGATGGCGCGCAGATCTACGACGCTGCGAACAACCCTGTGACCCGCGAGATCACGACCAGCGGCGTGACCGCCGCGGCGGTCGAAAAGGGCAATTACCGCCATTTCATGCAGAAGGAGATTTTCGAGCAGCCGACCGTGGTCGCGCAGACGCTTTCCTCCTACATCCGCCCGCTCGAACAGACCGTCGCATTGCCGCAGATGGATTTCGATCTCAGCAAGATCGAGCGCATCACCATCGTCGCTTGCGGCACCAGCTTCTACGCGGGCATGGTCGCGAAATATTGGTTCGAGACCTTCGCGCGCGTCCCCGTCGACATCGATGTCGCGTCCGAGTTCCGCTACCGCGATCCGGTGCTCCAGCCCGGCGGGCTCGCGCTCTTCATCTCGCAGTCGGGCGAGACCGCCGACACGCTCGCGGCGCTCCGCCATTGCAAGGCGAACGGCCAGACGATCGCGGTCGTCGTCAACGTGCCGACGAGCAGCATGGCGCGCGAGGCTGACCTGCTGCTGCCGACGCACGCGGGGCCGGAGATCGGGGTTGCATCGACCAAGGCCTTCACCTGCCAGCTCGCGGTACTCGCCGCGCTCGCGGCGCATCTTGCGCTCAAGAAGGGCAAGCTCAGCGCCGCTGAAGAGCATGAGATCGTCAAGCATCTGGTCGAAGCCCCCGCCGCATTGAACGCGGCGCTGGCGCATGACGAGGATATCGCGAAGATGGCGCATTTGGTCGCGCCGGCGCGCGACGTATTATATCTGGGCCGCGGCCCCGACTATCCGCTCGCGCTCGAAGGCGCGCTGAAACTCAAGGAAATCTCGTACATCCACGCCGAAGGCTATGCGTCGGGCGAGATGAAGCACGGCCCGATCGCGCTGATCGACGAGGCGGTCCCGGTGATCGTCCTCGCGCCGAGCGGGCCGCTGTTCGAAAAGACCGTCAGCAACATGCAGGAAGTCATGGCGCGCGGCGGCAAGGTCGTGCTGATTTCGGACGCCGAGGGCCTCGCCGAAGCCGGCGACGGCTGCATGGCGACGATCGAAATGCCCAAGGTCCACCCTCTGATCGCGCCGCTGGTCTATGCGGTGCCGGTGCAATTGCTGGCGTATCATGTCGCGGTGGCGAAGGGCACGGATGTGGATCAGCCGCGCAATCTGGCGAAGTCGGTGACGGTGGAGTGAACTGGACCACAACCTGCCACTGCGGCGCCGTGTCGGTTCGCCTCGCCAAGGCGCCCGAGGAGGTTGCCGAGTGCAATTGCTCGCTCTGTTTTTCGCACGGCATCCTCTGGGCCTATTACTCGCCGCGCGATGTCACGATTGAAGGCCCGACGCAGACCTATAACCGCGCCGATCGGCCGAACCCCAATTCGGACCTGCATTTCTGCGCCACCTGCGGCTGTTCGACGCACTGGTCGGCCACGCAAGGGCTGATCGAGCGCATGGGCGGTGCGGTCGACCTGATGGGCGTCAACATGCGCCTGTTCGCGCCCGAACAACTCAGCGGGATCAGGCTCAGTTTCCCGGACGGCCGCCATTGGTCGGGCGAGGGAGATTGGGGTTATGCGCGCGCCGCCGGGGTTATGCCCTGAACCCTATCCGTCCCGCCGCCATCATCTTCGACTTCGACGGCGTGATCGCCGACAGCGAGGTGCGCGCGAACCAGTCGCTCTCCGAAAGCCTGACCGCGGCGGGAATGCCGACGACCTATGACGAAGCCTTGCGCGACTATTACGGCCATAATTGGCAGGAAACGCAGCGGCGGATCGAGGCGCGCTTCGGCCGCGCGCTGCCTGCCGATTTTCGCGAGACGCACCGGGCACGGGCGCGGGCGCGGTTCATGGAGGGGTTCGACGCCGTTCCCGGCGCGCCGGCCTTTCTCGACAAGCTGGGGTCGATGCCGCGCGCGATCGCCTCGTCCAGCCGCGCCGAATATATCGACTGGGCGCTCGGCCTGTTCGGCCTCCGCCACCATTTCGGCGACCATATCTATAGCGCCGACGGCTGGGCCCGCGGCAAGCCGCATCCCGACATCTATCTGGCGGCGGCGAAGGGGATCGGGATCGATCCCGCCGACTGCCTGGCAATCGAGGATTCGCCGACCGGTGCGCGGGCGGCGCTGGCGGCGGGGATGACCGTCGTGGGCTTTTGCGGCGCAGGGCACATCGTCGACCGCGCGGCGCATGGCGAGATATTGCGCGGTGTCGGCGTGCATCATGTGGCGCATAGTTACGACGAGATTTTGCTCAAAGCTTGATAGCTCTCCCTTCGTCATTCCCGCGAAAGCGGGAACCCAGCGAGCAACAGGTGCAACCGGGTTCGCGCTTTCGCGGGAATGACGAAGGGGGCAGGGCAGATGCGCTGCATCGGGCCTTTCCTATTATTTACCGCCGTGCTTAGCTGCCTCTGTAACCATCGCCCTCATCGGTGCGATTTGCGAGTGAAGTTGCGCAGTTTTCGGCGCCTTCGGCCGAATTGCAGCCATTGGCGTTCTGGCGCGTATCGGGGGCGGGAAGAGGAGAGAGCGTATGTGCAATGACACCACCGAAGCCGATCTCGACCGCGCGGGGCTGCCCGTAAACCGCCGGAGCTTCGGCGCGCTCGTCGGCGCGGGCGCGCTGGCGTCGATGCTGCCGGTGTCGGCGGGCGCGGCGGGACCGGTGAAGGGTCGCGACGTCAATATCCGCACCGCCGACGGCACCGCCGACGCCTATTTCGTCGCGCCTGCCGAGGGCAAGCATCCGGGCGTGCTCGTCTGGCCCGACATTCGCGGCCTTCGCCCCGCCTTCCGCCAGATGGCCGACCGGCTGGCCGGCGAGGGCTATGCGGTGCTGACCGTGAACCCCTTTTATCGCTGGCAGAAGTCGCCGGTGGTCGATGCCGCCAACGACTTCAACGTGCCCGCGGTGCGCGACAAGCTGTTCGGCTATCTGAAACAGCTCGACAAGACGCTCGTTACGACCGACGCGACCGCGCACCTCGCCTTTCTCGACGCGCAGAAGGAAGTCGATACGAAGCGGCGGATCGGGACCACCGGCTATTGCATGGGCGGCGCGATGACGATCTACACCGCCGCGCTGAAGCCCGATCGCGTCGGGGCGGCGGCGAGCTTTCATGGCGGCGGGGTCGCGACCGACAAGCCCGACAGCCCGCACCTGCTGATCGGCGACACCAACGCGGGCTATCTGTTCGCTATCGCCGACAATGACGACAAGCAGGACCCCGAAGAGAAGGACCGGCTGAAGGCCGTGCTCGATCCGCGCAAGCAATGGCACGAGGTCGAAGTCTATGAGGGCGCAATGCACGGCTGGTGCCCGCCCGACGGCCGCGCGTACAACGAGGCGGCGGCCGAAAAGGCGTGGGCGCGGATGCTCGAACTGTTCAAGGCCGAGCTCGCCTGACGCCGCCGATGACGCGATGAAGGTTCATTTCATCCGGTCGGGCGAGCGGCGCTATGCGATGCGGATCGATCGCGCGTCGGCGCCGACCCTGGTGATGGATCCCGCGCCGGGTTTCGATCCCGACTTGCCGCACGACATGGTGCATTTCGTCGTCGAAGCGCTTCTCGGGTTGGAAGGCGGCGTGTTCGGGCAGATTGCCGCGGGCGGGGATGCCGGGTCCTTTCATATCGGCGGCCCCGACGGCGCCGATGCGAGGGCCCATCGCCGTGCGGCCCGCAAGCAGGCAGCGAAGGGTAAAGCGCTGATGACGGGGCAGGGGCGCGACGGCGAGTTGTCGGAACGCGCCGCTTTCCTGTTCGACATCGGCTGGCGCCGCCGGACGCGCCCGGACCGCGCCCCTCAACGGGCGGCGGACGACGAGGCTGCGCGTGTGCGCGCAACGCTCAGCAGCGGCGAGCGGGCGCGGATCGACACTGTCCGGGCGGATGTGTTCGCCGCCTTCGACGCGGTATCGAAGGAATGGCGAGAGTTGGCCCCCGGCGAGGCGCTCGTCCTCGAATGGCCGACACTCTGCCGGATCGATCAGCCCATCGGGTAGAGGATGTCCTTGCCGACCTTGTGCAGCGCCTTCAGCAGGTCGTCGCTCAGCACCAGATCCTTCGCCGCGAGGATCGGGTCGACCTGATCATAGGCGCTGACGCCGACGATCGTCGAGGCGACGAAGTCGTGCTGCTTCGACCAGGCGGTCGCCATCGTCACCGGATGCAGGCCATGTTCTTCGGCGATCGCAAGATAGCGTCCGGTCGCCGCGAGGCTCTTGTCGTTGACGAAGCGGCGGCCCATCGCAGCCTGCCGCCCTTCCATGCCGAGATAGCGCGAGAAGCGCGCGCCTTCGGGCCGGGCGCCGTTCTGATATTTGCCCGACAACACCCCGCCGGCGAGCGGCGAATAGGGGATCAGGCTGACGCCCTCCCGCCGACAGACCTGCGCCAGCTCGTCCTCGAAGCGGCGGTTGTTGAGGCTGAAATTATTCTGGATCGTATGGTAGCGCTGGACGCCGAGGCGTTCGGACGCGGCGAGCGACTTCATCAGGCCCCAACTCGTCTCGTTCGAACAGCCGAGGACGCGCACCTTGCCCTCGCGGACCAGTTCGTCGAGCGCGTCCATGATCTCGTCATAGGGCGCGTCATGGTCGGGCCAGTGCGTCTGGTAGAGGTCGACATAGTCGGTCTGGAGACGCGTCAGGCTCGCTTCGATTGCGGTGCGGATATTGTGACGGTCGAGCGCGGTCATTCCGCCGCGGCACGGCGACTTGAACCAGACGTGGCTGGGTCCCGAAACCTTCGTCGCAAGGATGATCGCGTCGCGGTTCTTGGTCTTGAGCCAGCGGCCGACGATTTCCTCGGTGCGGCCTACCCATTTCGTGTCGGGCGGCACCGGATAGCCCTCGGCGGTGTCGTAGAAATTGATCCCCTCGTCGAAGCAGCGGTCGAGAATGCGGAAGGCTTCGGCCTCGTCGGTCTGGCTGCCGAAGGTCATCGTCCCCATGCAGATGTCCGAGACGTGGATGGCGCTTTTTCCGAGGCGGCGGCTTTGCATGGCTCTCTTCTCCTGTGAGGGGAGCGCCGTCTTTAGGTTGCATCCAGCAACCTGGCAATCGGATCAGACAAGAAGCGCGAGCGATCCGACCAGCAGGGCCGCCATCGTCCAGTTGAAGGCGCGCAGTCGGGCGGGGCTCGACAGCCAGCCGCGCAGCGACATGCCCATCACCGCCCACAGGCTGGTCGAGGGGAGGTTGATGATGCCGAAGACGACCGCGACGAGCAGCACCGCCGCAAAATTGCGGTTCGGGGCGTAGAGCGCGATCGCGGTCAGCGCCATCGACCACGCTTTGGGGTTCACCCACTGGAACATCACCGCCTGGAAGAAGCTCATCGGCTTGCCGCGCGGGCTCTCGCCGTCGCCAGGCGCGCCGGCGTTGGCGATCTTCCATGCGAGCCAGAGCAGATAGACGACGCTCACCACCTTGAGGACAAGGTTGAGCACCGGAAAAAGGTCGAACAGGCCCATAAGGCCGACGCCGACGAGGACGATCATCAGCGTAAAGCCGATGCCGACGCCGAGGGCGTGCGGCACGGTGCGGCGCAAGCCGAAATTGGCGCCCGAGGCCATCAGCATCATATTGTTCGGCCCCGGCGTGATCGACGAGACGAGCGCGAAGGCGGCGAGCGCGGCGAGAGCGGTCTGGTTCATACGGCGCAACATAATGCGTTTCGATCCGCGACGGGTTGCAAAGATGCGAAGCGATCAGTTATATTCTGCAATCTATGGTCAAGATAGACGCCATTGGCCGCAAGATATTGCACGAATTGTCCGGCGACGGGCGAATCTCTAACCTGGAACTTGCCGAGCGCGTCGGGCTGTCGCCCTCGGCCTGCCTGCGCCGCGTGCAGGAACTCGAGCGCAGCGGCGTCATCAAGGGCTATCGCGCGGTGATCGACCCGGCGAAGCTCGGGCTGACGTTCGTCGCTTATGTGACGATCGGCCTGTCGTCGCACACGAAGAAGTCGCAGAATGACTTCGAGGCGGCGATGGCGCTCGCTCCCGAAGTGCGCGAGTGCCACAATCTCACCGGCGCGATCGAATATCTGCTGCGGGTCGAGACCGAAGATCTGGCATCTTACAAGCATTTCCACACCGAGGTGCTCGGCGTGCTGCCGCAGGTGCATTCGATCACCACTTATGTACTAATGGAATCGCCCAAGGACGAGCGGGCGTAGATTTTCTTCTGCCTGCCCGCGATGCGCTGTGGTTGAACCCGATGCCCGGCAACCGCATATCGGCCCGCATGACGAAACTGTCCTTCCTCGACCTTGTGCCCGTTACCGATACCGGCACCATCTCCCAGTCGCTCGCCAACGCCGCCGACCTCGCGAAGCACGCCGAGGCGCTGGGGTACGAGCGCTATTGGGTTGCCGAACATCACGGGATGGCGGGGATCGCGAGCGCCGCGACCTCGGTCGTGCTGGCGCATATCGGGCAGGCGACATCGAGCATCCGCATCGGCGCGGGCGGCATCATGCTGCCCAACCATGCGCCGATGGTGATCGCCGAACAGTTCGGCACCTTGGAGGCGCTATTCCCCGGCCGCGTCGATCTGGGTCTCGGGCGGGCGCCGGGTTCGGACGGCGTCGTCGCCCGCGCGCTGCGCCGTAACCTTGCCAGCGACGAGCGCCAGTTTCCGCAGGACGTCGTCGAGTTGCAGGCGTTCCTTGCCGGCGACGAACGGCTGGGCATCCGCGCGGTGCCGGGGGAGGGGACAAAGGTGCCGCTCTGGATACTCGGGTCGAGCCTGTTCGGCGCACAGCTCGCGGCGATGCTGGGTCTGCCCTACGCCTTCGCCAGTCACTTTGCGCCCGACGCGCTCGACGAAGCGCTCGACATCTATCGCCGCCAGTTCAAACCCTCGGAGCAGCTTGCCGAACCCTATGCTGCCGCGGCGTTCAACGTCTTTGCCGCCGACACGTGCGAGGAAGCCGAACTGCTCGCGTCGTCGCAGCAGCAGGCGTTCGTCGCGCTGCGCACCGGCAATCCCGGCAAGATGAAGCCGCCGCTCGAAGGCTATAAGGACAGCCTGCCGCCGAATGCGCGCGCGATCCTCGACCATGTGCTGCAATGTTCGGCGGTCGGAACGGTCGACGATGTCGCTTCGGGTCTCAGGGCGTTCAAGGCGCGGACCGGCGTCGACGAGATCATCGTCGCGTCGTCGATGTACGACCATGCCGCGCGCAAACATTCGGTCGCGCTCGCGATGGAGGCTGCGAAGTCGCTCTGACGCTCGTGTTGACGCGGCTCCGGCCGCGGCAGTATAGGGGCGGTCCCACCAAGGGCGGCCCGTCGGGGTCGCCTTTTTACTTTTGTCTTTGTTGAAAGGTGTAGCCCATGTCGATCACGCCGCTGATGCCCGTTTACCCCCGGTGCGGTGTGCGTCCGGTGCGAGGCGAAGGCGCCTATCTGATCGGCGAGCGCGGCGAGCGCTATCTGGACTTCGCGAGCGGCATCGCGGTCAATCTGCTTGGCCATGGCCATCCGCATCTGACCAAGGCGATCCAGGATCAGGCCGCGACTCTGATGCATGTGTCGAACCTTTACGGCAGCCCGCAGGGCGAAGCATTTGCGCAGCGCCTCGTCGACAATACGTTCGCGGACACCGTCTTCTTCACCAACTCGGGCGCCGAGGCGGTCGAGTGCGCGATCAAGACGGCGCGCGCCTATCATTCGAGCGCCGGCAATGCAGAGAAGCACACGCTGATCACCTTCAACAACGCGTTCCACGGCCGGACGCTCGGCACGATCTCGGCGACCAATCAGGAAAAGCTGCGCAAGGGTTTCGATCCGCTGCTGCCCGGTTTCGCCTATGCGCCGTTCGACGACCTCAATGCGGCGCTCGACCTCGTCGACGACAACACCGCGGGCTTCCTCGTCGAGCCGGTGCAGGGCGAGGGCGGCATCCGTCCGGCGTCGCAGCCCTTCCTGCAAGGCCTGCGCGACATCTGCAACGAACGCGACCTCGTGCTGGTGTTCGACGAAGTCCAGTGCGGCGTCGCGCGCACCGGCACGCTCTATGCCTATGAACAATATGGCGTCACCCCCGACATCATGGCGACCGCCAAGGGTATCGGCGGCGGCTTCCCGCTCGGCGCGTGCCTTGCGACCGAAAAGGCGGCGCGCGGGATGGTGATCGGCACGCATGGTTCGACCTATGGCGGCAATCCGCTCGCAATGGCGGCGGGGCAGGCGGTGTTCGACGTCATTCTGGAGGAAGGTTTTCTCGACCAGGTCAAGGCGACCGGCGAACGCCTGCGCGGTGCGCTGGAACAGCTCATCCCCAACCATGACGATCTGTTCGAAAGCACCCGCGGCCTCGGCCTTATGCTCGGTCTCAAGCTCAAGAGCGACAGCCGCGCCTTCGTCGCGCACCTGCGCGACAATCACGGGCTGCTGACCGTCGCGGCGGGCGAGAATGTCGTGCGCGTGCTGCCGCCGCTCAACATCGAACAGGCGCATATCGACGAATTCATCGAGAAACTGTCGGCGGGGGCGGCGAGCTATACGCCGCCCGAAGCGTAAATGCCGAACTTCCTCAACCTGACCGACGCGGGCGGGGATGCGGTCGCGGCGATGCTCGCCGACGCGATCGATCGCAAGGCGGCGCGCGCGGGTTGGCCGAAGGCGAAACCCGACGCCGACGCCCCGCTCGCCGACCATGTGCTGGCGATGGTGTTCGAGAAGAACTCGACGCGCACCCGATGCTCGTTCGACATCGCGATCCGCCAATTGGGCGGCGTGCCGATGATCCTCGACGCCGGAACGACCCAGCTCGGCCGCGGTGAGACGATCGCCGACACCGCGCGGGTGCTGTCGCGCTATGCCGATGCGATCATGATCCGTACCGATCACCACGAAAAGGTCGAAGAGCTGGCGCACTTCGCCAGCGTCCCGGTCATCAACGGCCTCACCGACCTGTCGCATCCGTGCCAGATCGTCGCCGACCTGCTGACGATCGTCGAGAGCGGGAAGGCGCTGCCGGGGCTCGAACTCGCATGGCTCGGCGATGGCAATAACGTGCTCGCCTCGCTGATCGAGGCGGCGGGGCTGTTCGGCTTCAACGTTCGCGCGGGCGTGCCGCAGGGCTATGAACCCGATGCCGGCTTCGTCGACGCGGCGCGCGCAAGGGGCGCGCGCATCGACATCGTGCGCGACGCGCGCGAAGCGGTCGCGGGCGCCGATCTGGTCGTCACCGACACCTGGGTATCGATGGGGCAGGATCACGCGCACAACAAGCTCGCGGCGATGGCGCCCTATCAGGTCGACGAGCGGCTGATGGGTGCGGCGAAGGGCGATGCGCTGTTTCTCCACTGTCTGCCGGCGCATCGGGGCGAGGAAGTGGTCGACGCGGTGATCGACGGCCAACAGTCGCGCGTCTGGGACGAGGCCGAAAACCGTGTCCACGCGCAAAAATCGGTGCTGCTTTGGGCACTCGGCAAGTTATGAGCGAGATTATCGAAACCTGGTTCGACCAGCCGTTGCTGTTCACGATCAGCGAGCGCCATGTTCGCGGCCGCCTCGTGCGTCTCGGGCCCGCGCTAAACACGATTATCGCCGCGCATAACTATCCGCCGGTCGCCGAAAAGCTGCTTGCCGAGGCGCTCGCATTGACCGTGCTGCTGGGCTCGACGCTCAAGGACGAGGGGAGCCAGCTTACGTTGCAGGCGCAGACCGGCGGCGGGCCGATCGAACTGCTTGTCTGCGACTATCGCGGCGGCGAACTGCGCGGTTATCTGAAATTCGATGCCGAGCGACTGGTCGGCGTCGGCGCCGATCCGACGCTGTTTGCGCTGTTCGGCGAAGGATTCCTGGCGATCACCTTTGACCAGGCGGCGACCGGCGAGCGCTATCAGGGCATCGTGCCGCTCGAAGGATCGTCGATCGGCGACGCCGCAGAGCATTATTTCGAGCAGTCCGAACAGATTCCGAGCCTGATCAAGCTGGCGGCGCGGCACGATGCCGAGGCGGGCTGCCTTGCCGGCGGCCTGCTGCTCCAGCACCTGCCCGAGGGCGAAGTCGGACGCGACCGCCTGCATGTGCGGCACGATCACCCCGAGTGGGAACATGCCAAGACCATCGCCGCGACGCTGAAGGACGAAGAACTCACCGACCCGGCAACCTCGCTCGAGACGCTGGCATGGCGGCTCTTTCACGAGGACGAGGTTCGCGTCCAACCGGGCGTGACCGTATCGCGCGGCTGCCGGTGCAGCATCGACTATTTTGCCGGCGTGCTCTCGAAATTTCCCGAAGGCGAACGCCGCGAGATGGCTGACGACGACGGGCTGGTGCAGGTCGATTGCGCCTTTTGCTCGCGCGTCTTTCCGGTTTCTCTCGGCGAAATCGCGGCGCACGATTGAGCGTTTCACCCCCCTTGAGTTCACAAACGAAGTGCAACACCTCACACAGGTGATGCCATGTCGAGATACCGT
>NZ_JAFMTR010000083.1 GCF_018682675.1 Sphingopyxis soli
AAACACGGCAAAACAAGAATCTGGAGTGCCGGTTTTGATTCAATCAAAACCGAACGCACTCTAAGGGGAACCCGAATGACCGACAGCCTGCTGCGTCGCAAGACCATCGTTCCGGACCGGCAGGAGGGGCACGGGCTCGCGCGGACGCTCGGCTGGCCGCATCTCGTCGCGCTCGGGGTCGGCGCGATCGTCGGCACCGGCATTCTGACATTGATCGGCGTCGGCGCCGACAAGGCCGGCCCGGCCGTGATCGTCTCTTTCCTTGTCGCGGGGCTGATCTGCGCCTGCGCCGCGCTCGCCTATGCCGAAATGGCGACAATGATTCCCGCCTCGGGCAGCGCCTACACCTACAGCTATGTCGTGATCGGCGAACTGATCGCATGGATCGTCGGCTGGAGCCTGATCCTCGAATATTCGCTGGTCGTCAGCGCGGTCGCGGTCGGCTGGTCGGGCTATGCCGCCCCGCTGCTCCAGGCGTGGGCGAACGTGCCGATGGACCTGATGCAGGGGCCCGAGCTTGGCGGGATCGTCAACCTGCCCGCGATCGCGATCATCGCGGTGGTCGCGGGGATGCTGCTCTATGGCACGCGCGAGAGTGCCACCGTCAACGCGATCCTCGTCGTTGTGAAGATCATCGCGCTCGCCGTTTTCGTCGCGGTCGCGCTGCCGGCGTTCGACGCCGCGAACCTCGAACCCTTCAGCCCCTTCGGCTTTGCAAAGCATGTCGCCCCCGACGGCGTCGAGCGCGGGATCATGGCGGCCGCTGCGATCATCTTCTTCGCCTTCTACGGCTTCGATGCGATCGCGACCGCGGCCGAGGAGGCGAAGAATCCCGATCGCGACCTCAAAATCGGGATCGTCGGATCGATGCTCGCCTGCGTCGCGATCTATGTCCTCGTCGCGGTCGCAGCGGTCGGTGCCATTTCCTACAGCAAATTCGCCAACAGCCCCGAACCGCTCGCGCTGATCCTGCGCGAACTCGGCCAGCCGCTTGCCGCGAAATATCTCGCCATCTCGGCGATCGTGGCGCTGCCGACGGTGATCCTCGCCTTCTTCTTCGGGCAGAGCCGCATCTTCTTCACCATGGCGCGCGACGGATTGCTGCCCAAGGGGCTCGCCAGGATTTCGGGGCGCGGGACGCCGGTGCGCATCACCATCTTTACCGCGATCGTCGTCGCGATACTCGCGGGTTTCATCCCGCTCGACGAACTCGCCGCGCTCGCCAACGCGGGAACCCTCGCGGCCTTCACCGCGGTGTCGCTGTGCATGCTCATCATGCGCCGCCGCGCGCCCGACGCGCCGCGCACCTTCCGCACCCCGATGCCGTGGGTCGTCGGCGGGATCGCGGTGCTCGGCTGCCTCTACCTGTTCTTCAGCCTGCCGGCGAAAACGCAGATCTGGTTCGGCATCTGGAATGTCGCCGGGCTGGCGGTCTACTTCGCCTACGCGCGGCGGAATGCCGTGGCGGGATAAGGAAGATCGCCACCCCCGCGCAGGCGGGGGCGACGGTGAAGATCAATCGAACAGATCGCTCAGGAAGCTCTTGGTATAGCTCTTCTTCTTATAGGGCTTCGCATAGTGACGATCGTCGTCATAGCGCGGCTCGCGATATTGCGGCTGCGGCGCGGCCTGCCGCGGGGGCGGCGCCCCGGCGCCTTCGCTGCGCTCGATGATCTTGTCGAGCTCGCCGCGGTCCAGCCAGACGCCGCGGCACTGCGGGCAATAGTCGATCTCGATCCCCTGACGCTCCGACATCGTCAAATTCACGCGGCAGGACGGGCAAAGCAGCCCCTGGGCATCGGTCACACAGTTTCCTTTCATGCAAATCGCGGCCAGAGTGTCGGCTACTTTGCATACGCCTGTTGCCGGATCGCGTTCCGACGATTTTGTGGATTGCCTGCGTGCCGTTTGCGTCCGCCTTGGGGTGGATTACTGCCCTTCAATTCTCGTCATGCTGAACTTGTTTCAGCATCCATGGACTGAGCGTTCGTCCGGCACGGCGCTTGAGGAAATGGCGGACCATGGATCCTGAAACAGCGAGGCCATCGCCGCAGCCAGGATGACGATGC
>NZ_JAFMTR010000084.1 GCF_018682675.1 Sphingopyxis soli
CCGGTAAAGCGGCAGGTGATCGGCATACTTGGATACCAGCACCTGGGCGATCAGTGCCTCGGTCGGAATGCCGCCCTCAATGATCCGCGCCGGCGCCGGCGGCTGCACGATCGCGCTCTCGCACGAACGGCAGCCATAACGCGGCCGCCGGGTGACCACGACGCGGAAGGTGGTCGGCACCACATCGAGGCGCTCGGCGACATCCTCGCCGACCTGGTGGAGGGCGCCGCCGCAGCAGGGGCAAGCATTGCTCTCGACGTCAACGATCTGTTCGATCCGCTCGAGATGCGCGGGCAGCGAACCGCGGTTGGTCTTGCGCACAGGATCACTGCGAGGCCGTCCGGCCTTCGCTTCGCTGGCGGCCTCGGCTTCCGCGAGCGCCGTCTCGGCATCCTCAAGGCCCAGCTGCAACTGATCCTGATCGAGCTGCTCGGAACGGCGGCCGAACCGATGACGCCGAAAAGCCTCGATGATCGCCCTCAGGCGTTCGGCTTCCGCGTCGGCACTCTCGAGCTTGCGGGCCTGTTCGAGGACGAGCGCGCGTAACGCGTCAACATCGTCCGGCAGGTCCGCTTCCATGAGCATGGGAGCAGTGAATCAGTCTGGGAACGCCCCGTCAACAGGCAATCTGCGGGGCCTGCGGGCGGCGCCCGCCATGCACCCGGCGCCAATCCAGACCCTCCAGAAGCGCGCCGAGTTGCGCTGAGGTCACACGCATCACGCCGTCCTGGATGCCCGGCCACCGGAAGCCGCCGGACTCCAGCTTCTTGGCCATCAGGCACAGGCCAGTGCCGTCCCACCAGACCAGCTTGATCCGGTCAGCACGCTTTGCCCGGAACACGTAGATCACGCCTGAATATGGGTCGCCGCCATACTCGGCGCCGACCAGCGCGGCCAGGGCGTCAGGTCCCTTGCGAAAATCCACCGGACGCGTCGCCACCATCACGCGCGCGCCAGCGCCAGGTCCGATCATCGCGTTGCCTTGAGTGCTTCAATCACCGCTGCGATCACAGCCGCATCGGCCCCGCGTCCGATCTTCACCGCCACGCCGTCAATCTCCAGCTCGACAGCACTGACTGTGGGACGCCGACGGCGACGGCCGCGCCTGGCGACAGGGGCTGGATCACCCGAAGGGAGCGGTTCGATCACCGCCGGCACGAACGCAGGCGTCGCTGGAAGCGTCAGCCCTTGGTCCTCCAGCTTCTTGCGCAGATCCCGGCGCCAAGCGAATAGTTGCGACGGAGCAAGCCCATGACGGCGCGCCACCGCGCAGGCCGTCTCCTGACCCGAATAGCTCTCCGCGACGATCGACGCCTTTACCTCAGGCGACCACTCCCGACGCTGGCCCGCACCTGTGAAAACCTCAAAACGCCGAACCACGCTGGTGCCAGCATCATCACATGTCATCATCATAGCATCAGCATCCTCCAGCCTGATCGGGCTAGCGAAAATCGACGCCACGCTTCACTCCCGCAAGGTGGCAGGGAAACACCGGTTACGGTGAGGCGATGCTCGATGCCGTTCTGCTCGCAGACACGGCCGAAGATATGGCCGATCCATCCCAGTGTGCCGCCCTGGTCACGCTGCACGAACTGCACGCCGTTGTCGGTCAGGATGGTGTGGATCCTGTAGGGAACCGTCTTGATCAGCACGCGCAGGAAGGCTGCCGCGGCGAGCTTGGTCGCCCGTCGATAGATGCGGGCGAACACCAGCTTCGAGGTGCGGTCCACCGCGACATAGAGGAATCCTTTGCCGCCTTCGTAGCGCAGTTCGGCGATATCGATGTGGAAATAGCCGATCTCGTACTTCTTGAACTTCTTCGGCTTCTCGCGATCCGCCTTCGGCAATCGGCTGATCCCGTGCCGCTGCAGGCAGCGGTGAAGCGACGAGCGCGTCAGGTTCGGGATCACGTCCTTCAACGCGATGAAGACGTCATCGAGCGGCAGCCGGGCCTGCACCCTGAGCGCCACGATCGCGGCTTCTTCCATCGGCGACAGCACGGTGCTGCGCCGTTCCTTCGGCCCCACCGGCATGTCCTCGACCGACGGCCGGCTGCGCCACTTGATCACCGTCTTCTCGTTGATCCCGTACCGCTTCGCGAGCTGCGCGACCGGAGCTTGCGATCGCTGTAGCTCCGCTCGAACGGCGTGCGTGGTCTTGGCGCTGCCGTGTAGAAGCTGGCCCATAATCCCTCCCGCTGTGACGATGACAAGCTTACACCATCACATGCTGGGACTAAACACCTAGTCGTGACAACTGCCCAGCCCGAGATGAAGCGGGAATGTTATGGATGGCTCCCCTTCTGGGAGGGGCGGCAGCCGTACACAAATAGATCCACAGCTTGCCTCATTCGGGCTGAAGAGGTTTCATTGTGACTGGTCACTCCCACTCCAAGAGCGGCCCGACGAAAAGGTGACAAAATGACGCTGGATATAAACTGCTCCGCAGCAAAATTCGCGTCTGACACCCTGATTTCTCCCCTCTCCTCGGCTTTGCGCAAAACCTCTGCCACCAATCTCGTCGTGCGTCCTACGCCGAATTCGTAAAGGTTTCGCGCTAAAGCGGGAAAACGTGCAGCCTCAGCCATTACAACGCGTTCCAACGCGACATGAATGTCGGTAAGCATCCAGGATAGCAGTTCATCGGACAGCTCTTCAAGCTCGGGCCGAACGTCGCCATGTTCGGGAACGTGCTGTTCGAGGAAGGAGAGCCGATCCTCGATTTCCCTGAGTATTACCGCCTCGAAAAGCAGCTTTTTGCTCCCGTAACGGGCGTACAAAGTGCGCTTGGAGATGCCTGCTTTTGCAGCAATCCGTTCCGCCGTTGAACGACCGAATCCGTCGGCAAAGAAGACATCGCGGGCGACACGGAGAATTTTCCTCGAAAGTGCTTGCGAGGCTTGTCGAGTAGGCCTCCCTGTTCGTCCGGAAGCTTGTTCTTTGGTTTTTTGGGTCGACGTCATGCCTCATCTTGGCCATACCTTGTCCGCGCTGCAAGCGTAGAGCGCTTTGCATTGTATAGCCCGCCCCCGCGAGATTGCCCGGGCTTATGCAAGACCCACGAGGCCCGCTGAACTTTGCCTGCCTGAAAGGATCGCTGCCGTTCGCAGGGAATGGACGCAGTGTGATCTCATCTAGGCGAGTTGGTTACGATACGCTTCGCGTAAGGCCTTTTTGTCGATCTTTCCCGTTGCAGTGAGCGGTACTGTCGCGAACAGGATGTCGTCCGGCAGCCACCAACGAACAACCTTCGTCTCCAGATGCGCGCGAATTGCGTCGGCTGTGACGGCTTGACCTTCATGCGTTTCAATCACGAGAAGGGGTCGCTCTTCCCATTTTGGATGATATACGCCAACGACCGCGGCGACCCGGACGCCGGGGTACCCAACCGCCGCATTCTCGATATCAATCGAGCTGATCCATTCGCCCCCGGACTTGATCACGTCTTTCGCGCGGTCGGTCAGCCGGAGAAAGCCGAAGCGATCGATCGTACCTATGTCCCCGGTGTCGAACCAGCCATCGCTCCCGGCGCCCTCAAAATCGGGGAAATAGCGATCGACGACCCACGGTCCGCGGACCTGGAGCGCACCCGCCTGCTCACCGTCCCAGGGGAGCGGCGTGCCATCGCCGTCGATAATGCGCAGTTCGATGCCAAATTGCATGCGACCCTGCTTCGTCAGCAGGAGATCGTTCGCGAAATCCTCGCCTTCGGCCATCAGGAGCGGGGAGGGCGTCGAAATCACGCCGAGAGGATTGGTTTCGGTCATGCCCCAGAGCTGGAGCACAGTGACACCATATTTGGCGCGGAATGTCTCGGCCATCGCCCGCGGGACGGCCGAGCCGCCAATCACGAGGCGCTTGAGATTGCCGACCCCCGTCCCCGTGGTGTCGAGATGAGCGAGGTACATGGTCCAGATCGTGGGCACACCGCCCGAAAAGGTGACGCCCTCTTCGTTGATCAGATCGGCGAGACTGGCACCGTCCATCCTGTCGCAAGGAAGCACTAGCTTGCAGCCGTTAATCGCTGCCGTGAACGGAAGTCCCCATGCCGTCGCATGATACATGGACGAGCAGGGCATGATGACATCAAAAGCGCTGAACCCGAAGGCACTGCTCAGACCGGCCGCCATCCCGTGGAGAACGATTGATCGGTGGCTGTATAGGACGCCCTTGGGGTCGCCCGTCGTCCCCGAAGTGTAGCAAAGAAATGCGGCTGCCTTTTCATCGAAGCTCGGCCAGGTGAGGGCCCCGTCCTGGCGTGCCAGCAACGCTTCATAGTTCAACGCGTCAGCAACATCTGGCGCGGTCGCTCCGCGATCCGCGAGAAGGACATAACGCTCGATACCTGGAAGGAGAGGGCGCAGCCGTGCGACGAGCTCGGCTAGATTGGGCTCGAAGAAGAGAATGCGGCTGCCTGCATGAGCGATAGTAAAGGCGATTTGCTCGTCGCTGAGACGCGGGTTGGCAGTGTGCAATACAGCGCCCATGCCCGGCGCCGCATAGAAGAGTTCGAGGTGGCGGTGCGTGTTCCAGGCGAGCGACGAGACGCGGTCGCCCGTTGCAATCCCGAGGACACCAAGGGCCTGCGCAGCCTGACGCGCACGCTGATCGCAGCGGTGCCAGTCATACCGCCAAACCGGCTCATCGACAGCCTTCGAGACGATCTCCCTCTCGCCGTGCGCGCGCGCGGCATATTCCAATATTCCGCTGATCAGCAGCGGCGCGTCCTGCATCAATCCCCGTAACATGCTGCATCCTTCTTCGCCCCACTGCGGCGTCGCGTGCAAGGTTCCGCCCCTCGGGTATGATTGCCGCGCGGGCTGTCAATAACCGTCATCATTTTGGTCCAGCGGCAAACTCCACGTGCCGCGTTTCCATTCGGCCAGCAATTCTCAATGATCATATTGCAGCGGCACGGCCTAGGTTCGATCGGCCCCGACATGTTTTCGGCCGCGTTTCAAATTAGTCACTCGCCGCTTTCAGCAACAGTGACAGGAACCGCCAATCGGACCAATCGCCTTTTTCCCCCGCCGCCAAAGCCGCCAGATCGAGTTTCGCCTGCCTAACGATTGTAAGCCGAAGCGACGGAATGATATAGAGGCGTTGATCGCCCGCGCCGGCGGCGACGACCATATCCGCCGGGAGTTCGTTGGCATGACTGGTGATATCGGTGGACCGGGTAACAATATCGACAGCCGGCGTGCTACGGGGCAACCACCAGGTGAGACCGTAGGCCGGATTGGCCTGGCTACCCTTGAACAGCTCGGCGAACGCCAGTTCATCGACAAGCGGCTTGCCGTCGAGCTTCCCACCGCCGCGGACGAACTCGCCGATCTTCGCCCACTCGGACGCTGCCAGCACGAGGCCCTGCGGCATGAGCGGTGCGCCATCGGGGCCGCTGCGCCAACTGCCTATGGTAACCCCAAGCGGAGTGAGAATGCGCCGCTCCACATAATGGCGAGCGTTGCCGTCTTGGCCCTTGGCAACGAGCTTGCGCCGCATGATCTCTCCAAAGATTTGCATCGGGGCGGGACCATATTGGAATTTGCTGCCCGGCGCCGCCGTGAGCGGTGCCTTCACCGAGTCCAGATACCCTTGGGCCCTGCCGACGGTCGATGCCTGGCCGCCCGTCATCGACAGCAATTGCCGAAGCGTGATCTGTTCCTTTTTGGGGTCGCCCCTCCATTCAGCGAGTGTCTCCGATGCCCGCTCGTCGAGGGTTAGAAGTCCATCCTGTGCGCCCGCCGCCGCCATCAGCCCGACAAGGCTCTTGGTGCCCGACCAGAGTTCCTGCGGCGTCGCGATGTCTGCCGATCGGCAGCGCACTTTGCCATCTTCAAGTATCAGCAGCGCAACGCCGGAATTAGCCTCAGAATAGGCGATCGCTTCGGCACAGCCGGGAAGAGGGGCGGGTTCGCCTGCCGCGGCTGGCTGTGCCGCAACCGCGGCCGCGAAAAAGAGGATGGTGCGCTTCAAGATCCGACTCCGATTTTCCGATGCTTGTCATTCTCCATATTATCGATAATAAATTCATTCGCAATCATCGATTGCTCGTGTGCGCTGCCCGATTAGGATGGCGCCGCGAGCAGGGAAAGCCGAACGGAGAGACATGGCCGCGACGAAGACCGACGACGACAGCGCGCCGACGCAGGACCGCGTGATCGCGCGCCTTTTGACCGACGACATCGTCGAATGGCGGATTCCGCCCGGATCGTGGCTGCGCGAGCGCGAAATCGCCGCGCGCTTCGGAGTGAGCCATGCGCCGGTGCGCGAGGCGTTCCGGCATCTCGCGCGGATCGGGCTTGTCAAGGTCGTGCCGTGGCGCGGCACCTATGTGATCGATATCGACGAGCATGCTGCGAACGAGGTCTATGAACTGTGGAAATCGCTGTTCGGCGTCGTTTGTCGCCTTGCGGCCGCCGAAATGACCGACCGCGACGGGCGCGAACTGATGCACCGGCTTGTCGAATATAAGGATGTCACCCAGCGCACCGACAATACGTTCGAGCATATCAAGGTCTCGAACCGCATCGGTCGCTTTATCGCCAAACGCAGCAATGCGCCGCTCGCGCTCGAGCTCCTCGATCGGGTCGCGCTGCTCGCGCGCTGGCAGCACAATGTCTATACTGACAGCTATATCGAGACGCATGGCAACGAGGCGGCGAAGCGATCGGCCATCCTCTACGACGCGCTTTGCCGCCATATCGTCGCGCGCGATGGCGATGCCGCCGATGCGGTGGCGCGCGATCTGATCGGGGTTACTCAGAATAGTTTTGGGCGCGCACTCGAGGAATATAAGGCCCGCCACGCAAAGCCTAAGCCCAGCCGCCGCCGCGCAAAAGTGACATGAGCCGTCTCCCGACCGACCGCCGCACCTTGCTTAAGGCGGGCCTCGCGGCGCCGATCGCATTGCAGGTTGACTCCGCTGCCGCTGTATCCCTGGATTTGACCATGTTCGGCCCCGGACGCCTCTTCGCCGACGTCCAAAGCTATGCCGAGGCCGGCAACAAGCAGTCGGGCGGCGCGGGCGATCGCTGGACCGCCGACTGGACAGCGAAGCGGCTGTTCAGTGCCGGATTCGAAGTGGATCGCCAGACGTTTGACGTGCCTTGGTTCGAGGCGTCGCATTGCGAACTTACGCTCGGCGACCACACGATACCGCTCGTCGCACAGCCGCTCGCCGTCGAAACCGGCGAGGCCGGTCTCGCTGCGCCGCTGCGCCTCGCAGAAATCCCTGAACGCCTCGACGGCGCGATCGCCGTCGTGCGCCTGCCTTTCCGCCGCTGGTCGAGCCTCGTAGATCGTGCAGTGCGCGAGCCGCTCGCCGATGCGCTTGCGCGCGGTGCGAACGGGGTCATTCTCATTACGACTGGGCCGACGGGCGAGGCCTTGCTCCTCAATGTCCCGGCCGGTCATCCTGTATCGGACAAGCCACTTGCCTTGCTCGCGCCGCGACTCGCCGCCCCGGTGATTGAAGCCGCGCGCCACGGTGCCGCGGCGAAATTAGCGCTTCGCGGGCGCGGTGGGATTCGGGCAGCGCAGAATATAATCGGGCGACGCGTTCGCTCCGGTCGCCCTTGGCTCGTCGTCTCTACGCCGCGTTCAGGCTGGACCGATTGCGCCGGCGAGCGGGGGCCGGGTATCGCGATGTGGCTCGCGCTTGCCGACTGGATGCCCCGAGCGTTTCCGCAACACAGCCTGCTCTTCCTGTGCAACAGCGGGCATGAATATGAGAATCTCGGTGCGAGCCATATCGCCGACAAGGTGGGTCCAGCCCCCGGCGAGACCGCTTTCTGGTTTCATCTCGGCGCCAATGCGGCAGCACGTGACTATCAGGAAATGCCGGGGCGCTTGCTGCCGCTGCCAAGCGCCGATCCCTATCGTTTTCTCATGACATCGCCCGAATTCGTGACGTGTGCGCGCGAGATATTCAAAGGCCAGCCGGGGTTGGAAATGGCCTATCCTTCGGCGGAAGGCACAGCGGGCGAACTCTCGGAAGTGATAAAGGCCGGCTACGTGCGTCATGCCGGCATCTTTGGCGCACACCGTCATCACCACGCTGTGACCGACGATTTATCGACGGTCACACCTGACCCCCTTGCCGCTACGGCGCGGGGCGTCCGCGACCTGCTGAGCGCCGTCGTCTCTTAGACCAGCGAACCACCTGCAAAGACATTGCGCTTTCCGGCTTGACTTGCCGACGGTTTTGCACAAAATTATCGATAATAATTGCGATAACAAGATGGGGAGAGTGACCATGGGACGCAGAGCGAACCTTCTTTTCTGCACGGCCGCGATTTGGGTAGCCGTCGCTCCGCCTGCTTTCGCTCAAGACGCACCGTCCGAAGCTCTTCCGGACGCGGCTGAAGCGGATGATGACGGCGCCATAGTCGTAACGGCGCGCCGCCGCGAAGAGCGGCTGGCCGATGTGCCGACCGCGGCGTCGGTCATCGATATCACGTCGCTCACCGATCGCGGCGGCGCCACGGGCAGCGGCGAACTCCTCGCCGATCAGCCAAGCGTTCGCTTCAACAATCTGAACTCGTCCGTCACGTCGGAGATCTCGATCCGCGCTTCGTCGACCGCGCGTGCCACCAATGGCGACCCGAGCGTCGGGCTCTATCGCAACGGTGCCTATATCGCCGGCGGTCCGGTGGGCGGTCGCAACTTCACGCGGCTCGACCTGCTCGACATCGGCCGCGTCGAGGTTCTGCGCGGGACGCAGGGCGCGCTGTACGGCCGCAACGCGGTCGGCGGCGCGATCAATATCATCTCGGCCGAGCCCGAATTCGATCTCTCGGGCTGGGCGAGCGCGCGCTATGGCTTCGAGAACAACAGCTTCCAGACGCAGGGCGTGATCAATGTCCCGCTCGCCGATGGCCTGGCGATCCGCATCAGCGGCGATCTCGTCGAGCAGGACAAGGGCTTCTTCTACAATCCCGACAACGACGTCTATTTCGACCAGCAGAAGGGCCACGGACTGCGCGGCCAGATCCGGCTGAAGCGCGGGCCGGTCGACGCGATCATCACGGCCGAGACCCAGCGGCTGACCACGCCGACGATCCATTACCAGATATCCATTCCCGCGGGCACGCCAGGCTTTCCCGGCGGTTATACGCAGGATCGCTTTCGCTACCCCTGGAACACCGCGCCGCGCGCCAGCCAGGACGTGGACGGCCTTCAGGCGCTCGTCCGCGTGGATCTGGGCGGTGCCGACCTGACGTCGACAACCTCCTTTCGCAAGCGCACGTCCGAATATGATCTCGACAATGACGCGATCAGCCCCGCCGAGCTGGCGCGTGCGCGCGCCGCGGGGCAGATCGGCGCTCTCACGCCGCTCGATGCCAGCACCGCGTCCTACGTCGTCGACACGACCGACAATTTTTCGCAGGATATTCATGTCAGCGGGGCGAGCGATCGCTTCACATGGCTGGTCGGCGCCGAAATGCTGTTGCTCGACAGCGATTTCTCGGTGGCGACGACGCGCACGCCGACGCTCGCCAATCCGTCGCCGGGCAATATCGCGCCCGCGCGGCTGCATTTCGAAAGCTATGCGGCCTATGGCTCGCTCGGTTTCGACATCACCGACAGCCTCAACCTGACCGGCGAACTGCGCTATACCCGCGACAGCCGGAGCATCTCGGCGCGGCTTTACGATTTGGGGACTGGCCTGCCCACCGGCGGGCCATCGCGGATCATCGACGACAGCATCAACGCCGACAATCTCTCCTACAATGCGACCCTCTCGTACAAGCTCACGTCGAACATCCTCGCCTATGGCAAGGTCGGCAGCAGCTATCGGGCCGGCGGGTTCAACACGCGCCTCTCCGATCCGCGCGCGCCGAGTCCTGTGCAGGTGCTGTTCGGCAACGAAAACAGCACGTCTTACGAAGTCGGCATCAAGGGCAGTCCGATCCGCCGCGGCTATTTCGCAATCGCGGGCTATTACACCGAGCTTGAAGACCTGATCGCGCAGGTCGACGATGGCTGCGCGCTCACCAATCCGGCGTGCCCGATCGCCGCGGTCGCCTATCTAACCAACGCAGGCGATGCGAAAAGCTGGGGTATCGAGGCCGAATATAGCCAGGGCTTCGATCTCGGCGAAGGCAATGGCCGCCTCGCCTTGAGTGGCTCGCGGCAAGAGGGCAAGGTCAAGAGCGGCCGCTATGACGGGCTGGACCTTGCGCAGGTTCCCGACTGGCTCGCCTCGGCCAACCTCAATCTGCGCTACCCGGTCACCAAGGATGTCGCGCTGACCAGCAATGTCCTGATCAGTGGTCAATGGGGCGGCAAACAGGAGCTGACAGCGACCTCGGTCGACCTCGATGATTATGTCCTCGTCAATCTTCGGGTCGGCGTCGACTTCGGCAAGATCAGCGTCAGCGCGTTCGCGAACAACGTCTTCGACAAGGTTTATTTCGTCGCGCAGGCGCCGACGATCAACCGGTACAGCCAGCCTCGCGTCGTCGGCGTCGAAGGACGCATTTCTTTCTAGGTCGCGCTCCCGTCCGCGGCCTCCAGCCGCTGGTCGGGAAGGGTAGGAGGGCGCAATGCGGCATTTGGTGATGGCAGCACTGTTCGGTGCCGCGATGCTGACCGGATCGGTGTCTGTCGCGGCGGCGGAGACGGCCCCCGCGGCGACAATCGCGCAGGGGCGCCTTGCGGGCGCGCGCACGGGGGACGTCGAGCGCTTCCTTGATATTCCTTTCGCCGCCGCACCGGTCGGCGCTCTTCGCTGGCGGGCGCCGCAGGCACCGCCGCGCTGGCGGGGCGTCCGCGATGCCGCAAAACTCGGCCCGGCTTGTCCGCAGACGGTGCGCCCCGCACTTGTCGCGGGCGGGGTAGCCGAGCATCAGTCTGAGGATTGCCTCCAGCTGAACATCTGGCGCCCGGCGGGGGCGCGAAAGCTGCCAGTGATGGTCTGGATCCATGGCGGCGCCCATGTGGTCGGTTCGGGCACCTTCCCGGTTTTCGACGGCACCGCCTTCGCGCGGCAAGGTGTGGTTTTGGTGACGATCAACTATCGGTTGGGCGCGCTCGGTTATTTCGCCCATCCCGCGCTCAGCGCGGCCAAGCCGCGCGGCGAGGCGCTCGCCAATTACGGCCTGATGGACCAATTGGCCGCCCTGCGGTGGGTGAAGAAAAATATCGCCGCATTTGGTGGCGATCCGCGCCAGATCACCTTGTTCGGCGAATCCGCCGGGGCGATCGGAGTGACGACGATCCTTGCCCAGCCCGAAGCCAAAGGCCTGTTCGCCAAGGCGATCGTTCAGTCGGGCGTTGGTCTCCTCGATCCGCGCCCGCTTGGCGAGCAAGAAGCGCTAGGCGCGGCGTTGGCAGCGCGCGCAGGTGCGCCGCCTTCAGCATCGCTCGACGCGCTTCGCGCGCTGCCCGCCGCCGCGCTCGTTGCCGCTGGCGAGGTCCGGACGCCGGGCGCGATGACCGGCCCCATCCTCGACGGCGACCTGGTACGCGAAGCGCCTTGGCGCGTCTTTGCGCGTAGCGAGCCGATCGACGTTCCGCTCCTCGTCGGCGCGAACAGCAACGAGGCGAGCGTCATCCTTGCCATGGGCGTGCCGCCATCCGCCGCGCTCGCCTATCTAGGGCGCGACCAGGCGGCGGGCCGGGCCGCCTATGGCATGGGGCTGGCCGATGATGAACTGGCGCGCCAGGTGTTGGGCGACGCCTGGTTCGTCGCCCCGGCGCGCTGGCTCGCGGCCCGGACGGCGGGAGGGGCGCCTTCGTATCTCTATCATTTCGACTATGTCGCAGCGGCGCGGCGCGACCGCGCCAAGGGCGCCGCGCACGGGTCTGAAATCCCCTATCTGTTCGGGACGCTCGACTATTTCGCGTCGGTCGCCGGCGCCGTCGGTGACGAGGATCGCCGCTTCGGCGAAGGCATCGCCGCCTGCTGGGTTGGCTTCGCCAAGACGGGCGTTCCTGGCTGCGCACTCGTTCGCGACTGGCCGCGTTACGATGCGGCAAGCGACCGTCTCGCAAAATTTGCGCCCGAGTCTGGCGTCGTCGCCGGCTTTCGCAAGGCGCAGCTCGACCATCTGCTCAATGTTCACTTCGGGAACGGCCAGCCCAGGCCCTAGCCCGTCCGGCCGCGCTAGGCCCTCCGTTTCGACGATGTGCAACGAAGCTGGGAGAGAGAAAATGGCTGGAAGAACGAAATGGATGTGGCTTGCCGCTGGTGCGGCGATGGCTGGGGCTGCGGCCTTTGCGGCGCAGGGCGGGTTCGGGGGCAACGGCGGCGGCGAGGCGCGTCCCATGGTGCAGCTTCCGCCTGCGGCGCCCGCTGCTAAAGCGTCGACGTCGGCGGCATCGGCGCCCGCGGCCGCCAGCCTTTCGGCCACCGTCGGCGGTTATACCTATGACTGGACCGCGTTACAGTCGGCAATCGACGCTGATACCGAGGTCGATAACGGCTATTTCATCGTCGGGAATGCTTCGGATCCCGACTATCTCTTCGCTTACGAGAAGGGCAGCTTTGGTATCGATCGGGTGACCCCGCTTGCGTCGGCCTCCAAATGGTTCGCCGGCGCGCTGGGGATGCGCATGGTGCAGGCTGGCATCGCGACGCTCGACGATCCGATGCGGCCGCCGCTTGCCTTCTGGACCACGATCGGAACGAAGAAGGATGTCCAACTCAAGCATGCGCTGTCGATGACGTCGGGCTTCAATGCGAGCCCGCTCGTTGGCGGCTGTCAGCTGCTTCCGGCCATGACGCTCTACAATTGCGCGAAGAGCATCCACGATTTGCGCTATGATATTTTGCGCCCGGGCAACGCGCCCGGCGCGCAATATAGCTATGGACCGCACGGCCTTCAGGTCGCCGCTGCCTATCTGGAGGCAAAGGATATAAGCATCGCGCCCGGCACGTCACCGGCACGCCAGCGCAATTTTCACGAACTGTTCGCGCAGCATGTGACGACCCCGCTCGGGATGACGAGCACGACCTGGTATGACCCTGCGGGAAGCGCTCCCACCAACCCGTGGGTCGCGGGCGGCGCCTATTCGACGCCGCGCGACTATGCGAAACTTCTGCGTGCCTTCCTTGGCGGCAGCTTTATTACCGATATGACAAGCTTCACCCAGCAACGTACCGCAGGCTTGCCGCGCGTTTTCGTGCCGGCGAGCGCGGGCAATTGGGAATATGCGCTCGGCTCCTTTGTCGAATGCGACACGCCTTCGGCCTGCGCGACGTCCAAGATCAATTCCTCACCGGGTGCCTATGGTTGGACCGGCTGGATCGATCGCGAGACCGGCTATTACGCTTTGATCGCCACCGAAATATCGAGCGGAGGCGACCGGAAAGGCGTCGAGCTCGAACAGGTCATGCAGGATCTGATCGAGGATGCGATCGCGAATCGCACCCCGGCGCCCTGACCTGACCCAGCAGTCTAGTCACGCAGCACAGGAGAACTTGATCTCCATGCGCTGCGTGGCTGGCCTGTCGGACTAGGCAAAGTCGACGGCTCAAAGGCGAGCGGCCAAACCCGCGTGTGACCGGCAGGGAGCCGATTTGACTGAATGGCCGATGCGCGGCCGTCCGGTCGTGGGTTCGGCCTAGGGACACGTCGCCAAAAAGCGTGTCGCTGCCGCCACTGCCTCGGCTCCGAAAGCTGCTGGGCATGCATCTGGCCGCGCAGATTGGCTCGCCTCGGGCGGTTATCAGGCGACGTAGGCCCCTCTACCACTCGCCACCAAGGTTCCGTCTGCGGCTAGGATCCGGGTAGCCGCGACGCTTATCTGCCGCCCTAATTTCACCGGGCTGCCGATCGCGCGAAGCGGCCCCAGCTTGGCCGGTCGGTGAAAATCCACATGGAGGTCCGCCGTCGCCCGCGCAGCACCCCCCATCGCGATGATCGTATAGAGGCCGGTCAGATCGATCAAAGCCGATACGATGCCACCATGCGCCGCGCCGACCGTCGGATTTGAGATGATTTCGTCTCGCCAAGGCATGGAGATCACCAACTCGTTGGCGCCGACCTCAGCGATGCTGAGCCCGAGCCAGCGGTGAAAAGGGGCCAGCGCCAATAGGTCACGTAATTCCTCAAGCCCCGGGACGGCGGGGGCATTCATGATTTCATTTCCGCTTCATGGATGCCGAGCAAAAACTCTAGGATCGATTGCCCGAAAGCGTCGTTCTCGTCCCCCACCACCATATGAGTCGCATTCGCAATGTCGCTATACGCCATATGAGGGACAAGGCCCTGGAAATGCTTGACGGCTTCCAGCGAGACGAGATCGCTTGACCCGCCGCGGATCAGATGCACCGGCAAGGTCAAGCAGGCAGCGGCCGCGCTGAGCTCGGTGCGGCCATGGTCGCTGGAAACGCCGCCGCCCTGCTGCGTCACTCTTTCGATGAAGGCGGGGTCCCAGTGCCAATAGAAGCGTTCATCGTCCTTGCGGCGCAGATAGTGTGCTAGCCCGGCCGAAGCCTTCCGGCTGGGGCGATGGGGCAGATAGTCGGCAATGACCTGTGCGGCCTCTTCCACCGACGCAAAACCATCGCGCGCATGCGCCGCCATGAAACCGACCACGCGGGCGACGCCGCTCGGTTCCATCTGAGGTGTGACGTCGACCAGCGTCAGCGATCCGAAACTTCCCGGTGCGCATTTTCCCTCGGCGATGATCCCGGCCAGGCCACCAAGAGACGCGCCAATCAGCGCCGGTTTGCTCGCCGTCGCCGCAGCGATCTCGACGAGATCGGCCGCAAAATCGGAGATATCATAGGCTCCGTCGCTGGCCCATGCACTCTCGCCGTGCCCGCGCATATCGACTGCGATGGTCCGGAAACCATGGCTCGCGAGCCGGTGGGCTACCGCCCTCCATGCCCTTCGGGTCTGTCCGCCGCCGTGCGCGAGGATTACCGGTAATCCGAGTTCCGGGCCATCAACCGACGCTGCGATTTCATGGCCCGCTTTCCCGGCAAGCGTGATCGACTGATCAATCATTCCACGATCATACTATATCATATCTTACAGTAAAGGGTTTTCAGAATATGATGTTGGCTCTACAGTCCATGACGATGGTTGAACCTCGCAATACAAGCGGCATCTCTCCCGCGAAAAGTCTTCTGACGGCCTCAGACGAGTTTGTCTTTCTCATCGAGGAAGTGCCCCGCAAACTGCGTCGGAAGTTTGATGCCTCAACGGCGCGCTTCGGATTGACGCGAACCCAGTGGCGCGCGCTCGTCTATATCTATCGGACCCCGGGCATGACCCAAACCGACCTCTCCAAATGCCTCGAACTGGAGCGTGCCAGCGTTGGCCATGTTGTCGACCAGCTGGAAAGAATGGTGCTCGCGGAACGGCGCGCTGCCAAGGGCGACCGGCGCGTCTGGGAACTTCATCTTTTGCCCCGAGCGATCGAAATCCTGCCTCAGCTGCGCGCCGAAGCCGACATGATCTACGCGCGACTGCTCCATATGATTTCCCCAACTGAGATACGCGCGATGCGCTCATTGCTGACGAAAATGTCCGGCAATCTCGAAAGCGGATCGGAAGACATGCCTCCTCGATAGGAGCCGTGGAAGATTTGAAATGGCCGACGCCATTCATCGTCAGCAAGCCGATATCCCCAACTGGCACCGCTCGCGTCTGAGGCGGCGCGCCGCGGCCGTTCTGCCCCCGCTGCATCAGGTTGCCAGCACTGACGGCTAACTAATTGCGAATATCGCGGCACGGAGCCCTACCTGCCTCCCGCCGTGTTGCAGAATAGTCCGATCGAGCCGGCAATCGTTCGGCGGTGAGCGCCCTCCCGCGAGGCGGGCCGCTCTTGGCTTCGCGTGCCAGCGCCAATTGACCGACGAGCTATTTCGTGCAACGAGTTGTCTACCAAGAAACGAACCTCTGCGTGGAGACCGACATGGCTCAACCCGAGCGCTTCATGTGAGGGCGGATTGCCGGTGCTGTCCGCCGTCAGCACCAATGGCACAGATTTGAGGTTGTGATTTAAGGAGGATTTGGGCTTCGTCGTAGTGACTAAGGAACGAGGATGAAGCCCAATCCTCCTTGAAAAAATCGGCGCCGAAGGCCCCTGCTGAGCGGCTGGTGAAGGACATACGGCGTGCGACGCGCCGGCACTTCTCTGCAGAGGACAAAATCAGGATCGTGCTGGAAGGCCTGCGCGGCGAGGACAGCATCGCCGAGCTGTGCTGCAAGGATGTCATCGCCCAGAGCTTGTATTACACGTGGTCGAAGGAGTTCATGGAGGCGGGCAAGCGGCGCTTGGCGGGCGACACCGCCCGTGCCGCGACCACCGGCGAGGTGCACGACCTGCGCCGCGAAGCCCGTGCCCTTAAGGAATGCGTGGCCAATCTGACGCTGGAAAACCGGTTGCTCAAAAAAAGCATGATCGCGAATAGGGCCGACGACGAATGAGGTAACCCGCATCCGAGAAGCTGGAGATCATTCGGATCGTCGAGCAGTCGCACCTGCCGGCCAAGCGCACGCTGGAGCAGTTGGGCATCCCGCGCCGGACCTTCTAACGCTGGTACGACCGCTACCTCGAGCGCGGGCCGGAGGCGCTGGAGGATCGGCCATCGGCCCCGAGGCGGGTGTGGAACCGCATCTGCGATGATATCCAGCAGCAGATCATCGACATGGCGTTGGATACAACCGACCTGTCACCCCGCGAGCTCGCGGTGCGCTTCACCGACGAGAAGCGCTACTTCGTGTCGGAAGCCACGGTTTACCGTATGTTGAAAGCCCATGACCTGATCGCCAGTCCGGCCTTCATCGTGATCAAGGCCGCCGACGGGTTCCACACCAAGACGACGCGGTCGAACGAGATGTGGCAGACCGACTTCACCTACTTCAAGATCATCGGCTGGGGCTTGGTGTACCTGTCGACCGTGCTCGACGACTTCTCCCGTTATGTCATCCTTTGGAAGCTGTGTACCACCATGCGGGCCGGGGATGTCACCGACACGCTGGAGCTGTCCCTCGAAGCTTCCGGATGCGCGTCGGCCAGGATGATCCACAAGCCGAAGCTGCCAATGGGCCCGGCCAGCATATTGCCCGCGCCCCTTAATTCGTCAGGGAAATGGGCGGCGAGGAATTGCCGCATTTCGGTGCGAAATGCGTCTTCGCTCGTCTAGACATCAGGTTCTAGCTGAGTTGGCACTGAAACCTCCGTTCAAAACTGAATTTGCGACGCCGCACGCGCACGACAGGGCTGCGCTCTGTCTGGTCAGTATTGCTGCTCGGGAACGTGCAAAATCAAACCTTCCACTCCTTCCACCATGGGTATCTGGCAGGCGAGGCGACTGTATTCGTTGGCACCTTCGGCAAATTGCAGAAGCTCTGCCTCCGCTGCCCCTTCGACCAGGCGACCAACCCTGTCGATCCAGGCCGGATCGACATGGACATGGCAGGTCGCACAGGCGCAGACACCGCCGCAATCGCCGTCGATGCCCGGTACATCATTGAAGAGCGCCGCCTCGCGTGCGGTTTCGCCCTCGGCAATTTCGACTTCCCGCCGCGTTCCATCGCTGGATACGAACGTCACTTTGACCATCATACACTCCGTATTTCTGCTTCAGCAAATCAGCGCGCGTGCAGCCGCACCGGCAGATTGGTGATCCCGCGCACAAGGTTTGAGAAAAGGCGCTCGGGCTCGCCGGTCACTTCGACCTTGGCGAACCGCTTGTGAATTTCTTCCCAGATGATCCGCAACTGCAGTTCTGCCAGCCTGTTACCCATGCATCGATGGATGCCATAACCGAATGACAGGTGATGGCGCGGATTCTTGCGGTCGATGATGAACCGGTCAGCCCGGTCGATGACCGTTTCGTCGCGGTTGCCCGACAGGTACCACATCACGACCTTGTCGCCCTTCTTGATCTGCTTGCCGCCAATCTCCCAGTCCTGCAGCGCAGTGCGGCGCATGTGAGTCAGCGGCGTCTGCCAGCGGATGATTTCCGGCACCATGCTGGCGATCAACGAAGGGTCGTCATTCAGTTTGCGATATTCATCGGGGTTCTGATTGAGCGCCAGCACACCGCCGCTTATCGAATTGCGCGTGGTGTCGTTGCCGCCCACGATCAGCAGCAGCAGGTTACCCAGAAATTCGAGGAAGGGCATATCCCGTGTCGCCGGGGAATGCGCCATTATGGAAATCAGATCGTTCTTCGGTTCTTCGTTGATGCGCTGCTCCCACAGTCCTTTGAAATACATCGCGCACTCGATGAGTTCTTCACGCCTCGCTTCGTACGATTCGACGATGCCGGTTTCAGGGGCGGCCGTTGTGACGTCGGACCAGCGCGTGAGCTTGCGGCGTTCCTCCCACGGGAAATCGAATAGGGTAGCAAGGGTCATCGTGGTCAATTCAACTGAGACCTTGTCAACCCAATCAAATTCCTCGCCTATCGGCAGATCATCGAGAATCTGACACGCTCGTTCGCGGATTGTCGGTTCGAGCAACAGCAAGTTGGACGGCGCTACAGCGGGGGTGACGGCCTTGCGTTGCTGGTCGTGCTTTGGAGGATCCATAGCGATGAACATTTCAAGTTCGAGCGCGCCTTCCACCGAATGCATGTCCTGAATGGCGATACCGCCGAGCTTTGCCTCCGACGAAAAGACTTTGTGGTTGGTGTCGACAGCCATGATATCGTCGAACTTGGTGATCGACCAGTAAGGCCCAACATAGCTTTCGCGGCAATAGTGGACCGGCTCCTCTTTGCGCAGCCGGTCGAAATACAGGCCGATCGTGTCCTGCTGAAAAAGACTCGGCCGTGCGACATCAATTTCGTCGATCGGAATGGCTGCAACTTTTCCGGCAGTATCCAGCTCCATCGTGTCGATGCTCATGTCTCGTCCTCCATCCCAGGCAAGCAGACTCACCTTGCTATCAAACAGGTAGATGTTTCGCAGGGTGTGGTCAATAAAGCTTATAAGGATTGTTGCGACATTTGACCGCACTGCAAACTTCATAGACTGATGCTGGACATGCCATCCGATAAACTCTTATAAGGTTTTATCAGAGGAGCGATTCCCAGTGATGCAACCGAAGGTCGATGATTCGAGGAAGGCCAAGCGTGCGCTCACGCTTGCGCAGGACATCGTACGCGATATCGAAGCCGGGGCGCATGTTGCGGGCGACAGGTTGGCGCGCGAGGACGAAATGCTTGCGCGATACGATGTCGCCCGAGCGACCTTGCGCGAAGCGCTTCGCTTCCTTGAACTCCAAGGCGTTATCCATCTTCAACTAGGTCGCGGTGGCGGGCCGGTGGTCGCTCGCCCGCAGACTGGCGATTTCGCAAACAGCCTCTCGCTGATCCTGCATTTCATGGAGGCGGACTTGAGGGGCTTGCTCGAATTGCGCGAAGCGATTGCGGCGGATGTTGCAGCCTATGCCGCCCAGCGCGCGACCACGGGTGATCTGAGCGCACTTGCCGATTGCCTCAAAGAGCTGGAGCGAAACGAAGCGAGCAGCCAGTTCGAGGAACTGAATCGCCGTTTTCACGATATGCTCGGCTGGGCCAGCGGCAATCCGCTTTTCGGCCTTCTGACTTCCGCGTTGCATATGCTTACCCGCGAATTCTCGCTCTCGCTGGGGTATTCGGCGCAAGAGCGTGCGGTCCAGTTGCGTTTCTTGCGCCGCGTCCTTGAAGCTGTGCGCAAGGGCGATGCCGAAGGAGCGCGGCAGGCTATGGCGCGTCTCGTGGCGGGCTCCGCCTCCTATCTCGCACAGAGAAGCCCTGAGCTTGTGTCCCAGAAGGTCAGGTGGGGACAGACGTAAAAAACGGGCGCCGGTGGGTGGCGCTGGATGGAGAGGGTATTACGATGGCACTCAAGAGCCGCATATGCGAAATTCTCGGGATCGAATACCCGATCCTTCTGGCCGGAATGGGCGGGGCGAGTGTCCCCGCGCTCGCGGCCGCAGTATCGAATGCCGGGGGACTTGGCGTTCTTGGCGCTGCGGCCTGCTCGCCAGACCAGTTGCGCAGCTGGATCCGCCAGACCCGCGAACTGACCGATAAGCCATTTGGGGTCGACACCCTTCTGCCTGCCTCCGTCAGGCGCGGTTCGGCACCGCAGAGCGGCGCCTCGCTCGAAAACCCGATGGCACTGCTTGGCGAATATCAGCAGTTCACCCGCGATTTCATGGAACGCGAGGATCTGCCCGAAGTGGATGCCGCAATGGCCATGCGCGCGGCTGGCGCGCCGGAAATGGGCAAGGGCGGTCCGCAGCTGTTCACGCGGGAGTTTTTCGAGGCGCAGATGGAAGTGGTAATCGAGGAAAAGGTGCCAGTCTATGCCGCCGGCCTCGGCAATCCCGGACCGTGGATGGACCGCCTTCATTCCAATGGCACCAGGGTCATGGCGGTGATCGGCAAGGTCAAGCACGCCCAGCAGGTGGTCGATTCCGGCATCGACATGATTGTGGCGCAGGGCCACGATGGCGGCGGGCACAACTCCCCGATCGGAACCTTCTCGCTGATTCCGCAGGTAGTCGACGCGGTGGGCGATCGGGTTCCCGTGATCGGAGCAGGTGGAATCTCCGATGGCCGCGGAGTCGCCGCAGCGATGATGCTGGGCGCTCTGGGCGCGTGGGTCGGAACGGCGTTCCTGGCAACCGAAGAGGCAGGGATTGAACGGTTCCAAAAGGAAGCAATAACCGACGGCGGCGATGCAGATACCGTCGTTAGCCGTTCGTTGACCGGCAAGCCTGCGCGCATGATCCGCAACAAATGGGCCGATGCTTGGGTTGCGGCGGGCAAGGAGCCGCTTCCGATGCCTTACCAGTCGATGATTTCAGGGCCGGTCATGGCTTCGGGCATAAAGGCTCAGCGCAAGGATATCATGCCCGGCTTCGCGGGGCAGGGAATTGGATTGATCCATTCGATCCGTCCAGCGGCAGAGGTCATGCGCGATCTTGTCGAAGGGGCCGAAAGGGCGCTGGCCGATGCCAGATTCTATTCCTGAATTGCGGCAAGACGGGTACGCTGTATGAACGCTTCGCAGACCTTATCCTTTGCCGACAAGGCCGCCATAACCGGTGTGGGCGAAACCGCATTCGTCAAGGGCACCGAACGGACCGCGGTGGACATGATGCTGGAAGCCTCGCGCCGCGCAATCTCAGATGCCGGGCTGAAACCTTGCGACATCGACGGCATGGTGCCGCCGCCGATCTATACGACCTCGGAGGAAATGGCCGCCAATCTCGGCATTGATGTGCTGCGCTATGCGGCCACCGTTCACATGGGCGGCGCCAGCCCGACGACGGCGCTGCAGAACGCGGCAATGGCGATCGCCAGCGGGCTTTGCGATCACGTGCTGGTGACGCTCGGTTGGAACGGCTATTCCGCCCTCAGGCCCAAGCCGGGTGCCCCGCCCACTCGGGCGATGAACATGAACACGCTGACCAATACCATCCAGGGCTATTACATCCCCTATGGTGTGTTCCTGCCGGTGCAGATGTATGCTTGGCTGGCGACCCGTCACTCGAAGCTTTACGGCGTGGGCGCGGATGCGATGGCAGCGGTAGCGCTAGCCTGCCGGCGTCACGCGCAGTTGAATCCGCGCGCCTTTACCTATGGGCGCGAACTCGACGCGGAAACCTATCATTCGGCGCGCTGGATATCCGAGCCCTTCCGCCTTTACGATTGCTGCCTTGAAACCGATGGCGCCTGCGCGGTAGTCATATCGCGAATGGATCGGGCCAGGGATATGCCGCATGTGCCCGTCAGCATCGCCGGTGCCGCGGAAGGCCACCCCTATCCCGCCGACGACATCCCCTCGCGGCCCGATCCCTTCAAGATTGGCCTCAGCTATGCTGCCCCGCGCGCTTTCGACATGGCGGGCGTCAAGCGCGAGGACATGGATTTCCTGCAGATTTACGACTGCTTTACCTATGTCGTTCTGCTGCAACTGGAAGCGATGGGCTATTGCGAACCGGGTGCACAGTTCGAATTCGTCGCCAATGGCCAGATTGAGCTGGGTGGCCGCTATCCGATCAACACCCATGGCGGCTTGCTCAGTGAGGCGCATGTCTGGGGACTCAACCACGTGGTCGAGGCAGTGCGCCAGCTTCGTCACGACTGCGGCGAGCGCCAGGTGCTGGGAGCCCAAACTGGTCTTGTGACCGGCTGGGGTGACCTTGGCGATGGAAGCATTGCCATTCTCAGGAGGTTTGCATGAGCAGCGAGAGCGATCTGCCTCCCAAAATGCGGCCCTCCGCGCAGGTTGCGCCGCCCAAACCGCGACCTCGCCCGCAAGACCCGGTTGAGCAGGAATTCTGGAAGCGGTGCCAAGACGGCAATCTCTATTTCCAGCGCTGCGGCGGCTGCGGCTGCTTCCGCCACCTACCGCGCTATATGTGCGCAAAGTGCGGCTCGCCGGAATTCTCCTGGGAACGCAGCAGTGGCAAGGGCACGCTGTTTTCCTGGACCGTTACCCACCAGGCCCTCCACCCGGCTTTTGCCGACGAAATTCCCTTCGTGGCGGCGGTGGTGGAATTGGAAGAGGGCGTACGCATGGCCACGCGCCTGATTGGTTGCGATCACGAGCGCCTAGCGCTCGACCTTCCGGTGGAAGTGGAATTCGAATTGATCGGTGAGGACTTCCGCCTTCCTGTTTTCCGCCTGCGTGAAAGTTAGAAGCGTCATGGATCTTGATTACGGGCCCGAATACGATGTCTTCCGCAAGCAAGTGCGGGCTTTCATCGAAGCGCACCGCCATCTCGCGCCGCCTTCTGCTGACCGGGCGGCCCGACCTTCGTCCAAGGCAGTCGAATGGCAGAAGCTGTTGATCGAGCATGGGTATACCGCGCGAACGATCCCGCAGGAGTATGGAGGCTATGGAGCGGAGCCGGACATTCTCCAATCGCGCATCATCGCAGAGGAATTTGCGCGGGCCAGGGTGCCGGGCGGGCTTTCTAATCAGGGAATCTCGATGTTCGTGCCGACCCTGCTTGAACTCGGCACCGAGGAACAGAAACGGCGCTGGATCGAACCCACGTTGAAAGGCGATATCGTATGGTGCCAGGGCTATTCCGAACCCGGTGCCGGGTCGGACCTAGCCAACCTCAAGACCAGCGCGCACATCGAAAACGGCGAATTTGTTATCAATGGCCAGAAGATCTGGACCAGCACCGCCAAGCAGGCCGACATGATCTTTTGCCTGGTCAGGACCGAACCTGACGCACCCAAACATGGCGGCATTTCCTACCTGATCTTTTCGATGGACACGCAGGGCATCGAGGTTCGCCCCTTGAAGACGATGACCGGTCACGCCGAGTTCAACGAGACGTTCTTCACCGATGTGCGCGTCCCCATGCACCAGATCGTCGGCCAGCGGGGCCAGGGCTGGTTCGTCGCGAACGCAACCCTAGGCCATGAGCGCGGAATGCTGGGCGATCCCGACGCGCTCGAAAACCGGCTGCAGGCGCTGATCGCACTGATGCAGGAAGAGCGTTTGGGCCAGGGTCGCGCGATCGACAATCCGGTACTGCGCGACCGGCTAGTGGCACTTCAGGCCGAAGTAGCGGCGATGAAATACAATGGGATGCGCATCCTTTCGAACAGCCTTAGGGGAGAGCCGGGCGGCATGGCGAAGCTGATCGTCAAGTTGCAAAGCTGTGAACTCGCTCACCAGATATCCGCGCTGGCAATCGACGCCATGGGCGAACTGGGCATACTCTATCACCACAGCCCGCGTGAGCGGGACGGCGGGGCGTGGCAATGGAACTATATGTTCCAACTCGGTCTCATCATCGGCGGCGGGACCGCTCAGATCCAGAAGAACATCATCGCCGAACGCGGCCTTGAAATGCCACGTGAGCCGAACCCCGCGGACATGGCGCGACAGAAGCAGGGAGCAGACTGATGGACTTTGGACTTTCGCAGGACCAGCAGATGTTGCGCGACGCCGTTTCGCGGTGCCTCGCCGATACCAGCCCGCTCAGTCACGTCCGCGAATGTGCGGAGCGGGACAATCCGTTGAGCGACCAGGTGTTGCGCGCCCTCCACGATCTGGGCGTTGCCGGAATGCTCGTCCCCGAAGAGCATGGCGGGCTCGGCATGACCTTGCTCGACGCGGCGGTGGTGGCGGAACAGCTTGGCTATGCGGTCGCACCGGTGCCGTTTCTCGCCAGTCAGGTTCTCGCACCGATCGCCTTGCGCGAAGCTGGCAACGAGGAGCAAAAGGCCCACTGGCTGCCAAAGATAGCGAGCGGCGAGGCGCGTGTCGGTGTCGCGATTTCCGAGACGATCGAGGTGCGCGACGGCGCGGGAGTTTCCTCTGCCGGCGGGAAGCTCAACGGCACCGCCCTGTTCGCGCTCGATTTCGAAGGAGCTGATGCCTACGTCGTCGCCGATTCCGGTGGCAGGCTGCACCTTGTCGGTGCCAAGGCGTCCGGGCTGGAAGCTATCGCGTTGACGACCATCGATCGCACCCGTAGCGTCGGGGAATTGCGGTTTGACGGGGACGAAGCGGAACCACTGGCTGACGATGGCGGAGCTACAGTGGCCCGGCTGCGCGATGCGGGCCGCGTGATCCTCGCCGCAGACAGCCTTGGCGCAGGTCAGGCCATGATCGAAAGGGCTGTCGATTATGCTGGTCAGCGCGAACAGTTCGGCCGCCTGATCGGTAGTTTCCAGGCCGTAAAGCATATGTGCGCCGAGATGGCCGCGCGGCATGAACCGTGCCGTTCGCTCGTCTGGTACGCCGCCCACGCCTTCGACGCGGTGCCGAATGAGGCATCACTGCTTGCCTGCCATGCCAAATCGCACACGGCCGAGGTCTATCGATTTGTCGCACGCACTTCCACCGAAGTGCACGGCGGAATGGGATTCACCGACCTGCTTGGCCTGCATTACTGGTTCAAACGGATCGGATTCGACCGGCAGGTTCTGGGTGGGCCAGAAGCGGTCCGGGCGGAGGCTGCGGCACTTCAGGGCTGGACCAAAGCTGCGTGATGTTTCTTCCAAGGGAAGTGCGCCAAAGCCGCCACCCCGTTCGGAGAGGGGAACTAATGTGATCGACTGGAATCTCGGCGACATTCTCGACGCTATCGAGCCCGTCATGCCAAAGGATGCGCCGGCCCTGATACACGGCGACCGGATCATCACCTGGCCCGAAATGTCGGGACGTTCGAACAATGTTGCCCGCGCGCTCCGGCAGCGCGGAGCCGGCAATGGGGCCAAGGTTGCCTTTTATATGCGCAACCGACCCGAATATGGCGAGTTGATGGCAGCCTGCTTCAAGGGGCGCCTGATCCATGTGAACATCAATTACCGCTATGTCGCCGAGGAGGTCTTCTATATCTTCGACGATTCCGATAGCGAAGTGATCGTCTACAGCTCGGAATTCCGCGACTGTATCGTCGAGCTCAAGGATCGGCTCGAGAAGGTTCACACCTTTGTGGAAATTGGCGAGGCTTCGCAAATCGCGCCTTTTGCGATCCCTTACGAAACACTCGCGCAAGAAGGCGACGGATCGGCGCTCGGCATAGTGCGCTCTCCCGAAGATCAGCTCTTCATCTATACCGGCGGCACGACGGGCATGCCCAAGGGCGTGATGTGGCATCACGACCAAATGCGCAAAGCACAGCTCGAGGCCCAGAAGCTGCTCGCCCCCGTTCCTCAGACACTCGAAGAACACGTCGCGTTGATCACAAGTCAAGGGCCCGGCAACCGCACCCTGCCATCCTGCCCGATGATGCACGGGACCGGCTTCATCACCGCGATCGGCACACTTATGTCGGGCGGCGCCATCGTTACACTCGCAGACTCGTCCTTCGATGCGACGGAGTTGTGGGAAACAGTTGATAAGCATAATGTGCAAAGCATCGCAATTGTGGGCGATGCCTTTGCCAAGCCAATGCTGCAGGCGCTGGACCGGAATCCCGGCCGCTGGGATACCAGCAGCCTCGTCACCATCGTTTCATCCGGCGTGATGTGGAGCAAGGAAGTCAAGGCTGGGCTGTGCAAGCATATCCCCCAGGTGGTGCTGATGGACAGCTTCGGCGCTTCCGAAGGGCTCGGCTTCGGCCGCTCCATCACAACCGCGCAAGGGGGCACCAACACCGCGAAATTTGCGATTGGCGAATTCTGTCATGTCTTTGATGAAAACGACCAGAAAGTGACGCCGGGAAGCGGCGTACCGGGATTTATCGCCCTCATGGGTGCGATCCCAGCGGGTTATTACAAGGATCCCGAGAAATCCGCCAAGACCTTCCGCACAATCGATGGGGTCCGCTATTCGATTCCGGGCGACTGGTGCACGGTCGAGGCCGATGGCAGCCTGACCTTGCTGGGCCGTGGCAGCGTTTGCATCAACACTGCTGGCGAGAAAGTTTACCCCGAGGAAGTCGAGGAGATTCTCAAGACCCATCCCGCGATTGGTGACGCGCTGGTCGTGGACGTGCCAAACGAAAAATGGGGTCAGGCCGTCACCGCCGTCGTCCACCTCAGCGGCGACGTTGCGTTCGACGAGCAAGCCGTCAAGGATCATGTGCGGGGGCAGTTGGCAGGCTACAAAACACCGAAGGCCATATATCCAACGAAGATCCCCCTGCGCGCATCGAACGGCAAGGCCGACTATGCAACGGCGAAGGCAATTGCCGAGAGCCTGACTGCCGCTTCATGACGAATCAGACTTCGCCCGATTATGACGCTGTGATCATCGGTGCTGGCTTCAGCGGGATCTACTTGCTCCACAAGTTGCGGGACGCCGGGTTCAACGTGCTGCTGGTCGATGCTGCGACCGATCCGGGCGGCATCTGGCACTGGAATTGCTATCCCGGCGCACGCGTGGATTCGCAGATTCCGCTCTATGAATTCTCGATCCCCGAAGTGTGGCGGACATGGACTTGGAGTGAGCGCTTTCCCGGCTGGGAAGAACTCAGGGCCTATTTCCGCCATGTCTGCGATACGCTGAACCTTTGGCCGCTGATGCGGATGGGATCGAGGGTCGAAAGCGCCGATTTTGATGCAGGGCGGGGACTATGGAATCTACAGCTTGAGGGCGGGCAATCCGTATCGACACGCTTCTTGCTCCCAGCCCTCGGTTTTGCGTCGAAGCCGTATATCCCCGACATTCCGGGCATTGAGGATTTCGAGGGCGAATGGTGCCACACGGCGCGCTGGTCGCAGGAGGGTATTGATCTCGATGGGCGCAAAGTTGCCCTGATCGGAACCGGAGCGAGCGGTGTGCAGGTCGCCCAAGAAGCAGCCAAGCGGGCTGAAGCGCTGATCCTGTTCCAAAGAACCCCGATCCTGGCCCTGCCGATGCGGCAGGAGCGGCTGACGCGGGAGGATCAGGAACGCGAAAAGCACAGCTATCCTGCCCTTTTCGAACAGCGCAGGCAGACGAGCGGAGGATTTGAAAGCCAGTCACTTGAAGTCTCGGCGCTCGAAGTCGACGAGATTGAGCGCAATGCCCACTTCGAAGATTTATGGCAGCGAGGCGGATTGAGGTTCTGGTACCACAACTTCGCCGACTTGCTTACCAATCGCGCAGCCAATCGCCACGCCTACGATTTCTGGCGCGACAAGGTTCGCGCGCGGATCGCCGATCCCGATCTGGCCGAGAAACTCGCCCCATCCGAACCGCCGCATCCGTTCGGCACGAAGCGACCTTCGCTGGAACAGGGATATTACGAGATTTTCGCGCAGGACAATGTTGCGCTGGTTGATCTGAAGGCAAACCCGATCACCCGTGTCGGGCCGCACGCAATCACAACCGCAGACGGCGAGGTCGAATGCGATCTCATCGTTTTCGCCACCGGCTTCGACGCGGGGCGGGGCGGGTTGATCGACATGAACATCACCGGCAGGGGCGGCCTGTTACTGTCGCAAGCTTGGGACAACGGGCTGCGCGCCTATCTGGGAATGGCGGTATCGGGTTTCCCCAACATGCTGTTCGCTTACGGACCCCTGAGCCCCTCGGGTTTTTCCAACGGCCCGACAAGCGCGGAAATGCAGGGCGACTGGATCTGCGATTTCATGGTCTGGCTGCGAAACAACGGTTACGATCTTTTCGACGCCGATCCGCAAGCAGAGGCGGACTGGACCGAAATGGTCGCTCAGGTTGGCGCTATGACGCTCTTTCCCGAAGCGGACTCCTGGTACATGGGCGCAAACATCCCGGGTAAGAAGCGCCAACTCATCAATTTTCCAAGCGTGTCGACCTATGCTGCGATTTGCGGCGATGTGGCACGCGATGCCTACCGCGGCTTTGCCGCCAGCACACCAGCGAACAAGGACAGCGCAACCTGATGAATGAGATGTTCAGAATAAGTGACTTTCCAGTGGACATTGATCCTGTTTGGGCTGGCGACGGCTCACATCTGCCCGAATGGTTCGTGTCGGCGCTCAAGGTGCCCCGCGAAGAAGGTTATGTGGAAATAGATGGGGCCAAGGCGCACTATTTCCGCTGGGGTGACCCCAGCAAGCCCAAGGTATTGATGACCCATGGCTTTCTGGCACATGCGCGCTGCTTTGCCTTCATTGCACCGTTTCTGGCAGAAGATTATGACGTGGTGGCGTTTGATCTGGCCGGCATGGGCGACAGCGACATGCGTGGTCGCGCCGACCTCTTGGCGAGAGGGGGCGAGTTTCGCGAGATTGCCGAGGCGCTGAATATGTTTGCGGATGGCCAAAAGCCGACAATCATCGCGCACAGCTTCGGGTCGGGCGCAGCCCTGACAGCCGTGACCCAGTGGCCCGAGGCCTTTGCCGGAGTGGTGGTTTGCGATCTCATGATCATGCGGCCCGCTCTCCTGGAAGAGTACTGGAACCTCAGGCGGTCAAGCCCTGGTTCCGGCGATCCGGACAAGCCCAGCAAGCGTTATCCTTGCTATGAAACGGCACGTAAGCGGTACATCCTTTCCCCGCCCCAGCCGGTCGGCGAGCCATTCCTTCTGGACTACATGGCCTATCATTCCCTGCGACAGGATGGAGACGAGTGGACGTGGAAGTTTTCAACCGAGGTCTTTCGGAGGAGCAACAAGCCCAACGAATGGCTCACCATGGGCGAGCGTCTGGTGCAGGCACCGGGCCGGAAGGCAATCGTGCACGGCGGTATGAGCCAACTCTTCACCCCGGAATCGGCCGAATACGTCCGCGAGCTGGGTGGAGGTGACATTCCGATCATCGCGGTGCCTGAAGCCCGTCACCATCTGATGCTCGATCAGCCTTTGGCCTTTGTAACCGCACTCCGCAGCATTCTTGCCCTTTGGGATACGCACACTGCACCGCCACTTGCAGCCTGATCCTGGTTGTCCTTCGCCCCGGGTTCCCGCAGGTGCGGTGCTTGCCAGACCTTGCCTGCCGGGAAAGGGAGCTGCCACTCAGCGTTCGCCGGCCATGCCGTTGCGGCGTTCAAGCCATCGTTCGCGCCGCACCAGATAGAACGGGAAGGCGAAACAGTGCCAAGCAGCGAAAGCATGTAACCGGTGTTTTCAGGCCACGGTGGACCATGGCATGAGTTGGGCGAGATTGTTGGCGGGATGACCGTTGGCAAGTTTCACGAGGGTCTGGGTCATCCACCCGTGCGGGTTGACGCCGCTGATCTTGCAGTTTTCGATGAGCGTGGCGATCACCGCCCAGTTGTCGCCGCCTTCGTCGGAACCGGCAAACAGGGCATCTTTGCGATTCAATGCGAGGGGGCGGATCGAGCGTTCGACGGTATTGGAGTCGAGCTCGATGCGGCCGTCGTCGATGAACCGGGACAGTCCATCCCAGCGGGTGAGCGCATAGCGGATCGCCTCGCCGAGCTTGCTCTTGGCGCTGACTTGGCGGCCAGGGGCGGCAAGATATTGATGAAGATCACCGACGATGACGCGGCTGCGTTCGGTCCGAGCGGCACAGCGTTGCTCGGCGGGTGAACCGCGCACCTCGTCCTCGACACCATAGAGCAAGGCAATGCGGCGCAGCACTTCGGTGGCGACCGGCGACGTGTCGGCCAGTTCGTAGAACTTGCGGCGGACGTGCGCCCAGCAGAAAGCGAGCCGGATCTGCTGGCGCCGCCGGGCGAGCGCGGCGTAGCCGCCATAGCCATCGACCTGCAGGATGCCCGCGAAATCACCAAGGTGCGTGTGAGGGCGTTTTGCCTTGCGATCTGGCGCATAGACATAGGCAACGATCGGCGGATCGCAGCCGCCCCATGGTCGATCATCGCGAGCATAGGCCCAGAGCTGTCCTGTCTTGGTCGGCCCGCGCCCGGATCGAGGACCGGGGCGGTTATCTCGTCGGCGAACAACCGCTCGGATCGTCGTAGCTCGTCGAGAATGTGGTCACGCAAGGGGCGCAGATACCAGGCCGC
>NZ_JAFMTR010000085.1 GCF_018682675.1 Sphingopyxis soli
CACGGCAAAACAGGAATCTGGAGTGCCGGTTTTGATTCAATCAAAACCGAACGCACTCTAGGCGGGCGTCGCCTGCATCTCGGCGATCAGCGCGTTGTCGATCGCCTTCGCCGCCTTGTACCCCGCGCGCTCGCGAAGGCCGACCGCATAGGCCTCGAATGCCGGGCGCGACGGGATCGTGCCGAACTGCAGCCCCCAGTCGATCTGGCTGCCGACATAGACGTCGGCGGCGCTGAAGCGCTCGCCCGCGACATAGGTCTTGCCCGCAATGGCACCCTCCAGCGCGTCGAGTGCAGCCCCCAGCGAGCCGAAACCCGCCATCCGCTGCTGGTCGGCGTCGGGCTCGATGCCGAAATGCTTTGCGGTGATCGCCTGTTCGACCGGCCCGGCGGCGAAGAACAGCCAGCGATAATAATCCGCACGGTCGGTCGTTGCCGGCGCGAGCCCCGCCGACGGAAAGGCATCCGCCAGATAGGCACAGATTGCGGCGCACTCGGTCACCACCCTGCCGTTATGGACGATCGCCGGAACCTTGCCCATCGGATTGATCGCGAGATAGGCCGCATCCTTCATCGACGTGCCATAGCCGAGGATCTTCGTTTCATACGGTGCGCCGACCTCCTCGAGCATCCAGCGGACGATCTGGCCGCGCGACATGGGGTTGGTATAGAAAATCAGCTCGTCGGCCATCGCGTCTCTCCTGTGAATTGCGAGTCGAATGCGAACATATCAGGAACGATCTTGTCATGCCAGCGGGGTTGTTTTGTCACCGTTCGCGGCTAAGGCAAAGCGATGAGCGACGAACGCATCTGGACCGCCGCCGTGCTGGTGATCGGCGACGAGATTCTCTCGGGCCGCACGCAGGACAAGAATGTCGCGCAGATCGCGACCTGGCTCGACGTGCAGGGGATCAGGCTGCGCGAGGTGCGCATCGTGCCCGACGTCGAGCAGGAGATCGTCGACGCGCTGAACGCCATCCGCGCGCGTTACGACTATGTCTTCACCACCGGCGGGATCGGCCCGACGCACGACGACATCACCGTTGACGCGGTGGCGAAGGCGCTGGGCGTCGGGGTGATCATCCACCCCGCGGCACGCGCGATCCTCGAACGTTATTATTCGGCGCGCGGCGCTGAACTCACCGAAGCGCGGCTGCGCATGGCGCGCGTCCCCGACGGCGCCGAGCTGATTCCGAACCGCATGTCAGGGGCGCCGGGGATCCGCATCGGCAATCTCTTCGTCATGGCGGGGGTGCCGCATATCACCGCCGGGATGCTCGATGCGCTGACGGGTCAGCTGGAAGGCGGCGCGCCGCTCGTCGCGCATACGATCGGCGCCTGGGCGCCCGAAAGCGAGATCGCCGATCTGCTCCGTCTCGGCGAGAAGGAGCATCCGGGGGTCGCGATCGGCAGCTATCCCTTTTTTCGCGAAGGCCGCACCGGCGCCAATTTCGTCGTCCGGTCGACCGACGGCGCGGCGGTCGGGGCGTGCGTGACCATGCTGACCGCGGGGCTGGAAGCGCTCGGCTATGCGGTAACCGACGGCGGGATCTGATCTGCGTACGGCAGGCGGCGAAGAACCGCCACCGCGAGCAATCCGAACAGCGCCGCGACCAGAAACGCCGCGCCGGGGAAATGGACCGGCGCCGTATCGGCGGTGAAAAACGCCATCGTGCCGGTAAGCAGGGCCGGCGCGGCGAGCTGCCCCAGGCCCATCGCCATCGCCGAAATACCCTGTACCTCGCCCTGCGTCTCGGCAGAGGCGCGGCGCGACATCATCGCCATCAGCGATGGCTGCACCGGCGCCTGCAGCGCGACGGGGACGAGCAGCAGGAAAGCGCCCCAGGTCGTATCGACGAAGGCATAGCCGACGAAGACCATGACCGCGACAAGGATGCCGAGCGTCGCGGCGTTGCGTTCGCCGAAGCGCGCCACCGCGGGGCCGACGACGAAGGCCTGCCCGATCGCGATCGCGACGCCGACCGCCGCGAGGCTCGCGCCGATCATCCCCGGTGTCCAGCCGAGCTGCGCGATGCAATAGAAGCTCCACGTCATCGGATAGACCAGGCTGGCGATCTGCCACAGCACGAGCACCGCCGCGATCCCGCCCATGCCCGGCAGGGCGCGCATCGTCCGCAGCGCGCCGAGCGGGTTGGCGCGGCGCCAGTCGAAGGCGCGACGGCGCTCGGGCGGCAGCGTCTCGGGAAAGATCGCCAGCCCGTAGAGCATGTTTGCAGCGGCGAGAATCGCGGCCGCGACAAAGGGCGCCCGCGGGCTCATCTCGCCGAGCAGGCCGCCGATTACCGGCCCGACGACGAAGCCGATGCCGAAGGCGGCGCCAACGAAGCCGAAGTTGCGCGCGCGCTGCTCGGGCCTGGTCACGTCGGCGATCGCAGCCTGCGCCGCAGCATAGCTGCCGCCGAATACACCCGAAATCGCCCGCGCGACGAACAGCCACGGCAAGGTGCCGACGACCGTGAGCAGCGTATAGTCTGCTGCGAGACCGCCCAGCGACAGGAGCAACACCCGCCGGCGGCCGAAGCGGTCCGACAGATTGCCGAGCACGGGCGAGGCAAGGAAGGTTGCGGTCGCCATGACGAGCCCGATCCAGGCGCCGACTCCGATCGCGTGCGGCAGGTCGATCGCGCCGACCTCCATCACGAGCTGCGGCAGCACCGGCATGATGATGCCGAAGCCGATCGCGTCGATGAAGATGGTCACGACGATGAAAGGAATGGTGCGCGCGGGCGTCACTTGAACATCATCCTGCAACGAATCATCTGCAGGCTCTTGCCGTCCCCGCCGCTCCTGTCTAGGCGGCACCTCCCCTCCCCCCATGCGTTATCACCGAATGAAAATCGAAATATCGACCCTTCTCGACTATCGCCTCGGCGATTCAGTCGACCTGATGCTTCAGATCGAGGCCGCCGATGGCGACGGCCAGCATGTTCTGCGGTCCGCGCTCGACCTTGGTCCCGACGGCGACGTCGCGCGGGTTGCGGGGCAGGACGGCATCGGCGAGCGGCTCTGGCTGCACCGCGGCGGACGTCTTCGCGCGCATTATTCGGCGCTGGTCGAGATCGACCGGCGCGGGCCCGACTATCGGACGCGCGCCGCAGTCGCGCCGCACCGTGTGCCGGCGGAGGCCGTACCCTATCTCAACGAATCGCGCTATTGCCCGTCGAACAAGTTCCACGCCTTCGTCGAGCGCCGTTTCGGCGAGCATGAGGGCGGCGCGAAGATCGCGCGGATGCGTGACTGGATCGAAAGCCGTTTCACCTATGTTCCCGGCACCAGCGACGCCGACACCGGCGCGCTCGACAGTTTCGTCGAGCGGCGTGGCGTTTGCCGCGACTATGCGCATGTGATGATCGCGCTCGCCCGCGCGGCGCATATCCCGGCGCGCATGGCGAGCGTCTACGCGCTCGGCGTCGACCCGCAGGATTTCCACGCGATCGCCGAAGTCTATCTCGACGGCGGCTGGTACATGGTCGATGCGACAGGCATGGCGCGGCCCGAAGGCGCCGCGCGCATCTGCGTCGGCCGCGACGCCGCCGACGTGGCGTTTCTGACGGCGTATCGCGCGATCGAACTCGTCGAACAGCGGGTGTCGGTGAAGGAGCTTGTCGACGCCTAGAAAGCGGCTGGAGCGGGTGAAGGGAATCGAACCCTCGTCGTAAGCTTGGGAAGCTTCTGCTCTACCATTGAGCTACACCCGCGGTCCCGCGCGATTGGCACAGCGGGCGGCGGCGGTCAATGGCTCTGCTGGCTCAGCGCGCCGCCTCGCGCACCGTTTCCATGACGACGAAGGTCGAGGTGTTCGCGACGTGCGGCAGGCTCGAGATTTTCTCGCCGAGCACGGTGCGATAGCGCCGCATGTCAGAGGTGCGGACCTTGAGCAGATAGTCGAAGCTGCTCGCGATCATGTGGCATTCCTCGATCTCGGCGATCCTCCGCACCGCGGCGTTGAACTCGCGCAGCGCCGCCTCGCGCGTGTCGGACAGGCGGACCTCGGCGAAGGCGACATGGTCGAGCCCGACCTTCGCCGGATCGAGGATCGCCGCAAAGCCCGAAATCACGCCATTCTCGACGAGCCGGCGCACGCGCTGCTGGCACGGCGTCTTCGACAGGCCGACCTGCCGGGCGAGGTCGGTGAAGGTGATCCGTCCGTCCTTGCGCAGAATCGCCAGGATCTTGCGATCGAAGTCATCCAATTCGACTGATTGTGCGCTTTCTTTCATATCAATCACCTAATCGATCGTCAAAAATAGGTCAAAAGATAAGTATTGGGGGCGATAATAGGTCTGATCGCCGCAGCGCAATGCTGTAGGATGCGCGTCATGACCCAGCCCCATGACCGCGCCGCCCTCCGCGCCCTCGCCCGCCGTCCCGAAGCCGAGATCGTCGCCGACCTGCGCGCCGAGCTCGCCCGTTCGCCAGCGACCGTCGCGGCGACCACGGCGCGCGGGCTCGCGCTGATCCGGAAGGCGAAGGCCGAGGGCGAACGCGAAACGCTCGTCGCGCAGCTGATGAACCGCTACCGCCTCTCGAGCGAGGAAGGCGTCGTGCTGATGTGCCTCGCCGAGGCGCTGCTGCGCGTGCCCGACAATGCGACGGCCAATGCGCTGATCCGCGACAAGATCGCCGGCCGCCACTGGAAGGACGGCGAGGACGAGGACAGCCCGCTGATCGTCGCCCTGTCGGCGCGCGGATTGTCGCTGGGGTCGGCGACCTTGATGCTCGATGCGATGGGCAGCAAGGCGAACCCGCTGTCGCTTCTCAAGTCGATGATCCGCCGCTCGGGCGAGCCGGTGATCCGCCAGGCGGCGCTCGCGGCGATGAAGCTGCTTGGCCAGCAGTTCGTGATGGGCGAGACGATCGACGCCGCGGTGAAGCGCGCCGACAAGGAAAAGCGCGAACTCGCGAGCTTCGACATGCTCGGCGAGGCCGCGCGCACGGCGGAAGATGCGCGGCGCTACTACGACAGCTACGCCCATGCCATCGCGCGCATCGGCAAACACGCCAAGCCCGGCGACCCGCACGCCAACCACGGCATTTCGATCAAGCTGTCGGCGCTTCATCCGCGCTACGAATATCTGCAGGCCGACCGTGTCCGTGACGAACTGATCCCCAGCGTCATCACGCTCGCCCGCGCCGCGCGCGATGTGAACATTCCGCTGATGATCGATGCCGAGGAAAGCGACCGGCTCGAACCGCATATGGACGTGTTCGCGGCGCTGATCGACGCGGGCATCGCCGACGGCTGGACCGGGCTCGGCATCGTGATCCAGGCCTATCAGAAGCGCGCGCCCGAGGCGATCCGCTGGGTCGCCGCAAAGGCGCGCGCGCGCGGCGTCAAACTGTCGATGCGCCTCGTCAAGGGCGCCTATTGGGATACCGAGATCAAGCGCGCGCAGACGATGGGTCTCGGCGATTTCCCGGTCTTCACCGCGAAGAACCACACCGACCTCAATTACATGCAGTGCGCGCAGATCCTCCGCGACGCGCAGGACTGCGTCTTCCCGGCGTTTGCCAGCCATAATGCGATGACGCTTGCCTTCGTGACCGAGCTGTTCGCCGGCGCCGATTATGAGTTGCAGCGCCTGCACGGCATGGGCGAGGGCGCGCACGACGCGATTCTGGCGCTCTATCCCCCGCCGCGGCCGGTGCGTGTCTATGCGCCGGTGGGGACGCACCGCGACCTGCTCGCCTATCTGGTCCGCCGCCTGCTCGAAAATGGCGCGAACTCCAGCTTCGTGCATCAATTTTCGGACCCCGATGTCACTCCCGAGCAGCTTGCCGTCGATCCGCGCGGCATCGCGAGCAAGCCGCCCGTGATCGCCACCGGCCTCACCCTCTTCGATCCGGCGCGCCGCAACTCGCGCGGCTACGACCTCGGCGAACCCGGCGTTCCCGAAGCGCTGACCGCCGCGATCGCCAAGGCGCGCCAGAGCAACCATATCGCCGCCCCGATCGTCGGCGGCGTAACGCAAGGCGGCGCCGCGGAACCCGTCCGCAATCCCGCCACCGGCGCCGTCGTCGGGCAGGTGATCGAGGCCGATCGTGCGACGGTCGATGCCGCAGTCGCCGCCGCGCGCAAGGCGCAGGACGACTGGAGCCTCGCCGGCGGCAGCTTCCGGGCCGACCGCCTCGAACGCGCGGCCGATCTGCTCGAGGAACGCGACGCGCTGTTCCTCGGCCTTGCAATCGACGAAGCCGGCAAAACGCTCGTCGATGCGGTGGCAGAGGTGCGCGAGGCGGTCGATTTCCTCCGCTATTACGCCGCGCAGGCGCGCGCCGACTTCACCTATCCCGTCGTGCTCCCCGGACCGACGGGCGAGCGAAACGAGCTGATTCTCGAAGGCAAGGGCGTCTTCGTCGCGATCAGCCCGTGGAACTTCCCGCTCGCGATCTTCCTCGGCCAGGTTTCGGCCGCGCTCGCGGCGGGTAACAGCGTCCTCGCGAAGCCCGCGGAGCAGACCCCGCTGATCGCGCACGCCGCGGTCGAACTGTTGCTCGAGGCGGGCGTTCCCGGCGACGTGCTGCACTATCTTCCCGGGCGCGGCGAGACCGTCGGCGCGGCGCTGACCGGCCATGACGACATCATCGGCGTCGCCTTCACCGGCTCGACCGAAGTTGCGCGAATGATCAACCGCAGCCTCGCGGGGCGCGACGGCCCGATCGCGACCTTGATCGCCGAAACCGGCGGCGCCAACGCGATGATTGTCGATTCGACCGCGCTTCCCGAACAGGTCGCGCGCGACGCCGTCGCCTCGGCCTTCCAGTCGGCGGGCCAGCGCTGCTCGGCGCTCCGCCTGCTCTGCGTGCAGGAGGATGTCGCCGACACGATGATCGCAATGGTCGCGGGCGCGATGGCCGAGCTCAACGTCGGCGACCCCGCGATCCTCTCGACCGACGTCGGCCCGATCATCGACGCCGAGGCGCAGGCGAATATCGCCGCCTATGTGGCCGAAGCGCGCGCCGCGGGCCGGGTGATTGCCGAGGCTGCGCGCACCAACCTGCCCGCCGACGGCCATTTCGTCCCGCCGGTCTTGATCCGGCTCGATCATGTCACCGATTTGAAGCGCGAGATCTTCGGCCCCGTGCTGCATGTCGCGACGTGGAAGGGCGGCGAACTCGACCAGCTCATCGATGCAATCAACGCTTCGGGCTACGGCCTGACATTGGGTGTCCACACGCGCATCGACGGCGTTGCGGCGCATATCGCGGCGCGCGCGCAGGTCGGCAACGTCTATGTGAACCGCAACCAGATCGGCGCGATCGTGGGGTCGCAGCCCTTCGGCGGGCGCGGCCTGTCAGGCACCGGCCCGAAAGCCGGCGGTCCGCACTATCTGCACCGTTTCGCCGAGGAAAAGTCGATTTCGACGGATATCACCGCAGCGGGCGGGAACGCGGCGCTGATGGCGGGTTAGGCTCCCGGCACGCCGAGAAGCTGCCCCTGCGCCTTCAGCCGTCCGGCGGCGGCCGGATTGGCGGCGATGCCGTCCTTCAGCGCCTGCGCGGCCTTCGCGGTTTCGCCCAGCGTCATCCGGCTGCGCATCAGCATGATCCAGCGGTCGACGTCCTTGGGATTGGCCTTCAGCTTGGCTTCGAGCCCGCTGACCATCCCCTCGATCATCGCGTCCTGCTGACCCTTCGGCAGCTGCGAGGCGGCCTCCATGTCGGCGCGCGTCGGCCCCGGGATCGCGCGCGCCGCGACCGGCATTTCGTCCGGGGTCAGCGCCCGCGCCCGCGTGTTCTGCAGCCGCGTCGCGACGTCGATCTTGTGGATCGCCCCGACCTGTTCGATCGTGCGGCGAAGATCGGCTTCCCACGGCGCGCCCTGCGGCGTGTCGGCGAGCAGCGCGAACCAGTCCTCGATCGCGCCCTTGTGGTCGCCGCCGATATCCTTTTTCACCGCAAGGAAATAGCGCGCACGCGGATCCTTGGCGTCGAGCGCGATCGCCTTGTTGAACGCCGCGAGCGCCGCGGCGGGCATCGGGTCGCGCTCGCTCGCCATTACCCGCGCCTCGCCGAGCGCCGACCAGAGTCCCGCCGAGTCGGACGAAAGCGCGGTCGCTTTCTCGTAGGCGGCGACCGCGCCCGCGAATTCGCCCATGTCGAAACGTGCCGCACCGAGCTGCATCCACGCCTCGGCGCTGTTCGGTTCGGTACGTGTCCGGGCTTCGAGCGCGGCGAGCTGGTCGTCGGGGGACGTTGCGGCTTCGGCGGGCTTTTGCGGCGCGGAATCGGCGGAATCGCGCCAGATTGCATAGCCCACCGCTGCGATGAGCAGCAGCGCGGCAGCGATCAGGACCGCCCGGTTGGCGGGCGTCATGCCCCCTGCCATCTTCTTGCTCTCGCTCATCTTTGTCCTCTCGTACGGCTCGCAAAAAACATGGGCGCGACGCGCTCGCGTCTTGCCTTTGCCTCGCGATGGTGTAGCCTTCGACCCGCGAGGTCGGTCAACGACAAAATCGTCAGTGGGGTCGCACCGATTTTCCCAGCCAACAGGGGGAGGGGTGCATGGCAGTTTCGGATCACGTCGACTTTCCGACGTTTATGGAAGGGGTGAAAAAGCGCAACCCCGGCCAGGATGAGTTCGTGCAGGCGGTCCAGGAGGTCGCCGAAGATATTTTCGATTTCATCGCCGACAAGGAAGAATATCACGCGCAACAGATATTGCGGCGCATCGCCGAGCCCGACCGGGTCGTGTCCTTCCGCGTGTGCTGGGAGGATGACGCCGGCAATATTCGCGTGCAACGCGGCTGGCGCGTCCAGAACAACAACGCGATCGGCCCGTACAAGGGCGGAATCCGCTTTCACCCGAGCGTGACCGAAAGCGTCCTCAAATTCCTCGCCTTCGAGCAGACCTTCAAGAACGCGCTCACCGGACTGCCGATGGGCGGCGGCAAGGGCGGCTCGAATTTCAATCCCAAGGGCAAGAGCGTGCGCGAAATCATGCGCTTCTGCCAGAGCTTCATGACGGAACTCTATCGCCACATCGGCGCCGACGTCGACGTGCCCGCGGGCGACATCGGCGTGGGCGGGCGCGAGATCGGCTTCATGTTCGGCCAGTACAAGCGCATCACCAACGAATTCACCGGCGTCCTCACGGGCAAGGGGCTCGAATGGGGCGGCTCGCTGATCCGCACGGAGGCGACCGGCTATGGCGCGGTCTATTTCCTCGCCAACATGCTCGCGGCCAAGGGGCAGGACCTGACCGGCAAAACCGCCGTCATCTCGGGCTCGGGCAATGTCGCGACGCACGCGGCGGAAAAGATCGTCCAGCTTGGCGGCAAGGTGCTCACCCTGTCCGATTCGGGCGGCTTCATCCACGATCCCGACGGCATCACGCAGGAGAAGATCGACTGGGTGAAGGCGCACAAGACGCACCGCCGCGGCCGGATCGAGGACTATTGCGACGAGTTCAAAGGCGCGAGCTTCACCGCAGGCAAGACCCCGTGGGGCGTTCCCTGCGACGTCGCGCTGCCGTGCGCGACGCAGAACGAGTTGCTCGGCGAGGATGCGAGGACGCTGGTCGCCAACGGCTGCATCGCGGTCAGCGAAGGCGCCAACATGCCGACGAACCTCGAGGGCGTGCATCATTTCAAGCATGCGAAGATCATGTTCGCGCCCGGCAAGGCGGCGAATGCGGGCGGCGTTGCCGTCTCGGGCCTCGAGATGAGCCAGAACAGCGAGCGCCGCAGCTGGAAGGAAGAAGAGCTGCAACAGATGCTCAAGGACATCATGGCGGGCATCCACAAGAGCTGTCTGACCTATGGCGACCAGGGCGGAGGCTATATCGATTATGTGAAGGGCGCGAACATCGCGGGCTTCAAGAAGGTCGCCGACGCGATGTTGGCATTCGGAGTGGTGTAAGTCGCAGTCTAGGCGCAAAAGCGCCAGGCGGGAAAAGGGGACACAGGCATGACGACCGACGCGATTGTGGGGCGCGGCGAACGACCGTGGGCGACCGTCTGGACGCTCGCGGCGTTGCTGCTGGCGCTGACGATCGCCGCGATCGTCGCGGCGCCTCCCGCGCGTTCGCAAGGCGAGGCCGGCGGCCGTTATACCGGGGTCGCCTCGTGCGCCGGGTCGACCTGTCACGGCCGGATGGAGGGCGACGGCACGGTCGTCCGCCAGGACGAGCTGATGCGCTGGCAGGAACCCTCGACACCCGGCGGCGCGCACAGCCGCGCCTGGGCGGTGCTCAGCAACAGTCGCAGTCAGTTCATCGCGAAGAATCTCGGGATCGGCGATCCGTCCACCGCGCCGATGTGCCTCGGCTGCCACAGCACGCAGGGCGCGATCGTCGCGCCGGGCGGCGCGCGGCGCGGGTCGGTTCCGCTCGAGGACGGGGTCGGCTGCGAATCGTGCCACGGGCCCGCAGGCGGCTGGATCGCGAGCCACTATGCGGGCGTGGGCGCCAACGCCAACCCCGATGCCGAGATGCGCGAGAAGCATCTTTCCAACCTCCGCGCCGGGCTCTGGAAGCTCGAGGACCCGGTGGTCCGCGCGGGGGTGTGCGTCGATTGCCACTTCGGCTCGGCGGGCGAGGGGCAGTTCGTCACCCACCGCATCATGGCGGCGGGGCACCCGCGCATTTCGTTCGAGCTCGATCTCTTCTCCTCGCTGCAGGCGCATCATCAGGAAGATGCCGACTATGGCTGGCGCAAGTTCGGCGCCGGTTCGGGACGCACCAACCATGTCCAGATGTGGGCGGTCGGGCAGGCGGTCGCGCTCGAACGCAGCCTCGCGCTCTTCCAGTCGCGGCGCGGGACCGAGGGGATGTTTCCCGAATTCTACTTCCTCGACTGCCATAGCTGCCACCGCCGCATCTACGACCAGGCGAAGCCGGTGAAGACCAGCCTCGACAATCCGGGACGGGCGAACATCCCCGAAGGGATGCCGCCCTATAATGACGAGAATCTGATCATGCTCTCGGCCGCGGCACGCGTCGCGGCGCCCGCGCTCGCCGACCAGCTCGCGGTGCGGACCGCCGCCTTCCACAAGGCGATGACCATCGACCGCGCGAGTGCGGTGAGCGCCGCTGCGCAGCTCCAGCAGACGGTGTCGGCGCTGAAGGCCGCCTTTGCCGCGCGCAGCTTTTCGGGCGCCGACGCCTTCGCGCTTGTCGATGCGATTTCGGCGAAGGCCGTAAGCGACCGGCTGACCGATTATTCGGGGTCGCAGCAGGCGGTAATGGGGGTCGACACGCTGCTCAACGCGATGGTGTCGTCGGGCCGGATCACCGTCGGCGCCGCCGCCGGAATCCGCGCCGACATCGACCGCGCCTACACCGCGGTCAAGGATCCGAATGCGTTCCGCCCTGCCGATTTCCAGGCCTCGCTGGGGAGCGCGGTGCGCGCGATCGGGGCGCTGCGGTAAAGATATGCAAAACACATCCCGCCTCTTTCGTTCGGTGGCCTCCGTCGCGGCTGCCTCGCTCCTGCTCGCCTCCTGCGGCGGCGGCGGGGGAGGCGGCGGCACGCCGACCCCGGCGCCGACGCCGACACCCACCCCGACACCGACCGGCGGGCTGTTCACGCCGCCCGCTGCCGAATCGCTGAGCGTGACCGAGGTCCAGACGATCCTCGCCAATGCGATATCGGAGGCGCAGGCGCGCGGGTTGCCGTCGGTGATCGCGGTGACCGACCGCGTCGGCAACGTCCTCGCGGTCTTCCGAATGAACGGCGCCCGGCCGACCGCGACCACGTCGCCCGCGCCGAACGGCCAGAATATCGACGCCCAGAATGTCACCTTCCCGGCGGAGGGCGGCGCGATCGCGAAGGCGATCACCGGCGCCTATCTGTCGAGCGGCGGCAACGCCTTTTCGACGCGCACCGCGAGCCAGATCGTCCAGGAACATTTCCCGCCCGCGCCGACCACTGTCGGGCTCGAAAGCGGGCCGCTGTTCGGGGTGCAGTTCAGCCAGCTTCCGTGCAGCGATTTCTCGTCGCGCTTCGGCGCCGCGGGCAACGCCGCGCTGATCGGGCCGAAACGCTCGCCGCTCGGCCTCGCCGCCGATGCGGGCGGGCTACCGCTCTACAAGAATGGCGTGCTCGTCGGCGGCATCGGCGTGATGGGCGACGGCGTCTATGGCAGCGACCCCAATATCCTCGATGTCGAGAATGATCCCGAGGAGTTCATCGCGCTCGCCGGCACGCGGGGATTCGAGGCGCCGGCGGCGATCACCGCCGACAAAATCAGCGTCGATGGCACGACCTTGCGCTTCTCCGACGCGACCTTGGCCGGCGTGATGTCGAGCGGCGGCGCCAGCTTCGCCTCTTTCAATGGAACCGCGGGCAATCTCGTCGCGGTTCCCGGCTATGCCGCCGCGGCTGTCACGGCCGGCGTTGCCTATGGCACCGAGGCGTCGGGCATTCGTGCCTCGACGCCGGCAGAATTCTCGAACCGCGATGCGTTCATCTTCACCGACGGCAGCGGTAACAACCGCTATCCGATCCGCGCGGCCACCGACGGCGCGGCGGTCGCCACCCCGCTTTCGCAGGCCGAAGTGCGCGCGGTGCTCGAAGAGGCGTTCACGGTGATGAGCCGCGCGCGCGCGCAGATCCGCAAACCGCTCGACAGTCGCGCGCAGGTCACGATCACCGTCGTCGACACCTTCGGCACCCCGCTCGGCATGGTCCGCTCGCCCGACGCCCCGATCTTCGGGTCCGATGTGTCGTTGCAGAAGGCACGCACGGCCGCCTTTTTCTCGAACCCCAACGCAGGCGCCGAACTCAGCGCCAATGCCAGCGCCGATATCCGGCAGTTCGTGACCGCGGTGCGAACGTTCCTGAACAATCCGGCGGCGCTGACGGGAACGATCGCCTTTCCCGACCGCGCGGGCGGCAATCTGTCGCGCCCCTATTTCCCCGATGGCGAAGTCGGGCGACCGAACGGCCCTTTCTCGCGCCCGATCGCGCAATTCAACCCCTTCTCGACCGGGCTCCAGTCGGCGCTGATCATCGGCAACCTCGGCCAGCATGTCGGTTTCCTGCAGGGCGCGAATCCCGACACGCCGGCGCGTTGCACGACCCTGCCCGATGTCGCTGCGGGACAGAACCGGCTGCAGAACGGCATCCAGATCTTTCCCGGCTCGGTGCCGATCTATCGCGGCAGCACGCTGGTGGGAGGTATCGGCGTGTCGGGCGACGGTATCGACCAGGACGATATGATCAGCTTCCTCGGCACGCATAATGGCGGGGCGAGGGTCGGCGGGATCGGCAATGCCCCGATGGCGATCCGGTCGGACAATGTCGTCGTGACGCTCGCCGACGGCAAGACAGTGCGGCTGCGTTATGTCGGCTGTCCGTTCGCGCCCTTCCTCGACACCAATCAGCAAAATGTCTGTCAGGGGCTTTAGCGGGTGAGCGTCGACGTCAGCCTGCTGCCGATCATTGCGACCCTCGCGGCGCAAGGCGCGTCCGCGGCCGAGGTGCCTCCTGCGCCGCCTGCGGCCGATCCGGTCACGGCTGACGAAAGCATTGCCCAGGGTGCGGAGGCGCCGCCGGTCGAGGAACTGACGCCGCCGCCGCCCCCCGTCGACTGGCAGGAGGTGATCAAGGACGATCTCGTCACCCAGATCATCGAGGGGCGACGCCGCCCCGGCTATATTCCCGACCTTCCCGACCAGTTGACCCAGGACAATGTCGGCGCACTGCGCCCGCCGCCGCCGCAGGCCTTTCCGGGGATCGAGGACCAGCTTCCGGTCCCCGACCGCTGGCGGCTGATCGAGACGCTGGGCGTCGTCAAGGAACGCTGGTTCGACCCCTATCACCAGAATACGTTGAAGGGCGACCGGCCGATCAACCGCGACAAGGTCAAATGGTTGCCGATCAAGGGCGACGACTGGTTCTTTGTCGCCAATGCCGTGTCCGACACGGTGTTCGAACCGCGCACCTTCCCGATCCCCGTCGGCGTCCAGACGACTTCGCGCCCCGGCAGCATCGACGTGTTCGGCAAGAACCGCAGCTTTGTGTTCGCGCAGACCTTCATCGCCGGCGCCGCGCTGATCAAGGGATCGACCGCGTTCAAGCCGCCCGACATCGAATATCGCGTGACGCTCGCCTATCAGGCCAATTATGTCGACGTGCCCGAACGGCGCGTCCTCGACGTGCGTCCGTCGAAACCGAGCCACCGCTACGACAGCTTCCTCGGCGTGCAGGAACTGTTCGTCGACAAGCACCTCGGCAACGACAGCGACCGCTACGATTTCCATTCGATCCGCATCGGCATCCAGCCGTTCCAGAGCGATTTCCGCGGCTTTCTGTTCAACGACAGCCAGCTCGGCATCCGCCTGTTCGGCAACCGCGACAACAACCGGTTTCAATATAATGTTGCGGCCTTCTGGCGGCTCGAGAAGGATACCAACAGCGGCCTCAATGATATCACCCAGACGCCGCGCGACGATTTCATCTTCACCGCTAATCTTTATCGTCAGGATTTCCCGTTCGTCGGGCTGACCAGCCAGGTCAGCGTGACCTACAATATGAACCGCGAAAAGAAGGACGTGCAGATCGACCATAACGGTTTCCCTGTGCGGCCGGCGCTGCTCGGCGATCTGCGCGGTCGCGAATATGACGTCGCCTATCTCGGCTACAGCGCCGACGGCCGCATCGGGCGGATCAACGTCACGGCAAGCTTCTATGCAGCGCTCGGCGAGGACCGGAACAGCTTCTTCACCAGCAAACCCGCAAAGATCCGCGCGGGCTTTGCCGCGGCCGAACTCAGCTACGACCATGACTGGATGCGCTTCCGCCTCTCGGGCCTCTACGCCAGCGGCGACCGCAACCCGTACAACAATGTCGAGGGCGGGTTCGACGCGATCTTCGAAAATCCGATCTTCGGCGGCGCCGACACCAGCTACTGGATTCGCCAGACGATTCCCTTCGCGGGCGGCGGGCGCGTCATCTCGATCAATGGCCGCAACGGCATATTGAACTCGCTGCGCTCGTCGAAGGAAGAGGGGCAGTCGAACTTCAACAATCCGGGCACGGTGTTCGTCGGCGCGGGCGCCGATTTCGACCTCTCGCCCGAAACGCGCGTCAGCTTCAACGCCAACCACCTCTGGTTCGACAATACGAAGGTGCTCCAGAACCTCCGCGTCGAGGGCTCGATCCCCAAGGATATCGGGTTCGACCTGTCGGTGGCGGGGATCTGGCGACCGAAGGCGACGCAGAATATCGTCGGGCGCCTCAGCGCCGCGGTTCTCCTTCCGGGTAAGGGGTTCAAGGATTTGTTCGACAACAAGGAACGCGACAAGGCCTATGTCTCGATCCTTGCCAATGTGATCGTGAGTTTCTGACCGATGGCGCGCAAGCTCTTCGCTCTCTTCGCTTTTCTGGTGATGGCGCTGGCGTTCGGCGGTCAGGCGGTACGCGCGTCGGAGGAGGAAAAGCCGGTCAAGGTCGTCTATCGCTTCACCCCGCCCGCGCCGAAGGAGCAGAGCGAGGCCGAGATGGCCGAGAAATCGGCGGGTTGCTACAGCTGCCACGTCCGCACCGACCAGCCGACGATGCACAAGACGCCCGCGGTGAGGCTCGGCTGCACCGATTGCCACGGCGGCGATTCGACCTCGCCCGCAGCCTTCGGCAAACCCGAACTCGGCTATGAAAGCGCCTATAATCTCGCAGCGAAGAAGGCCGCGCACCCGCAACCGACCCTGCCCGGCGCGTGGGGCGACAGTCCCGCGAACCCGAAGCGCAGCTATACGCTGCTCAACAAGGAAGCGCCCGAATATATCCGCTTCGTGAACCCCAGCGACTATCGCGTCGCGCGGGAAGCATGCGGAGCCTGCCACCTCGAGGTGATCGAGGCGACCGAGCGTTCGCTGATGTCGACCGGCGCGATGCTGTGGGGCGGCGCGGCGTATAACAACGGCATCGTCCCCTATAAGAACTATATATTCGGTGAGGCCTATACGCGCGACGGCAAGCCGGCGTGCCTCCTTTCGCCCTCGTCGCGGCTGACGAAAGAGGAATATGCCGAGGCGTGCAAGCCGAGCTTCGGTTTCGACAAGATCCTGACCGACGCCGAGAAGAAGCGCGGCGCGCTCGCAAAAATGTATCCGCTCCCGCGCTGGAGCGTGATTCCGCCCGGCGACGTCTTCCGCGTGTTCGAGCGCGGCGGACGCAATATCAACACCCAGTTCGCGGAAATCGGCCTGCCGAACCCGACGGGCAGCATCCAGCGGCTCGAAGAGCCGGGCCGGCCCGATCTCAAACAGTCGAACCGTGGCCCCGGCACCGGGCTGCGCGTCGCGATCCCGGTGCTCAACATCCACAAGACGCGCCTCAACGATCCCTTCATGTGGTTCATGGGCACCAACGACCAGCCGGGCGACTATCGCCATTCGGGCTGCGCGGGATGCCACGTCATCTACGCCAACGACCGCGAGCCGCGGCACAGCCTGATCTATGCGCAATACGGCCGCGACGGCGAGACGGCGACGGTCGACCCGACGATCCGCGACCGCAAGTGGAAGCCCGAAAGCGACGAACATGGCGGCGGGCACGGCGACGGTCACGGCAGCGGCGGTTCGGACCATGGTGACGGTGCGAAGCATGCTCCCGATCCCGACCAGCATGGCGCGCTCGTCGACCCCGCCGCCGCAAAGGCCGGACCGCCGGCCCAGGCAAAGAAGGAACGCCTCGAATCGGGCCACCCGATCGGCCACGCCTTCACGCGGGCGATCCCGACCGCGCAGTGCATGACCTGCCACATGCACCAGCCGAACATCTTCCTGAACTCCTATCTCGGCTACACGATGTGGGATTATGAATCCGACGCGCCGCAGATGTGGCCGGGACCGAACAGCACCGCGCCGCGCCCGCCGGGGATGAGCGACGAGGACTATCAGAAGAAATACAAGCAGCAGCATTATCCGACCGCGGCCGAGGTCCACAAGACGCTCGAACGCAATCCCGAGGGGGCGGCGACGCGCGGGCTATGGTCCGACGTCGAGTTCCTGCGCGACGTCTATGACGTCAACGACACCAACCAGAACACCCAGTTCGCCGACTATCACGGCCACGGCTGGAACTTCCGCGGCATCTTCAAGCGCGACCGCAACGGCAATCTGCTCGATGCCGAGGGCAATATGTCGACCTATGGCACCGACAAGGCGCATATTGTCGACCCCGCCGATCCCGAGAAATGGCGCAAGAGCTGCAGCCACTATACCGAGGCGAAGGAGCGCGAGCTCTGCCTGTCGACCGCGGCCCCCGACGGCCGCGAGGGCAAATTCGTGCCGCCGGGCCTCAACCCCGGCAAGGCGGTGCACATGATGGACATCCATGCCGAAAAGGGGATGCAGTGCGCCGACTGCCACTTCGCGCAGGATGCGCATGGCAACGGCTATATCCAGGGCGAGGTCGCGAACGCGGTCGAGATCGGGTGCAAGGATTGCCACGGCACCGCCGACGCGCTGCCGAACCTGCTGACGTCGAACGTCGCGGCGCGGCCGCAGGGCACCAATCTGGCGCTGCTCCGCAATTCGGACGGCCGCCGCCGCTTCGAATTCCAGTATAACGACGATGGCGAGGTCACCGGCCTGATCCAGCGCTCGATCGTCGATCCGAAGCTCGAATGGCAGGTGAGCCTCGTCAAGCAGGCGGTGACCCCGGGGCCGCATTTCAATGCCAAGGCGGCGCGCGCGAAACTGATGTCGCGCTCGGGTGCCGACGACGGCAAGTTCGAATGGGGCCCCGGCGTCGCGAAGGAGGATCGCGCGCACGGCGACGACAAGATGACCTGCTTCACCTGCCACCTTTCCTGGACGACGAGTTGCGGCGGCTGCCATTTGCCGATCGAGGCGAACTGGAAGACCAAGATGCACCATTTCGAGGGGGAGGAGACGCGCAACTTTGCGACCTACAACCCGCAAGTGGCGCGCGACGAGATGTTCCAGCTCGGCCGCCACATGCTGACCAAGCCCGGCGAACCCGGTCCGAACGGCGAGGTGCGCGGGATCATCACGCCGGTACGATCTACCTCGGCACTGATCCTGTCGTCGACAAACCTCAATCGCGAGCGGATCTATGTGCAGCAGCCGCCGATTTCGGCCGCGGGCTTCTCGAGCCAGGCCTTCGCACCGCACTTCCCGCACACGGTACGGCGGCAGGAAACCAAGCAATGCACCGACTGCCACCTGTCCGAAGCCGACGACAATAATGCGATCATGTCGCAGCTCTTGCTGATGGGCACCAATTTCGTGAACTTCGTCGGGCTCAACGTCTGGTCGGGACAGGAAGACAGTTTCCAGGCGACGCGCGTCACCGAATGGGACGAGCCGCAGGCGGTGATCGGCAGCTATCTCCAGAAATATGCCTATCCCGATTATTGGGACATGCACGTCAACCAGAACGGTCGCGAGCTCAAGAACTGGGTGCGCGGCAAGGTGTTCGACAAGAAGATTTCGGGCGAGAAATATGCGCTCGAGGAATTCGCGAACATCAACCAGGGCACGAGCGGCCGCGTGAACTGCCTGCAACAGCGCGGCGAATATATGTTCGTCGCCGAGGGCAAGGGCGGCTTTCGCGTCTATGACGTCGCCTCGATCGGCAACAAGGGTTTCTCCGAACGCATCGTCCGCGCGCCTTTCTCGCCGCTGGGGCACGACACGCATGTGAAGACGACCAACGCAACCTGCATGGCGATCGGCACCAACCAGCCGATCAGCATCTCGCGCAACGACCATATCGTGAAGGATTTCCCCGAGAATCACGAGCAGGCCTTTCACCCGCTCTATCGCTACGCCGTCATCACCGACAGCGTCGAGGGGCTGGTCCTCGTCGATATCGACACGATGGCGAACGGCGAATTCCGCGACAACAAGCTGACGCGCGCGCTAACGTGGAATCCGGACAATGTCCTGAAGGGCGCGAGGCATGTCACGCTGGCCGGCAATTACGCCTATGTCACCACCGATGCGGGGCTCGTCGTCGTCGACCTGTCGGCGCCGCTCGAACCCAAGGTCACGGCGCAATTGCCGCTGACCGACGCGCGCGCCAGCGCGGTGCAGTTCCGCTACCTCTGGGTCACCGATGCCGGCGGTGTCAGCCTGTTCGACATCACCAATATGGCGCAGCCGGTGCCGGTGCCAGAAGGCAATGTGCGGCTTGCCAATGCGCGGAAAATCTATCTCGCGCGGACGTATATGTATGTCGCGGCGAAGGCCGACGGGCTGGTGATCGTCGACGTGACGCGGCCCGCGGCGCCGGTGGTCTGGCCCGCGCTGACCTTCGACGGCAAGCTGAACGATGCCGAGGATGTAATCGTCGCGTCGACCAACGCCTCGCTCTTCGCCTATGTCGCCGACGGCCGGAACGGCATCAAGGTGCTGCAGCTGACCAGCCCCGACAATCCCGGCCTTTACGGCTTCTCTCCGAAGCCGACGCCCGAGCTGATCGCGTGGGCGAGGACCCCGTCGCCGGCGATCGCGCTGTCGAAGGGTCTCGACCGCGACCGCGCAGTCGACGAGAGCGGGGGGCAGATCGCCGTGTTCGGCCGCGTCGGTTCGCGTCCGTTCACGCGGAGCGAGATGGAGAAGCTGTTCCTCAACAGCAAGGGCCAGCTGTACAAGGTCCGCGACGAGGTCGATCAGGCGGCGTGGCGGCCGCCCTTGCTTTACCCGAACTGAACGTCGCAGGCCAGGCAAGGGGGCCGTTGAACAAGCGTCCCGACCCCTGCTCGCTTGACGGCGAGTCCGCCCCGTGCGCATATCGCCCTGCACTCACCCATGGGGACCGAAAACAGCATGGCCAGCCGCAAGCCCGTCGCCGGAAAGGCCGATTGGCGCACTATTTTTCGCCAGAGCATCGCGCGCAGCCTCGTCATAGCCGGGGCGGTGGGGCTGGCCGCCTTCACGATTTTCCTGACCCTCGCCTTCCTGACCTATGACAGCACCGATGCGGCGCTCAATACCGCCGCGAACGGCAATGCCGCGAACTGGATGGGCGGCGCCGGGGCGTGGTTCGCCGACCTTGGCCTGTCGATCGGCGGCGCCCCGATCGTGCTGCTGCTCCCCTTGCTCGGGATCATGGCGTGGCGGCTATGGTCGGGCGAGCCGCAACCTTTTTGGCCGCGACAGCTCGCCTATAGTTTTGCGGGTATATTGCTCGTCGGGCTCGGCGCCGAACTATGGGCGCCCGCGAACGGCGCGCCGATGCCCGCGGGTTGGGGCGGCATCATCGCGCTCGTCGTCGGCGGGGCGGTGGCGCCCCTGTTCGAACTGGCGGGCGACCCCGTCGCCGCGCTCGCCCGCTTCGGGACGATCCTGCTGCTCGTCGGGATCGGCCTCTGGCTCGCCTTCCGTGCGCTGCGGCTCGAAAAGGGCTGGGCGTCGCGGCTTAGGCTTCCGGCGGCCGAGGGGGGGCGGATTGTCGACCCCGCGCGCACCGACGACGGCACCGTCAAGGCGCCCAATCTGATGGAGCGCGTGATCCGCCCGCGCCCGCGCGCCGAGCCGATCGACCGTGCTCCGCCCGAGATCGCCGAACCGGTGCAGCGCGCCGCGCCGTCGAAGCCCAAGGCGAAGCCGCAGACCGAACTGTTCACCAACTATCAGCTTCCCTCGATCGACCTGCTCGCCCCCGCGCCCGAGCGGCAGGCGGGCGCGATCGACAAGGCGGCGCTCGAACGCAATGCGCGCCTGCTCGAATCGGTGCTCGAGGATTTCCAGGTCAAGGGCGTGATTACCGCGGTTCGTCCCGGCCCCGTCGTCACCATGTACGAACTCGAACCCGCGCCGGGCACGAAGGCGAGCCGCGTGTCGAACCTCGCCGACGATATCGCGCGCAACATGTCGGCGCTGTCGGCGCGCATCGCGCCGATCCCCGGCCGCACCGTGATCGGCATCGAACTGCCCAACGCGCACCGCGAGGCGGTGGTGCTGCACGAAATCATCGGCAGCGCGCTGTTCCAGGACCAGACCGGCGCGCTGCCGATCATCCTCGGCAAGAACATCAGCGGCGACCCGGTGATCGCCGACCTCGCCCCGATGCCGCACCTCCTGATCGCGGGGACGACGGGGTCGGGCAAGTCGGTCGGGCTGAATGCGATGATCCTGTCGCTGCTCTATCGCCTCGGCCCCGATCAGGTGAAGATGATCATGATCGATCCCAAGATGCTGGAACTCAGCGTCTATGACGATATCCCGCACCTGCTTGCGCCCGTCGTTACCGAACCCAAGAAGGCGATCCGCGCGCTCAAATGGGCGGTCGAGCAGATGGAGGATCGCTACCGGATGATGTCGTCGCTGTCGGTGCGCAACCTCGCCTCGTACAACGACAAGGTGCGCGGCGCGCTCGCCAAGGGCAAGTCCTTGGGGCGCCGCGTCCAGACCGGCTACGATCCCGACACCGGCCAGCCGGTCTATGAGGAAGAGACGCTCGACTATGCGCCGCTGCCGCAGATCGTGGTGGTGGTCGACGAGCTTGCCGACCTGATGATGACCGCGGGCAAGGAGGTTGAATTCCTGATCCAGCGCCTGGCGCAAAAGGCGCGCGCGGCGGGCATCCACCTGATCCTCGCGACGCAGCGTCCGTCGGTCGACGTCATCACCGGCGTCATCAAGGCGAATTTGCCGACACGCATCAGTTTCAACGTCACCTCGAAGATCGACAGCCGCACCATTCTGGGCGAGGCGGGCGCCGAACAGTTGCTCGGCAAGGGCGACATGCTCTATGTCCCCGGCGGCAAGCAGATCACGCGCATCCACGGTCCCTTCGTCTCCGACGACGAAGTGCGCGCGGTCGCCGATCACTGGAAGGGGCAGGGCCGTCCCGACTATATCGAGAGCGTCACCGAAGACCCCGAGGACGGCGGCTTCGCGATGGAAGGCGCCCCGGCGGGCGGCGACAGCGCAGAGGACCGCATGTATGCCAAGGCATGCCAGATCGTCGCGGAAAGCCAGAAGGCCTCGACGAGCTGGCTGCAGCGACAGTTGCGGATCGGCTACAACAGCGCGGCGCGCCTGATCGAGCGGATGGAAGAGGAAGGCATTGTCAGCGCGCCGAACCATGTCGGCCGCCGCGACGTGCTGACCGATCAATATGGCCAGCCAAGATGATCTCGGCCAGACTCATGTCGGCAACGCTTCGCCGCGGCGAGCTTGCCAGTGATTTGCGACCACCTAGGCTGTGGTTGCGGGGGATAGCGACATGACTAGCATTCGATCCGAGATTGATGCCAATTTTGATGCGTTTCAGCGCCAGCTGCATGCGAGTCTGACCTCGCATAGAGGGGAATTTGCGCTGCTGCGCCACGGTCAGATCATCGACTTCTTTGAATTCCCCGGCGCGGCGCTGATTGCGGGGAAAGAACGATTTCCCGACGCGCTCTTCTCGATCCAGGAGGTCAACGACGAACCCATTGATTTGGGCGTCTGGTCGCATGCCTGAAATCGAGTGGCGGCATGATGGCCGCCGCATCGTCATTCCCGCCGCGATTCTGCGGGCCGACGATCCGGCCGATCTTCGTTTCCATCCAGTAACGGCGCTGGTCGATACCGGCGCGACGTCGAGCGGGATCATGCCGGCAGTCGTCGAAGCGCTCGATTTGGCTCCGGTTGGGAAGCGGCTGGTAAAGGCTGCACACGGCGAGGCCATGGTCGACACGTTCGTTTTCCGTATCGGGCTGTTCGCCGACACATCGGACCGGATCCAGCCTTCCTTTCCCTATGTATTCGATGGCATAATGGGTCTCCGCTTTGGGCCCAGCGAGCATTTCGATGCCAGCGTCGGCATGGATATCCTCGGCCAATGCGATTTTTCCATCGCCCGGAACCGAAGTTGCCGCCTGACATTTTGTTGAAGGTGCAGTTCAGGGCGGGTTCAATGCCCGCATGGCATGCTCGGCCGCCCAATAGCAGAATAGAGAGCCAGATGATCTTCCAGACCAAGCTCACCCGTCTTGCCGCCTTCACCTTCGTTCCCGCGCTCGCCGCGGGTTTTGCGATCGCCGCCCCCGCGATCGCACAGTCGGCCAGCGCGTTGGCGTCGGTGCAGTCGCACCTCAAGGCGACGAGCTCGATGACCGCCGATTTCGTCCAGACCGACCGCAACGGCCAGCGCCTGTCGGGCAAGCTGACCCTGAAACGTCCCGGCAAGATCCGCTTCCAGTATCAGAAGGATGTCCCGCTGCTGATCGTCGGCGACGGCAGCCGATTGACGATGATCGACTATCAGGTGAAGCAGGTGCAAAGCTGGCCGGTCAAGAATTCGCCGCTCGGCGCGCTGCTCGATCCCGAACGCGACCTGTCGAAATATGCGAAGGTGATTCCGACCGGCAGCGACGAGGTGCTGAGCGTCGAGGTCAAGGATCCGAAGCGACCCGAATATGGCACGATCACCATGGTGTTCATCCGCGACGGGTCGGCGCCAGCCGGCCTGCGTCTGCGCGGCTGGGTGGCGCTCGATTCGCAGAACAACCGCACGCGCATCGACCTCAGCAATCAGAGGTTCAACGTCGCGGTCGCCGATTCCGCCTTCAAATGGACCGATCCGCGTCCGCGCAAGAAGGTGTGATCGGAATGCTTCGACGAACGGCGCTTCAGAGCCGACGAACGACAGCAGACGGCACGTTGTTCAGCTTGGCGACAGGGAAACCGGGCTAAACAACTCTCGAAGACGCCGCCACGGCCTCCGGATTTGGGTTTCCCCCTGTTGCCCCAGCCGGAATGCCAGGCCTCTTCATTCAAGAGCGTGACGAACGCTGACCTTGAACCCCCGTTCCACCGCCCCTGGAACGGGGGTTTATGTTTGCGCGTGTCGTTTTGCCGCTCGCGCTCCGTTGCTAACGACGCGCTGCGCCGATAGAGCCAGCCGAATGACCTTCAGCATCGCTTCGTGGAACATCAACAGCGTCCGCGCCCGCATCGGGATCGTCGAGAAATTCCTGCGCGAGGAAGCGCCCGACGTGCTCTGCCTGCAGGAGACGAAGGTCGAGTGCGGCCTTTTCCCGAAGGCCATGTTCGAACAGCTCGGCTACACCCATATCGTCACCAACGGCCAGCGGATGCACCATGGCGTCGCGACGATCAGCCGCGTGCCGCTGACCGAGGTGCGCAAATATGACTGGCAGGCGAATGGCGAGGCGCGCCATATCGGCGTAACGCTGCCGTCGGGCGTGCGGCTCGACAATGTCTATATCCCCGCCGGCGGGGATATTCCCGACCGCAACCTCAACCCGAAGTTCGGACAAAAGCTCGACTTTTTCGGCCGCATGACCGAATGGTCGGCAACGCTCGTCGATACGCCGACGATCCTGACCGGCGACTTCAATGTCGCGCCGCTCGAAAGCGACGTTTGGAACCACAAGGCCTTGCTCGATGTCGTCAGCCACACCCCGGTCGAGGTCGAAACGCTTGCGCGGTTGCAGTCCGCGTCGAACTGGGTCGACCTCGGCCGCCACTTTATCGAGGCGCCGACCCCGCTCTTCACCTGGTGGAGCTACCGCGCAAAGGACTGGGAGGCCTCGAATCGCGGCCGTCGGCTCGACCATATGTGGGTCACCCCCGACCTGATGGCAAAGGCGGTCGCGCACCGGACCGTCCAGCCCGCGCGGAGCTGGGAGCGCCCGTCGGATCACATCCCCATCGTCACGGAGTTCGCCTTTTGAGCGAGATCGCCGACCAGCCGCACGCGCGGAGGGCCGCGCGCGCGATCGATGCGCTACGCCGCGGCTGGCCGTTCCGCGTGACCGGCGCCGACGGCACGCTCGATCTGCTCGCGGTCGAGAGCGCGCGCGACACGGCGCTGGCCGACTTCGGCAGCAAGGATCTGCTGCTGTCGGGCGAACGCGCCGTGACGCTCAAGCTCACCAACCAGCGCCCCGCCGCGACGCCGGGGCCGGTGCGGCTCGCGGGCGCGACCGACAGCGTCGCGGCCGCGCTGGCGATCGCCGACCCCGCGCTCGATCTCGCTCACCCGCTCAAGGGGCCGTTCCAGACGATCGCAACCGGCGGCGAGGCGGCCGCCAGCGCGGCGATGACGATGGCGCGCCACGCCGGTCTGCTCCCCGCCTTTTTGGTCCGTGAAGCGAAGGGTGCGGCGGAAACCCAATGTTCGGTCGAGGACGTCGCGGCGCTGCTCGACCCGGCGCGGCTCGAGATTGCGGCACGTGCGCGTTTGCCGGTCGAGGCGAGCGAAACGGCGGAGATTGTCGCCTTCCGTAGCCCCGAGGAAGCCTCCGACCATGTCGCGCTCGTCATCGGCAAGCGCGATCACAATCCGCCGGTGGTCCGCCTGCACAGCGAATGCCTGACCGGCGACGTGCTCGGCAGCCTCAAATGCGATTGCGGCCCGCAGCTTCATGCCGCGCTGCACGCGATGGCCGATGCGCCGTGGGGCGTGCTCCTCTACCTCCGGCAGGAGGGGCGGGGGATCGGGCTCGTCAACAAGCTGCGCGCCTATGCGCTGCAGGACCAGGGGTATGACACGGTCGACGCCAACCTCAGGCTGGGCTTTCCGGTCGAGGCGCGCGATTTTGCGATTGCGGGACGGATGCTGGAGTTGCTGGGCATCCCGCGTATCCGGCTGATGACCAACAATCCGGAGAAGGTCGCACGGCTCGAGAAGGAAGGCGTCGAGGTCGTCGAGCGCATCCCGCTCGCGCTGCCGACGAACAAGTATAACGAGCAATATCTCGCGACCAAGCGCGACCGGACAGGGCATCAGCTTTAGCCGTTTGTTCCCGCTGCGCGGGAGCGGGCCGGTGCCGCCGGTGCCGTCAGGCAGCGAAAATCAGTGGACGAACCGCGCCACCACGTCGCGGTAGCTGCGGCTGACCTTCACTTGCGCGCCCGATCCCAGCACGAGGAAGCATTCGCCGTTGGTGTGCGGCTTGACCTGCTTGACCTGGCTGAGATTCACGATCGTCGAGCGATGGACGCGCTGGAAGTTGCGCGGATCGAGCCGCTTTTCCAGATCCTTCATCGTCTCGCGCAGGATCAGCGAATTGTCGGCGGTGTAGATGCACATATAGTCGCCCGCGGCGTCGATGCGTTCGATGCTGTCGACGTCGACGCGGAAAATCTGGCCGCGGTCCTTGATGTTGATCATCTTTTCATAGCGGTCGGCGGCGTGCGCGTCGGCCTGAACCTCGGCGTCATAATCCTCCACCGCCTCGGGTGCGACCTCGGCGAGCACGGTCTTCAGCCGCTCGACCTCGGCCGCGCCGCGCTTTTCGGCGAGGCGCTGGCGGACACGGTCGAGCGCGTCGGCCAGCCGCTCGGGCTCGACCGGCTTGACCAGATAATCGACCGCCTGCGCCTCGAACGCGCGGATGGCATGGTCCGAATAGGCGGTAACGAAGACGACCAGCGGCGGCTCGACCTCCATCAGGCCCTGGATCACCGAAAAGCCGTCAAATCCCGGCATCTGGATGTCGAGGAACACCAAGTCGGGTTTATGCGTCTTGATCTTTCTGATGGCCTCGCGGCCGTTCTGCGCGGTGTCGACCACCTCGACATCGGAATGCGCTTCGAGCCGCAATTGCAGGCCCTGGGTCGCCAGTTTTTCATCATCCACCAGGATGGTTCTGATCGTCATGTCCGTTCGGTTCCAATCGTCGTCACTTGTCCATCGGGCTGAAAAGGAAACTCGATAATCACCGTGAAACCTCCGTCGGCGCCCGACTGCACCTCGAACCGCTGCTGGTCGCCATAAGCCTGCGCCATCCGGTCCCGGATATTGGCTAAACCCACACCGGTCGATTCCGTTGCAATCACGCCAGTGGTGGGATCAACACCCCCCTCTGACAATCCTGCCCCCGTGTCCGACACGGTGATCCGGACGTTTTGACCGGCAAGCTGAGCCGAGAGCGTGATGTCCGCGCCTTCCTCCTGCGGCGTGACGGCATATTTGATCGCATTCTCGATCAGCGGCTGGAGCAGCAGCGAGGGCAGGCGCGCGCGCTGGACCGCGGGGTCGATGTGGAAGTGCGGGCGCAGCCGGTCCTCGAAGCGCATCTTCTCGATATCGAGATAGAGCTTCAGCGTCTCGATCTCCTGCGCCAGCGTCACCTGCGCGGTCGGTTCGTTCGCCAGCGTGTAGCGCAGGAAGGCCGACAGGCGGGAGAGCATCGCGTTCGCGGGCTCGGTCTGTTTGAGCAGCACCAGCGTCGAGATGCTGTTCAGCGTGTTGAACAGGAAATGCGGGTTCAGCTGGTAGCGCAGCATCGCGAGCTGCGCCGACGCCGCCTGCGCCTCGAGCCGCAGCATCCGGTCGTTCTGTTCCTCGAGCTGGAGGAAATAGTTGATCGCGAAATAAAGCGCCGACCAGGCGCCGAGCGAGGTTGCATCGATATAGATCGCGCCGAGGAGCAGGCTGGTGAAGCCCGCCTCGCTCGCCGGATTCTGGATCTGCGCGACCCATGCGTCGATGAACGCCCAGAGCGCGACGGCGAGGCCCGCGAGCCCGAAGCTGACCCCCCACATCAGGATCGGCCGCCGGTTGATCAGCGCACGATAGCAGACCGACAGGATCAGCGTCAGCGAGAAGCCGGTGATCGCCGAAATCGTCTGCGGGATCAGGAAGGTGAAGGGCTGGCCGTTGGCGAGACCCGACACCCCGCGCAGACCGAGCCATGCGGACCAGCCGAGGATCTGGAGATTCCAGAAGGCGCGCACCTTGTTGCCGAAAAAGGGACCCGGCGACGAAAAGCCGAACAAAGGCATCGAGGAGGATGCGGACACGGATGCGGAGGCGGGCTTGGTCGCCATGGTCAACGGGGCTGGATCAAAAGCTTTGCGCGCGCGGCGGCAGCGATCATTCGGCCGCGACCGCCGCCATTCGCACGCGCGCCTGACCGAGCGGCTGCAATTCGGAGCGATGCTTCCAGACCAGCTCGCCATAAGCCAGCGAGCGGCCGTCGTGCGCGGTGATCGTCACCGGTCCGATCGGCTGCTCGTCGCGTGTGTCGACGAGCACGGGGGTCGAAGGCACGCCCGCGCCCCATTTCTCTCCCCACTGGCGCAGCGCGATCATCGCGGGCAGCAGTTCGATGCCCTTCTGCGTGAGCTGATACTGCACCTTCCGGCGATCCTCGGCCATCACCTCGCGCGCCATGATGCCATGGTCGACCAGCTTCGACAGCCGGTTCGACAGGATGTTGCGCGCGATCCCGAGCTCCTGCTGGAATTCCTCGAAATGATGGACCCCGTTGAACGCGGCGCGAAGGATCATGAACGACCAGCGCTCGCCCATCGCCTCGAGCGCGAGCGGCAGCGCGCAATTGTTGCCGTAAATATCGTTCAGCGGTTCGCGTAATTTTCCCATGCCCCATGCCCTAACGTAATTTTGCCCCTCGCACAAAAAAATATGGATCCTTAGTTGCATTTTGCAACCCGCAAACCCAATTGCATTTTGCAACCCTTCGGGTTGCGCAAAACAGGAAGGACTCCCCATGATCAAGCTTTCTTCGCCGGCGCCTCTGCTGGCGGTCGCCGGCGCCATGCTCGCCGGCCTTGGCGCGCTTGCCCCCGTCGCGGCGAACGCCGCCAGCGGCAGCTATTACCGCGCCGAGCTCGCCGGTCCGGCGCCGACGGCCAAGTTCGTCGCGCGCGATGTCGTGTGGGTTTGCGACGGCGCGAATTGCGGCGCCGGTCGCGGCACGAGCCGGCCGCTGCTCATCTGCACCGGCCTCGCCAAGAAGGCCGGCGAAGTGAAGAGCTTCGTCGCCGACGGCAAGCCGCTCGAGGCCGACGATCTCGCACGCTGCAACGGCGTGAAATAAGCCGACCGACCGGGTGGCGCGCGAACGCTCTCCCCTCTCCGCCGCCGCCCGGTCCACTCCGGTGAACGAAGCTTTTAACGAGGCTTAGCAAAATTGCGGCGCCCCCGTACTCGGCGCAAGCAAATTTCGCATTGCAATTGCGCCCGCATGAACGACATTGGGCTTGATGCTCAGGCAATATGAACTTGTCGAGCGCGTGCGCGCTTACGACCCCGACGTCGACGAGGCGTTGCTCAACCGCGCCTATGTCTTCACCGTGCAGAAGCACGGCAGCCAGAAGCGCGCCTCGGGCGACCCCTATTTCAGCCATCCGGTCGAAGTCGCGGGCATCCTGACCGACCTGCATCTCGACAGCGAGACGATCGTCACGGCGCTGCTCCACGACACGCTCGAGGACACGCTGACCACCCCCGACGAGATCGAGCGACTGTTCGGCAGCGACGTCGGGCGGCTCGTCGACGGGGTGACCAAGCTTTCGAAGATCGAGGCGCAGACCGAGAATGAGCGCGCTGCCGAAAATCTGCGCAAGTTCCTGCTCGCCATGTCCGACGATATTCGCGTGCTGCTGGTCAAGCTCGCCGACCGGCTGCACAATATGCGCACGCTGCATTTCATCAAGAATCCCGACAAGCGCCGCCGCATCGCCAAGGAGACGATGGATATCTACGCGCCGCTCGCCGAGCGGATCGGCATGTATGAATATATGCGGGAGATGCAGCTGCTGGCGTTCCGCGAGCTGGAACCCGAGGCTTATGCGACGATCACCGGCCGCCTCGCCAAGCTGACCGCAGGCGGCAAGGACAAGGTCGCCGCGATCAGCCGCGAGATCAAGGACCTGCTCGCCGAGGCGGGGATCGAGGCCGAGGTCTCGGGGCGCGAGAAACATCCCTATTCGATCTGGCGCAAGATGCAGGAGCGGCACGTCAGCTTCGAGCAGGTGACCGACATCATCGCCTTTCGCGTGATCACCCCGTCCGACGCCGATTGCTACGCCGCGCTGGGGCTGATCCATCGCAAGTGGAAAATGGTTCCCGGCCGCTTCAAGGATTATATCTCGACCCCGAAGCGCAACGGTTACAAGTCGCTGCACACGACGATCATGCATCAGCAGAATATGCGGATCGAGATCCAGATTCGCAGCCTGGGCATGCATCAGCAGTCCGAATTCGGGCTCGCCGCGCATTGGGCGTACAAGCAGGGCGGCGCGGCGCCCGACGGGCAGGCGGGGTGGATTCGCGATCTGCTGGAGATCCTCGAACAGACCCACGATCCGGAGGAGTTTCTCGAGAATACCCGCATCGCAATGTATCAGGACCGCATCTTCGCCTTCACGCCGAAGGGGAGTTTGCACCAGTTGCCGAAGGGGGCGACCCCGGTCGATTTCGCCTATGCCGTGCACACCAAGCTCGGCGACCGCACCGTCGGGGCGAAGGTCAACGGGCGGCTCGTGCCGCTCCGGACGCAGCTCGCCAACGGCGACACGGTCGAAATTCTCTCGTCGGACAAGCAGACGCCGCAGCCGGCCTGGCTCGGCTTCGCGGTGACCGGCAAGGCGCGCGCCGCGATCCGCCGCCATGTCCGCTCGAAGGAAAAGGTCGAGCTCGCCGCGCTCGGCCGCAAGATGTACGACGAGATCGTCGCGCGGCTGCCCAACAAGGTCGGCGACAAGGCGCGCGCGGCGGCGCTGACGCGGCTCAAGCTCGAGGACGACAGCGCGCTCTATGTCGCGATCGCCAAGCAGCGGGTTTCGGACAATGCGGTGCTGGAGGCGCTGGTCCCCGGCATCACCGCCGAGATGAAGACCAAGCCCGGCAAGCTGGCGCAGGGCGCGGCGGTGTCGATCGCGGGGTTGACCCCCGGGGTCGCCTACCAGCTTGCCGATTGCTGCCATCCGGTGCCGGGCGATCGCATCGTCGGCCTGTCGCGTCCCGGCGAGGGGATCGAGGTGCATGTCATCGACTGCCCCAGGCTCGCCGACGGCGTCGACGCCGACTGGATCGACCTCAGGTGGCAGGAGGATAGCGAGGGCGGCAACGCGCGGCTGTGCGTCGTGATCCTCAACGAACCCGGCACGCTTGCCGAAATGTCGGGCATCCTTGCCGCCAATTCGGCGAACATCACCAATTTGCGCCTGTCGAACCGCGAGGGCGGCTTCCATACCTATGACGTCGTCGTCGAGGTACGCGACGTCCACCATGTGATGCGCATCCTGTCGGCACTGCGCGCGTCGGACAGCATCGTGCAGGCCGAGCGGCTTTAGGCGAAAAGCGCGTCCGGCGGGATGGTGGGAAATCTTTCCTTCGGCGGGAAAGATGCTAGGGCAAACCCATGACCGAAATTCTGCGCAGCGATGTCTTGATCTCCGGCGGCGGCCTCGTGGGTCAGGCGCTGGCACTGGCGCTCGCGCATCACGGCCTGTCTTCGCAGATCGTCGATCCGGCCGACCCGGTCGCGACGATCGCACCGGGTTTCGACGGCCGCGCCTCGGCGATCGCCAGCGCGACGTGGCAGATGTTCGAGGTGCTGGGGATCGCCGGCCGCCTCGCCGGACATGGCTGCGCGATCCATGCGATCAAGGTCAGCGATGGCGGCCAGGCCGGCGAGCTCGACTTCGTGACGTCGCCCGAGGACCGCGCGCTCGGCACGATGGTCGAGAATCGCCGGCTTCGCCTCGCGCTCGCGGCGGCGCTTGCCGAAGCGCCGCTGGTGCGGCTGTTCATGCCGTCAACGGTCGTCCATCGCGAGATGGGCGCTCATGGCGTCACATTGACGCTCGGCGACGGCACCCGGCTCGCCGCGCCGCTGCTGATCGTCGCCGAGGGGCGCCGGTCGCCGACGCGCGATGCCGCGGGCTTTGGCATCGCGAGCTGGTCCTATCATCACCACGCGATGATCGGCGCCGTGGCGCACGGCAAGTCGCACGGCAATGTCGCGCACGAAATCTTCTTCCCTTCCGGGCCCTTTGCGCTGCTGCCGCTCGTCGACGACGACCAGGGGCGCCACCGCTCGGCCTTCGTGTGGACGGTTTCCGAGAAGGACGGGCCGGGCTTCGCGAAGCTCGGCGATCGCGGCTTCACCGCTGAACTCGAAAAGCGCGCCGGCGACCTGCTCGGCTCGATGGCCCTCGTCGCGCCGCGTATGACCTATCCGCTGGGTTTCCATCACAGCGCAACGATCGTCGGCGACCGCATCGTGCTCGTCGGGGACGCGGCGCACGGAATCCACCCGATCGCGGGGCAGGGGCTCAACCTTGGCCTGCGCGACGTCGCCGCGCTTGCCGAAGTGCTGGTCGAGGGCGCGCGCCTGGGGCTCGATCTCGGCGATGCGGCGCTGCTTGCGCGCTACCAGCGCTGGCGCGGGCTCGACAGCCTGATGGTCAGCCTCGCGACCGACGGGCTCACCCGCCTGTTCGGGATTCCCGGCCGCACCGCGTCGGCGGTCCGCCGCGCGGGGCTCGGCGCAGTCCAGCGAATGCCGATGCTCAAGCGCTTCTTCATGGACGAAGCGCGCGGCGAGGCGGGCGACCTGCCACGCCTGCTGGCAGGTGCCGAAATATAGGTAGTATTACCTAGGCGCGCGCCATGCGCCCGCTAACCATCGCCGCCTATCCCTGTCGCACGGCCATCGGACGGCCCTGATGGGGGGAACGGTCATGTCAGCGAAAAGCGATGCACTCGAACAGGCGGTCACCACGTTGATCCAGGCCCGCGCCGCGCTCGAGGCCGCGCCGGGTGCCCGCGCCCGCGCGCGCGTCGACCGCGCCTTTGCAGCGCTTGCGACGCTTGCGGCGCCGCGCATCCGCTATTTCACGCGCAGCTATGGCCTGTCGGACGTCGCCGAAGATGCGCAGCAGGCTTGCGCGATCGCGCTGCACCGTGCCGCGGACCATTATGATCCCGCGCGCGCGCTCTTCACCACCTATGTGAACTGGCAGATTCGCGCCGAACTGCAGGCGCTTCGCCTCCGCCTGCACGGCGACCAGCGTTGCGCGGGGCGTCGGCAGGTCGCCGCCACCTTGTCCTACGAGGCGCTCGCCGACGAGGGCGTTGACGAATGGCTCGTCGATCCGGCGGCCGAGGAAGCGACCGAGCAGGCGGCGTCGGACGGAATGGCGGCGCGCGTTGCCGACCGGCTCGTCGCCGAATGGGCATCGCGTCGGCAATCGGCGCTGCTGCGAACGCCACGCGGCGCGGCGGCACCGGCGCGGGTTGCGGCAAAGGTGCGCGACGAAGGGGCGCTCGTCCGGCGCCAGCTTGCCTATACCGAGGCGCTGGTCGAACGGCTTGGCGAGGCCGACCGTCATACGGTCCGCCGCGCCTTCGCGGATATGGGGCGGCTTGCCGGGGCCAAACCGCACTGATTTTTCGTTGACGTGAAAGCCGGCGCCACCCGGATCACTGCAGCGTCGCGCGTCCGTCCTCGCCGTCGAAGCGGCCGAAGAATCGCATCATCTGGACGACCAGTTCGGCGCGCGCGTCGATCGGGCTCGCCTCGAGCAGCGCTTGCTTCGCGGCTGCGTCGAACGGCGCGACCTGCGCGATGCCGTTGACCAACGTCGCGTCGTCGAGCTGGCCGACCGAATCCCAGTCAACGACATAGCCCTGCCGCGCCGCAAAGCGCTTCGCCTCACGCTCAAGGCTCGCGCGCTCGACGCTGGCGAGGGCGGCATCCTCTTCGGCTTCGACCTCGATCTCGGCCTCGACCTGCCGGAACGGCGTCGTGACGTCGAGCTCGCGGCGGACGCGGAAGCGCGCGACACCTTCGAGGACGAGGTTGAAGCGGCCCTCGTCGAGCGCCTCGACATCGACGATCCGCCCGACGCAGCCGACGTCGTAGAGCGCGGGCGGCTCGACATTTTCCTCGCCGGGGATCTGGCGCGGCTGGATCATCCCGATCTGCCGGTCGCGCGCCAGCACTTCCTGCACCATCGCCTTGTACCGCGGTTCAAAGATATGAAGCGGCAAATGCAGCCCCGGGAACAGCACGGCACCGGGCAGCGGAAAGATCGCGATCCGCTGGATGGTATGCAGGGGAGCGGTGGCGCCCATCAGCCGAACAGGATCAGCGACAGGCGGCGGCGCTGCGCCGCGACCCACGGATCCTCGAGGCCGACGGCCTCGAACAGCGACAGCAGCTTTGCGCGTGCCGCGCCATCGTTCCACTCGCGATCGGCGGCTATGATATGGAGCAGATTGTCGGCGGCGGCGTCGCGCCTCCCGGCGCCGATCTCGGCGGCGGCGAGGTCGAAGCGCGCCTGATGGTCGTCGGGATTGGCGGCGACCGCGGCCTCGAAGCCCGCCAGCTCGCTCGCGTCGGGCGCGTCGGCGGCGAGCGCCAGCGCGCTTTTCGCCTGCACGATCGCGGGATCGCCCGCAATTTCGGCGGGCACTGCGTCGAGCGCGAGCCCCGCGCCCTCGGTATCGCCCGTCAGCAGCAGCGCCCGAATCAGCCCGCCGTGGGCGGCCGCGTTGTCCGGCGCCATCTCGGCGATCTGCGAAAAGATGCCGGCCGCGCGCGCGCCATCGCCCTCGGCAAGCACCGCCTCGCCCATTTCGATCAGCGGCGCGATCTCGACCGCCCGATCCTTCGCGGCGCTTTCGACCGGAAGCTGCGCCAGCAACTGGTCGAGAATCGCCTTCAGCTGGCTTTCGCTGCGCGCATTGGTCAGGTTGGCGACCGGCTGGCCCTGGAAGATCGCATAGACGGTCGGGATCGACTGGACCTGGAACTGGCTGGCGATGAAGCCGTTCGCGTCGACATCGACTTTCGCCAGCACGACGCCCCTGTCGGCATAATCGGCCGCAACCTTTTCGAGCACCGGTGCGAGCTGCTTGCACGGCCCGCACCATTCAGCCCAGAAGTCGAGGATCACCAGCTTCGACATCGACGGCTCGACGACGTCGCGGCGGAAGGCTTCGACGGCTTCTTTTTCCTGCGGGTTCAGACCGAGAGTGGCCACGGCGGCGGTGCTCCTTTTTGTGCGCTTGTCCGCTTATGTGGGATTTGCGCGCGATATGCCAACCCTTCGCAGAAAATCGCAAACAGGGCTTGCCGACTCCGAAAGCCGATGCTAATCGCCCGCCTCACCCGCTGGGAGCCACCCGTTTCCAGCCGCCAGAGCGGGCGTAGCTCAGGGGTAGAGCACAACCTTGCCAAGGTTGGGGTCGAGGGTTCGAATCCCTTCGCCCGCTCCAGTTTTCCGAAATCGACGAACGATCGCCGGCCTTACGGCGCGCGCAGCAGCGCCACCGTCCCGTGGCCGCCGTCGGCGCAGACGCTGACGATCGCCCATGACCCGGAAGGCAGCGCCGACAGTTCCTTGACCGCCTGGCTGAGGTCGCGCGCGCCGGTCGCCGCGAAGGGGTGGCCGATCGCGACCGAGCCGCCGTTCGGGTTGACCCGGTCCCACGGGAAGGGGCCGAAGTCGAAATCGACGCCCGCGCGGTCCTTCGTCCAGCCGGGCTTTTCGAGCGCGGCGACGTTGGCGAGCAGTTGTGCCGCGAAGGCTTCGTGGATTTCCCACAGCGCGACGTCCTCGTAACGCAGCCCGTGCCGCGCGAGCAGGCGGGGGATCGCGAAGCTCGGCGCCATCAGCAGACCGTCGACATGATGATCGACTGCCGCAATCTCCTGATCGACCAGCTCGGCGAAGGGCGTTCCGGCGGGCAGGCGCGACAGCCCCGCCTCGGTCGCGACCCACAGCGCCGCGGCACCGTCGGTGATCGGCGAGCTGTTGCCCGCGGTCAGCGATCCCTTGCCCGATTTGTCGAAGGCGGGCGGCAGCGCGGCAAGTTTTTCGGCCGAGGTGTCGGCGCGCGGATTGGCGTCGCGCGCGAGTTCGGGGAGCGGAATGACGAGATCGTCGAAGAAGCCGCGCTCCCAGCCCGCGACCGCGCGCTGGTGGCTCTTCAACGCCCACTCGTCCTGCGCTTCGCGGGTAATGCCCCACGCCTGCGCCGTTTCCTCCATATGGTCGCCCATCGTGCGGCCGGTGATGCGGTTCGCCCAGCCCTTGACCGGCAAGGTCAGGTCGTCGGCGGTCAGCGCCTGCAAGGCGGCGATCGCGGCGGGCGGGTCGGTGCGAAACAGCTTCGTGATCCGTTTCGATACGTCGAGCTTGAGCCCGATCGGTGGATTGCTCATCACCTCGGCGCCGCCGACAAGCGCAAGGTCGGCGCTGCCGCCGAGCATTCCGGCGGCGGCAAAGGCCGCGACCATGCTCGTCGAACAGGCAAGGACAGCGGAGAAGGCGGGAACGGTCGGGTCGAGCCCCGCATCGAGCCACACTTCCCGGCCGATATTGCTCCACCCGAGGCTCGGGATCACCGTGCCCCAGACGAACAGGTCGGGGCGCGCAATATCGGCCATCGCCCTGGCGAGCGGGACCGACAGGCTGATCGCGTCATGGTCGGCAAGCGCGCCGCCGCCGCGTCCGAACGGGGTGCGAAGGCCGGAGGCGACGAAGATTTTCCGGGCGTAGCGCTGCATGGTCATGAACTCCCGATGCGGATCGCGGGGCGGCGGAAATGCCGCGCGCAACGTCTATATTGGGAAACCAATGTCGCCGGACAAGGCGCGATCCGGGCGGATTGCCTATGCCCGCAGAAACAAATTCTGTGTCCTCGCGATGGCGGGGACACAGGGCAATATCAACTCCGGTTCCACCGTCCGCCGAGCGCGCGGAAAACGTCGACCTGCGCGTCGGCGATGCGCGCGTCGGCAAGCGCCAGCGAGGCTTCGGCTTCGGCAAAGGTGCGCTCGGCGTCGAGCGCAACGAGGCCGTCGATCTGCCCCTCGCGCTGCTGCGCGCGGGTGATCTTCACGGCAGTCTCGGCCTGGTCGCGCGCCGATTGCAGCGCCGTGCGGCGGTCGAGCAGATGCGCGTAGGACGACAGCGCCGTCTCGGTTTCCTCGAGCGCGCGCAGCACGGTGCCGTCGAAGGTCGCGAGTGCGGCCTGCGTGTCGGCCTCGGCCCCGGCGATGCGCGCGCGCGCGCCTTCCTGGTTGAGGAAGTTCCAGTTGATCAGCGGGCCGAGAAGCCAGCGCAGCGGCCCGCCGCCGAACAGGTCGCCCAGCCCGCCGCTCGTCTGTCCGACAGAGCCGCCGAGCGTGATCTTCGGATAAAGGTCCGATGTCGCGACACCGATCCGCGCGGTCGAGGCGGCGAGGCGGCGCTCGGCTGCGGCCACGTCGGGCCGCCGCGCCAGCAGCGCAGCGCCGTCGCCGACCGGGATCGGCTGGTCGAGGCGCAGCGTGGTGCGCCGTTCGGCCGCGATCGGCGGCAGTTCGGCGGGGCTGCGCCCGGTCAGTGTTGCGAGCCGGAACAGCGCGCCATCGCGCTCGGCGGCGATCGCCGGAATGTCGGCCGCGCGCTGGTCGCGAAGCGCGGCGATGCGCGCGGTATCGAGCTTCGTCGTCAGCCCCACCTCGGCACGGCGCGCGGTGAGCGCGACGGACTTGTCGAGCAGCGCGACGATGCGTTCGGCGACGCCCAGCCGTTCGGCGGCCGAGGCGGCGTCGGCATAGGCGCGCGCGGTTTCGGCGGCGACGGTGACGCGCACCGCGTCGGCGTCGGCCTCGGCGGCGGCGACATCGCCGCGCGCCGCCTCGATCCCGCGCGAGACGCGGCCGAACAGGTCGACCTCATAGCCGACGGTCAGCCCGGCATCGACCTGCCAGCCGGTGCGGTCGGCGCCGGGCGGAACCTGACCCTCGCTGACGCGGCCATAGGTTGCCCCCGCGCCGAGGTTGGTCGAGGGCAGGCGGTCGCCGCGAACCTCGCGCAAGGACGCGCGCGCCCTGGCTATCCGCGCGACCGCGACGCGGACGTCGGTGTTCGCCGCGAGCGCATCGGCGACGAGCCCGTCGAGCACCGGATCCTTATAGAGCCGCCACCATTCGGGGTCCGCGTCATTGGGGGCGGGAGCGGTGGTCGTCACGCCCTCGCGCGCCGAAAGGAAGGGGCCGGACGACGCCGCAGGGGGCGTGGGGCGGGCGTAGTCCGGCCCGACCGCGCAGGCCGAAAGCATCAGCGCGGATACGGTGACGAAAAGGGAACGAAGAAGCATCGAAGGTCTCCTGAACTTGCTTTCAAATCATCTATGCTCCCCCGCGAAGGCGGGGGGCCATCATCGGACGATGCAAACCGGAGCCGACCGGAGATGGGTCCCCGCCTTCGCGGGAACGCACAGATATTGGCAAAAACATTACTCCGCCGGCTGCAGCGCGGGTTCGGCAGGACCGCCGCGGCCGCGCAGGGCCGCGATACGGTCGCCGAGCGCGCGGCAGACGACATAGAAGGTGGGGGTGAAGAGCAGGCCGAACGCGGTCACGCCGATCATCCCGAAGAAGACCGCGGTGCCGAGCGCCTGACGCAGCTCCGCACCCGCGCCGCTCGCGATCAGCAGCGGCACCGCGCCGAGGATGAAGGCGAAGCTGGTCATCAGGATCGGACGCAGGCGGTCGCGCGCGGCGCGCACCGCGGCTTCGACCGGCGACAGACCATCCTGTTCTTCGGCCTGCTTAGCGAATTCGACGATCAGGATCGCATTCTTCGCCGCGAGCGCGATGAGCACGACGAGCCCGATCTGCGTCAGGACATTATTGTCCATCCCGCGCAGATTGACGCCGACCATCGCCGCGAACAGGCACATCGGCACGATCAGGATGATCGACAGCGGCAAGGTCAGGCTCTCGTACTGCGCCGCCAGCACCAGGAAGACGAACACGACCGCCAGCGCGAAGACGAGCGCCGCCGTGCTGCCCGCCGCCTTCTGCTGATAGGCGATGCCGGTCCATTCGGTGCCGTAACCCGCAGGAAGCGTTTCGGCCGCGAGCTTCTCCATCGTCGTCAGCGACGCGCCCGAGCTGTACCCCGGCGCGGTGTCGCCATCGACCTCGACCGCAGGATAGAGGTTATAGCGGACGACGCGGTACGGACCGGTCTTGTCCCTGAAGGTCGCGACCGAACCGATCGGCACCATTTCGCCGGTGTTCGAGCGCGTCTGCAGGTTGGCGATGTCGGCGACCGACTGGCGGAAGGGCGCATCGGCCTGTGCGGTGACGCGATAGGTGCGGCCGAGCAGGTTGAAGTCGTTGACGAACGCCGATCCCAGATAGACCTGCAACGTCTCGAACACGCGCTCGGGGGGCACGCCGAGAAGATTCGCCTTCGCCCGGTCGATGTCGGCATAGACGCGCGGGCTGCCGGTGTCGAAGAAGGTGAAGACCTGCGCCAGACCCGGCGTCTGGTTCGCCTTGCCGATCAGCTTGCCCGATTCCTCGGCCAGCTTCTGGTATCCGTGACCGCCGCGGTCCTGCACCATCATCCGGTAGCCGCCGGCCGAGCCGATGCCCTGGATCAGCGGCGGCGGGATCACGATCACGCGCGCTTCGGTGATGTCGGCGACGTCGGCGCGGGCTTCGTTCATGATCTCGTCGAAGCTGACGCCGAGCTTCCTCCGTTCCTCGAAGCTCTTGAGCGGGAAATAGGCCGCGGCGGCGTTCGGGGCGAGCGTCTGCGACGGCCCGTCGAAGCCCGCGAGCATCACCGAACCGAGAATGCCTTTATTGGGCAAAATCCGCTCGGCGACCTTGCGCAGCGCCGCGTCGGTGCGTTCGACCGAGGCGCCGGGCGGCAGCTGGACGACCGCGAGGAAATAGCCTTGATCCTGCGCCGGAATGAAGCCTGTCGGCGTTGCCCAGAACAGGCCCGCCGTGGCGGCGATCAGCCCGCCATAGGTGATCATCATCCGCTTCGGGCGCCGGACGAGCCGGTCGGTGAGCGAGGCATAGCCATTGCTCATCTTCTCGAACGCCGCGTTGAAGGCGTCGCCGGCGCGGCCCGCCAGTGCGCGGAGGCGCGAGGGTTTGGCGGGCGCGGCGTGCGGCTTCAGCAGGATCGCGGCGAGCGCGGGCGACAGCGTCAGCGAGACGATCAGCGAGATGATCGTCGCGGTCGAGATCGTCACCGCGAACTGCTGATAGAAGGCGCCCGACAGCCCGGTCAGGAACAGCGTGGGGACGAACACCGCGCAGAGCACGAGGACGATCGCGACGAGCGCGCCCGACACCTCGTCCATCGAGGTCTGCGCGGCCTTCAGCGACGACAGTCCCCGTTCGAGGTTGCGCTCGACATTCTCGACCACGACGATCGCGTCGTCGACGACGATGCCGATCGCGAGCACCAGCCCGAACAGCGACAGATTGTTGAGGCTGTAGCCGAACGCCGCGAGCACGGTGAAGGTGCCGACGAGCGATATGGGAATGGCGACGATCGGGATCACCGCGGCGCGCCACTTCTGCAGGAACACCAGGATCACAATGACGACGAGGACCATTGCCTCCAGCAGCGTATCCTTCACCGCGTCGATCGACTGCTCGATGAACTTGGTGGGATTATAGATGACGCGATATTCGAGGCCTTTGGGGAAAGTCTTCGACGCGGCCTCCATCTCGGCCTCGATCGCCTTGGCGGCTTCGAGCGCGTTCGACCCCGGGCGCTGGAACGCCGCGAGCAGCACCGTCGGGTCGCCCGACAGATAGGTGTTGCTGTTATAGTCCGACGCGCCGAGCTCGACGCGCGCGACGTCGGCGACGCGAACCTGCCGCCCGTCGGCGTCGGTGCGGATCACGACATCGGCGAACTGCTGCGGGTCGGCGAGGCGGCCCTGCGTCTCGACGTTGAGCTGATAGGCGTTGCCGCTCGCATAGGGCGGCTGGCCGAGCGAGCCCGCCGCGACCTGCACATTCTGCGCGCGCAGCGCCGCCACGATCTCGCCCGCGGTCAGGTTGAGCGCCGCGGCGCGCGTCGGGTCGATCCAGACGCGCATCGCATAGTCGCGCGCGCCGAACAGGCGGACGTCGCCGACGCCGTCGATACGGCTGAGGCGGTCCTTGAGCTGGGTCAGCGCATAGTTGGAGAGGTACGAACGATCGAGCGACTTGTCGGGCGAGACGAGGTTCACCACCATCAGAAAGTCGGGCGAGGTCTTGCGCGTCACGACGCCGAGGCGCTGCACCTCCTCGGGCAGGCGCGGCACCGCGATCGCGACGCGGTTCTGCACCAGCACCTGCGCGGCGTCGAGGTCGGTGCCGATCTTGAAGGTGACGGTGATCGTCACCGTCCCGTCGCCGGTCGACTGGCTCGACTGGTAGAGCATGTTGTCGACGCCGTTGATTTCCTGCTCGATCGGCGTCGCCACCGTCTCGGCGACGGTCTCGGCCGACGCGCCGGGATAGCTGGCGGTGACCGTGACCGTCGGCGGGACGATGTCGGGATATTGCGAGACGGGCAGCGACCAATAGGCGATCGCGCCGACAAGGGTGATGATCACCGCGATGACCGCGGCAAAGATCGGGCGCATGATGAAAAAGCGCGAAAGACGCATGACGGGCTCCCCGGACTGGAGGATCGAATTTCCAAATTACCCCCTCCCGCTTGCGGGAGGGGCAGTGAGGCTTGCGAGCTTGCTCGCTAGCCGCAGCGGGGAGGGCATCGGACCTACGGGCCCTCCCCAACCCCCTCTCTGAAGGGAGGGGCTTTCAGGCTCAGCGCGCGAAGGTCGCTTCGCCGACCAGCGCGGTGCTCGGCGGCGCGGCGGTCGCGGCAACCGGCGCGATCTTGCCGGCGCGCGTCTTCACCTTGCTGCCGGGCTGCGCGAGCTGGGTGCCGACGATCACGATGCGGTCGGCCGGCGTGACGCCGCCGCGCACGACGCGCAGGCCGTCGACGACGGGACCGAGCTGTACCTCGCGCACTGCGACCTGACCGTCCTTGCCGACCACGAGCAGCGTCTTGCGCGCCTGATCGGTCTGGATGGCCGCGTCGGGGACGAGCAAAGCGCGTTCCTTTGCGCCGCTCGACAGGCGCATGTTGCCGAACATGCCGGGCGACAGGAACAGGTCGGGGTTCGCAATCACCGCGCGGCCGCGGATCGTGCCCGACCGCGGGTCGATGCCATTGTCGGTGAAGTCGAGCTTGCCGGTGCGGCTGTAGCTCGTCTCGTCCTGCAGTTTGACCTGCACCTCGGTCCCCTTGGCGCCCTCTTCCTGCGCGCGCTTCGCTTTCAGGAACAGGCCTTCGGAGCCGTTGAAGCTGAAGTAGATCGGGTCGAGTGCGTTGATCGTCGTCAGCAGGCTGCCGGCGCTGCCTTCGCCCGCGGCGACGAGGTTGCCGGCGTCGACGCGGCGGTCGGAGATGCGGCCGCTGATCGGCGCGCGGACCTGCGTGAACTCCATGTCGAGCGCGCGCGAGCGGACCCGCGCTTCGGCGGCCGCGAGGCTCGCCGAGGCGGCGCGCACCCGGGCGTTCAGCTGGTCGAGATCGCTCTGCGACACCGCCTCGTCGGCAACCAGCCGGTTGGCGCGGGCGAGATTGGTCTGCGCCAGCGCGAGATCGCTGCGCGCGCTCGCCGCTTCGGCGCGGGCTTCGGCGAGCGCGGCGGCGAACGGACGCGGGTCGATCGTGAAGAGCAGCTGGCCCTTGCGGACGATCTGGCCGTCGGTGAAGTGGACGCCGGTAAGCTGGCCCGACACGCGCGGGCGCACTTCGACCGAGTTCACCGCCTCGAAGCGGCCGACATAATCGTCCCATTCGTTGATGTCGCGCACCAGCGGCGCCGCGACGGTGACGACCGGAACCGGCGGCGCGGCGTTCGCCGGCGCTTCGCGGTGGGTCAGACCCCAGCCGGCGGCGACAAGCAGGATGGCGGGAAGGCCGTATTTCAGGCCGCGAGTGCGCCAGCGGCGCTTCGCGACATCGCTCGGAGCGGCGACGAGGGCGGCTTCGGCCGTCTCCTCGCCCTTGATGGGGGAGAGCATGTTCATGGGATTACTTTCGGAAAAGGCGGGCGACGTGCACTTCGGCGACACGCTTGCCGAGCAGTTCATAATGGTCGGCGCTGAAACCGGCCTCGAAGAAGGCGCGGATTTCGTGCTTCGGCACCGAATAGCTGTGGTGCCAGGTCAGCACCGCCATACGGCGCAGCGCCTCGAGCTTCGGATCGGCCAGGCGGCGGTTGAAGCCTTCGCCGAAGATCCGGCCGAGGAATTTCTGGAAGCGCCCGGGTTCGCGCAGGCTCGAAGGCCGGTCGTGACGCGCGAGCATCACGACCGACCACTCGAGCGCCGAAAAGCCGGCGGGAATATCGGCTTTCGGCGCCGCGGGGGACAACGCGGGGGCGAAATGCTTGGGGTTTGCGGCGGCGATGGCGCTGGCGAACCCGTCGTTCAGTGCAAGATAGGCCATGGTTCGATCCTCCTGGGGATGAGGGTTGTATCGGGGTGCCGGGCGCAAGGGGGCGCGAACCCCGGGGACACTTGCGCCCGGCGAGGGGAGATTCTGGGTATGAGGAACCGTCCGCCGCCCGGCGGGCGTCAGCGCAAAATTCCGGAAGATGTTAAAGCTGGGCTAGCGAACTAGTCCCGGGTGCAGTCGCAGCGGCTCATCGGCGTTTCCCTTCGCTTCTGGCGGCGGGGCAGGAGCGCCCTGACCATCTGTACTGAACGGTATATAAACCTGCCGTTCATCTTGTCAAGGAGTTTTGTACCGGTCGGTATCGAAAATTTTTCGGGCGGCGATTTTTTTCTTTCGCCGACCGACCGGCCCTATTTGCTCGGCCACAGCGCCAGGCTGGTGTCGACCAGCCGCTCGAGTTCGGCGCGGGTCGCGCCGGCCCCCGCTTGCACGGTAATTCCCTGCAGGATCGCGTAAAGAAAGCTCGTCAGCCCCTCGGCATCGATGTGCGCGGGCAGGTCGCCTTCGCGCTTTGCCTGTTCGAACCGCTCGACCAGCGCCCGCTGCGACGAGGCGCGGCGGCGGATCACATCGGCCTTGATCGACTCGGCCTCGGGGCTGCACGCGAGCGAACTCATCAGCCCCATGCAGCCGTGCGGCTCGCCGTCGGCGGCGTGGACATCGACCCCGCCGCGCAGATAATATTCCGCGACCTTGCGCGCCGTCGGCTGCCGGAGCGCGGCGCGCGTATATTCGAGCTTCTCCGCCTCGTAGAGGTCCAGCGCCTTGTGAAACAAGGCTTCCTTGTTCCCGAAGGCGGCATAGAGGCTGGGCTTGGTGATGCCCATCGCCTCGGTAAGGTCGGTCATCGACGCGCCGTCATAGCCCTTCGCCCAGAAGACGTGCAGGGCTTCTGCCAACGCCTTGTCGACGCAGAACTCACGCGGACGTCCCTTGACCGGGGGGGCAATTGTGCTTTCCATAACGAGCGGTATATAATGACGGACGCAAGAATGTCTAGGGGCTGACCTTGGGGGAGCGGTCCGCACTCCTGTCGATGAGGTTCAGGACCCGGCTGCCTTCTTCGCTTTCTTCGCACCAGGCGTGGGGGTTTTCGGCTTGTAGCGGCAGAGATCCTCGACCGGGCAGCGCCAGCATTCGGGGGTGCGCGCCTTGCAGATGTAGCGGCCGTGGAGGATCAGCCAGTGGTGCGCGCCGACCCGGAACGGCTGCGGCGTCTCCTTGTCGAGCTTCCTTTCCACCGCGAGCACGGTCTTGCCGGGCGCGAGGCCCGTGCGGTTGCCGACGCGGAAGATATGCGTGTCGACCGCGAAGGTCTCGGCTCCGAAGGCGCAGTTCATCACGACATTGGCGGTCTTGCGCCCGACGCCGGGCAGTTCGACGAGCGTATCGCGGTCGGCGGGCACCTCGCCGCCGAAATCACGGACGAGAATTTCGCTGAGCGCGATGACGTTCTTCGCCTTCGCGTTGAACAGCCCGATCGTCCTGATGTGCTGCCTGAGCCCCTCCTCGCCGAGGGCGACCATCTCCTGCGGAGTCTTCACCTCCTGAAACAGCCGCCGCGTCGCCTTGTTCACCCCGACGTCGGTCGCCTGCGCCGAAAGCACCACCGCGACGAGCAGCTGGTAGATATTGCCGAATTCCAGCTCGGTCTCGGGGCCGGGGTTCAGCTCGGCGAGGCGGCGGTAGAATTCGAAGATGTCGGCCTTTTTCATTCGGGTGCCGGGGTTTCGACCGGCGGATGCGCCGCCTTCCACTCCATCGCCGCGCGCACGCGCCGTTCGACCGAGGGGTGCGAATAGAAGACGAACTCCTCGACCGCGTTCGGGCGCGGGCTGCGATATTCTGCGGTCTTGACCAGCGCGCTGGCGAGCGCGTCGGGCAGGTTCACCGTCTGCAGCGAATAGGCGTCTGCCGCGCTCTCGTCGGTGCGCGACAGCGTGTTCAGCACCGGCTGCGCGAGGAAGGCGAAGAGCGAGAGGAGGAACATCAGCACCGGGAAGCCGCGCGGATCGCCGATCCCCGCATCGCTGCCGAACGCACGCGCGACGCGCGGAAAGATCCGGTCGGCGAGAAAGAAGAGCAGCACCGCGAGCAACGAAAAGACGATCACGATGATCCACACGTGACCGAGGACATAATGGCCGATTTCGTGCCCCGTCACCGCCTTCACCTCGTCGAGCGAGGCGCCCTTCAGCGCGACGTCCGAAATCGCGATGCGCGCCGAATGGCCGAGCCCCGAGACATTGGCGGTGAAATTGTTCGACTGGCGCGAGCCGTCGAACATGTAGATGCGGCCGGGGTCGATCCCCGCCTCCTTCGCCTGGACGACCAGCGCATCGCGCACCGGCCCCGCCGGCACCGGCTTGTAATCGTTGAACAGCGGTTCGATCACGACCGGTGCGAGCAGCAGGATCAGCGAAATCGCGGCGGCGGCGAGCCCGCCCGACCAGATCCACCAGCGCTTCCCCGCGCGCCGGATCAGCGCATAGATGCCGAGGAAGAAGAGCGCGCCGAGCAGAACCCCGATGACCAAGCCGATGGCGCCCTGCCCCAGATAATCGCCGAGCGGCTGGCTGGTGCGGCCATAGGCGGTTTCGCGCCACCAGCCGGTGTAGAGATCCCACGGCAGCGTGACGATCGCCGAAAGCAGCAGGAAGGCGGCACAGACAAGGAAGGTGCGGAGCGCAAAACCGCGCTTGCCCAGCTTTGCGTCGATCCGGTCGAGGATGCGCAGGCGCACGAAAAGATAGGTGACCAGCCCTGCGACGACAACGCCCCAGAAACTCAGCCATTCGCTGCCACGGGTATAATCGGCGGCCTTGGCGAGCGCCTCGGGACCGAGCGCGTCGATATAGGCCTTGGTCGCGGCGGCGGGATCGAAACTCATGGCAGTGCTCCAGCTGTATTATCTCTATAGAACACAGAGAGGGGCCGCGGGCAAGCGGGGGTCAGAGACCCAGCACCTGCGGCATCGTGTAGCGGCCGGGCTTCTGGTGGACCAGCCACAGCGCCGCGCGAACGGCGCCGCGCGCGAAGATCATCCGGTTCTCGGCGCGGTGCGCAAGGGTGATCATCTCCTCGGGCCCCGCGAAGATCACGTCATGGTCGCCCGCGACGGTGCCGCCGCGCAAGGACGCGAAGCCGATCTTGCCGTGCCCGCGCGCGCCGGTGAGGCCGTCGCGGCCGCGTTCGGAGCAGGTTGCGAGACTGATCCCGCGCCCCTCGGCAGCCGCCTGGCCGAGGAGCAGCGCGGTGCCGCTCGGCGCATCGACCTTCTTGCGGTGGTGCATTTCGACGATCTCGATATCCCAGTCGGCATCGAGCCGCGCCGCCGCCTCGCGCACCAGATGCGCGAGCAGGGTGACGCCGAGCGAGGTGTTGCCGGTCTGGAGCACCGCAATGCCGTGCGCGGCGTCGTCGATCAGATAATGGTGGCGCTCCTCGAGCCCGGTCGTGCCGATCACGATCGGCTTTTTCGCGGCGACGCAGGCATCGAGCGTCGCTTCCAGCGCGGCGGGAGAGGAGAAATCGACGAGCACGTCGCTGTCGGAGGCGAGGCGGACGATGTTGCCGCCCTTGTCAACGCCGCAGCTGCGCTGGCCGGCCTCCGAGATCGCGGCGGCAAGCGCGACGCCCATCCGCCCTTCGCTGCCGATAATGCCGATGCTGGTCATGGTACGTCCCCTCGATTTCACTCCCCCTTAGCCGCTCGCATCGAGCGAAGTCGAGATGGTCCGAAGGTCGGCGCGATGTCGACGGGCATCTCGACTTCGCCCGATCCGAACGGTTAGGGAGGCAGCATGTCTCCGATCCAGAATATCGTCATCCTGACCGGCGCCGGCGTTTCGGCCGAAAGCGGCATCGACACCTTCCGCGACGCGGGCGGGCTGTGGGAACAGCATCGCGTCGAGGATGTCGCGACCCCCGAGGCGTTCGAACGCGACCCCGATCTCGTGTTCCGCTTCTATGACATGCGGCGCGAAGCGATCCAGACGAAGCAGCCGAACGCCGCGCACCGGGCGCTCGCGCGGCTCGATGCGGAATGGCCCGGCGAGCTGACGATCGTCACGCAGAATGTCGACGATCTGCACGAGCGCGCCGGGGCGAGACGGCTCATCCATATGCACGGCGAGCATCTGACCGCCTGGTGCACCGGTTGCGACGCGCATGTGCCGTGGACCGGCGCGTTGATCGACCGGCCCGCCTGCCCGGCGTGCGGCGTGCGCGGCCACCTGCGCCCCGACATCGTCTGGTTCGGCGAGATGCCGTACCGGATGGACGAGATTTACCATGCCATCAATCGCGCCGATCTGTTCGTGTCGATCGGCACGTCCGGCGCAGTCTATCCCGCGGCCGGGTTCGTGCGCGAGGCACGCGCGACGGGGGCGCTGACGCTCGAGCTCAACATGGAGCCGAGCCAGGGCAGCCACTGGTTCGACGAGGCGCGCCACGGCCCGGCGACCGAGCTGGTTCCGCAGTGGGTCGAACAGATGCTGGAGCGGTGAACCCACTCGGCGCGATACGGCACCGGCCGGTTTCGACCAAAGCACGACATTTCCAGCATCGTCATCCTGGCTGCGGCGATGGCCTCGCTGTTTCAGGATCCA
>NZ_JAFMTR010000086.1 GCF_018682675.1 Sphingopyxis soli
CTGCGCCGGATGCAAGGCCCGGCCATGGATGCTGAAACAGCGAGGCCATCGCCGCAGCCAGCAAGACGAGCTTGGGGCGTCCGCGCCCCACCCCGAAGCCGTCAGCAAGGCGCGCACGAAAAAGGGCGGCACGCGGCCGCCCTTCTGGATCGCCTGACTCCCGGACCGAGCCCGGGATGACGCATTTCCGCCCGCGCGCTTTCAGCGCATGGGGAAATGCATCACTTGATCTTGGCTTCCTTGAACTCGACGTGCTTGCGCGCACGCGGGTCATATTTCCGCACCGACATCTTTTCGGTCATCGTGCGCGGATTCTTCTTGGTGACATAGAAAAAGCCCGTGTCGGCGGTGCTCACCAGCTTGATCTTGACGGTCGTCGGCTTGGCCATGGCCCTGTTCCTCGAAAACTTGGCACATTCCCCGGAAGCTCCGGCAAATGTGGCGGGACTGGGGGCCCCGGCGGTTGCGGTGAAAAACAAAGAGGGCCGCGCGTCGGGCGCCGCCCCCATTTATCCGCGCGCCATTGGCGGGATTCGGGCTCCATGTCAAGCAAAAGGAAGGGCGGACGGCATCGCGCCGCCCGCCCAGGAGGGGTTCGGCCCCGCCTTCAGGCGCCCTTGATCTCGAAGCGGACGGTCATCACCTGCCAGCTTTCTTCGGGCACGCCGCCGCGCGTCGCCGGCTTGAATCGCCATTTGGCGAGCGCGCGCCGCTTCGTCTCCTCGAAGAAGCCGGGGCTGTCGGTGCTGACCAGCTCGACCGCCTTCACGCGCCCGTCGGTGCCGATCAGCACGCGGACGCGAACCGCACCCTCGACCTCGCGGCGCTGCTCGCTCGCCGGATAGTCGGGCTGGAACCCCGCCGCATAGCGCGGATCGAGCTTTGCAAGCACCAGCGGCGGCGGAGCCGGTGGATCGGCGGGACGCGCGGGCGGGCCCGGATCATAGGGGATCGGGTCGGGAACGAAGGGCTTTACCTCGGCGCCGAGATCGGTCCGGGGACCAAGGTCGACGAGCGGCTTCACCGCCTCGCGCACCGAATGGCTCTTCGGCGTCGGCGAGGTTTCGGGCTGCTTGTCCGGGGGCGGATCGACCGGCTTCTCGATCTTGATCAGCGTGCCGATCAGCGGCGACAGCACGGGCTTGGGCTTGACGATCATCGGCGACAGCGCAACCGCGACGACGAGCGCGACGGGCAGGCCCACCGCCAGCGTCGCCGCCAGCGGACGATGCGCCGCGCCGGGGTCGTAACTGTCGCGCCGCAGCCCCGCGCCGCCCTCCGGCGCGGTGATCGCCTCGGGGGCCGCGACGATTGCGGATATCAGGGGAAACAGGGTCATGGCACCTCTCCTTGCCTCAAGGAGACCCGGCCCCGCCCGCGTCGACCGCTGCTGTCGGCCAAGTCCGAGTATGTGATATTATAACATTACTATGTTTGTCAATCGGAATGATCGGCAAGGCGCGCCGCCGTCTTGCGGAGAATGATCAGTTGGCGGCGAGGCGCGCCACCGCCTGATCCTTGGCGATCAACGGCAACAGTTCGGCCATGTCGGGACCATGGTCGCGGCCCGTCAGCGCGCGGCGGAGCGGCAGGAACAGCGCGCGGCCCTTGGCGCCCGTCGCCTCCTTCGCCGCAGCGGTGAGGGCGTGCCAGGGGTCGGCCGTCCAGTCGATGCCCGGCGCGGCCGCGGCGGCGGCGGCGAGCACCGGCCGGTCGGCATCGTCGGGGGCGGGCGGCGCGAACGGCCCGTCGAACACCGCCACCCAGTCGGCCGCCTCGGCCACCGTCATCAGGTTCGGGCGAATCGCGTTCCAGCGTGCCGCGGTGATCGCGGCGGGCAGGCGCGACGCGACCGCGGCATGGTCGGTGTGGTGCAGGATCTTCTGGTTGAGCAAGGCCAACTCGCCCTCGTCGAAACGCGCCGGCGCGCGGCCGAAGCGCGCAAAGTCGATGCTTTCGATCAGCGGCGCGGGCGATGTCACCGGCTCGACCGGATCGCTGGTGCCCAGCCGCGCGAGCAGCGCGACGAGCGCAATCGGCTCGATCCCTTCCGCGCGCAGGCTTGCCATCCCGAGCGAGCCCAGCCGCTTCGACAATTTGCCCTCGGTCCCGACGAGCAGCGCCTCGTGCGCAAATTGCGGCGGCGGCGCGCCGAGAGCCCCGAACATCTGGATCTGCGCCGCGGTGTTCGACACATGGTCCTCGCCGCGCACGACATGGGTGATCCCCATCGCGATATCGTCGATCACGCTCGGGAGCAGGTAAAGCCAGCTGCCGTCGGCGCGGCGCACGACCGGGTCGGACATATTGCGAGGTTCAAAATGCTGAGGGCCACGAACCATATCGGTCCACTCGATCGGCGCATCGTGATCGAGCCTGAAACGCCAGTGCGGGGTGACGCCCTCGGGACCCGGCGCATCGGCGGGCTTTCGCTCATAGACCGGCGGCAGCCCGCGCGAGAGCAGCACCTTGCGGCGAATATCGAGCTCCTCGGGCGTCTCGTAACAGGCATAGACGCGCCCCGCGGCCTTCAATTTCCCGAATTCGGCCTCGTACAGCGCAAAGCGCGCCGACTGCCGCTCCTCGCCATCGATATCGAGCCCCAGCCACGCAAGATCGGCGCGGATGGCGCCCACATGTTCCTCTTTCGACCGCTCGAGATCGGTGTCGTCGATGCGCAGCAGAAATCGCCCGCCATGCTTGCGCGCCCACATCCAATTGTGGATCGCGGTGCGGACATTGCCGACATGCAGGCTGCCGGTCGGCGAAGGGGCGAAACGGGTCGTGACGGTCATGGGCGCGCCTATAACCCCTTTTGCGCGTGAAGCGAGTCAGGCCGTCCGGAACCCGTGCGTGATCGGATAGCGGCGGTCGCGCCCGAAGTTGCGCGTCGACAGCTTCACCCCCGGCGGCGCCTGGCGGCGCTTGTACTCGGCGACCGAGAGCAGGCGCTCGATTCGCGCCACCGCGTCGCGATCGAAACCATAGCGCGCCACGACATCGTCGACGCTCGCCTCCTCCTCGACGAGCATGTGGAGCATCCGGTCAAGGTCCACGTAAGGCGGCAGGCTGTCCTCGTCCTTCTGGTCGGGACGCAGCTCGGCGCTCGGCGGCTTGGTGATGATCCGCTCCGGCATCACCGGGAACACGGGGTTGCGCGAAAGGCGCGGGACATGCGCGTTGCGCCACCTGGCCACCGTGAACACCGTCGTCTTGTACGCGTCCTTCAGCGGATTATAGCCGCCCGCCATGTCGCCATAGATGGTCGCATAACCGACGCTCATCTCGCTCTTGTTGCCCGTCGTCATCAGCATCGGCCCAAACTTGTTGCTGAGCGCCATCAAGGTGACGCCGCGGATGCGCGACTGGACATTTTCCTCGGTCGTATCGACATTTTTATCGGCGAAACTGTCGGCGAGCATGATGTCGAACGCTTCGACCGCGGGGACGATCGGGATCGTGTCGAGGCGGCAGCCGATCATTTCGGCGCAGCCGCGCGCATCGTCGAGGCTTTCCTGGCTGGTGAAGCGGCTCGGCAACATCACGCACCAGACCTTGTCGGGGCCCAGCGCATCGGCGGCAATCGCGGCGCAGATCGCCGAATCGATCCCGCCCGACAGGCCGAGCACGACGCCGGGGAAGCGGTTGCGTGTCACATAGTCGCGCAACGACAGCACCATCGCATTGTAGATATCGGCCGGATGTACGTCCCACTCGGTGATCGCGCCGGGCTCGCAGCGCCACCCGTCCCCACTCTTGGTCCAGCGCGTGACGCGCTCCTCGGCCTCCCAGTCGGTCAGCCGGTGCGCGGTGCCGCCATCGCCGTCGAGGACGAAGGAGCAACCGTCGAACACCAGCTCGTCCTGCCCGCCGATGCGGTTGAGGAAAATCAGCGGCAGGTTCGTCTCGGCGACGCGCGCGCCGAACACCTGCGTCAGGCGGCGGTCGTCCTTGTCGATCTCGTACGGGCTGCCGTTCACCGAAATGAGGATTTCGGCTCCCTGCGCCGCAAGATGTCCGCAAACGGTCGGAAACCAGCCATCCTCGCAGATCGGCAGACCCAGCTTGACGCCGCGCCATTCGACGGGTTCGGGAAGCGGACCGGGCACGAAGACGCGCTTTTCGTCGAAGGTGCCGTAGTTCGGCAGCTCATATTTGCGCCGCGTCGCGACGATCCGCCCTTCGTCGAGCAAGGCGACCATATTGTAGAGGCGCCCCCCTTCATCGCGCTCGACCGAACCGACCAGCATCGCGGGCCCGCCGTCGGCGGTCTCCGCCGCCAGTTCGGCCAGCAGCGCCGCGGCGCGTTCGGCGAGCGCGGGCTTCAGCACCAGATCCTCCGGCGGATAGCCGATCAGTTGCAGCTCGGGATAGAGGATCAGGTCGGCCCTGCCGTGCCGCGCGCGCACCTCGCGCATCGCGGCGGCGTTGGCGGCGAGATCGCCGACCGACTGGGTCATCTGCGACAGGACGATGGAGAGCTGCTCGGTCATGCCCAGCGGTTTAGGCGCTGCCGCACCGAATTCAACACCGGACCGCGCGGTAAGGGGGGCGGTCGTTCAACGGACGTCACCCTGAACCTGGTTCAGGGTCCATGGTCCGCCGCCTCCTTCGACGCGGCGCCGAACGAGAGACCGGGCCGTGGATGCTGAATCAAGTTCGGCATGACGAGAAAAGGATTGTCGCCTGCCGCCCGCAAGCGGTCGCTGCTCCTTGTTACCGCAAGGCGCGCGATGGCTTTAACCCCTTCCCCTATCGGCCTCCGCTGGCTAAGGGGCGCGCATTCCCCATCGCGAAAAAGGGCCACCACACCCCATGAAACTCATCTCCGGCAACAGCAACCTGCCGCTGGCCCGCGCGATCGCCGATTATCTCGAGCTGCCGCTGACCGACACCAGCGTCCGCCGCTTCGCCGACGAGGAAGTGTTCGTCGAGATTCACGAGAATGTGCGCGGGCAGGACGTCTTCGTCGTCCAGCCGACGAACTTCCCCGCGAACGACAATCTGATGGAGCTGCTGATCATCACCGACGCGCTCCGCCGCGCCTCGGCGAAGCGCATCACCGCGGTGATCCCCTATTTCGGCTATGCCCGGCAGGACCGGAAGCCCGGCCCGCGCACCCCGATCTCGGCCAAACTCGTCGCGAACCTGATCACCACCTCGGGCGCCGACCGCGTCCTCGCGATCGACCTGCACGCCGGGCAGATCCAGGGCTTCTTCGACATTCCCACCGACAACCTCTATGCCGCGCCGGTGATGAGCGCCGACATCCAGGCGCGCTTCGGCGACAAGAACCTGATGGTCGTGTCGCCCGACGTCGGCGGCGTGGTCCGCGCCCGCGCGCTGGCGAAGCGGCTCGACAACGCGCCGCTCGCGATCGTCGACAAGCGCCGCGAGCGCGCCGGCGAGTCGGAGGTGATGAACATCATCGGCGACGTGAAGGGGCGCTTCTGCATCCTGATCGACGATATCGTCGATTCGGCGGGCACGCTCTGCAACGCCGCCGCCGCGCTGAAGGCTGCGGGCGCCGAGGGCGTCGTCGCTTATTGCACCCACGGCGTGCTGTCGGGCGGCGCGGTCGCCCGCGTCGACGCGAGCGAACTCACCGAGCTGGTCATCACCGATTCGATCCAGCCGACCGACGCGGTGAACGACAGCTCCAAGGTCCGCGCGCTCACCGTCGCGCCGCTGCTTGGCGAGGCGATCAAGCGCATCGCCGACGAATCGTCGGTGTCGAGCCTGTTCGACTGACATGAGCGCCCGATCGCCCTTCATCCAGGTGACCCCCTTCCTCGGGGTCGCCGCGATGGAGCCTGCGCTCGCCTTTTATCGCGACCTGCTCGGTTTCACCGTTCACGTCGACGACGGCGGCTATGCCTATGTCGAGCGCGAACGCGTCGGCCTTCGCCTCCTCGCGCTCGACGCGGACGCGCTCAACCCGCCCGGCTGTTCGCACATCTATATCGACGTCCGCGGGGTCGACGCGCTGTTCGCGGACTATGAGCCGCAGCTCGCGGCACTGTCGGCGGAGCGCTGGGGCGCTCCCAAAACGCACCCCTATGGCCAGCGCGAATTCTGGGTGCGCGACCCCGACGGCAATCTGATCACGTTCGGCGAAGGTGTTGGCGACAACGCCGGACAATGGGATTATCGCGGCTGACATGAGCCTCGAATCCGATCTCGCGCTCGCGCAGCGCCTTGCCGACGTTGCCGGCGCCGCCATCCGCCCCCTCTTTCGTTCGGCGTACAGCCACGAAGCCAAGGCCGATGCCTCGCCCGTCACCGAAGCCGACCGCGCCGCCGAGGCCGCGATGCGCCGCCTGCTCGATGCCGAGGCGCCGCGCGACGGCATCATCGGCGAGGAATATGGCGCCGAGCGTCCCGACGCGTCGCGGCAATGGGTGCTCGATCCGATCGACGGCACCGTCAGCTTCATGGCCGGGCGGCCGATCTTCGGCACGCTGATCGCGCTGTTGCAGGACGGCTGGCCCATCCTTGGCATCATCGACCAGCCGATTTCCGGCGAACGCTGGGTCGGCGCCATGGGGCAGCCGACCTTGTTCAACGGCAAGCCGGCGGCGACGCGCCCGTGCCGCAACCTCGCCGATGCGGTGCTGGCAACGACCGGCCCGCAATATTTCACCGACCATGATGGCGAGCATTTCATGGCGCTCGCAGCCAAGACCTCGCACAAGCGCATGGTGTTCGGCGGCGACTGTTATAATTACGGCCTGCTTGCGAGCGGTCATATCGACCTTGTCGCCGAGGCGGGGCTTAAGCTTCACGACTATGCGGCGCTCGTCCCCGTCGTCGAGGGCGCGGGCGGGACGATGTGCGACTGGAATGGCGAGCCGCTCAACGCCGACAGCGCGGGCCATGTCATCGCGCTCGGCGATCCGGCGCGGCTCGAGGATGTGGTCGAAGGACTTGCCTGCCATCATTGACCGCCGCAGCGCTTGCATTTCAGCGCGAATCCGTCTAGGCGCGCGCCTTCGCACGATAGACAAGCGGACCTGCCTGGCGACAAGGGCTGCCAGGGCCGGTCGATATCGTCGCTAACCAAGGAGACGAAAATGCCCAAGCTGAAGACCAAGAGCGGTGTGAAGAAGCGCTTCAAATTCACCGCGTCGGGCAAGGTGAAGCACGGCGTCGCCGGCAAGCGTCACCGCCTGATTTCGCACAATAGCAAGTATATCCGTACCAACCGCGGCACCAGTGTGCTCAGCGATGCGGATACGGCCCACGTGCGCCTCTGGGCGCCTTACGGCCTGAAGTAAGGAGCGCAAACAATGTCACGCATCAAACGCGGCACGACCACGCGCGCCAAGCACAACCGGATTCTGGATCAGGCGAAGGGCTATTATGGCCGCCGCAAGAACACGATCCGCATCGCACGCCAGGCCGTCGAAAAGGCCGGCCAATATGCCTATCGCGACCGCAAGGTAAAGAAGCGGAACTTCCGCGCCCTGTGGATCCAGCGCATCAACGCGGCGGTTCGCGCCGAAGGCCTGACCTATTCGCAGTTCATGCACGGGGTGAAGCTCGCCGGGATCGAACTCGACCGGAAGGTGATGGCCGACCTCGCGATGAACGAAGGCGGCGTGTTCGCCGCGATCATCGCGCAGGCGAAGGCGGCGCTGCCCAAGGCGGCCTGAGCCTCTGAGCTATTGCTAAAGCAAAAGGGCGGTCCCGACGGGGCCGCCCTTTTTCGTGATCGCAAAACAGGAACGGCGCGAAGGTTTCCCTTCACGCCGTTCCGACAATGGCTCCAGTGGAAAACCATCGCCCCCCTCCCTCCGTGCCGAATAGCCGTGGGTCGCAGAAAGCTGCCGGCCGGCGGAAGTGTCCCTCTGGCGCGACATATGCCGTCGCCGGACGGGCAAAAATTGTAAAAACCCGACAAAATTGCTGCCTAGGCTGTTGTTTTTTTGTGCAAGGCTCCGCATGAACCGCTCTCATGACCGTGGGAGAATCTGTAAGCGGACCCCAATCCGGGACGCGCGTAGCAACGCGTTTCTTCCCCGTTTCCGCCGCTCTCCGCCCTTATTGCAGCATCATCTACCTGACCGAGGTCGAGACTTCGCCGGGGACGCGCGTCGAGGACTATTTACACCCGGAATGGGCGAATCTGCGTTTCATCGACGGCGAGCCGTCGTTCGCCGGCGTCGGGGGGGCGAAGCCCGAAGCTGCCCCGCATTTCGTCGTCACGGGGCCGACGAGCAAGGCAACCTATTTCGCCGCGGGCAATATGCGCGCTTGGGGAATCGGGATTCTGCCTGCGGGTTGGGCCAAATTTTTCGCGCTTCCCGCCGAGGATCTGGCCGATCGTTTCGTCGACGGGACGAAACATCCCGCTTTCGCTCCCCTTGCGCCGCTAGCCGGCCGGCTACGGCAAGCGAATGATGTCGGAACGGCGGCGCAGATGCTCGATGACCATTTCACAGGCCTGCTCGTCGGCGCGCCGCGCGACGATCCGGCGATTCTTGCGGCGCATGGCGCGCTCGTCGACGACGAGTTGACCAGCGTCGCCGAACTTGCCGAAAAATTGGAGCTCTCCGAACGCTCTGTCGAGCGCCTGTCGCGGCGCGCCTTCGGCTTTCCGCCGAAGCTGCTCATCCGCCGCCAGCGCTTCCTGCGCAGTCTGGCACGCTTCATGCTCGATCCGTCGATGAGCTGGATCGAGACGCTCGACTATCACTATTATGATCAGGCGCAGTTCACGCGCGATTTCCGGCGCTTCATGGGTATGAGCCCGCGCGCTTATGCCGCACGGGCCAAGCCGATTCTCGGCAGCGCGGCGCGGGCGCGGGCGGCGGCAGCGGGCGAGGCCGTCCAGGGACTCCACAAGCCCGCCGGATAGGCCGCTTTTCGGCCAACGGACTTGACCCGCGCCGGGCGTTCGGTGCAAGCGGCGGACAACCGACGCGCGGGCAGCCGCCGTCTCCATAAAGACATGAAATGCAGGCCGGCAGCGGCAGCGCCGCCGGAACAGGACGAACGACAATGAGCGAGACACAGGCCCTGCAGGCGAAGCTGGTGGGCGACATCGAGGCCGCGGCCGATCTCGACGCCATCGAGGCGCTGCGCGTCGCCGCACTCGGCAAGGCGGGCAGCGTGACCGGTCTGCTGAAAACGCTCGGCGGCATGACCCCCGAGGAGCGTCAGGCCGAGGGCCCGAAGATCCACGCGCTGCGCGAAGCCGTCACCGAGGCGATCGCGACGCGCAAGGCCGCGCTCGAAGGCGCGGCGCTCGACGCGAAGCTCGCGAGCGAAAGGCTCGACATGACGCTGCCGGCCACCGACGCGCCGCGGGGCAGCGTCCATCCGGTGAGCCAGGTGATGGACGAGCTGGCCGAAATCTTCGCCGACATGGGTTTCGCGGTCGCGACGGGCCCCGAGATCGAGGACGACTGGCACAATTTCACCGCGCTCAATATCCCCGAGACGCACCCCGCGCGCGCGATGCACGACACTTTCTATTTCCCCGACACCGATGCAGACGGTCGCGCGATGCTGCTGCGCACGCACACCTCGCCGGTGCAAATCCGTACGATGATGAGCCAGGAACCGCCGATCCGCATCATCGCGCCGGGCCGCGTCTATCGCAGCGACAGCGACGCGACGCACACGCCGATGTTCCATCAGGTCGAAGGGCTGGTCATCGATCGCGGCATTCATATGGGTCACCTCAAATGGACGCTCGAAACCTTCCTCAAGGCCTATTTCGAGCGCGACGACATCGTGCTCCGCCTGCGCCCCAGCTATTTCCCCTTCACCGAGCCGTCGGCCGAGGTCGATGTCGGCTACAAGCAAGAGAAGGGCCGCCGGATCGTCGGCGGCAACGGCGACGACGAAGGCCATGCCTGGATGGAGCTGCTCGGCAGCGGCATGGTCAACCGCCGCGTGATCGCCAATTGCGGGCTCGATCCCGACGTCTGGCAGGGCTTTGCTTTCGGGGTCGGGGTCGACCGGTTGGCGATGCTGAAATATGGGATGGACGACCTCCGCGCCTTCTTCGACGGCGACCTGCGCTGGCTGTCGCATTATGGGTTCAACGCGCTGAGTGTGCCGACGCTAAGCGGGGGGATTTCGGCATGAAGGTCACGCGCCTTTTGATTCTGGGCCCCGGATCGCAGTCCGGGGCACGACCGGGAGATTTTCGATGAAAATCACCCTGTCGTGGCTCCGCGACCATCTCGATGGCGACTTTTCCGCCGCCGATGTTGTCGCGACGCTCAACCGTATCGGCCACGAGGTCGAAGGCGTCGAAAACCCCGCCGAGAAACTCGCGGGCTTTCGTGTTGCGAAGGTGTTGACCGCCGAAAAGCATCCGCAGGCCGACAAGCTGCAGGTGCTGACCGTCGATTCGGGCGACGGCGTTCCGCTCACGGTCGTCTGCGGCGCGCCGAATGCGCGCGCGGGCCTCGTCGGCGTGCTCGGCCTGCCCGGGGCGGTCGTGCCGGTGAACGGCATGGAGCTGAAGGTCGCCGCCGTGCGCGGTGTCGAATCGAACGGCATGATGTGCTCGACGCGCGAGCTGGAGCTCGGCGACGACCATGACGGGATCATCGAGCTTCCCGCCGACGCACCGGTCGGCACGCCCTTCGCCGATTATTCGGGCGCGGGCGATCCGGTGATCGACATTTCGATCACCCCGAACCGGCAGGATTGCATGGGCGTGCGTGGGATCGCGCGCGACCTCGCCGCCGCCGGGCTGGGCACGCTGAAGCCGCTCGCCATTCCCGCGATCGAAGGCGTGGGCGCGCCCGCGACCGAAATCCGCACCGACGATCCCGAAGCCTGCCCCGCCTTCTACGGCCGTACAATCGCGGGCGTCGACAATCGCGTCGCGACCCCCGAATGGATGCGCCGTCGCCTCGAGGCGATCGGCCAGCGTTCGATCTCGGCGCTCGTCGACATCAGCAATTATGTGATGTTCGACCTCGGCCGCCCGAGCCATATCTACGACCGCGCCAAGCTCAGCGGTGCGCTTGTCGCGCGGCGCGCAAAGGACGGCGAGACCGTCACCGCCCTGAATGGCAAGGACTATATCCTCACCGAAACGATGACCGTGATCGCCGACGAGCGCGAGGTCCACGACATCGCCGGCATCATGGGCGGCGAGCATTCGGGCTGCAGCGAGGAAACGACCGACGTCCTGATCGAGATCGCCTACTTCACGCCCGAGCGCATCGCGCTCACCGGGCAGTCGCTCGGCCTCACCAGCGATGCGCGCAGCCGCTTCGAGCGCGGGGTCGATCCGGCCTTCCTCGACGAAGGCACCGCAATCGTCACCAGATATGTGCTCGACATCTGCGGCGGCACGCCCTCGGCGCTGACCCGCGCGGGCACGCCGCCGGTCGAGGCGAAGACACTCGCCTATGACCCCACGCTGTCGGCGACGCTCGGCGGCATCGCGATCGAACCCGCAACACAGCGCGCGATCCTCGAATCGCTCGGCTTTGGCGTGGCCGAGGGCAATCCGTGGACGATCGCGGTTCCGAGCTGGCGGCGCGATGTCGATGCCGCGCCCGACATCGTCGAGGAAGTCACGCGCATCACCGGCTTCGACGCGATCGCGTCGGCGCCGCTGCCGCGCACCGATGGCGTCGCGAAACCGACCGCGACGCCCGAGCAGCTCGCCGAACGCCGCCTGCGCCGCAGCGCCGCGGCCGCGGGCTTCCACGAGGCGGTGACCTGGTCGTTCATCAGCGAGCGCGAGGCCGCGCCCTTCGGCGGCGGCACCTGGAGCCTTGCGAACCCGATCAGCGAAGAGCTGAAGGTCATGCGCCCGTCGCTGCTGCCCGGCCTGCTCGCCGCCGCGGCGCGCAACCAGAATCGCGGCGCCGACAGCATCCGCCTGTTCGAGATCGGGCGCCGCTATATCGGCGCGACCGAGCATCCGACGCTGGGCGTGCTGATGGCCGGCCACAAGACGCCGCGCAGTTGGCAGGCGGGCAAGGCCCCGACATTCAACGCCTTCGACGCGAAAGCGGCGGCGCTCGCGCTGCTCGACGCCGCGGGCGCCCCCGCCGACCGGTTGCAGGTGATGGACGCCGTCGCCGAAGCCGGGATCTGGCATCCCGGCCAGTCGGCGACTTTGCGCCTCGGCCCCAAGGCGGTGCTCGCCGAATTCGGCGCGCTCCACCCCGCGCTGACGAAGCATTTCGACGTCGACGGTCCGGTGATGGCGGTGCAGATCTTCCTCGACGCGATCCCGGCGAAGCGCGCGAGCGGGCCCGCCCGCGCCGCCTTTTCCCCGCCGGCGCTGCAATCGGTGCGCCGCGACTTCGCCTTCCTCGCGCCCGAAGCGCTGGCGGCGGGCGAGCTCGTCCGCGCGATCCGCAGCGCCGACAAGGCGGCGATCGTCGACGCGCGGCTGTTCGACCGCTTCGCCGGGCAGGGCGTCCCCGAAGGCCAGGTGAGCCTGGCGGTCGAGGTCGAGCTGCAACCGCAGGACAAGAGCTTCACCGACGCTGAATTGAAGGCGATCGCCGACAAGGTGGTCGCGGCGGCGGCGAAGGTTGGAGCGGTGCTGCGGGGTTGATGCCGTCGGTTTTCTCGCCAATTATGTTCTGCGCGGCCTATGTTCCCAAGCTGCCGGCAAATCGCTCTGCCAGCCTGTCGCGCTTGAACGCCTCGGCGATCCAGTCGACGAAGGCGCGCGTCTTCCCCGGCAGCAGCGTTCGCGACACATAATAGACCGAGATCGCACCGGCATCGGCATACCAGCGTGAGACGAGCCGCACGAGCGCGCCGCTTTCCAGGTCCGGCAGCACGTCCGGCACTGCGAGCAGGGCGACGCCCAGCCCGAGCCTTGCGGCTTCGCGCATGGCGGCCGGGTCGTTGACCACAATATCTTCGCTTAGCGTCGCCGCGCGCTCGACTCCTGCCGCATCGCGCATCGTCCAGTGCCTGATCCGGCCGGTCTGGAGCGAGCGCATGACGATGCCATCGAACGCCGCCAGTGCCGCCGGGTCGGGGGGCGCCACGCGGCCGGACATATAGGCGGGCGACGCCACCGCGACGATGTGCGCAGGCGCGAGCGTCCGCGCGACGATCCCGGGCGACAGGTCGAAACCACCGCCGATCGCTGCGTCATAGCCCTCGGCGACAATATCGACCTGCCGGTTCTCGAAATGCCATTCGGGGCGGATATGCGGATAGCGCGTGATGAAGCCCGGAAGCATCGGCAGGATATGCATAATGCCAAAGGTCGGGGCCATGCTGACCTTCAGCACCCCGGCGGGCTCGCCGCTGTCCGATGCGATCCCGGCAATCGCCGCCTGAATATCGTCGAGGCTTCCAGCAATCGCGAGCCGGAAAGCCTCTCCTGCCTCGGTCAGCGTCAATTTGCGCGTCGAGCGTTGAAAAAGCCGGACGCCCAGATTGCGTTCGAGCATGGCGACATTGCGGCTGACCGCTGCGGGGGTCAGCGCGAGCCGACGCGCGGCTTCCGAAAAGCTGCCGAGCTCGGCGCTGCGCACGAAGGATTCAAGATTGGCGAGCGTTTCCATTTTCAATCAATGGTTGAAAATATAGCAACTCACTACCGGCTAATCGAGACATAATGGATGAGCCATCTTCACTCCACCAAAGCAATCAGGAGTGAAGACCATGACCAACACCAATTTGAACCTTTCGGGCAAGATCGCCCTCGTTACCGGCGGTTCGCGCTCGATCGGCGCCGCCATCGCCCGCCGCCTTGCCGCCGACGGTGCTGCGGTTGCCATCACCTACAGCGCCTCGCCCGATCGCGCCGCCGACGTCGTCGCCGAAATCGAAGCGGCGGGCGGCAAGGCGATCGCCATCGCCGCCGACGCGGGTGACTCGGATGCGGTGCGCGCCGCAGTAACCCGGACCGCCGAAACCTTTGGCGGCATCGACATCCTCGTCAACAATGCCGGGGTCGCGGTGAATGCGCCGATCGAGGATTTCCGTTTCGAGGATTACGAACGGATGCTCGCGGTCAATGTCACCGGCGTCTTCGTCGCGACGCAGGAAGCGGCACGCCGCATGAAGGCGGGTGGGCGCATCATCCACATCGGCTCGTCGATGACGCGCTACGCCGCCTTTCCGACCGCGTCGGTCTATACGCTGACCAAGGGCGCGATCACTGGTTTCAACCGCAGCCTTGCGCGCGACCTGGGGGTTAAGGGCATCACCGTCAACACCGTCCACCCCGGCCCGACCGACACCGACATGAATCCCGCCGATGGTCCCGTCGCCGCGATCGTCGGTCCGGGCATGGCGATCGGCCGCTATGGCCAGCCATCGGAAATCGCCAGCATCGTCGCCTTTCTCGCCAGTGACGAGGCGGCCTTCGTCACCGGCGCCGACATCGTTGCCGACGGCGGCCTCACCGCCTGATCCCGAAACGAAAGGAGCATCATCATGCCCAGCATCGGCATCATCGGCGCCGGAAACATCGGTCGCGCCATCGCCACGGCCCTCGCGCGCAAGGATATTGCTGCCACACTCGCCAACAGTCGTGGTCCCGAAAGCCTCGCCGACGCGGTCGGCGCGATCGGTCCCGCGATCACCGCAGGCACGCGCGAGGACGCGGCGGCGAAGGACATAGTCTTTGTCGCGGTGAACTGGTCGAAACTGCCGCAGGCTCTCGGCGGCCTGCCCCCTTTCGATGGTCGCATCGTTGTCGACACGAACAACCCGATCGAGGCGCCGCTGTTCAAGCCGTTCGATCTCGGCGGCCGGGCCTCGTCCGAAGTCTTCGCCGACATGGTGCCCGGCGCGCGCGTGGTGAAGGCGTTCAACCACCTTCAACCGCAACTTCTGTCGGGCAACCCGGCAAGCGAGGGTGGCCAGCGCCTTCTCTTTTACGCGGGCGACGATGCCGGAGCGAAGGCCGAGATCGGCGCTCTGATCGACCGGCTCGGTTTCGCGGGCATCGACCTCGGCTCGCTCGCAGTCGGCGGACGGCTCGTCCAGTTCCCCGGCGGCCCGCTTCCAGCCCTCAATCTGGTGAAGTTCGGCTGACAAATAGACGTCGACGGCGGATCGGCGAGGCCGATCCGCTGCGCGGCGCGGTTTGACGGCGGTTCCTCAAACCCCTAAGCCGCCACCGCCTCCTCGCTCTTGCTTCCCGCCGCCTCCAGCAAGCGCTTCTCCAGCGACTTCACCCGCGCGGCGCTGTCGATCTTGTCGCCGATCAGGTCGGTGACATAAAAAGTGTCGACCGCGCGCTCGCCATAGGTCGCGACATGCGCGCTGTGCACCGTCACCTTCGACTGGAAGAGCGCGTAAGCGAGCTGGTTCAAGAGCGCCGGGCGGTCCTGCGCATTGACCTCGATCACCGTGAAGCGGTTCGACGCCTTGTTGTCGATGAAAACGCTGGGGGCGACGCGAAAGGCCTCGGCGCGCGTGCGCGGCAACGCGCGCGCTTCGAGTTTCGGGAGCAATTTCTGGCGGTTGGCGAGCGCATCCTCGATCGCCCGCGTCAACCGGCCGATCTGTCCCGCCTCGGCGAACGGGCGGCCGAGCGGATCCTGCACGAGGAAATTGTCGAGCGCGAGCCCGTCGCGCGTCGTGTGGATGCGCGCGTCGATGATGTTGCCGCCGGCGAGGTGGATGCCGCCCGCCATGCGGTAGAAGAGCCCCGGATGGTCGGCGGCGAGCACCATCACCAGGGTCGCGCCGCGATCCTCGTCGGGCACCGCCGCGATGTGGAGCGGGGCGTCGCCGGCGGCCTGGATATGGCGAAGGTTGGCGGCGATCACCTCGACCGGTTCGGCGATCCAGTAGCTTTCGGGGAGGCGCTTGACGAGCTTGGCGAACGCCTTCTCATCGTGGCCCAGCAGATCGGCCACCGCCTCCTTCTTCGCCTCGATCCGCGCCTCGCGCCCGCGCTGCTTGTGGCCGAGACGCAGCACTTCCTCGGCGGCGTCATACAGTTCGGTGAGCAGCTGCCGCTTCCAGCTGTTCCACACACCGGGGCCGACCGCGCGAATGTCGACGACGGTGAGGACGAGGAGCAGGCGCAGACGCTCGGGGCTTTGCACGACCTGCGCGAAATCGAGGATCGTCTTGAAGTCGGCGAGGTCGCGCTTGAACGCCGTCGCCGACATCAGCAGGTGATAGCGCACCAGCCACGACACCGTCTCGGTCTCGGCGGCGCTCAGCCCGAGCCGCGGGCAGACGCGGAGCGCCAGTTCGGCGCCGAGCACGCTATGGTCGCCGCCGCGCCCCTTGGCGATGTCGTGGAGCAGCACCGCGACATAGATCACCCGGCGCGAATGGATCTGGTCCATGATCGCGGTCGAGAGCGGGTGATCCTCCTTGAGCCGCCCCTGTTCGATGTCCGACAGGAGCCCGATCGCACGGATCGTATGCTCGTCGACGGTATAATGATGATACATGTCGAACTGCATCTGCGCGACGACACGGCCGAAATCGGGCACAAAACGCCCGAACACCCCTGCCTCGTTCATCCAGCGCAGCACCGTTTCGGGGTCGCGGGGCGAGGTCAGCACGTCGAGGAACAGCTCGTTCGCGCGGGGATTGCGCCGGATCGCCCTGGTCTCGATCAGCTTCGCATCGTGGCGCGCCTGCCGCATCGCCTGCGGATGGATTTCGAGGCCATGCTTGTCGGCGAGCGCGAAAATCTCGACCAGTCGCACCGGATCCGCCTGAAAGAAATCGTCCGACGGCAGCGCGAGCCGGCCGCGGTCGAGGACGAAGCCATGGAGCCTGCCCGGCCGCCTGCGCAAGGTCGGCAGGAAGCGCCGTCCGCGCGCCGCCATCTGCTCGTCGAGATGCGCCAGGAAGGTCCCGGTGACGTCGCCGACCGCCTTCGCATGGATGAAATAGAGCTGCATGAAGCGCTCGACCGCGCTCTTGCCGGGGCGCTCGGCGAATTGCATGCGCTGTGCGATCTCGCGCTGGAAATCGAAGGTCAGCCGATCCTCGGGCCGCCCGGCGAGGATGTGGAGGTGGCAGCGCACCGCGAGCAGGAAATTCTCGGCGCGTTCGAACTGCCTGAGCTCGCGGCTCGTCAGCAGCCCCGCGTCGACCAGCTCGGGCACCGTGCGCACGCGGTGGATGAACTTGCCGATCCAGAACAGCGTGTGGAGATCGCGCAGCCCCCCCTTCCCTTCCTTCACATTGGGTTCGACGACATAGCGCGAATCGCCCATGCGCTTGTGGCGTTCGTCGCGCTCGGCGAGCTTTTCGGCGACGAACGCACGCGCGTTGCCCGCGACGACCTCTGCATCGAAGCGCGCGCTCGCCTGGTCGTAAAGCTCGCGGTCGCCCCAGATGAAACGCGCTTCGAGCAGCGCGGTACGGATCGTCAGATCATCCTTCGCGGCGCGGATCATCTCGTCGAGCGAGCGCGAGCTGTGCCCGACCTTCAGCCCCAGATCCCAGAGCGTGTACAGTTGCGCCTCGATCACCTGCTCGGTCCAGCTCGTCTGCTTGAACGGCGTCAGGAAGCCGATATCGATGTCGCTGAACGGTGCCATTTCGCCGCGGCCATAGCCGCCGACGGCGATCAGCGTGATGCGCTCGCCCGCCGAGCGATTGCCCGAGGGATAGAGATGCCCGACGGTGAAGTCGTGGCTGAGGCGGACGATCTGGTCGATCAGGAAGGCGGTGGCATTCGCCGCGACGCGCCCCGACGAGGGGCGGGCGAGCAGCCGCCGGTTGATTTCGGCGCGCCCCTCTTCGAGCGCGGTCTTGAGCAGGGCCACCATCGCCGCGCGGCGCTTGCCGCTATCGCTCGTTTCGGCCGCGATCTCGCCAAGCCGGTCGGAAAGCGCGCGGCGGTCGATGATCGCGCGGCGGCCGTCGAGCGTGTCGAAGATATCGCTCATCGCCCGTCGGCCACGATCTGCTTGAGCCGGTAGAGCGCATCGAGCGCCTCGCGCGGCGCGAGCGCGTCGGGGTCGATCCCGGCGAGCGCCTCGCGCAGCGCATCCTTCGCGGCGGCGGGCGCTTCCGCCAGCGTCGCGGCGAACAACGGCAGGTCGTCGAGCCCCGCGGCGAGCCCGCCGGTCTTCTCGCGCCCCGCTTCGAGCTTCGCGAGCACCGCTTCGGCGCGCTTGACGACACCCGCGGGAACGCCGGCGAGCCGCGCGACGGCAAGGCCGTAGCTGCGGTCGGCGGGCCCTTCGGCAACCTCGTGCAGCAGCACCAGATCGCCCTGCCACTCGCGCGCGCGGACATGGTGGAGCGAGAGCGCGTTCAGCGTCTCGGCGAGGCGCGTGAGCTCGTGATAGTGCGTCGCGAAGAGGCAGCGGCACTTGTTGACCTCATGCACTGCCTCGACCACCGACCAGGCGAGCGCGAGGCCATCGTAGGTCGAGGTGCCGCGTCCGACCTCGTCGAGGATGACGAAGCTCTGCGGCGTCGCCTGCGCGAGAATCGCCGCGGTTTCGACCATCTCGACCATGAAGGTCGAGCGCCCGCGCGCGAGATTGTCGCTCGCGCCGACACGGCTGAACAGCCGGTCGACGAGCCCGAGCCTCGCCGACGCGGCGGGGACGAAACCACCCGCCTGGGCGAGCACGACGATCAGGGCATTCTGGCGGAGAAAGGTCGATTTACCGCCCATGTTGGGGCCGGTGACGAGCCAGAGCCGGTCGGCTTCCGAAAGCGAGACATCGTTGGGGACGAAACGCTCGCCCGATTTGGCGAGCGCGGCCTCGACCACCGGATGGCGCCCGCCGGCAACGTCGAGGCAAGGCTCGTCCGCAAGGTCGGGGCGGCACCAGTTGTGGCTCATCGCATGGTCGGCGAGCGCCGCGGCGACGTCGATCCGCGCGAGGACGTCGCAGCTTGCGGCGATCGCCTCGCGGCGCGACACCGCGGCTTCGGTTAGGACTTCGAGATGCGCGGCCTCGGCGGCGATGGCGTGGACGCCCGCCTGGGTGACGCGGCTTGCGGCCTCGTGCAGGTCGGACGAGTTGAAGCGCACGACGCCCGCGAGCGTCTGGCGGTGGGCGAAGCCCGATTCGGGCGCCATCAGCGCGTCGGCGTGCTTCGCGGGCACCTCGACATGATAGCCGAGCACGCCATTGTGGCGGATCTTCAAGGAGGCGATACCGGTACGGTCGCGATACTGCGCTTCGAGTGCGGCAATCGCCTTGCGGCCGTCGCGCGCGGTCTCGCGCAGCGCGTCGAGCGCGGCGTCATAGCCCTCGGCGACATAGCCGCCCTGCGCGGCGTCGACCGGAGGCGTGTCGATCAGCGCGCGCGTCAGCTCGTCGACAAGCGCGCCATGACCGTCGAGGCCGGGCAGCAGCCGCGCGAGCAAAGGCGGCAGGTCGGGGCGGCGGGCAAGCCGCTCGCGCAAGAGTCGCGCGCCGCCCAGCGCATCGCGAAGCTGTGCGAGGTCGCGCGGGCCGCCGCGTCCCGCGACGAGGCGGCCGAGCGCACGCCCGGCGTCGGGTAGCGCGCGCAGGGCTGCGCGAAGCTCGCCGCGCCAGAGTGCATCGCGGGCAAGGCCATCGACGAGGTCGAGCCGGTCGAGGATCGCCGCTTTGTCGGTCAGCGGACTCGCCAGATCGTCGGCAAGCAGCCGCGCGCCCGCGGCGGTCACGGTGCGGTCGATCGTGCCGAGCAAGCTGCCGTCGCGCCCGCCCGCCATCGTGCGGACGAGTTCGAGGCTTTCGCGCGTCGCGGCGTCGATCGCCATGCGGCCCGACGACTGATGTTTCAGCGGCGGCTGGAGGAAGATCGGTTGGCCGGTCGCGACATGGTCGAGATAGGCGACGAGCGCGCCCATCGCGGCCAGCTCGCCGCGGCCGAACCGGCCGAAGCCGTCGAGCGTCTGGACGCCGAAGAAAGTCTCGAGGCGCTTTTGCGCCGCGGCGCTCGAAAAATCGGATTGCGGCCGTCGCACCACCTGCCGCGCGACCCATTCGGGAACGTCCTCCGCGCTTTCGCTGACGAGCAGCTCCGACGGCGCCAGCCGCGCGAGTTCGGCGTCGACCTGTTCGGGCCGCACCGCGACAACCTCGAACCGTCCGGTCGAGATATCGGCCGCGGCGATCGCCACCTCACCCTCGCTGCCGACCTGCGCGAGCGCGGCGAGGCGGTTCGCGCTGCGGCCTTCGAGCAGCGCCTCCTCGGTCAGCGTCCCCGCGGTCACGAAACGCACGATGTCGCGCGCAACGAGCGCCTTCGATCCGCCGCGCGCCTTGGCCTCGGCGGGCGTTTCGACCTGCTCCGCTATGGCGACGCGGTGGCCCGCCTTGATCAGCCGCGCGAGATAGGATTCGGCCGAATGGACGGGCACGCCGCACATCGGCACCGGCTCACCGCCATGTTCGCCGCGCGAGGTCAGCGCAATGTCGAGCGTCGAAGCCGCCGCCTTCGCATCGTCGAAAAACAGCTCGAAGAAATCGCCCATGCGGTAGAAGAGCAGGCAGTCGCCCGCCTTCGCCTTCAGCGACCAATATTGCGCCATCATCGGGGTCGCCGCGGGATGGGCGGCGGGCGCGGCGTTGCTGTTGGCGGCGGAACGGGCGGGGACGGACATCGCACCCTGCTTAGTGATTGGCGGCGGCATGGCAAGGCGCGGGTCGCGAATGGCGGCTTTGGGGTGGGGAGCGGACGTAAAATCCTCCCTGTCGCGAAGCGATGGGGAGGGGGACC
>NZ_JAFMTR010000087.1 GCF_018682675.1 Sphingopyxis soli
GATGCAAGGCCCGGCCATGGATGCTGAAACAAGTTCAGCATGACGAGAATTGAAAGGCTGGAAACCACCCCTAAGCCGACACGAAAAAGGGCGGCCCGTTGCCGGACCGCCCCTTCCTTCTCCACCCGTCGGCGGAAGAAACTTTTAGCGCTTCGAGAACTGGAAGCTGCGGCGGGCCTTCGCCTTGCCGTACTTCTTACGCTCGACCGCACGGCTGTCGCGGGTCAGGAAGCCGGCCGCCTTGACCGGGCTGCGCAGCGCCGGTTCGAAGCGGGTCAGCGCCTGTGCGATGCCGTGCAGAACCGCACCGGCCTGGCCCGACAGGCCACCGCCCTTGACGGTCGCGATCACGTCATACTGGCCAGTGCGTTCGGTCAGGCCGAAGGGCTGGTTGATGACGAGGCGCAGCGTCGGGCGCGCGAAATAGACTTCCTGGTCGCGGCCGTTGACGGTGATCTTGCCCGTGCCGGGCTTGACCCACACGCGCGCGACGGCGTCCTTGCGGCGGCCGGTTGCATAGGCCCGGCCCTGCTTGTCCACCTGCTTCTCGCGAAGCGGGGCCGTCGGAGCGGCCGGAGCGGCGGTGCCTTCGACGGCGCCGGCGAGATCCTTGAGATCGGTCATGGTCTGTTCGTCGGCCATTATGCACCCACCTTGTTCTTGCGGTTCATCGACGCGATGTCGATCACTTCGGGGCTCTGCCCTTCGTGCGGATGTTCGGCGCCCGCGAAAATGCGGAGGTTGCGCATCTGCTGGCGGCCGAGCGGGCCGCGCGGGATCATGCGTTCGACGGCCTTTTCGAGCACGCGCTCGGGGAAACGGCCTTCCAGAATCTTCTGGGGGCTGGTTTCCTTGATGCCGCCGGCATAGCCGGTGTGCTTGTAATAGCGCTTGTCCTGCAGCTTTTTGCCGGTGAACGCCACCTTCTCGGCGTTGATGACGATGACATTGTCACCGCAATCGACGTGCGGGGTGAACGACGGCTTGTGCTTGCCGCGCAGGATGTTGGCGATGATCGATGCGACGCGGCCCACGACGAGACCGTCGGCGTCGATCAGCACCCATTTCTTTTCGACCGTGGCGGCATTGGCCGAAGCGGTCGTCTTGGTCAGCGCCTTCATGGCACGCTCCTTGACAGATATGGACCGGAGCGCCCCGGCCTCATTGCCGGCCGCCCCGAAACAAACCGCGCCGCCTGTCGCAAATGGACGCAGCGGCGCTTCGGAGCGGGCCAATGGCGGCAAATGCAGCGAAAGTCAATGATTCGGCGGCTTTGCTGACGGGTATTATGATACCGCGCAATTATCTGTCGATATCGAGCGCGCGTATCTGCCCCGCGGAGGGCTGTCGTTCGCCGCCCGCCGGAGCGGGCGCACGACGCGCAGCAGGACCGGACTGCCCCGCGAGCAGCAGCAGGGCCGCAGCGATCATGCGGCGGTGCGGCCCAGACGGTGCAGCGACGCCGCGGTCGTCGCGACGAGAATCGCGCCCGTGACCTGGTGCAGCACCGCGATCCACATCGACACGCCGGTGACGACGGTCAGGATGCCGAGGGTCATCTGCGCCGCGACGACGAGGGTCAGCAGCAACGCCTCGGTCCGCGCGCCGCGTCGGCCGAGGGTACGCGCGAGCAGCAGCAGCGCGATCGCGGCCGCCCACGACCACCAGCGATGAAGGAAATGGAGGAGAAAGGGATCGTTGGTGAAGGCGAACCAGGCGCCGCGGGTCCAGTCGATCCCCTCGGGCACGAAATGGTCGTTCATCGACGGCCATGTGCTGGCAACGTAGCCCGCATTGAGTCCGGCAACCCATGCGCCGAGCAGCAACTGGACGAAGAGGATCGCAATCACGGCCCACGCAACGCCGGTCAGCCGCGGCCTGACGGCCGCGGGATCGCGCGCCATCAACGCGAAATCGCGGGCGGTCCAGACCAGCGCCGCGAGCAGAAAGAGCGCGGTCAGCAAATGGAGCGACAGCCGGAAGTGGCTGACGTCGGTCCGGTCGACGAGGCCCGAGGCGACCATCCACCAGCCGATCGCGCCCTGCAGCCCCACCAGCGCCGCGAGGCCGAGCAGGCGCGCGCCATATCCCGCAGGGATCGCCCGCCGCCAGGCGAAGAAGGCAAGCGGCACGAGCAGCGCGATACCGACGAGCCGACCGAGGATGCGGTGCAGCCATTCCCAGAAAAAAATGCCCTTGAACGCCGCCAGCGACATTCCGGCATTGATCTCCTTATACTCGGGGATCTGCTTGTATTTCTCGAATTCGGCCTGCCAGCCCGCCTCGGTGAGCGGCGGGAGGACGCCCGACACCGGCTTCCACTCGGTGATCGACAGCCCCGATTCGGTAAGGCGGGTGATGCCGCCGACCGCAACGACCATGATCACGAGCAGCGCGACGGCCCGGAGCCAGCGGGACAGGGCGGCGGGACGAGGGGTGGGGGGCCGGACGGCCACGGAGGCTTGCGTCATCGCCTCGCCCTATCGCCGCTTGTCTGCCGATAGGCAAGAGGGCGAAAATTCATGGCCGCGACAGGCGCGGGTTGATAAGCGGCAGCCATGCGTCCCCGCCTCCGTTCGTTTGCGATCCTGATCGGCCTTGCGTCCGCCGCCCCCGCTTGGGCGTCGGCGGACGCGCCCGCCGCCGGCTATACCCTGCTCGCCCGGCAGGAAGCGCGCGTCGCGACGATCGGCTTTCGCCTGACCACCGCCAACGCCGCCTGGTGCCCCGCGATCCAGCCGCAGTTCGGCTGGATATTGGGCGACCCCCGGCTTTATGACGCGCGCGACCGCGCCGAGGCCTTGGCCGCCTATCATGCCGGCGATGCCGACACGGCCTTTGTCGCCGCGGTGGCGCCGGGATCGCCCGCCGCGACCGCAGGGCTGCGCACCGGCGCCGCGATCGGCGCCATCAACGGCCAGCCGGTGGATGTGGCAGAGGGGAACGACGCCTTTGCGCGCATCACCGCCCTCGAAAGACTCTTCGCCGCGCTGCCGCCGCGCGCCCGTGCGACGATCGCCGGGATCGGCGGTCAGGCCGCCACGATCGACCCTGTCCCCGGCTGCGCCAGCGACTTCCGCGTCAATGCGCGCGCGGCGGCGGCGGGCGGCGCCGACGGTCGCCTTGTCGTAGTCAGCGCGGGGCTCGTCGATTTCGCAGCGAGCGATGATGAGCTTGCCGCCGCGATCGCGCACGAGCTTGCGCACAATATCCTCCGCCATCGTGCGCGGCTCGACGCGGCGGGGGTCGACCGCGGACTCGGCAAGCAATTCGGCCGCAGCGCGCGCCTGTTCAAGCAGACCGAAGTCGAGGCCGACCGGCTGTCGGCATGGCTGCTCGCCGGGGCGGGCTATGACCCGGCGGCGACCATCCGCTTCTGGTCCCGGTTCGGCCAGCGCAAGGGCGCGCCGCCGTTCCAGGCCGCGACGCATCCGCACTGGCGCGACCGGGTCGCCTCCTTAGATGAGGAAATTCGCGCGATCGACCGCGCGCGAACGGCGGGTCAATCCTTGAAACCGCCGCTGATCGACGCGCCTCCGCCCTTGGAATAGGACGAGGCGCACCTTATTTACCGTGCATCCCCTCCCCCCCACCAAAGGAACCATGCCATGACCCGTGAAACCGCGATCTTTGCCGGAGGATGCTTCTGGTGCACCGAGGCGGTCTTCCAGTCGCTGGCAGGCGTGGAGAAGGTCGAGAGCGGCTATATCGGCGGCACGACGGCGAACCCCACCTACAAACAGGTGTGCGGCGGCGACACCGGCCATGCCGAGGCGATCCGCATCAGCTTCGATCCCGCGGTCATTTCCTATGCCGATCTGCTCGACGTCTTTTTCGCGACGCACGACCCGACGCAGCTCAACCGGCAGGGCAACGATATCGGCACCCAGTATCGCAGTGCGATCTTCCCGCTCGACGCGGGACAGGAAGAAGCGGCGCGTGCGGGCATCGCGCGCGCCGCGACCGACTGGCCCGCGCCGATCGTCACGACGATCGAGCCCGCATCGACCTGGTATCCGGCCGAAGACTATCATCAGGCCTATTGGGACGGCGAAGGCCAGCGCAATCCCTATTGCATGGCGGTCATTCCGCCCAAGCTCGCCAAGCTGCGCAAAGGGTTCGCCGAGCGGCTGCGCGCCTGAAAAGAACCAAAATGGCGGCAGACTGTTGCAATATGGCCGCATGACGTCACATTTCCTTGACTTTGCGGCAGTTTAGACTAGCGGACCCCGCCCAACGGGGGCAGGGTGCCCCCATGGCGCGGTGAGGGGTCGCTGTCGGTGTTTGTTTCGCTTCTTCTGGTCGGATCGTCGCTGGCGGCACCGCAGCTGGCGATGGAAGCGGCGAGCCAGACGATCGTCGACGACAACGCCGCCGGACTCTCCACCGGGGTCAACCGGATCATCGGCGGAATCATCAGCTATGCGCGCTGGCCCGCCGACCTGCCGCGCACGCCGCGCACCATGTGCGTCGCGGGCACGCCGCAGCTGACCGATCACATCGCGCCCGCCGTTCCGGGCGGAAAGAGCATTGCGGTGCGACGCCTTTCCGCGCCCGCCAACGGCAGCGGCTGCGACATCCTGTTCCTCGGCAGAATGCCGGCCGCCGACCGGCAGCGCCTGATCGCGTGGGTGCGCGGCCGTCCGGTGCTGACGATCACCGACGACGATCCGGGCTGCAGCTACGGCGCGATGTTCTGCCTCCGCACCCGCGCCCCGGGCGTCAGCTTTTCGGTCAATCTCGACGCCATCGGCCGTGGTCCGCTGCGCATCGATCCCCGCGTGCTCAAGATCGGCAGCGACGGGGATGCCTCATGACCCGCCCGCTCGCACCCCGTGGCCCCGCCCGCCCCGCGGCGCATACGACGCTGCAAAAACTGCTGTCGCGGTTCCATTTCGGGATCACCTTGTTCGCGGTCGCGCTCTCGGGCGTCGCCATCCTGCTTGCGGGCATCACGACGCTGCGCAGCTACGCCGACCGGAACATGGAGCTTGCGACGCGCGTCGGCGCCTATGGCGCCGAACCGGCGCTCGTGTTCAACGACCCCGAGGCGGCGCGCGAGGGACTCGACCCGCTTCGCAGGATCCCGGGGATCGCGCGGCTGCGCGTACTCGATCATCGGGGCCGCCCACTCTACGAATGGCAGTCGCCGAAGGGCGATCCGTCGCCGGTGCTGACCAGCCTGTTCTTTCCGCAGCCCTTTTCGACGACGATCAGACGCAACGGGTCGGTGATCGGGCGCATCGAGATCTGGGGCGATAGCTCGACCCTGATCGACTATGTCCGCATCGGGGCGCTCGCCGGGCTCGGTTGCCTGCTCATCACGGCGCTGGGGACGATCATCCTCGCCCGCCGTTTCGAATATGAGCTGGTCAAGCCGCTGGGCGAGATCGCGACCGTCGCGCACGACGTCCGCCTGCACCGCCGGTTCGACAAGCGCGTCCAGCCGCTCGGGATCGCCGAGCTCGACCGGCTGGGCGGCGACATCAACGCGCTGCTCGACGAGCTTCAAGGCTGGCAGGGCCATATGGAGAGCGAGAGGGCGGTTCTTGCACACCGCGCCTCGCACGACATGCTCACCGCCCTGCCGAACCGCGCCGCGTTCGACGAGCAGCTGGCGGCGCGAATCGAGGATGCGGCGCGGCGCGACCGGCGCTTTGCGCTGCTGTTCATCGACGCCGACAACTTCAAGGCGGCGAACGACAATCATGGTCACGCGGCGGGGGATGCGGTGCTGGTCGCGCTGTCGGCGCGGATCAAGGAGACGCTCCGCAACGGCGATTTCGCCGCGCGCATCGGCGGCGACGAATTCGTCGTGATCGTCGACCCCCTCGATCAGGGACCGGGCGCCGAAGCGATCGCCGCGCGCATCCGCCAAATTGCCGCGCAACCCGTGGCCTTGCCCGGCGGCGCCGACTATCGCCTCGCGATCAGCGTCGGCGCCGCGGTCTATCCCGACGATGGCGACGATGCGGCCCGGCTGCTCACCGCCGCCGACACCGCCATGTATGCCGACAAGCTGACCAACCGGTCGCAGAAGAGACAAGCGGAGACCTGATGTGCGCAAGCCCCTGACCGATTCCGTCCGCAGCCTGGTGCTGATCCTGCTGCCGATATTGCTCGCCGCCTGCCAGACGATGCCCGCGCCCAAGGGATTCACGCCCGCACAGGTCGCGACCTTGAAGGCCGAGGGTTTCGTCGAAACCGGCGACGGCTGGGCGCTGACGATCAACGAACGCCTGCTTTTCGCGACGAACGAAAGCGCGCTGAAGCCCGAACAGATCACAATTCTGGAAACGACAGCAAAGAATCTCGTGTCGGTGGGCATCCTGACCGCGCGGGTCGAGGGTCACACCGATTCGACCGGCACCGCGGCCTACAACCAGACGCTGTCGAAGGCGCGCGCGCAATCGGTGGCGCGAGCGCTTCAGACCAGCGGTATGCGCTTCGATGCCGACCAGATCATCGGTCGCGGCGAAACCATCCCGCTGTCGCCCAACGACACCGCAGAGGGACGGCAGGATAACCGGAGGGTCGTCGTGATCGTGACCCCGCCCGGCTGAAATATTAACCATAACGGCCTAGACGATTGCGCCGGGACGCTCCATTGCCACGCGCGAACAATCGAAGGCCTCGCATGAAACCGATCCGCAAAGCCGTTTTTCCCGTCGCCGGTCTCGGCACCCGCTTCCTTCCTGCCACCAAGGCCATCCCGAAGGAAATGCTGCCGGTGGTCGACCGGCCGCTGATCCAATATGCGGTCGACGAGGCGCGCGAGGCGGGGATCGAGCAGATGATCTTCGTCACCGGCCGCGGCAAGAGCGCGATCGAGGATCATTTCGACATCGCTTTCGAGCTGGAAAAGACGATGTCCGAGCGCGGCAAGGATCTGTCGGTGCTCGCGCCGACGCGGCTCGGGCCCGGCAATTGCGCCTATGTCCGCCAGCAGGAGCCGATGGGGCTTGGCCATGCGATCTGGTGCGCGCGCGATATCGTTGGCGACGAACCCTTTGCGATCTTCCTGCCCGACGAGTTCATGCACGGGTCGCCCGGCTGCATGAAACAGATGGTCGACGCCTATTACAGGGTCGGCGGCAATTTGATCTCGGTGCTGGAGGTGCCGAAGGAGCAAGTCTCCTCCTATGGCGTGATTGCGCCCGGCAAAGCCGACGGCGCCTTGACCGAGGTGAAGGGGCTGGTCGAGAAGCCGAAGGCCGACGAGGCGCCGTCGAACCTGATCATTTCCGGCCGCTATATCTTGCAGCCGGAGGTGATGCGCGTGCTGGAGGGACAGGAAAAGGGCGCGGGCGGCGAAATCCAGCTGACTGATGCGATGGCGTCGATGATCGGAACGCAACCCTTCCACGCCGTTACCTTCGATGGCGCGCGGTACGATTGCGGATCGAAAGCGGGCTATATCCAGGCCAATCTGGCGGTCGCGCTCGGGCGGGCCGACATGGCGGACGAGGTGCGGGCGTTCGCGATCGATCTGCTCAAATAGGCGGGCGGGGGGTTCGCCCCCGCCGGTCGCCTTTCTATTCGCCTTCGATATTGGGCTTCGGAAAGCTGTCGGCGCCGACCTGCCGGTAGAGCCACCCGCCCACCGCCCCGCCGACCAGCGGCGCGAGCCAGAAGAGCCAGAGTTGCTGCAGGGCAAGACCGCCCACGACGAGCGCCGGGCCGGTGCTGCGTGCGGGGTTCACCGACGTGTTGGTGACCGGGATCGAGATGAGATGGATCAAGGTCAGCGCGAGCCCGATCGCGATCGGCGCGAAGCCTGCGGGAGCGCGGCCGTCGGTCGCGCCCATGATTACCCACAGGAAGCCCGCGGTCAGCACGATCTCGACGATCAGCCCCGACCAGATGTCATAGCCACCCGGCGATCCCTCGCCGAAACCGTTGGCGGCAAGGCCGTTGGTCGCAAGGTCATAGGCCGGATTGCCGCTCGCGATATAGAAGAGCAGGAACGCCGCGACGACCGCGCCGAGAAGCTGCGCAATCACATAAAGCGGAATGTCGCGCGCGTCGAAGCGCCCGCCCGCCCAAAGGCCGACGGTGACCGCCGGATTGAGGTGGCAGCCCGAAATATGGCCGATCGCATAGGCCATGGTGACGACGGTCAGGCCGAAAGCGAGCGATACGCCGAGCAGGCCGATCCCGACGTCGGGAAAGGCGGCCGCCAGCACTGCGCTGCCGCATCCGCCGAAGACGAGCCAGAAGGTGCCGATGAATTCGGCCACGCCCTTTTGCACATTGGTCATATGACCCTCCTCCCCACCGGCGGCCACCGACGCCGCCGGCGCTGGGGCGAAGCTATCATGCCTGCGGGGAAGCGCAAACCTCTGGAATCAGGCCGCCGCGACGCTCTCGACGAACTGGCGGGCGCGCTCGTGGAGCGATTGCGCCGCGCGGCCCAGATCCGACGACAGCTCACCGAGCGCCGCCGCGCCCTCGCCCACCGAAGCGGCGCCGCGGCTGATATGCTGGACGCGGCTGTCGATCTCGCGCCCCGCGAACACCGCCTGCTCGACATAGGTCGCGATCGACAGGCTGGTCGCGCTCTGGCCGCTCATCGCCTGATCGATTGTGTCGGAGAAGTCATTGTTAGCGTCGATCGCGCGCTCGACCTCGCGAAAGCCGTCGGCGACCTGCGCAACGATCTCGCGGATGCGTTCGATATAGGGCGTGATGTCGCCCGCCGCCGCGCGTGTCTGGTTTGCGAGCGATTTGACCTCGGCGGCGACCACCGCGAAACCGCGTCCGGCGTCCCCGGCGCGTGCCGCCTCGATCGCGGCATTGAGCGCGAGCATGTTGGTGCGGCTCGCCATGTCGATGATCAGCGCGAGCATCTGTTCGATCGACTGGCTGGCATCCTGCAGCGCCGCCGCGCGGCCGCCGGCGTGGCGCACCTTCTGGTGCGCATCGTGGCGGACCGCGCGGGCGCGCGTTCCGTCGTCGACGATCCGCGCCATGCTCGCTGCGAGTGCGTGACCGCGGTCGCCGAGATCCTGCAAGCCTGCCAGCGTCTGCGCGGTCGCGCCCGCAACCGACAGCGCGTCACGGCCGGTCTGCTCGGCGCGCTGGGACAGGATTTGCGCTACCCCCTCGACCTCGCGCGCGGCTTCGGAGAGCGTGGCGGAGAGCGCGGCGATGTCCTGCTGGAAACGACGCCCGGCCTCGTCGACCCGCGCCATGCGGCCGGCGCGCTCGCGCGCCAGCTCGATCTCGCGCATCATCGCGAGCCGCGCGAGCTGGCTGCCGTCGAGCGTTTCGACAAAGCGTCCCTCGTCGACGAGCACCAGCCCGTCATGGCCGTGTGCGTCCGACGCGCGGCGCAGCAGGCTGGCGGTCGATTCGGAAATGTCGGCGGTGATGCACGGGTCGACCATCGCGTCGATCGACCCGCCGATCGTCGGATTCTGCATCAGCGAAAACCAGTATGGGCAAAAGAGCAGCTCGCGCACGCGCTGTTCGCGGATGATCCCCACGGGTGCGCGCCGCTCGTCGAGGATCGCAAGCAGGCGCAGCTCGGGATTGCCGCGAAACGCCTCGATCACGTCGGACAGCGATGCATCGGCGCCGATCGCGACCGCATGACCCGATGCGGGCTCCAGACCGGATGGAACGGGAATAGGCGATACGGCGTTCATCGTCTCTCTTCGGCTAGCGGTCCCTGCCTGGCGCCGGACCTAGCCGCTCATGGTTAAGACGAATTTAACCATTTGTTTCAGTGATGTGACACGGAAGCGCAACGAGGCCGCGATTTACCGCAATCCGCTGTTCAGGTGCGGCCGCCTATGCCATGGACGCCCGTCGCCCAAGGGAGGAAGTCATGCGCGCCATCCTGTTTGCCCTGCTGTCGGCCCCGCTGCTCGGCGGCTGCGTCGGCGCCGTGAAATCGGTCGTCACCGCGCCGGTCAAGGCGGTCGGCCAGGTCGCCGACTGGTCGACGACGAGCCAGGACGAAGCCGACCGCAACCGCGGTCGCGCCATGCGCGAACGCGAGGAACGGCTGGGCAAGCTCTCGCGCCAACACGACAAGGCGGCCCAAAAATGCCGCGACGGCGATGACGAACAATGCCGGCGCGCCGAAGTGCTCGAACAGGAAATCGAAGCGACGATGGCGCAGCCGATCTGATCGGATCGACGCCAGTCGATCAGCTAACGCACCCGCCGCCCGGTCCACACCACCCGACCGACCAGGCGGATTGCGTTGAGGGGCAAATCGTCCCAGCTCCTGTAATGCGGATTGTCGCTGATCACCGACACGCGCCCCGGCCCCGGCGCGCGCGCGACGCGCTTCACCATCAGCACATCGTCCATCCGCAGCACATAGATGCCGTCGCGCAGCCGGCCCGCGGCGTCGCCGCCGTCGACAAGGATATCGTCGCCGTCGCTGAGCGTCGGGGCCATCGAATCGCCCTCGACGCGGATGATGCTGAGCGCGCGCGGGTCGGCGCCGAGGTCGCGGAGCCATTTGGGATCGAACGCGACCTGTCCCTCCACCGTTTCGCCGTCGACACTCGCCCCCGCGCCCGCCGAAGCGCCGATCGCGAGCTTCGGCACCAGCACCATGTCGCCGCCGCGCGATCGCGCCGGCACCGCGACACGCGGCGCAGGGCCGCCGAGCAGCGCTTCCGACACGCCCAGATAGGCGGCGATGCGTGCGCGATCCTCCTCCGCCAGCCGGCGCGGCGAGCCACGCTTGATATATTGCTGGATATAGGCGGGGTTGCGCCCGATGCGCTGCGAGAGCTGCGCATAATCGACGCCCTTTTCGCTCAGCAGGCGGTCGAGCGTGGCGCGCGGGTCGAGATCGAAATCAGTCATGGGTCACCGGAAACTGGTCCTTCCTATTTCGCATATAGCGATAGGATTTTTCCTAGACAAGTAGGAAAATTGGCATCAGATAGGAAATATCCTATCGGATGAGTCGCCTTGGGAATGGGAAGAAAACAGGAGGAACTATGGAGCGAAACCTGCTGCACCGGATCGAGGCCTTTCTGGCCGAATCGCGGATGCCGCCGAGCGTTTTCGGTCGTGCCGCAGCGCACGATCCGCGGCTGGTGAGCGACCTGCGCGGAGGACGCGCGCCCGGTCGCAGCCTGATCTGCCGCGTGGAACATTTCATGAACAAATGGCGTGCCGACTTTCACGCGGGCCGTGTGATGAAGCGGGGCGACCAACGATTCCGTGAGGAGAAGCGCGCATGATCCGCTGGTCGCCCACCGCGCCCGCCCGCCCCGCCTGCCCGCACCGGCGCCTGACCCGCCTGCTCGGCGCCGAGTTGGGTGAAGGCTTTGCGCTCGGCAATTCGACATTGCGGCCTTGGGCGAGCGCCAATTTCGTCGGCGCGCGCCACCTCTTCCGGTGTTCGGGATCGTCGTTCGAAGCTCGCGCACTGCAGGACCGCCTCGCGGCCGTCGAGTGGCGCTTGCCCGGCCATATCGTCGCCGACCTGAGCGTAGAGGCGCTCAGCCCCGACGAATTCACCGTCGAAATATTGACCGTCGAGGATTGAACGCGGTCGCTCAGCCCTGCGTCTGGCGGTTCATCCGCTGCAGCGTGCTAAGCGCGGCTTCGAGCGCGAAGTCGATTTCCGCCTCGCCCTCATCGTCCGCGACAGGGTCATTGACGGGAATCGGAAGCGTCGCCGCGGCCGGCAGGCGCTTGCGCGACAGACCGAGTTCGAGGCGCGCGACCATCGCGCCGAGCGAATTGTCGGCGGGGTCGGGCAGCGCGGGGCCGGTCGAAGCCACGGGCTGCAGCCACGGTTCGGCACCGGGCTCGTCGATTTCGACCGGGGCGAGGTCGGCGAGCACCAGCTCGTCAACCTCGCTCCAGTCTGCCGTCTCGGGAACGGCGGGGCTCAGAAAGGGATCGGGTTCGGGCGAGGTCCCGGTCGGGGCGACCCAGACGCCGAGCCCCTCGGCGGGAAGATCGCGACCGGCGCGGATCGGCGCGCGCGGCAGATCGTCGGGATGCAGGTCAGCGCGGCGGCGCGGCGGGACATAATCGCTCGCCTCTTCCTGCACCGTCCGGCTGGCTCTGCGGCGTAGCGCCGACAGACCCGAGGCCTCGGGTTCCTTGATCAACAGCGCGACGAAGGCGGCAATCAGCGCGGCGATCGCCGACATGGCGAGGGCAAGCGCGAGGCGCGCGCCGTTACCGACGGGCGGCACGAACAGGTCCGACAGGCGGTCGAGATAGAGATTCCAGCTGATTCCCGCGACCCATGCCATCGGGATGACCGCCGCAAACAGGAAGGTGAGCGCGGCAGCGCCGATCACCGCAGGAAGCGTCGGTTGCAGGGCGCGCAGCATCGCCCGCAGGCGGCTTTTCTTCGGCGCTTCGCTATCGTCGTCCATATCGTCCCACGTCTTTCGCACCCTTGGCCCGGTCACTCCGGCCCCGCCGGAATGGCCTCAACCAGTTCGCGACCCCGGATTGCCTAGCAAATTTTGGTAAACAGGTTCGTAACGCAAAATATTCGACGACCAGTTCCGTTCGGCCTCGACAAAAGCGCGCGCCACACGCCGCCGCTCGCCCCACAGCTCGGGCCGCGCGAGCAGACCGGCCAGCGCGGCCGCGATCGCCGCGGGATCGTCGGGCGCGAAGAGCGTGCCCGTCACCCCGTCCTCGATCAGTTCGCGATGCCCGCCGACGTCGGATGCGGCGACAAGCTTGCCCTGCGCCATCGCCTCGAGCGGCTTCAGCGGCGTGACGAGATCGGTCAGGCGCATCTTTTTGCGCGGATAGGCCAGAATATCGATCAGCGAATAATAGCGTTCGACTTGCTCGTGCGGCACGCGGCCGACGAAGAAGATATGCGAGGCGACGGGCGAGGCCGCGGCCTGCGCCTTGAGCGCCGCCTCCATCGGCCCGCCGCCGACCAGCAGCAGGCGCGCGCGGGGCTCGGTGGCGATCAGCGGGGGCATCGCCGCGATCAGGTCGTCGATCCCTTCATAATCGTAAAAGCTGCCGATGAAGCCGATCACCGGATTATCCGCATTCAGGCCCAGCTGGACCGCCAGCGCATCGTCGCGCGGCGGCGGGCTGCCGAACAGGTCGAGGTCGACGCCGTTCGGCGACACGATGATCTTCGCGGGATCGATGCCGCGCGCGACCAGGTCGCCGCGCAGCCCTTCGCAGATCACCGCGACCGCGTCGGCCGATCGCACCGCATGGGTTTCGAGCTGGCGCGTCAGAAAATAGCGTGCGCTGCCTTCGCGTCCGGTCCCGTTGCCGACCGCAGCATCTTCCCAGAAGGCGCGGATCTCATAGATGACCGGGATACCAAGCCGCTTGCCGACGCGGAGCGCCGCCAGCCCGTCCATCACGGGCGAATGCGCGTGGAGCAGGTCGGGTTTCCATTCGGCGACCAGCCCCCCGATCCGCTTCGCCAACGCCCCGATCTCGCGCCATTCGCGTAGCGGCGAAGGCGCAGGCTTGATCGGCGGCGTGCGATGGAAGGTGAGCCCGTCGACCGTTTCCACCCCGGGTCCGGGCAGCGGATGGCGAACGCCCGTCACGCCGGCCACCGCCCACCCCTTCGCGACCTGCGCCTTCATCAGCGCGCGGGTGCGGAAGGTGTAGCCGCTGTGCGCAGGCAGGCTGTGATCGAGGACGTGCAGGATGCGGGTCATGGCCGACCCCTTGGCACACCAGCCTTAACGTGGCGTCAACCCCGTTCTACTATCCTCCCGCGACGACCGGTTTCGCGTCGCGAAGGAAAAGCCAAGGCACGCCGCACGATGGTCGACAATTTCTCGATTGCGCTGACCCATATATTGCTCGCGATCGCGCTGTGGCGCCTGCTTTATCGTGACGATCTCGATCACGAGGTCAGCCCGCGCAAGCTGTGGCAGCAGCGGCACGATGCCGGAATTTCGGCGGGGGATACGCCCCGCGATGCGTGACCTTGCCTTCGTCGCCTTTCTCTTCGCCTTCATCGGGGTCGGCTTTCGCAAGCCGTTCCTGTTCGTGCTGTGCTTTTGCTATATCGACATCGTCGCGCCGCAGAAGCTCAGCTACTTCCTGATCAATTCGATCCCGATCTCGCTTATCGTCTTCGGGCTCGCGATCGTCGGCTGGCTCGTTTTCGACGACAAGCGTGACACGCGCTGGTCCGGTCGGCAGAGCCTGCTCGTGATCCTGCTGCTCTATTGCTGGGCGACGACGGTCAACGCCGATTTCCCGGTCGAGGCACAGGATAAATGGAGCTGGGTTTGGAAAGCGCTCGTCTGGGCGATCTTCCTGCCATTGACCCTGCGCACCAAGCTGCGGATCGAGGCGCTCGCGCTGATCATGTTGCTTTCGGCCGCGGCGATCGCGATCGCCGGGGGGATCAAGACCGCGGCGGGCGGCGGCGGCTATGGCTCGCTGCAATTGCTGCTGAGCGAGAATTACGGGCTCTACGAGGGGTCGATCATGTCGACGGTCGGCATCGCGATCATCCCGCTGATCCTGTGGTACCGCAGGCACGGTACGGTCTTCCAGCCCGACTGGCGCGTCTCGCTTTTCTGCTTCGCGCTGTGCTTCGCCTGCATGTTGCTGCCCGTCGGCACGCAGGCGCGCACCGGCCTCGTCTGCCTGATCGTGCTCGCCATCCTGTCGCTGCGCGCGGTCAGGCACCGCTTGCTCTACATGGTCGGCGCCGGGCTGCTCGCCGCCGCCGCGATCCCCTTCCTGCCGCAAAGCTATACCGCGCGGATGGAGACGATACGCGACCACCGCGCCGACGAATCGGCATCGACGCGCGTCGCGGTGTGGGCGTGGACATGGGAATATGCGAAGGACCACCCCTTCGGCGGCGGCTTCAACGCCTATCTGCAGAACCACCTCCGTGTCGAGCGCGCCGCGAGCAGCAACGCCAACGCCGCGCCCCAGGAGGCGCTGCCATCGGTCTATGAGGACAAGGCGCGCGCCTATCACTCGAGCTATTTCGAGATGCTGGGCGAACAGGGCTATCCCGGTCTGATCCTCTGGCTGGTCCTGCAGGCGGCGGGCCTCTTCCGCATGGAGCAGCTGCGGCGGCGCTACCTCAAGACCCGCCGCGCCGAGGAACAATGGATCGCGCCGCTCGCGACCGCACTGCAGCACGGGCATATCGTTTACATGGTCGGATCGCTGTTCGTTGGCATCGCCTTCCAGCCCTTCATCTACATGATGCTGGCGCTGGAAATCGGGCTTTCGACCTATTGCCGCCGGCGCGAGCAGGAATCGGGGTGGCGGCCGCTGACGGCGCGTCCGGCGCAGGTGCCGACGCGCCACGCCCTTCCGGCCGAACGCTAGCGCGGAACCATCGGCGGGGGCGGGGCGCTATTGCGCCATGTCCTTCGCGCGCCTGATCCATGTCGACGACAGCCTGCCCGGCATCAGCCGCCAGCGCATCGATGGCGGTTGGCGTTACCGCGATGCGCAGGGGCGGATCATCCGCGACGCCGCGGAAATCCGCCGCCTGAATGCGATCGCCCTGCCTCCCGCTTATGAAGATGCGTGGTTCTGTCCCGCGCCGAACGGGCATATCCTCGCGACCGGATATGACGCGCGCGGCCGCAAGCAGTATCGCTATCATCCCGATTTCCGCCTCGCGCAGGACGCCGACAAATATGATCGCTGCGCCGCCTTCGGCCACGCCCTGCCGCTCCTCCGTGCGCGGCTCGCCGACGACCTCGCCCGCCGCACGCTCTGTCGGGAGCGGATCGTGGGCGCGGTCGTCCGGCTGCTCGACCTCGCCGCGCTTCGCGTCGGCAACGAGCAATATGCCGCCGCGAACAAGAGTTTCGGCGCGACGACGCTGCGGCGGCGTCATGCGAAGCTTTCGGGCCAGACGCTCCGCCTCAGCTATCGCGCCAAGGGCGGCTTGATGCGCGAGGTGACGATCAGCGACAGGAACCTTGCGACGCTCGTCCGCCGCCTGCAGGATCTGCCCGGTCAGCATCTGTTCCAATATCGCGACGAGGGTGCGGTCTGCGCCGTCGGCTCCGCCGATGTGAACGCCTATATCCGCGAGGCGATGGGGACCGAATTCAGCGCCAAGCACTTTCGCACCTGGTCGGCGAGCGTCGAGGCCTTCGCCTTCCTCTATGACGCGCCCGAACCGCCGACATTGAAGGCGATGGTCGCCCATGTCGCCGACCGGCTCGGGAACACCCCTGCAGTCGCGCGGAAGGCGTATGTCCACCCGGCGATGATCGCGGCGGCACAGGACCGGCGCGCTTTTGCCGCGGATGCGGGCGCCTTGCCGCGCGCAACCCGATATCTCTCGCGCTACGAACGCGGCTTTCTTGCGTGGCTCGAGCGCGTGCCCGATGCCGCGGTCTTGCTCCGCTCCGCATGATCCGCCAAGAGGACGACGTGACCTTTTCCATCCTGCCCGCCGCCCATCCGGTCGCCACCACGACGGCCGCTGCCGCCAAAGCGCCAGCCGCAGCGACCAATCCGCTCGACGATCTCCGCCATTACTGGGACATCAGCGTCGCGTGGGTGAACAGTCACTGGCTGCAGATCGGCATCGCCGTCGGCGCGGGGCTGCTCATCTATGTCCTGCTTTCGATGGTCCGCACCTTCGCGCTCAAACACGCACAGTCGGCCGAGGGCGACCTGACGTTGACGCACATCGCAGGACGCGTGATTCACAAGACGCGCTCGTCGGTCATCGCGATCATCGCGATCCGCATGGTCGCAGGCTATGCGCAGCCGCCGGCGGCGATCATGCAGACCATCCAGTTCGTCTTCACCGTCGCGGTGGTGCTGCAAGTCGCGATATGGGTGCGCGAGATCATCCTGGGCCTGATCCAGCGCCGCGCCGCCGAGGGAAACAACGAAACGCTCAGCAACGCGATGGGGATCATCCGCCTGCTGATCAGCGTGGCGCTGTTCGCGATCGCGGTGATCGTCATCCTCGACAATATGGGGGTGAACGTCACGGGGCTGATCGCCGGGCTCGGCATCGGCGGCATCGCGATCGGCCTTGCCGCGCAGGGCATTTTCTCCGACCTCTTCGCCTCGCTCTCGATCATCTTCGACCGCCCGTTCCGCGTCGGCGAGACGATCAAATACGACACGAGCACCGCGACGGTCGAGCGCATCGGGCTCAAGAGCACGCGGCTGCGCTCGGTCAACGGCGAGTTGCTGGTGATTTCGAACACCAATCTGCTCGCGAAAGAGATCACCAATTTCGCGCATCTTCACCGCCGCCGCGTCACCTTCACGATCGGCGTCATCTACCAGACCACCCCTGCCATGCTGCGAGACCTCCCCGCGCTGCTCGAGGAGCAGGTCAAAGCTGCCGGCCATGAGTTCATTCGCTCCAGCTTCCTCACCTTCGGCCCGTCGAGCCTCGATTTCGAGCTGCTGTTCGATGTCTTCACCGACGATTTCGAGGCCGTGGTCGCCGCGCGCACCGACGTCGCGATCCGGCTGTTCGAGGCGATGGCGGCGGCCGGATACGAGTTCGCTTACCCGACCCAGACCACCTTTACCGCCGCGCCCGACGGGACGATGATCATGCCCTATGCCGAGTCCCCGAAGCCGAAAGCGAGCGCCGCAAGGACCGCGAAGCCGGGCTGACGTTACGGCACCGTAGCGCAAGTCCTTGGGTCTTGTGCAATGCCGCAAGACAGGCCTAGAACGCGCCCCGAACAAACGATCGGAGGGGATGAATCATGGCCAGCATCACGCCGCAGGAGCTGCAAACCAAGGTCGGGGAACATCTCGGCACGTCCGAATGGGTGCTCGTCGATCAGGATCGCATCAACAAGTTCGCCGAAGCCACCGGCGACTTCCAGTTCATCCATATCGACGAGGAAAAGGCGAAGCTGACGCCCTTCGGCGGGACGATCGCACACGGCTTTCTGACGCTGTCGTTGATCCCGATGCTCGGCGCGAGCACCGACGGACCCAGGATTGCGGGCGTGAAGATGGGCGTCAACTATGGCGGCAACAAAGTCCGCTTCCTGTCCCCCGTCCGGGCCGGCAAACGGATCCGCAGCCATGTCAAACTGCTCGAACTCGAAGAGAAGCGCCCCGGCCAGTGGCAACAGACCAACGAAGTGACGATCGAGATTGAAGGCGAGGAGAAGCCCGCGCTGATCGCCGAATGGATCAGCCAGTTCTTCGTCTGACAAAGTTCATCCGGCCGACCTCCCCCGAAAAGACAACCGGAACCTAGCAGAAGGACCCCTATCATGCGTGACGCCGTCATCGTTTCCACCGCCCGCACCCCGCTGACCAAGGCGGCGCGCGGCTCGTTCAACAACACCCTCGCCCCGACGCTCGGCGCCCATGCGGTCCGCGCCGCGGTCGCGCGCGCCGGGCTCGAAGGCGGCGAGATCGACGACGTCGTCTTCGGCGCCGCGATGCAGCAGGGTTCGCAAACCATGAACGTCGCGCGCCTGATCGCGCTGCGTTCGGGCCTGCCCGTCACCGTCCCCGGCATGTCGATCGACCGCCAGTGCTCGTCGGGGCTGATGACGATCGCGACCGCGGCGAAGCAGATCATCGTCGACCGCCAGGACATCGCGGTCGCCGGCGGCATCGAGTCGATCTCGAAGGTCAGCGGCAGCGGCAAAGTGTTCATCGAGACCGATGCCGAGCTGATCGCGATGCACAAGGACACCTATATGCCGATGATCGGCACCGCCGAGGTCGTCGCCAAGCGTTACAACATCAGCCGCGAGTATCAGGATGAATATTCGCTCCAGTCGCAGCAGCGCACCGCCGCCGCACAGGCTGCGGGCAAATATGACGACGAAATCGTCGCCTGCCCCGCCACCATGGCGGTGGTGAACAAGGAAACGAAGGAAGTCACCTTCCGGGACGTCGTCGCCGACAAGGACGAGTGCAACCGTCCCGACACCACGCTCGAAGGGCTCGCCAGTCTGAAGCCGGTGATGGGCGAAGGCCACACGATCACCGCGGGCAACGCCAGCCAGCTCGCCGACGGCGCGTCGGCGTGCGTCGTGATGGAAGCCAAGGTCGCCGAGAAGCGCGGCCTCCAGCCGCTGGGCCGTTACGTCGGCATGGCGGTCGCGGGCACCGAGCCCGACGAAATGGGCATCGGCCCGGTCTTCGCGATCCCCAAGCTGCTCGAACGCTTCGAGCTCAAGATGGACGACATCGGCCTTTGGGAACTCAACGAAGCCTTCGCGGTGCAGGTCCTCTACTGCCGCGACAAGCTCGGCATTCCGAACGAGCTGCTCAACGTCAATGGCGGCTCGATCTCGATCGGCCACCCCTTCGGCATGACCGGCGCGCGCTGCGTCGGCCACGCGCTGATCGAAGGCAAGCGCCGCGGCGTGAAATATGCCGTCGTCACGATGTGCATCGGTGGCGGCCAGGGTGCGGCGGGCCTGTTCGAGGTCTTCTGATTTGCGCCTGAGCCAACCGCGTATCGAGCCGGTCGATTTGGGCCGGCTCGATGCCGACCAGCGCGCGGCGCTGTCGCCCTTCCTCGACAATGGGGGCGGCAAGGTCGGTGGCGGACGGGTTCTCAACATCTTCCGCACGCTGGCGCACGCGCCGACGGCGCTGACCGCCTTCCTCGGCTGGGGCAGCTATATCCTGTCGCGCCGCAGCGCGCTCAGCCCGCGCGACCGCGAACTCGTCATCCTGCGCACCGGCTACAATTGCCGCTCGGGTTACGAGTGGACCCAGCACAAGCGCATCGGGCTCGACAGCGGTCTCAGCGAGGCGGAGATCGAACGAATCAAGGCGGGGCCCGAGGCCGACGGCTGGAGCGCGATCGACCGCGCAATGCTCCGCGCGACCGATGACCTCACCTCGGACCATTTCGTAAGCGAAGCAAATTGGGCCGCGCTTGCGCCACTGGGCGACAAGGGCCGCATGGATCTGGTGATGACCGTCGGCCAGTACACGCAGGTTTCGATGATGCTGAACAGCTTCGGCATCCAGGTGGAAGACGGCTGGGAGGTCGATCCCGACCTCAAGGCCTGAGCATTCAGGGAGAGATATATGAGCGGCATCGGAGTTATCGCGACCATCCGCGTTCTACCCGGCAAGGAAGCCGAGTTCGAGGGCGTCTTCGCCGAACTCGCCCCCGCCGTGCGCGCGAACGAGCCCGGCAACAGCTATTACAAGCTGTTCCGCACCGCCGACGCCGGCGTGTACAAGGTCCTCGAATGCTATGACGACGAGGCCGCGATCGCCGCGCACCGGGCGTCGGACCACTTCCGCACCCTCGGCGCCAAGCTCGGTCCGTGCCTGGCGGGCGCGCCCGAAATCGAAAGCATGCCCGCGGTCTGAGGGCATCTGCCTTAAAGCGGCGTAGGGCCGTTTCCGGCCGATGCTGACCTATCTTTCCTCGTCACCCTGGCTGCGGCGATGGCCTCGCTGTTTCAGGGTCCATGGTCTGCCGTTTCCTTCGGCGCGGCACCGGATGCAAGGCCCGGCCATGGATGCTGAAACAGCGAGGCCATCGCCGCAGCCAGCATGACG
>NZ_JAFMTR010000088.1 GCF_018682675.1 Sphingopyxis soli
AACAGCGAGGCCATCGCCGCAGCCAGCATGACGAGAATTGAAAGGCTGGAATCCACCCCAACAGCGGGACGTTCGCCCTTCGGCTCAAGATCACCCCGCCTTTTTCGCCTGCCGATATTTGTGCAGCAGCGGCTCCGTGTAGCCCGACGGCTGCGCCACGCCCTCGAAGATCAGCGCGCGCGCGGCCTGATAGGCAATGCCGTCGGGTGTCAGCTTTTCGTAAAGCGGATCGCCCGCATTCTGCGCATCGACTTTCGCCGCCATGCGCGCCAGCGCGGCATCGACCTGCGCCTCGCTGCACACGCCGTGGAGCAGCCAGTTGGCGAGCGCCTGCGAACTGATCCGCAGCGTTGCGCGGTCCTCCATCAGGCCGACATCGTCGATGTCGGGCACCTTCGAACAGCCGACGCCCTGATCGATCCAGCGCACGACATAGCCGAGGATGCCCTGGCAATTATTGTCGAGCTCGCGGGTGATCTCCGCCTCGCTCCAGTTACGCCCGGCCGCGACGGGGATGTCGAGCAGGCGATCGAGCGACGGCACCGCCTCGCCTGCGATTTCCCTCTGCCGCGCGAAGACGTCGACCATGTGATAGTGCAGCGCGTGCAAGGTCGCGGCGGTCGGCGACGGTACCCACGCAGTGTTCGCGCCGCTCTTCGGATGGCCGATCTTGGCGTCGAGCATGGCTTTCATGAGGTCGGGCATCGCCCACATGCCCTTGCCGATCTGCGCCTTGCCGCTGAGGCCGCAGGCGAGGCCGATGCGGACGTTGCGATCCTCGTAGGAGGCGATCCAGTCGCTCGCCTTCATCTCGCCCTTCGGGATCATCGGACCCGCGCGCATCGAGGTGTGGATCTCGTCGCCGGTGCGGTCGAGGAAGCCGGTGTTGATGAAGACGATGCGGTCCTTCACCGCCGCGATGCACGCGGCGAGGTTCGCCGAGGTGCGGCGCTCCTCGTCCATCACGCCGACCTTGATCGTGTGTCGCGCAAGGCCGAGCATGTCCTCGACCGCGTTGAAGAGGCGGTCGGTGAAGCCGCATTCGTCGGGGCCGTGCTGCTTGGGCTTCACGATGTAGATGCTGCCCGCGCGGCTGTTCTTGAGGGTGCCAAGCCCCTTCAGATCGTGGAGCGAACAGAGGCTGGTGATGACGGCGTCGCAGAGCCCCTCGGGCGCCTCGGCGCCGTTCGGCAGGCGGATCATCGGCGTCGTCATCAGATGGCCGACGTTGCGGACGAACATCACGCTGCGGCCGTGGAGCGCGAAGCTGCCGCCATCGGGCGCGGTCCACTGGCGGTCGGGCTCCATCGCGCGGGTGACGGTCGCGCCGCCCTTGACGAAGCTTTCGACGAGGTCGCCACGCATCAGCCCGAGCCAGTTGGTGTAGCCGAGCACCTTGTCCTCGCCATCGACCGCCGCGACCGAATCCTCGAGGTCGATGATCGTCGTCAGCGCGGCTTCGAGCAGCACATCGGCGATGCCCGCGGGGTCGGTCCTGCCGATCTGGCTGTCGGGGTCGATCACCAGTTCGATGTGCAGGCCGTTGTGCTTCAACAGGATGCCGCCGGGCTTGCTGCCCGCCCATTGCGACGGATCGGCGAGCGCGAGCTGCCCGCCCTGCCAGTCGGCCCATCGTCCCGACGCGAGAGGAACGGTTTCGTCGAGGAACGCCTTCGCACGCGCGATCACCGCCGCGCCGCGATCCGCGTCATAGCCGCCGGGCTTTGCGGGCGGCGCGTCGAGTGCGTCGGTGCCGTAGAACGCATCGTAGAGGCTGCCCCAGCGCGCATTGGCGGCGTTGAGCGCGAACCGCGCGTTCAATGCCGGCACGACGAGCTGCGGTCCCGCCATCGTCGCGATTTCGGGATCGACATTCGCGGTGCCGATTTGGAACGGCGCGGGTTCGGGGACGAGATAACCGATCTCGCGAAGGAACGCCTGATAGGTGGCAGCGTCGTGCGCCTGCCCTTCGCGCGCCCGATGCCAGGCGTCGATCCTGGCCTGCAAATCTTCGCGCTTCGCGAGCAGCGCGGCATTCTCGGGGGCGAACTTGCCGAGCAGGTCGGCGAAACCGGCCCAGAATCGCTGTGGGTCGACGCCGGTTCCGGGCAGCGCCTTTTCCTCGATGAAGGAAGCCAGACGCGAATCGACGGAGAGGCCGTTGCGGTCGAGGAAATCAGTCATTCAGCACCCTTTGGTCAGCGCGATCGCGCCAGTGGACCCGGGGAGGAAAGGGCCGCTGCCCTATGGCGCGAATGAAAGAGGTTGGCAATGGGGGGTGCAAAGCCGGGGGCCGACCGCTATGGGCGCGACATGATCGCGCGCGAACTCCTGGCAACCGCACCCGTCCCCGGCGGCGAAGAGCTGCGCCTGTTCCGGCGCGGCGGCGATTACACGATCGCGCTTGGCGGCAACGAGCTGATGAGCAGCCGGATGAGCGGTTCGGAAGTCGCGCTCGCGGACATGAGCTGCGACCGGCTGCAGGGCGGCGCCGCGCCGTATCTGCTGATCGGCGGCTATGGCATGGGCTTCACCCTGCGCGCCGCGCTCGCCCGGCTCGGCCCCGATGCGCGCATCATGGTCGCCGAGCTGGTGCCCGACATCATCGACTGGGCGCGCGGACCGATGGCGGCGCTTGCCGCCGGCGCACTCGACGACCCCCGCGTCGAGTTGCGCATCACCGATGTGTCGGGCGTGATCGGCGGCGCGGTCGGCGCGTTCGATGCGATCCTGCTCGATGTCGACAATGGCCCCGACGGGCTGACCCGCGAAAGCAACGACCGCATCTATTCTGCCGCGGGGCTCGACCGCGCGCGCCGCGCATTGCGGCCCGGCGGCATTCTTGCCAACTGGTCGGCGCATCCGGACGCGCGCTTCGCGCGGCGGCTGAGGGACGCGGGCTTTGCGGTCGAAGAGGTCGCCGTGCGTGCCCGCAGCAACGGCAAGGGCGCGCGGCACATCATCTGGTTCGCGCGCGCCGCCTGATGCCGGGGGTCGCCAAACCCTATCGCCCGCGTCTATAGCCACCCGCATGACTTCGCTCTCGTCATCCGAAACCGCGACGCTCGAACGGGCCGCCGACGCGCCGATGCTCGCACAGGTCGAGCGCTGGGCGGCGATCAACAGCGGCACGGGCAATCTGGCCGGTCTCAAAACCGTGGCGGGGCAGCTCGCCGACGCCTTTGCGGCGCTGCCCGGCGAGGTGCGCCTCGTGACGCCCGACCCGGTCGAAAGCGTCGACGCCGGGGGCAAGATCAAGACGACGCAGCGCGGCGACCACCTGCATCTGCGCGTCCGCCCCGAGGCACCGGTGCAATTGCTGCTCACCGGCCATATGGACACGGTGTTTCCCGCCGATCACCCGTTCCAGACGCTCCAGTGGCTCGAACCCGGCGTCCTCAACGGCCCGGGCACCGCCGACATGAAGGCGGGTATCGCCGTGATCCTCGCCGCGCTGACGGCGCTTGAAGCCTCTCCGCTCGCCCGCCGCGTCGGCTATAACGTGATGATCAACAGCGACGAGGAGACGGGCAGCCACGCCTCGGCCGCGCTGATCGCCGAGCTGGCGAAGGGCAAGACCGCGGCGCTGACCTACGAACCGGCGCTGCCCGACGGCGGCCTCGCCGGCGCGCGGCCCGGCAGCGGCAATTTCTCGGTGATCGTCCATGGCCTGTCCGCCCACGCCGGCCGCAACCCCGAGGACGGGCGCAACGCGCTGATCGCCGCGGCCGACCTCGCGCTGCGGCTGAACGCGCTGAAATCGCCCGACCTCAAGGTCAATCCCGCGAAGATCGACGGCGGCGGCCCGAACAATGTCGTGCCCGATACTGCGATCCTGCGCGTCAACCTGCGCCCTTCGACTCCCGAAGCAATGGCGGCGGCCGAAGCCGCGCTCCGCGACGCGGTCGCCGCAGTCTCCCGCGAGCACGAAGTGCATTGCCATATCCACGGCAACTTCAACCGGCCACCCAAGCCGCTCGACGCGGCCGCGACGCGCTTGTTCGAGCTGGTGCGCGACTGCGGCGCGGTGCTCGGCCTGCCGCCGATCCGCTGGAAAGCGACCGGCGGCGTCTGCGACGGCAACAATATCGCCGCCTGCGGTGTGCCGGTGGTCGACACGATGGGGCCGCGCGGCGGCGCAATCCATAGCTCGGACGAATTTCTGATCGTCGACAGCCTCGCCGAACGCGCGCAGCTGTCGGCGCTGACCATGATGAGAATAGCGGAACGGGGGACTGTGTGAATTATGTGATCCGGGCGGCCAAGCCGGGCGACCTGCAGAGCATTTACGAGATGGCGAAGCTGACGGGCGGCGGCTTCACCAACCTCCCCCCCGACAAGAAGGCGCTGCGTGCGAAGCTGGAGCGTGCCGAGGCCGGATTCGCCTCGGAAAAGGAATATCCGGCCGACGAGCTCTATCTGATGGTGCTCGAGGATCTCGACAGCGGCGAGGTGCGCGGCACCTGCCAGATTTTCGGGCAGGTCGGCCAGCGCTGGCCCTTTTATTCGTACCGCATCGGCACCGACAGCAAGCATAGCGAACAGCTCGGCCGCACCTTCCACGCGCAGGTACTGATGCTGAGCAACGACCTCAACGGGTCGAGCGAGGTCGGCGGACTGTTCCTCCACCCCGCGGCGCGCGCCGGCGGGCTCGGGCTGCTGCTCGCACGTTCGCGCTACCTCTTCATCGCCCGGCACCGCGCGCGCTTCGGCGACCGCATCCTCGCCGAGCTGCGCGGGGTGATCGACGAGGCGGGCGGATCGCCTTTCTGGGACGGGGTCGCGGGCAAATTCTTCGGGATGAGCTTCCAGGAAGCCGACCAGTTCAACGCGGTCCACGGCAACCAGTTCATCGCCGACCTGATGCCCAAACACCCCGTCTATATCGCGATGCTGCCCGAAACCGCGCGCGCGGTGATCGGCGTCCCGCACCCGACCGGACGTGCGGCGATGCGGATGCTGGAGAATGAGGGCTTCGCCTTCGAAAACTATGTCGACATCTTCGACGGCGGCCCGACAATGACCGCGCGCACCGATCAGGTCGCGAGCATCCGCGATGCGAAGCATGTCGAAGTGAGCGGCATCGCCGAGGGCGGCGAGGACGCGCTGATCGCCACCGGCCAGTTGCGCGATTTCCGCTGCTGTTTCGGCACGGTCGGCGCGGACGGGACGATCGATGCCCATGCGGCCGAGGTGCTGGGGGTCCGGGTCGGCGATCCGATCAGCTGGATCGGGCGATAAGCGATGCTCACCGAAATCAACTTCGACGGCATCATCGGCCCGACGCACAATTATGCCGGGCTCAGCCGCGGCAACATCGCCTCGGCGGCCAACGCCGGCGATGTGTCGCAGCCGCGCGCGGCGGCGCTGCAGGGCATCGAGAAGATGCGCCACAATATCGCGCTCGGCCTTCGCCAGGGCTTCTTCATGCCGCTCGACCGGCCCGACGCGCCCTGGCTCGCAACGCTGGGCACCTCGCTGGGCGATGCCGAAACGCATTTGCGCGCGCAGGCCTGGTCGGCCTCTTCGATGTGGGCCGCGAACGCCGCGACCGTATCGCCCGCGCCCGACAGCGGCGACGGCAAATGCCACCTGACCGTCGCCAACCTCGTCACCATGCCACACCGCAGCCACGAATGGCCGGGGACGCTGGCGCAGCTGCGCGTCGCCTTTGCCGATCCGGCGTTCGCGGTGCATGGGCCGGTTCCCGCGCCGTTCGGCGACGAGGGCGCGGCGAACCATATGCGGCTCTGTTCGGGGCACGGATCGGCCGGCGTCGAAATCTTCGTTTACGGGTTGAGCGGCGGCCGCTTCCCCGCGCGCCAGCATCTCGATGCGTCGAAGGCGATCGCGCGCAGGCACAGGCTCGATCCGGCGCGGACGCTGTTCATCCGCCAGTCGGACACCGCGATCCAGGGCGGCGCCTTCCACAACGACGTCGTCGCGGTCGCGAACGAGCATGTGCTGTTCACGCACGAAACCGCGTTCGAGGATCGCGAAGGCGCGCACGCGCAGATCCGCGCCGCCTTCCCCGAGGTCGAGATCGTCGAGGTGCCCGCGAGCGCGGTCAGCCTGCCCGACGCAATCAAATCCTATCTGTTCAACGCCCAGCTCGTCAGCCTGCCCGATGGCGGCGGCATGGGCCTTGTCCTCCCCACCGAAGCGCGCGAGACGCCCGCGGTCTGGACCTGGCTGGAGGCGCATGTCGCGGGCAACGGCCCGATCCGCCGCCTGCTGCCGGTCGATGTCCGCCAGTCGATGGCGAACGGCGGCGGCCCCGCCTGCCTGCGCCTGCGCGTCGTCGCCGACCCGGCGACCGTCGACCCGCGCTTCCTGGCCGACCCCGCGAAGCTCGACCGGATCGCCGACGTCGTCGCCGCGCATTGGCCCGAAGCGATCGCGCCCGGCGACCTCGCCTCGGCGGCGCTGGTCCGCGACGTCCAGCGCGCGCGCTCGGCGTTGCTGGAAGCGCTGGGGCTGGAGGAATTGATCTGAGGGCGGGTTTCGACCGAAGCACGACATTTCCAGCATCGTCATCCTGGCTGCGGCGATGGCCTCGCTGTTTCAGGAT
>NZ_JAFMTR010000089.1 GCF_018682675.1 Sphingopyxis soli
AACAGCGAGGCCATCGCCGCAGCCAGCATGACGAGAATTGAAAGGCTGGAATCCACCCCAACACCGGCACGCAGCCCGTCTGAATCCCGCAGCCGGCGCCCCGCAACAGAGCCCCGGCCGCCCGACCTACTAGAAAGCGTAGCGCGCCATCAGCTGGAACACCGGCCCGGCCTTCTCGCGCTCCAGTTCATATTCGTCGAAGTTGCGATCGATCTGATCCTCGACCGTCGTGAATTTGTTGAAGCGTTCGCGCTTCGCACCGTTCAACAGATTCTGCCCGACCGCGCGAATCGTGAAGCTCTTCCCGAAACGCTTCTCGACGAAGATTTCAAGGTCGGCGCCATAGGTGGTGAACACCTCCTCGCCGACGGTGCGGTCGAAGGCCCGGCCTTGCTTGCGATAGGTCGCGCCGAATGCTGCGCCGATCGACCTGATGTCCTGGATCAGGCCGAAGTTATAGACATATTTGCTCTGGCCGTTGAAGCGGCGCTTGCCGAATTCGTCGGTGATCTTGCTGTCGAGCCACGAGACGTTGCCGAAGATTCCGGTGTCGGGCAGGCCGACGAACCCGAGGTCGGTCGACAGGTCGAATTCGACGCCATAGACCTTGCCGTCGCCGATGTTCTGCGGCTGATAGACAAAGGTGCCCGGCCCTTCCGAGCCCTCTTCGCCGGTGTTGGTGAGCTCGATCAGGTCGTTCACCTTGCGGTAGAAGACGTTGATCCCGGCGATGCCCGAGCGGCCGAGGCGCTGTTCGTATCCGACATCGAAACCCCATGAGGTTTCGGGATCGAGCAGCGGATTGCCGACAAGGTCGTTGTCGCCCAGCTCGGCCTCGAGCGTCGCGGGCGAAAGATAGTTGAACTCGGGCCGGCGACTCGTCCGCGCCGCCGATGCGGTGATGCGGCCGCGCGCGCCGACGTCGATCTTGACCGATGCCGAGGGAAGCAGCTTGTCATAGTCGTTGGTGAAGCGCTGCAGCGCCGCCGGCACGGTCAGGTCGTCGATGGTGAGGTCGGTCGTCTCGTAGCGAACCCCGGCCTCCCACTTCACGCCCGGCATGTCGCCTTCGACAAGGACGAAGCCGTCGAGGCGCTTTTCCTCGATCATGTTCACGCCGCCCACCGCGGGCACGAAGGCGCCGAAGGTGCGGACGAACTCGGTCGGGTTGCGCGCGAACTGGTCATAGCCCTGACGATCGGCGGCGGTCAGATTGTAGCGGTCGCGCGGCGCCTCGGTGATCGACGTGTCGCGGTCCTTGTCCTGCCAGAAACCGCCGAAAACCAGCCTCGCGGTGTCGCCCAGCTCGACCTCATGCTCCAGCCGCACCGAAAACTCCTTGTCGGTGATGCCGGTGCGCGTCTGGTCGCCGGTAAAGCGCGGCAGCGCGCGATCGAACTCGACCTCATATTCGGTCTCGAAGCGATCCTCGTCGAAATAGGCGTAACCGACCTTCAGGCTCGTCTCGCCCGCCGACCAGCGATGCGCGAGCTTGCCGTTGACGCTGTAATTGTCCTGATTGATCTTCGCGACATTGGCGTTGTCGACGGTCAGATTGCCCGGCGGCGTCGCCCGGACCGGGCCGTTGACGGCGGTCGGATCATCATATTCGAAACTGCGCTCGTCCTCGGTACGGTCGGTGTGGACATAGAAGCCGTTCACCGAGAAATCGGTGCTATCGCCCTTGATGTCATAGGTCGCGTTGAACGAATAATCCTTGCCCTCGCGCGTATCGCGCTGGTCTTCGCGGTTGTCGAAATCGTCGGTCGCGTAATCGGGGTTGTTCTCGGGCGAATCGCCATAGCGCAGCGACAGCTTTTTCTTCGGGTTGTGGCGGCCCTGGAAATTGCCGCCGAGCAGGAAGCGGCCGGGGCCGAGCGCGCCGCCGACCACACCGCCGAGGCTGGGTTCGAGTTCATTGTCGTCGAACAGCAGCCCGCCCGCCCGGATATAGCCGCCGTCGAGCTCGTAACCGTCGCGCAGCTTGATGTTGAGCGTACCGGCGACCGCATCGCCGGTGCGGCGCGCCGACGAGGAGCGGACGATCTCGACGCGGTCGATCAGCTCGGCGGGGATGCGGTCGAGGAAGAAGCTGCGGTCGGCGTTCGACCCCGGCACCTTCTCGCCGTTGATCAGGATCTGGGTGTAGCCCGGCGGCAGGCCGCGCAGCCGCGCTCCGTCGCTTTCGATGACGTCGGAGAGGAAGGTCACCGACGGCACCCGCTTCAACGCGTCGCCCGCGGTCAGCGGCTCGAAGCGCTGGAAATATTCGCTGTCGTAGGAAACGACCGGTTCGGCTTCGTTCTCGCTGCGGTTGCGATAGCCGATGCCGCCGAGAACGACGATTTCCTGCGACGTCGTGATCGTGCCATCCTCATTCTGGACCGGCGCCGCATCCTGCGCGGCGGCGGGACTGGCGGCAAGCGCGGCGACAATGGCGAGCGTTGCGGCGGAATGTAGGCGGAAAGGTCGAATCATGAATGGGGCCCCCTTGTTTGCGTTGCCGGGCGTCTAGGGGCGGGGTGTGACAGTTTGCGGCGACAGACATGACGGTTCGATGACGCTTAAGTGACGGAAATATTGTGGGATTGACGCGCCGCGACTTTACTGGAACGGGGCGCGACCGACAGTCAGCGACAGGGGAATTCGCCATGATCCGGATCGGTACATCACGCCTCTGCGGCATCGCCGCACTCGGCCTTGCCCTCGCGGGCTGCGCAGCGGGCGGGGCAAAGCCCGCCATATCCGGACTGCCGCCGGTGCAGGTCGCCGCGAACGGCGAGACCGCGCCGGTCGGAACCGGCAAGGCAGATGCGGCCGACGATCCGGCGATCTGGATCGATCCTGCGAACCCGAACCGCGCGCTGATCGTCGCGACCGACAAGAAGGCCGGACTTCACGTCTATGACCTGACGGGCAAGGGCATCGCCTTTACGCAGGCGGGGCGCGTCAACAATGTCGACGTCGCAGGCAACATCATCGTCGCAAGCGACCGCAACGACGGGGTGAATGCGCATCTCGCGCTGTTCCGCCTCGACGCCGACACGCCAGCGATCGTCTCGCTCGGCCGCGCCGCGGCGGGCGCGGGCGAGGCCTATGGCCTCTGCCTCAAGAAGACCGCCCCCGGAGCGCCGATCACCGCCGCACTGATCGTCAAGGACGGCACGGTGCGCGTCGGCACGCTGACCGTCGAGGGGACGCCGACCTTTGCGGTCCAGTGGGAGTACAAGATCCCGACCCAGTCCGAAGGCTGCGTCTTCGACGGCGACACGCTTTATGTGGGCGAGGAAGACGCCGGCATCTGGCAACTCGTGCAAAGCGGCACCACCGCCACTGCGCGCCTCGTCGCGCCGGTCGACAACCAGCGCCTCGTCGCCGACGTCGAAGGCCTCGCGACGATCGACCACAAGGGCCAGCGCTACCTGCTCGCCTCATCACAGGGCGATAATGCCTATGCGGTCTTCAAGCTGCCTTCGATGGATTATGTCGGCCGCTTTGCGGTCGCGGCGGGCACGTTCGGCGCGACGAGCGAGACCGACGGGATCGAGGCCGTCGCGGGCAATTTCGGCCCTGCCTATCCCGACGGCATCTTCCTGGCGCAGGACGGTGACAACGCCCCCAAGGCGCAGAATTTCAAGCTGGTGCGCTGGGACCAGATCGCGGCGGCGCTGGGGCTCTGATCCGACGCCGAGGGAAAGCTGGTCGTGTCCCCGCGAAGGCGGGTGAACGATGCTTTTAAGGGGCGACATGGCTTGCGATAGGGGGCGCACGCGCCTAGGGGGTCCGCGTCTTTCCCATCCCTGCAAAGGCCGCCCTTCCCATGACCGACCTGATTCCCGTCCGCCGCGCGCTTCTTTCCGTCAGCGACAAGGCGGGGCTCGCCGAGCTTGCCGCCGCGCTCGTCCGCCATGGCGTCGAGCTGGTGTCGACCGGCGGCACCGCAAAGGCGCTGCGCGAAGCGGGGCATGACGTGCGCGACGTCTCCGACCTCACCGGCTTTCCCGAGATGATGGACGGCCGCGTCAAGACGCTGCACCCGACGGTCCATGGCGGCATCCTTGCGGTGCGCGACGATGCTGCGCATGTCGCGTCGATGGAAGAGCATGGCATCGGCGCGATCGATCTGGTCGTCGTCAACCTCTACCCCTTCCTCCAGACGGTAATGAGCGGTGCCGACCGCGACACGATTATCGAGAATATCGACATCGGCGGCCCCGCGATGGTGCGCTCGTCGGCGAAGAACCACGCCTTCGTCGGCATCGTCGCCGAGCCCCAGGATTATGCCGCGGTGATCGCCGAGATGGACGCCAATGGCGGCGCGACCACCCTCGCCCTGCGCAAGCGCCTCGCCGCGACCGCTTTCGCGCACACGGCAACCTATGACAGCATGATCGCGCAATGGTTCGCTTTCGCCGATCAGGGCAAATTCTTCCCCGACACGCTGCCGCTCACCGCGAAGCTCGCGACCGAACTGCGCTATGGCGAGAATCCGCACCAGAAAGCCGCGCTCTACCTGCCCACCGGCCCCGCCGCGCGCGGCATCGCGCAGGCCGAGCAGGTGCAGGGCAAGGAGCTCAGCTACAATAATATCAACGATGCCGACGCCGCGCTCGAACTCGTCGCCGAATTCCGCGACGCCGATCCGACCTGCGTCATCGTCAAGCACGCCAACCCTTGCGGCGTCGCGACCGCCGTGACGATCGCCGAGGCCTATGACGCGGCGCTCAAGTGCGACGACGTCTCGGCGTTCGGCGGCATCATCGCGGTCAACCGGCCGCTCGACGGCGCCACCGCCGAGCTGATCAGCGGCATCTTCACCGAAGTCGTCTGCGCCCCCGACGCCGACGCCGATGCCCGCGCAGTGTTCGCGAAGAAGAAGAATCTCCGCCTGCTGCTGACCGGCGAGCTGCCCGATCCGGCGCGCGGCGGGCTGATGCTCAAGACGATCGCCGGCGGCTGGCTCGCGCAGAGCCGCGACAATGGCCGCATCACCCCCGCCGACCTCAAGGTCGTCACCGACCGCGCGCCGACCGAAGAGGAGCTCACCGACGCGCTCTTCGCCTGGACGGTCGCCAAGCATGTGAAGTCGAACGCGATCGTCTATGCCAAGGGCGGCGCGACCGCGGGCATCGGCGCAGGCCAGATGAACCGCCGCGACAGCGCACGTATCGCGGCGGTCAAAGCGCGCGAAGCCGCCGAATCGCACGGGTGGGCCGTGCCGCGCACCGTCGGCAGCGCGGTTGCGAGCGACGCCTTCTTCCCGTTCGCCGACGGGCTGCTCGCCGCGGTCGAGGCGGGCGCGACCTGCGTGATCCAGCCGGGCGGTTCGATCCGCGACGACGAGGTGATCGCGGCAGCAAACGAAGCCGGGCTCGCGATGGTGTTCACCGGGATGCGGCATTTCCGGCACTGATCGTCTCGACTTAGCCCAATGTCGGCGGCATAGACGCTGCAGCGCAATTGTCGCGCCAGAGGATCAGCATGACCGAAATCGTCCGCAAGCCGTCGATCATCCAGCGGCTCTACACCTGGACGATGGAGAAATCGGCGCATCCGCACGCCGAGTTCTGGCTGGCGCTGGTCTCGTTCGTCGAGGCCAGCTTCTTCCCGATCCCGCCACATCCGCTGCTCGGGCTGATGTGCCTCGCGAACCCCAAAAGGGCGGTGCGCTACGCGATCATCTGCACGCTCGCGTCGGTCGCGGGCGGGATGCTCGGCTATTCGATCGGCTATTTCCTCTACGAGAGCGTCGGGCTGTGGCTGCTCGGCGTACTCGGGCTCACCGACGCCTTTCCGTCGGCCGCCTGCTACCTGCGCGAATTCGGCGCCGAGATCATCCTGATCAAGGGCGCGACGCCGATCCCGTTCAAGCTGCTGACGATCACCGCCGGCTTCATCCACATGAATTTCTGGACCTTCCTGTGGGCGAGCCTCGCCAGCCGGGCTTTTTCGTTCATGCTCGTCGGAATCCTGTTCCGGCTGTTCGGGGCGCCGATCAAGGCGTTCATCGACAAATATCTGATCTGGGTCACCGGCGCCTTCCTCGTCGCCGTGGTCGCGGGCTTCGTCGCGATCGGCGCGCTGTCGGGCGACAAGGGCGAGCAAAAGGTCGACAAATGCAGCGGCGCGACGCTGGAAAGCATCGGGCTCGACCGGAAGTAAGACCGCCCATCGGTTGCTGCCGTGCGTGTCCCCGCGAAGGCGGGGACCCATCACCGGACGATGCCAATCAGAACCGGCAGGAGATGGGCTCCCGCCGTCGCGGGGGCACACTGCATTTTACCGCGATTATCTATTCGTTCGCCGCCGCGTGCAGCCAATCCGCGTGGCGCGGAGCCTTCTTGGTCTGGCTCCATTCCTCGAGCATCAGCGGCGCGACGCGCTTCAGCTCGGCATATTGTTCGTCGGTGCCGATGTCGCACGCCAGTTCCACCCGGTGCCCGTTGGGGTCGAAGAAATAGATCGACTTGAAGATGCCGTGATGCGTCGGCCCCAGCACGTCGATGCCGTTCGCGGTCAGATGTTCCTTCGCGGCGACCAGCTCGTCATAGCTGCCGACCTTGAACGCCAGATGCTGGACCCACTTCGGCGTATTCTCGTCGCGCCCCATGTCGGGCTGGTTCGGCAGCTCGAAGAAAGCCAGGATGTTGCCGTTACCCGCGTCGAGGAAGACGTGCATGTACGGGTCATATTCGCCCGTCGACGGCACATGATCCTCGGCAAAGGCGGTGGTATAGGTCATGCCGAGCATGGCCTCGTACCACTCGACCGTCTCCTTCGCGTCCTTGCAGCGATAGGCGGCGTGGTGGACCCCGCCCAGTTTGATCGGGCTTTTGGTCGGACTCGTCATTCGGCGGGTTCCTCGACGTTGAGCGCGCCGCGACGGATCTGGTCCATTTCCATCGATTTGAACAGCGCAGTGAAATTGCCCTCGCCGAAACCCTCGTCCTTCTTGCGCTGGATGAATTCGAAGAAGACCGGGCCGATGACGGTCTGGCCGAAGATCTGGAGCAGCAGGCGCGGGTCGCCGTCCTGGGTCGATCCGTCGAGCAGGATGCCGCGCGACTGGAGTTCCTCGACCGGCTCGCCATGGCCCGGCAGGCGGTCGGCGAGCATCTCGTAATAGGTCGCCGGCGGTGCGGGCGCGAACGGATTGCCAAGCGCCTTGAGCTTGTCCCACGCCGCGTAAAGATCGTCGCAGGCAAAGGCGATGTGCTGGATGCCCTCGCCATTATAGGCGCGCAGATATTCCTCGATCTGGCCGCCGCCGCCCGCGCCCTCTTCGTTGAGCGGGATGCGGATCTTGCCGTCGGGCGCGGTCATCGCCTTCGATGTCAGGCCGGTATATTCGCCCTTGATGTCGAAATAGCGGATTTCGCGGAAGCCCGCGATGCGCTCGTAGAAGGCGGCCCAATGCGCCATGCGGCCGCCATAGACATTGTGGGTCAGGTGATCGATCACCTTCAGCCCGGCGCCTTCGGGATGACGATCGACCCCCTCCTCATAGACGAAATCAATGTCGTAAATGCTGAGGTCGTCGCCATACCGGTCGATGAGGTAGATGATCGAGCCGCCGATGCCGCGGATTGCAGGCAGGCGAAGCTCCATCGGACCGGGCGTCGTCTCGACCGGCTCGGCCCCGCGTTCGATCGCCTCGGCATAGGCTTTCGCCGCATCGCGCACGCGCCAGCCCATGCCGCACGCCGACGGGCCGTGCTCGGCGGCGAAATAGGCGGCGGGCGATCTGGGTTCGTAATTGGCGATCAGGTTGATCCCGCCCTGCCGCCACAGCTGGACATCCTTGGAGCGGTGGCGCGCGATCAGCGTGAAGCCCATGCGTTCGAAAACGGGCTCGAGAATGCCCTTATCGGGCGCCGAGAATTCGACGAACTCGAAGCCATCGAGGCCCAGCGGGTTTTCGAACAGGTCGGCCATGGCAATCAATCCCATCTAGTTTCAATTGAAACTATTATCGCCATATCGCCCCGGCAAGTCAAGGCTGGGCCGATGCCGGCCCATCATAGGTGAAGCCACCTCGCTGCCTCACACGCGGGCCGAGCTGGGCGGCCTGCCCGATACGTATCTGGACCTGGTAATAATATTTGTCGGTCGGCTTTCCACTGTCATCGAAAAAGGCGATCTTCACCCGCTGCGCGACGCCACGCACCATGATTGTCCGGCCCTTGAAGCGTTTCTCCGCCGCCGCCAGCCCCTCGCCTTCGGCGAGCTCTGCCATCACCGCTGCGGGGATTGCGATGGTAAGGCAGTTGCGGTCGCGATAATCGGTTTCGGAATTGAGGTAGTAGATACCCTTCTGCTCGCCAACCGCTTTCACTTCCATCCGGAAGGTGCCGGCGATCCCGGCTTTCGGCGCCAGATAGGAGGCATAGGTCACGGCCTCGACCGGCGAGATGCAATCGTCGCTGCAGGTGATCGGCCGCGGCGCAGTCGTCACCGGGGGCGGAATCTTGGCGACGGGATTGGCGGCCAGCAACAGGGTCGCAAGAAACATCGGGGCTCTTCCTCCATGATTCGATCCCGGAACGGATCGTCATCGTCGTCCGTCCCGCGATCCGGAGCAATCCCCCAAAGGATCCGATCAGGCCGCCGCCGTCTCGATCGCCTCGAGCGCTTCCATCCACGCCGCCTCGACGCCTTCCAACTCGGCCGCGAGCTTGCCGCGGCGCTGCGACAGGTCGCCCATCGTCAGCTTGGCGAGCGCGGGTTCGGCGCTTGCTGGGTCGAACATCGCGCGGTCGATCGCGCTGATCTGCTGCGCGAGCTTCGCGGCGCGCGCTTCATGGTCCTTCGCGGTCTTGCGCAGCGCCGCCTGCGCCTCGCGCGCCTTCGCGGCTTCCTGCCGGGCCGATTTCGCATCTTTTGCCTTGGCGGGGGCGGCTTTCCCGTCGTCGTTCGCGGCGCTCTTGCCGAGGATGAAGGCGACATAATCGTCCATGCTGCCGTCGAAATCGCGCGCGGTGCCGCTGTCGACGAGCACCAGCCGGTCGGCGCTGAGTTCGAGCATATGGCGGTCGTGGCTGACGATCAGCACCGCGCCGTCGAAGCCGTTCAGCGCCTGCACCAGCGCCTCGCGCGCGTCGACGTCGAGGTGGTTGGTCGGTTCGTCGAGGATCAGGAGGTGCGGCGCCTCGCGCGTGATCAGCGCGAGCGCGAGCCGCGCACGCTCGCCGCCCGACAGCTTGCCCACTTCGGTCGTCGCCTTGTTGCCGGTGAAGCCGAAGCGCCCCAATTGCGCGCGCACGGCACCCGGCGTCTTGCCCGCCATCACGCGCGTCATATGGCCGAGCGGCGTGTCGCTGCCGTCGAGTTCCTCGACCTGATATTGCGTGAAATAGCCGACGCGCATCTTGCCGGCAAAGGCCATCGCGCCATCCTCGGGCTTCAATTGCGCGGCAAGCAGGCGCGCGAGCGTCGTCTTGCCGTTGCCGTTGCGGCCGAGCAGCGCAATCCGGTCGTCGGGATCGATGCGGAGGTTAAGGCGCGAAAGCACGGGTTCGCCGGGCGCATAACCGACGCTCGCAAGGTCGAGCGTGATCAGCGGCGGCTTCAGTTCGTCGCCGGGGCTCGGAAAATCGAACACGAGGCTCGGGTCTTCGGCGATCGCGGCGATCGGCTGCATCCGCGCAAGCTGTTTCGCCCGCGACTGCGCCTGTTTGGCCGTCGAGGCGCGCGCGCTGTTGCGCGCGACATAGTCCTGCAGCTTCGCGCGCTGCGCGTCCTGCGCTGCCTTCGCCGCCGCAAGCTGCGCCGCGCGCTCGGCGCGCTGGCGCTCGAACGCGTCATAGCCGCCGGCGTAGAGCGTCACCTTGCCGCCTTCGAGGTGCAGGATATGGTCGACAACATTGTTGAGCAGGTCGCGCTCGTGGCTGATCACGACGAGCTGGCCCGGATAGGCGCGCAAGAAACTCTCGAGCCACATCGTCGCTTCGAGGTCGAGGTGGTTCGACGGCTCGTCGAGCAGCAGCAGGTCGGGGTTCGAGAAGAGCAAGGCGGCGAGCGCGACGCGCATCTTCCAGCCGCCCGAAAAGCTGTCGAGCGGCTGTCCCTGCATCGCCTCGTCGAAGCCGAGCCCGATCAGGATGCGCGCCGCGCGCGCCGGGGCGGTATAGGCGTCGATCGCGATCAGCCGCTCGTGGATGTCGGAAAGCTTGCCCGGGTCCTGCTCGGTTTCCGACGCCGCCAGCAGTTCGGCGCGTTCGGTGTCCGCCGCCAGCACCGTCTCGAACGGCGTCGCCGTCCCGCTCGGCGCTTCCTGCGCGATATAACCGACGCGCGTGCGGCGCGGCATTTCGATGCCGCCCTCGTCGGCCTCGAGCTGGCCGATCATCACCTTCATCAAGGTCGACTTGCCCGCGCCGTTGCGGCCGATCAGCCCGACGCGGCTCTTCGGCGGCAGGCTCGCGCTCGCGCGGTCGAGGATGGTGCGCCCGCCGAGGCGCACGGTGAGGCCGTTGATCGTCAGCATATACCTAACCCATTCGTCATCCCGGCGAAGGCCGGGATCTCGCCCTATCCTGGTCGCGATCCGGTGAGATCCCGGCCTTCGCCGGGATGGCGCTGATAAAAGCGATGCGCCCGTAGCATGTTCGGCGCCGTCCCCCAAGTCCCGGGCTGGCATTTCCCGAGGGGGTGCGGCAAAGACGGACGATGGCCGACATCGCCCCCTTCCACATCGCCTTCCCGGTCGACGATCTCGCCGCGGCGCGGCATTTCTACGGCACGGTGATGGGCTGCCCCGAGGGGCGCAGCGCCGCTGACTGGATCGACTTCAACCTCTATGGCCACCAGATCGTCGCGCACCGCGTCGAACGGCGCGCGGCGGTCGCGGCGCACAATCCGGTCGATGGCCACAATGTCCCGGTGCCGCATTTCGGCGTCGTGCTGCCGCCCGCCGACTGGCAGGCGCTCGCCGACCGGTTGCGGGCGCATGACGTCGCCTTCGTCATCGAACCGCACACGCGCTTTGCCGGCCAGCCGGGCGAACAATCGACGATGTTCTTCCTCGATCCCGCGGGCAATGCGCTGGAATTCAAGGCCTTCGCCGACGTTGGACAGTTGTTCGCCAGATAGCGGCTAGTGCCCGCCGCCCATCGATATCTGCTTGGGCCGCGGCGCGAGCCATACCGAAATTGCCGCGATCACGAACACCACGCCCGCCGCCAGAAACAGGTGGAGAACGCCCAGCGTCGCCGCCTGCCCTTCGACCAGCCGGTCCAGGACGCCGCGCGCCTGTTCGAGCGTCAGTCCGCCTGCCTGCATCGACGCGACCGCCGCTTCGGGATCGTTGAGCGCCGAGACGAGTTCGGATCGCGATACCCGGCTCGCGTCGTCCCACGCGGTGGTGGCGATCGCGGTGCCGATCGCACCGCTCAGCGTGCGCAGGAAGCTCATCAGCCCGGCGGCCGAGGTCTGGACATTGGCGGGCACCGAGCTCAGCGCGAGCGCGGTCAGCCCGACGAAGAAGAAGGGCATGCCCATCCCTTGCAGGACATGCGGCAGCGCCAGGGTCCAATAGCCGACGTCGGCGTTCCAGCTCGCACGCAGAACCGACATCGCCGCCATCCACAGGATGCCGAGACTGACCGTCAGGCGAATGTCGACCTTGCCGATCAATCCGGCGGCGACCGGCGACAGCAGCACCGCGAAACAGCCGAGCCACGCGACAACATAGCCGGTGTCGGTCGCGGTATAGCCGACCACCTGCTGCAGCCACAAAGGCGTCAGCACGACCTGCGAGAAGAAGGCGCCGAACCCCAGCGAGATGGCGAGCGTCGCGAAACTGAACCCGCGAAAGCGGAACACGCGCAGGTCGACGACCGGATTGGCGTCGGTCAGCTCCCAGATCACGAACGCGGCAAAGCTGATCGCGGCGATGATCGCGAGCGCCACGATCCACGTCGACCCGAACCAGTCATGCTCGCGCCCCGTGTCGAGCATGATCTGGAAGGCGCCGACCGACAGGACGAGCAGGATCAGCCCGACGACGTCGATCCGCGCCTTCACCCGCTTCGTTTCGAAGCGGCCGAGCATCGTCCCGACCCCGAAGGCGCAGAGTGCGACGACGGGCAGGTTGATGAAGAAAATCCACGGCCAGCTCCAGTTATCGGAGATCAGCCCGCCCAGGATCGGGCCCAGGATCGGCGCCGTGGTTGTCGTCATCGCCCAGATCGCGAGCCCCACGCCCGCCTTTTCCTTCGGGAAGATGCGCAGCAGCAATATCTGCGACAGCGGCATCAGCGGCCCGCCCGACAGGCCTTGCAGAACGCGGAACAGGATCAGCGCGTCGAGCGTGCGCGCAATGCCGCAGAGGAAGGAGAAAATGCCGAAGCCGATGATCGAGATGATGAACCAGCGCACGGTGCCGAAACGCGAAGCGAGCCAGCCGGTGAGCGGCACACTGATCGCGTCGGCGACCGCATAGCTGGTGATCGCCCAGGTTCCCTGCGTCGGCGACACCGCGAGCCCGCCCGCGATATGCGGCACCGACACATTGGCGATCGTCGTGTCGAGCACGACGACGAAATTCGCGAGCGCGAGCGCGAAGGCCGCGGCGATCAGCTTGACCCCGGTCAGCGGTTGCGGCTCGGCCGACAGAGAGATGGCGGCAGCCGTTGCCACGTCAGACCGCCATTTCGTAAAAAAGGTTCGTCATTGCGAGGAGCCGAAGGCGACGCAGCAATCGAAGGGTGGCTCTACAGCGCTCTGGATTGCTTCGCTTCGCTCGCAAGGACGAGATTGAATGAGCGCCCATCGCTCAGTTCCCCCGCGTGTCGATCGTCGCTTCCATCGACAAGCCGACGCGCAGCGGATGGGCCTTGAGGTCGCGGGGGTCGATCGCGATGCGCACCGGCAGGCGCTGCACCACCTTGACCCAGTTGCCGGTCGCGTTCTGCGCCGGGATCAGCGCGAAGGCGGCGCCGGTGCCGCCCGCGATGCCGATCACCTTGCCGCGATAGACGACATCGCCGCCATAATAGTCCGAGGTGAGCTCGACCGGCTGGCCGATACGGATGCGCCTGAACTGGCTTTCCTTGAAATTCGCGTCGACATAGGCGGTCGCGACGGGGACGATCACCATGATCGGCGCGCCCGCGGCGATCCGCTGGCCCACCTGCACCTGCTTGTTGGTGACGACGCCGTCGACCGGCGCGCGGATCACGGTGCGCGCGAGGTCGAGCTTGGCCTTTTCCAGCCGCGCCTGCGCAGCGGCGACGTCGGGGGCGGTGTCGATCGTCGTGCCGCGCACCACCGCTTCGGCGGCGCCGAGGTCGCCGCTCGCCGAACCGCGTGTTGCTTCGGCCGAGGAAATTCCCGCCGCCGCCAGATCGCGCGCAGCGATTGCCGAGGCGAGCGCAGTGCGCGCCGTCGTCAGTTCCTCGGCAGAGACCGCGCCGGTGCCCGCGATGCTCTCGCGCCGCGCCAGTTCGGCGCGCGCCTTGGCCACCGCCGCGTCGGCGTCGCGAAGCCGCGCCCGTGCCTGCGCGATATCGGCGGCGCGCGCCGCGACGCGCGAACGCGCCGCATCGGCGGTCGCGCTCGCCTGGCCATAGCGCTGGCGCGCCTGGCGCAGCGCGGCCTCGGCATCGGCGACCGCGATCCGCTGGTCGGCATCGTCGAGGATGACGAGGATGTCGCCCTTCTTCACCACCTGCGTGCCGCTGACGCGGACGTCCTTGACCGGGCCCGCGACGAGCGCGGTGACCGTCGCCGAATCGGCGCCGACATAGGCGTTGTCGGTCGACACGCGCCCTGCCTGCGTCAGGAAATACCAGATGCCCCAGATCGCCGCGATCGACACGATGGCGATCGCAAGGATACGGAGCAGGCGCGCGCGCTTGGCGGTGCGCGCGGCCGTCGCTTCGGCGCTTTCTTCGGGGGTTTCGGGGGTCGGCGCAGCCGTATCGTCGGCCATCGTCATTCTCCTGCGTTTGTCTGGTAACCGCCGCCGAGCGCACGGATCAGGGCGATATCGAGGGAGAGCCTGCGCGCTTCGAGGTCGGCGACCTGCCGCGCGAGCTGGGTCATGCTGTCTTCGGCGGTGAGTTGCGGCAGCTGGGTCGACAGGCCCGCGCGATAGCGGAGGCCCGCAAGCTGCGCCGCGTCGGTCGCCGCCTTCAAGGCTGCGCGCCGGTCGCCCAATTGCCGCTCGGTTGCGGCGCGGCTCTGGGCGATATCGGCAACGTCGCGCAGCGCCGCGATCAGTGTCCGGTCGTAATTCGCCACGGCCGCGTCGAATTCGGCGCGGGCGCCGCGATAGCGGCCCGCGAGGCGCCCGCCGTCGAAGATCGGCAGGCTGATCGCGACGCCGCCATTGCCATAATCCGATCCCTTGTCGAACAGCTTCGACAGGCCGAGCGACTGGAACCCGACGAGCGCCGAGAGATTGATATTCGGGTAGAAATCGGCCCTCGCGACGTCGATCCGCTTCGCCGCCGCCTCGGCGCGCAGCCGCGCCGCGACGATATCGGGCCGGCGTCCGACAAGATCGATGCCCGCCTGCGGCGGCAGGTCGATGTCGGGCGAAGCAAGCGTCGGCCGCGCGATCGCGCGGCCGCGGTCGGGGCCCGCGCCGACGAGCGCGGCGAGCCGGTTGCGCGTCGTCGCGATCGCCTCGTCGAGCGCCGCGATATCGCCGCGGGCCGCCGCGGCGCGGCTTTCGGCCTGCCGCTCGGCCGACTGGTTCTCGATTCCCGCCAGCGTGCGCTTGGCCGATACATCGGCGCTCGCGCTGCGCACGCGAACCGCTTCCTCAGCGACATCGAGCGCCCGGTAATAGCCTGCAAGGTCGGCATAGGCCGAGGCAATGCCCGTCGTCAGCATCAACCGCGCCTGCGCCTGGTCGACGCGTGCGGCCTCGGCCTCCGAGGTCGCGGCGGCGAGCGCCGCGCGATTCTTGCCCCACAGGTCGAGATCGAAACCGAAGGTCGCGGCGACATGGCCGGTGTCCTGAATGCCGTCGGGCACGAACTGCGGCGGGATGCCGTTATTCTTGCTCTGCTGGACGCCGCCCGCGCTGCCCTCGACCGCGACGCGCGGAAGCAATGCCGCCCCCGCCTGCTGCGCCATGGCTTCGGCGGCGCGGACGCGCGCGGCGGCGGTCGCGATATCGGGCGAGCCCTTCAGCCCTTCGGCAATCAGCGCATCGAGCTGCGGATCGCCAAGAGCCTGCCACCAGCCCTCGACCGGCCAGGCGCCGCGCGCATCGGCAAAAGTCGCTGACGATTGGAGCGACTCGGCCGCAGCCGGGGCCGGTCTGGGACCGAGATCGGGAACGCTGGCGCAGCCCGCAAGCAGGCTCAACACAAGGGCAGAGGGGAGAATCCTATTTTTCATGGCATCCAGTGATACTAGCTGGTATCATGCGCCAATGAACCCCGGAGACTAAGTTGTCAATCGAAATGATACCAGATGGTACGGCACCCGCCGACGATGCTGTAGCGCAGCGCCGCAAGGCGTTTATCGACGCCGCCCGCGAAGCCTTTTTCGCCAACGGCTATGCCGGCACGACAATGTCGTCGATCGCGAGCAAGGTCGGCGGGTCAAAGACCACGCTGTGGAGCTATTTCCCCTCGAAAGAGGATCTGTTCGCAGCGATCGTCGACGATATCGTCCACCATTACGGACAGGTGCTTTCGATCGACTTGCCCGTCGACCGCCCCGTGCCCGAAGTGCTGCGCAATTTCGGCAATGTGCTGATGACCAAGCTGACGTCGCCGCCGCTACTGTCGCTTTACCGTCTCGTCGTCGGTGAGGCCGATCGTTTCCCGCATCTTGCCGAGACCTTCTACGATCGCGGCCCCCGGCGCGGGAAAGCGCGCGCGGCCGAATGGGTCGCCGAAAAGATGGTGCGCGGAGAGATAAGGATGGGCGACCCGATGCGAGCGGTGCAGCATTTCTCGGGCCTCTGCCAGTCGGGCGTCTACCAGTTCGCCCTGCTTGGCATGCGCGAGGCCGGAGATATCGACCGTCTCGCCGAGGAAGTCGATCTGGCGGTCGAGCATTTCTGCCGCGCCTGGTGCCCGCCCGCACCCGAATAAGAAAGCCGATTGCCAAAATATGCCATCGCGCTATGGGCGGCGGCGCGGGGTCTTGGCCTCGCATGATCGCGCCGGTGCCCCGAAAGGGGCTTAATAGGGAACGCGGTAGGAAGGATGGCGCGCGCCACCCTTCGAAGCCGAGGCTGTCCCTGCAACTGTAAGCGGTGAGCGCGATGCACCGCCCCGGAGCCGTCCGGGGCAGCCACTGGGCCCAGCCCGGGAAGGCGTGCATCAAGCGATGACCCGCGAGCCAGGAGACCTGCCGGCGTGGGTCGCTCAATGCCTTTGGTCCAGGGAAAGACCGGGGCACGGGATATTCCGTCGAGCGACGACCAGGCGGCGGGTCCGCCGCGGTGCAGGATGCGTGGGCCCTTTACGCCACCCCGCTCCCTGCGCCGGCCGGTCGCAGGACGTGCCCGGCAGGCCCCGCCTTCGTTGCTGGCGTACGGGGGATTCCCATGTTGAAGAGCCTTTCCATTTCCGTGCTTACCCTGGCGGCGACGCCTGCCCTTGCCGAAGCCGGCGACATCGCCGACCGGCCGGGCGAGGAAATCATCGTTTCAGCGTCGCGATCGGGCGAGGGGGTCGAAGCCGACAAGCTCGGCGCGTCGGTTACCGTCATCGCGCCCGATACGCTCGAGGCGCGCCAGACGCGCATCGTCTCCGACGTGCTGCGCGACGTCCCGGGTGTTGCCGTGAACCGCATCGGCGCGGTCGGGGGCCAGACGCAGATCCGCATCCGCGGCACCGAGGCCAATCACGTCCTCGTCCTCATCGACGGCATCGAGGCGGCCGATCCCTTTCAGGGCGAGTTTGATTTCGGTACGCTGATCGCCGACCCCGCGGCACGGATCGAGGTGCTGCGCGGCCAGCAATCGTCGCTTTACGGCTCCGACGCGATCGGCGGCGTGATCAACTATATCACCCTGTCGGGCCGCGAGGCGCCGGGCTATGCCGCGCGCATCGAGGGCGGCAGCTTCGGCACGATCAGCGGCGGCGCGCGCGCCGCGGGCGCATCGGGCGATTTCGACTATGCGCTGTCGGGCTCCTACTACGGCACCGACGGCTATGCGACCGCGCGCGGCGGCACCCGCGACGTCGGATCGGACAGCGTCGGCGCGACCGCGAAGCTGGGCTGGACTCCGGGCGAGGCCTTCAAGCTGACCGGCGTGCTCCGCTACAGCTATACCGATGCCGATACCAACAACAGCGAGTTCGATCCGACGAGCCCGTTCTTCGGCTATACGGTCGACAGCCCCGGCGTGCATTACCGGAACGAGGCCTTCTACGGCCTGCTCTCTGCGCAGTTCAGCGCACTCGACGGCCGCTGGGTGAGCACGCTTTCGGGCCAGTTCGCCGACGCGACGCGCAAGAGCTATACCAGCTTCGGGCTCGATTATGGCAACAAGGGCCAGCGCTATAAAGGCAGCTTCACCTCCAGCCTGTCGCTCGGGACCGCCGCGCTGACCCACCGGCTGACCGCCGCGGTCGACGTGGAGCGGGAGAATTTCCGCAGCCTCAGCCCCTTCGCCTTTCAGGGCAAGCGCCACACCGACAATCTCGGCATCGTCGGCCAATATGAGCTGATCGGCGACGCCTTCTCGCTCGGCGCCTCGGTGCGCCACGACGACAATAACCGTTTTGCCAATGCGACCACCTGGCGCGTGCAGGGCAGCTATCGCCTGCCGACCGGCACCCGCGTCCGCGCCGCCTATGGCACCGGGATCAAGAACCCCGGCTATTACGAACTCTACGGCTTCATCGACGGCATCTACATCGGCAACCCCGACCTCAAGCCCGAAAAGTCGAAGGGCTGGGAGGCCGGGATCGAACAGAGCTTCGGCGCCGACAATTGGGCGACGCTCGGCATCACCTGGTTCGATTCGAAGCTGACGGACGAGATCTTCACCGATTATCCGCCGCCGAATTTCGTCGCGACCCCCTCGAACCGCGCGACCGTCAGCAAGCAGCACGGCATCGAAGCCTTCGCGACGGCGCAGCCGATCCCCCAGCTCCGCTTCGATCTCGCCTATACATGGCTGAAATCGCGCGAGAATGGCGTCGCCGAAATCCGCCGCCCGAAGCATGTCGCGAGCTTCAACACCACCGTGACCAGCACCGACCGGCGCCTCGCCGGGACGCTGACGCTGCGCTACAACGGCCGCACCACCGACAGCGCCTATATCGACCCGAGCTATATTCCGGTCACCGTCGCGCTGAAGGAGTATGTCCTCGTCAACCTCGGCCTCGATTACAAGGTCAGCGGCGCGATCTCGATCTTCGGGCGCGTCGAGAATCTGCTGGGCGAGGATTATGAGGAGGTGTTCAGCTTCGTCGGCTCCGGACGCGCTGCCTATGGCGGCGTGCGGTTGAGCTTCTGACGATGAAGCCGCAACGCCCCGCAGGCGTTGACCTCCGCCGCAGGCTCGTCCCCCAAGCGGCGCCGGCGAAGCGTCCGTTCCGCAAACCGACCGTTCGCACGCAAGCGGGGATCGAGGTTTGAGGCGTACCCGCCTCGCCCTCGGCGCGCTGTTGGCGGCGACCGGCGCGGGCGCGCTCTGGGCGGCAGCGCCTGCGAGCGCGCCCGAGGCGCCGGCCGCACCCGACCGCATCGTCTCGATCAACCTCTGCACCGACCAGCTCGTCCTCGCGCTCGCCGACCGGCGCCAGATCGCGGGGTTGACGCGCAACGCGATCGATCCCGAAATGTCGGGTGCCGCCATCACGGCGCGCGGCCTGCCGCTGCTCGGCAATTCGGCCGAGCAGATCCTCGCGATCGATCCCGACCTTGTCGTCGGGATGCCCGCGAGCCGCAGCGCCGCGCTCGCCGCGCTCCCGCGCCGGACCTACCCTCTGCTCGATGTCGACAACGCGACCACGCTGGACCAGATCTACGCCTCGATCCGGCAGACCGCCAAGGCGGTCGGCCACGTCGGCCGCGGCGAAGCGCTCGTCGCGCGGATGCAGGCCGAGCTCGCGGACCTGCCGAAGCCCGGGCGCGGCCGCGTCGCGGCCTATTACCAGCGGCGCGGCTATATGACCGGGACGGGGACATTGGTCGACGAGCTGATAGGCCGCACCGGTCTCGTCAACCTCGCCCGAAAGCTCGGCAAGCCGCCGCTGTCGCAGCTCAGCCTCGAGGAGATGGTCGCCGCGCAGCCCGATTTCCTGATCGTCGAAAGCGCGACCGACACCGTCACCGACCAGGGCAGCGAAATGCTCCACCATCCCGCGCTGAAGCACATTCCGCGCATCAGCATTCCGGAGGCTTGGACCGTGTGCGGCAGTCCCGGCTATGCGAGCGCCGCGCGCGCGATCGTCGCGCAGATCGCCGCGATCGACCGGGGCGCCCGATGAGCCGCTCGCTGCTCCTCGCGCTGCTCGCCGCGCTGACGCTCGCCGCCGCGATCGCCTCGCTGCTGTTCGGCCCCGTCGACCTGTCGGTCGGCCGGTTGCTTGCCGCCGCATCGGGCCATGGCGATCCGATCGCGACCACGATCCTCTTCGAGCTGCGCCTGCCGCGCACGGCGCTGGCCTTGGCCGTCGGCGCAATCCTCGGCCTCGCGGGCGCCGCGCTGCAGGGCTATCTGCGCAACCCGCTTGCCGAGCCCTCGGTGCTCGGCACCTCGAACGCCGCCGCGCTCGGCGGGGTCGCCGCGCTCTATTTCGGTTTCGCGCAAATCCACCCCGCCGTGCTGCCGCTGCTCGCGATCGGCGGTGCGCTGCTCTCGCTCGCCCTACTCTTCGCGCTCGCCGGACGTTCGGAAAGTCCATTGACGCTGATCCTCGCCGGGCTCGCGGTCGGCACGCTCGCCGTCGCCGGAACCAGCCTTGCGCTCAACCTGTCGCCCAACCCCTTCGCGGCGATGGAGATCATGACCTGGCTGCTCGGCAGCCTCGAAAACCGGTCGTTCGAGCATGTCCGGATCGCGCTGCCGTGCGTCGCGATCGGCGCGGCGATGCTGCTCTGGAACAGCCGCGCGCTCGACGCGCTGACGCTGGGCGAGGATGCCGCGCAGGCGCTCGGCGTCGATATCCGCCGCCTTCGCCTCCGCCTGCTTGTCGGCACCGCGATCGGGGTCGGCGGCGCCGTCGCGGTGGCGGGCGCGATCGGCTTCGTCGGGCTGATCGTCCCGCACCTGATCCGACCGCTCACCGACCGCAGCCCCTCGGCGACCCTGCTGCCCTCGGCAATCGGCGGCGCGGCGCTGCTGGTTCTCGCCGACATCGGGGTGCGGATCGTCCCGACGACGAACGAACTGAAACTCGGCGTCGTCACCGCCTTCCTCGGCGTCCCGATATTCCTTGTCCACCTGATGCGGGAGAAGCGGATATGGTGACGCTCACCCTCGACCGGGTCGGCGTCGCGCTCGGCCGCCGCCGCGTCGTCCGCGACATCAGCGCCGCGTTCGCCGCGGGCACGCTGACCGGCGTCGTCGGCCCCAATGGCGCGGGCAAGTCGACGCTGGCGCGCGCGATGCTCGCGCTTGTCCCCGCGACTGGCGCCGTGCGGATCGACGGCGACGATGTGGCGGCGCTGCCGCGCGCCGGGCTCGCGCGCCGCATCGCCTATCTGCCGCAGGGCCAGACCCTGCACTGGCCGCTCACCGTCGAGCGGCTCGTCGGCCTCGGCCGCCTGCCGCACCTCGCGCCGATGTCGCGGATCGCCGATGGCGACGCCGCCGCGATCGAACGCGCGATGGCGCGCGCCGATGTGCTCGATCTCAGGGACCGTATCGCAACCGAGCTTTCGGGTGGCGAGCGCGCGCGGACACTGTTCGCGCGCGCGCTCGCGGTCGAGGCGCCCGCGCTGATCGCCGACGAGCCGCTCGCCAGCCTCGACCCCGGCCACCAGATCGATGTGATGGAATTGCTCCGCGCCGAGGCCGACACGGGCAAGCTGGTGATCGCAGTGCTCCACGATCTCACCATGGCGGCGCGCTACTGCGACCGGCTGCTTGTCATCGACCGGGGCACGATCGTGGCCGACGGCACGCCACGCGACGTGCTGACGCCCGACCTGCTGCGCGCGGTCTATGGCATCGACGCACGGATCGAGACCGGCGGCGACTGGCCGACCGTCACCACCTTCGGCCGCGCGCAACCACCCGATTAACCGCCAACCGCGCTGAACTACCCGCCGACGCTCTGTCTACGCCGCCTCGAACCGGATCGGCAGCCGCTTCAGCCCGCCGACGAACACCGATTCGACCCGCGCCGGCTCGCCCGCCAGTTCCAGCCTTTTCAGCCGCGGCAACAGCTCTTCCATCATGATCCGCATTTCCATCCGCGCGAGATGCTGGCCCAGACACACATGCGCGCCGAAGCCGAAGGCGATCTGCTGGTTCTTGTCGCGATCGGGGTCGAAGGCGAAGGGATCGGCGAAAACCGCCTCGTCGCGATTGCCCGAGACATAGTTCAGCATCAGCCAGTCGCCTTCGCGGATCGTCTGCCCGCCGATCTCGACGTCCTCGCGCGCGCTGCGCATGAAATGCTGCACCGGGGTCGTCCAGCGGATCGCCTCCTCGATCAGCCCCGCCTTGTCGGTCCCGGCATCGCGAAAGCGCTCGAACAGCGCCGGGTTTTTCGCCAGCTCCATGATCGCCCCCGCGGTCGAGGCGCTGGTCGTGTCGTGCCCGGCGGTCGCGATGATCATATAATAGCCCGCAAGCTCGCGGTCGGGGATCTGCTCGCCGCCGACCATCGCGTTGGCGATCACCGTCGCGATATCCTCGCGCGGATTCGTCCGGCGGTCGGCGGTGAGTTCGCGGAAATAGGTCTCGAAGTCGGCGATGACATAGTGGAGCATCGCGATCGCCTGCTCGGCGCTGGTGATCTCGACCTTGTTGCGGTTGAGTTCCGGATCGGTCGAGCCGAACAATTGCTGCGTCAGCATCAGCATCCGCGGCTCGTCCTCGGGCGGAACGCCGAGGATGTCCATGATGACGCGCAGCGGATAATGCGCCGCGACGTCGCGCGCGAAATCGGTCTCGCCGCCCGCCTCCAGCATCCGGTCGACCGTCTCGCGCGCGATGAGGCGGATGCGATCTTCGACGATCTTCAGATTCTTCGGCATGAACCAGCTCTGCGTCAGCAGACGGTATTTCATATGGTCGGGCGCGTCCATCTGCACCAGCGAGCGAATGAGGTGGCCGTCATTGTTCGGCGTCGCGGCGCGCGCCAGGGCTTCGCCGTCGCGGTTGGTGAGCACGGTCGGGCGGATGCCGTTCGCAAAGCGCTGCGGATCGCGGCTGATCGCCATGATGTCGGCGTGCCGCGTGACCAGCCAGAAGGGATCGTGATCGGGGTTTTCGGCCACCGCGAGCGGCGCGTTGGCGCGCGCCCAGGCGAGCTGCTCGTGAAGCGGTTCCCAATCGCCATAGGCAACGGGGTTGACGACCGCGGCGGATACCTCTCCAGGCAATATAGGTTTTGTCATGCAACCGAAGCTGCCCCAACTCCTGTCGTCTGTCGAGCCTTGTCGCGAATCCGCCGAAACTTGTCTTTGCGCAAATCGGGGCGTGGGCTTAGGCGCGCCCAAACCATATCGGGGATCGCATCATGAAAAAATATCCGACTCGCCATCTTCTCGTCGCCGCCGCCTCGTCGCTCAGCCTTGCCGCCTGCGCCGCGCAGCCGGGGATCGCCCCCGCCGCGCCGGTCGCCGCCGCGCCCGCCTTCACCGGCGCCCCGCTCGACGCCGGCGTCCCCAGCCAGCTGCCCCGAATCGCGCGCCCGCTGCACTATGCGATCAGCGTGACCCCCGATGCGCAGGCGCTGACCTTCGCCGGCGAGGCCGCGATCGACATCGAGCTCTATGAAGCGTCGGCGACGCTGACGCTCAACGCGCTCGACCTCAAATTCGCCGGCGCGACGCTCACCGGCGCCGACGGCAAGGCGGTTCCGCTGACCGTCGCGACCGATGCCGCGGCGCAGACCGCGACCTTCACCGCCCCCGCGCCGCTCGCGCCCGGCCGCTATCGCCTGACCACCGCCTATACCGGCGTCATCAACACGCAGGCAAACGGGCTCTTCGCGCTCGACTATCCCGACAAGACGACGGGCAAGGAGGTGCGCGGGCTCTTCACCCAGTTCGAGGCGCCGGACGCGCGCCGCTTCGTCCCCAGTTTCGACGAGCCGAGCTACAAGGCGACCTTCGACCTCGCGGTGACCGTGCCCGAGGGCGACCTCGCGGTCAGCAACATGCCGGTGGCGAGCGAAACCCCGGCCCAGGGCGGGCGGAAAAAGGTCGTGTTCCGGACCTCGCCCAAAATGTCGTCCTACCTGCTCTTTTTCGCAACGGGCCAGTTCGAACGGCTCGCGGCGAAGAGCGAAAGCGGCGCCGAGGTCGGCATCGTCTCGCCAAAGGGATCGGGGGAGCAGGCGCGCTTCGCGCTCGACAGCCTCGGCCCGCTGCTCACTTACTACAGCGACTATTTCGGCCAACCCTATCCGCTGCCCAAGCTCGACAATGTCGCGGGGCCCGGCCAGTCGCAATTCTTCGGCGCGATGGAAAATTGGGGCGCGATCTTCACCTTCGAACGCATCCTGCTCGACGATCCGAAGATCACCAGCGACGCGACGCGGCAGGAAATCTACACCACGCAATCGCACGAGGTCGCGCACCAATGGTTCGGCGACCTCGTGACGATGGCGTGGTGGGACGACCTCTGGCTCAACGAGGGCTTCGCGAGCTGGATGGAAACCAAGTCGACCGATCATTTCCATCCCGACTGGCAGCCGCTGCTCGACCGTGTCGGCGGCCGCGAGCGCGCGATGGGGCTCGACGCCTTCGCGACCACGCACCCGATCGTCCAGACGATCCGCACCGTCGAGGATACCAACCAGGCTTTCGACGCGATCACCTATCAAAAGGGCGAAGCCGTCATCACGATGCTCGAATCCTATGCGGGCGAGGACGTCTGGCGCGATGGCCTCCGCGCCTACATGGCGAAACATAAATATGCGAACACGCGCACCGACGACCTGTGGAACGCGGTCGAAGCCGCAGGCGCGAAGGGTCTGACGGCGATCGCGCACGACTTCACCGGCCAGCCGGGCATCCCGCTGCTCCGCGTCGGCGCGGTAAGCTGCGCGGGCGGCAACACCACCGTCGCGCTGACGCAGGGCGAATTTTCGCGCGACCGCAAGGACAGTATCGAGGCGCAGGGCCGCCGCTGGCAGGTGCCCGTGCTCGCGCAGGCGGGCGAGGGCGCGATCGCGCGGCAGGTGGTGTCGGGCGGCGCCGGCACGCTGACCCTTCCCGGCTGCGGTCCGGTGCTGATCAACGCCGGGCAGGCGGGCTATTATCGCACCCTTTATTCGCCCGCCGCGCTCGCCGCCTTGCGCGGCCGGTTCGCATCGCTCGCCCCGATCGACCAGCTCGGGCTGCTCGGCGACAATTTCGCGCTCGCCAATGCCGGTTATCAGCCGATGGGCGCCGCGCTCGGCCTGCTCGCGGCGACGCCGAAGGACGCCAACCAGAAGGTGCTCGGCGAAGCCGCCGGCCGCTACGAAATCCTCTACGACTATTTCGACGACCAGCCCGCGCTGCGGGGACAGATCGCCGCGCGCGCCAGCGCCGCGCTGTCGCCCGCGATGGCGCGCCTCGGCTTCGACCCGCGTCCCGGCGAGCCCGCGCTCGACGCGATCCTGCGCTCCGACCTGCTCGATTCGCTCGGCGCGATGGGCGACCCGGCGGTGCTGGCGGAGGCGCGGCGCCGCTTCGCATGGCTCGACCGCGATCCCGCCGCGCTCGACGGGCCGCTGAAGTCGCGCTGGATCGGCATCGTCGCCGCCAACGCCAGCGCGACCGAATGGGACAAGCTGCGCGCGATGGCAAAGGCGTCGAAATCGGCGGTCGAACGCAGCGCCTTCTACACCAGGCTCGGCAGCGCCAAGGATCCGGCGCTCGCGAAGCGCGCGCTGGCGCTCGCGCTCACCGACGAGCCGGGCAAGACGGTCAGCGCCGCAATCATCAGCACGGTCGCGCGCACCCACCCCGAGCTGGCGGTCGATTTCGCGCAGGCGAACCGCACCGCGGTCGACGGGCTGATCGACGCGGCGTCGCGCGCGCGCTTCGTCGCCGGGCTGGCCGCCTGGTCGAACGACCCGACGATGATCGCGAAGCTCGAAGCGATTGCGGCGCCGCTACCCGCCGACGCCCGCAAACCCTATGACAAGACGATCGCCAGCCTCAAGGAACGCAGCGCCAGCCGCCCGCGCATCAAGGGCGAAATCGCCGCCTGGCTGAAGTCGAAGTAGCCAGCCATCTATGCTCGTCCTTCCCGCGCAGGCAGAAAACCCGCTATTTCCCTCTTCGTGCCTTTGCGCCTTTGCGTGAGACTATTCAGGACTCGCGCAAAGGCGCGAAGAGAAGGCAAGAAGACGATAGGAAAGCGGGGTCACCGCCTGCGCGGGGATGACAAGGATGTCATTCGGCGAGCTGCGGCGCTCCGGCGGGCATCGCGCTCTTCCACTCCTTGCGCGCCTTGCGGATCATCGCTTTAAGCGCATCGGCGTGGCGCTGCCATGCCGACTTGGCCTCAACCGTCCATTCCGTGCCGGCGGCCTTGCCCAGTTCATCGACCGTCATATCGATGAAGGCGTCATATTCGGCGATCGGCAACGCGCCATAGCTGCGGTGGGTGAACACCAGTTCGGTCACCAGCGGCCAGACCCAGCCCTCGCCCTTCGCAAGGCCCAGCATCATGTCGAGCGTCTCGTCGGTCATTCGCCGCGACGCGGCATCGACCGAGATGAAGCTCGCCCGCCGTTCGGGAAAGGCCGCGAAGAAGCGCTCGAACAGCGGCAGGCGGATATCCGCGCCAGCGGCGGCGATCAGGCTCGCCTCCATCGCCGCCGCGTCCGCCGGTATCATCGGTGGCTCATTTGAAAAGGCTACCCAAAATCCCGCGCATCAGCTGGCCGCCGAACTTGCCCGCGACCTGTCGGCCGAGGCTCGTCGCCGCCGACCGCGCCGCCGACTGGATCATCTTGTCGGCCATCGACGGCTTGGCAGCCTCGCGCGCCGCCGCCTTTTCCTGTTGCAGCCGCACCCGCTCCTCGGCGGCCTTGCGCTTCGCCTCTTCCTTCGCGGCGATCGCGGCCTGCTTTTCGGCCTCGGCCTGCGCTTTCGCCTCGACCGCCGCCGCCTGCGCCTGCTCGGCCTTGGCGGCAAGCAATTCCTCGGCGCTTTCGCGGTCGACCGCCGTGTCATATTTGCCCGCGACCGGGGAGATCGACTGGATGATCGCGCGCTCCCTGGCGTCGAGCGGGCCGGCGCGCGAGCAGGGCGGCTTGATCAGCGTGCGCTCGACCGGCGAGGGCGCCCCGTCGGCCATCAGCAGCGAGACGAGCGCCTCGCCGACCTTCAGCTCGGTGATCTCGCGCGCGACATCGACTTTCGGATTGGGGCGGAAGGTGTCGGCGGCGGCCTTCACCGCTTTCTGGTCGCGCGGGGTGAAGGCGCGCAGCGCGTGCTGGACGCGGTTGCCAAGCTGCGCCGCAACATCCTCGGGCACGTCGATCGGGTTCTGCGTAACGAAATAGACCCCGACGCCCTTCGAACGGATCAGGCGGACGACCTGCTCGATCTTCTCGGTCAGCGCGGGCGGCGCGTCGTCGAACAGCAGATGCGCCTCGTCGAAGAAGAAGACGAGCTTTGGCTTGTCGGGGTCGCCGACCTCGGGAAGCGTCTCGAACATTTCGGACAGCAGCCAGAGCAGGAAGGTCGCATAGAGCTTCGGGCTCGCCATCAGCTTGTCGGCGGCGAGGATATTCAGGTAGCCGCGACCGTTCTCGTCGGTGCGGATCATGTCCTGGATGTCGAGCGCGGGCTCGCCGAAGAAATGGTCGCCGCCCTGGCTCTCCAGCGTCAGCAGCTGGCGCTGGATCGTGCCGACCGTGGCCTTCGACACATTGCCATATTTGGTCGTCAGCTCGTCGGCATTCTCGGCGCACCAGGCGAGCATCGCCTGCAGATCGCCCAGATCGAGCAGCAGCAGATTCTGCTCGTCGGCCACGCGGAAGGCGATCGCGAGCACGCCTTCCTGCACCTCGTTGAGCCCCATCAGCCGCGCAAGCAGCAACGGTCCCATTTCCGAAATCGTCGTGCGAATGGGATGCCCCTGCTCGCCGAACAGATCCCAGAAGATCACCGGATTGTCGTGATAGGCCCAATCGCTGTCGCCGATCTCGGCGGCGCGCGCGGCGAAAATCTCGTGCATCTTCGATGTCGGGCTGCCCGCCATCGCCATGCCGGCAAGGTCGCCCTTCACGTCGGCGACGAACACCGGCACGCCGACCGCCGAAAAGCCCTCGGCCAGGCCCTGCAGGGTCACCGTCTTGCCGGTTCCGGTCGCGCCCGCGATCAGCCCGTGGCGGTTCGCCCGCTTCAGCACCAGCGACTGGCGCGGCCCGTCGGGCGCTCCGCCGCCGCCTAGGCCGATGTAGATTTCGGTCGCTTCGCTGCCGTCGCTCACTCTGCATTCCTCCATTCGGGCACCCGATCAACGGTCTAGTGCGGAGGACAAGGTCAGGCAATCGGCAAAGCCGCGCGCGAGGCGCGCGCGCCAGAAGCCTTGCCAACCCCGCCGCATCGCGCCATCGCTGGCCCCGATGCTTTCGCGCCTCTTCCCCGACCGCTTCGTCCCCGTGCTGCTCGCGACAATCCTGCTCGCCAGCCTGCTGCCGGTGCGCGGCGCCGCGGTGCCTGTGGCGCAGGGGCTGTCGACCGCCGCGATCGTCTTCCTGTTTTTCCTGAATGGCGTCCGCCTGCCGCGCGACGAAGTACTCCACGGCATCCGCAACTGGAAGCTGCAGGGCAGCGCGCTCGCCTTCTGCTTCGGCGTCATGGCGCTGCTCGGCCTCGCCGCGCAGGCGGCGACCGCGCCCGTCCTGCCCGCCACCCTCGCGCTGGGCTTCCTCTTCCTCGGCATCCTGCCCTCGACCGTCCAGTCGGCGACTGCCGCGAGCAGCCTCGCCGGCGGCAATGTCGCCGCCAGCGTCGTCGCCGCCGCGCTGCTCAACCTCACCGGCGTCGCCGCCTCGCCGCTGCTTTTCGCCGCGCTCGCGGGAGCAGAGGGCGAGATTCACGGGCAAGCGGTGCTGCGCATCGTCGCGATCCTGCTGCTTCCCTTCGTTGCCGGGCAGCTCGTCCAGCGCTGGCTGCGCCCGTGGGTGCTGGCGAACCGCGGCCTCGCGACTGTCATGGACCGCACCGCGATCGCCATCGCGGTCTATGTCGCCTTCTCGGCGGCGGTCGTCGCGGGCATATGGGGCCTGCTCGACGGGCGCGAGATCGGGATCGTCTTTGCGGCCGTCGCCGTGCTGCTCGCGCTGTCCTTTGGCGGCGCGTGGGCGCTCGGCGGCCTGCTGAATCTCGCCCGCGCCGACCGCATCACCCTGCTATTCTCGGGCGCGCAAAAGAGCATCGCGGTCGGCGCGCCGCTCGCCGCGACGCTGTTCCCGCCCGCGACCGCCGGCATGGTGCTGGTCCCGATCCTCGTCTATCATATGGCGCAGCTGATCCTCTCGGCGTGGATCGCGCCCATACTCGCGCGGCGCCAAGAGGTGTAGTGCTTGAATAATACAGGACTGCGTGCCATATAGTCTGGCGGCATAGGGGTTGGAAGGAACAGGAATGAGCGAAGAGACCGTGACGGCCACCGCACCCGAAACACTGACGCTGACGCCGCCCGAACCCGTCCCCGCCGTGGCGCCCGAAAAGGCTGCGGGCCTGGTCCCGCTGTCGGGCGAACAGAAATCGAAGCTCGAGGAGCGCGTCGACAGCTTCATCGACGACCTTGTCGCGCAGGACGAGAATTCGCCCGAATTCGGCAAGCGCGTCGACCAGATCACCAATATGGGCCGCAAGGAGATGCTGGAGGCGGCGAGCCACAGCAACCGCTTCCTCGACCGCCCGATCCGCGCGATGGACCGCGACACCGACATCGGCCAGAGCCTCATCGAGCTCCGCACCACGGTCGAACGGCTCGATCCCTCGGCGAACGGCAAGCTGCTCAGCAAACGCGGCTTCCTCGACAAGATTTTCGGCAGCAAGATCAACAATTATTTCGCGCAATACCGCAGCGCGCAGACGCATATCGGCGGCATCCTGACCGCCTTGTCGAACGGCAAGGACGAGCTCTTGATGGACAATGCCGCAATCGACGTCGAGCGCCGCAAGATGTGGGAATCGATGGGCAAGCTCGAGCAGATGATCCACATCTCGAGGACGCTCGACGAGCGGCTGGAGGCGAAGGCGACCGAGCTCGACGGCAGCGATCCCGCCAAGGCGAAGATTATCCGCGAAAACGCCCTTTTCTACGCCCGCCAGCGCACGCAGGATCTGCTGACGCAGATGGCGGTGACGGTGCAGGGCTATCTCGCGCTCGATCTGGTCAAGAAGAACAATGTCGAGCTGGTGAAGGGCGTCGACCGCGCCTCCACCACCACCGTCGGCGCGCTCAAGACCGCGATCACCGTCGCGCAGGCGATGACGAACCAGAAGCTCGTCCTCGAACAGATCACCGCGCTCAACACTACGACCGCGAACATCATCGACGGCACGTCGAAGATGCTGAAGGACAACACCGCGCGCATCCACGAGCAGGCGGCATCGAGCACCATCCCGATGGAAACGCTGCAGCGCGCCTTCCAGAATATCTACGACACGATGGACGCGATCGACACCTTCAAGGTCAAGGCGCTCGACACGATGAAGACGACCGTGACCACGCTCGAAGGCGAGGTCGCCAAGTCGAAAGGCTATATCGCGCGCGCCGAGGGTGCATCGCAGGCGCAGGCGAGCGTCGGCGGCGAGGGCAGCCCGCTCGCCGCGCTCGAAGGCTGAGGCAAATCATGTCGATGAGCGAAGTCGATCAGGTCCGGCTTTCGGCGGCCTCCGCGATCGAACGGTCGCGCGAGCGGCGCCGACCGATCGGCACCAAGAGCGTGGCGCTGCGCCGCCAGCATCTCTACAGAAAGCTCGGCCGCGTCCTCGTCGCGGGCGGCATCGTCCTGATCGGCGCGGCGCTGTTCGGCGCGCTGGTCCAGCCTTTGGGCTTCACTGGCCTGCTCGCGCTGTTCGTGCTGCTGATCGGCGTCGCGGTGCTGTTCGGCAAATGGCCGCCCTTCCCCGAGCCGCGCCAGCAGGATCTGCCGAAGACCGACCTCAAGCAACTCGCCGGCCGCACCGAGATCTGGCTCGAGGCCCAGCGCCCCGCCCTCCCCGCGCCGGCGCGCCAGCTCGTCGACGGCATCGGCGTCCAGCTCGACCTGCTCGCGCCGCAGCTCCAGACGCTCGACGCGTCGAGCCCGGCGGCGGCGAACATCCGCAAGCTCGTCGGCGAAGACCTGCCCGAACTCGTCGCGGGCTATCAGCGCATTCCCGCGGGCCTCCGCAAGGAAGCCCATGCCGGGCGCACCCCCGACGAAACGCTCGTCGGCGGGCTCACGATGCTCGAACGCGAAATCGGCGACGCCGCGCGCAGTCTCGCCGCGGGCGAACTCGACAAGCTCGCGACGCGCGAACGCTATCTCCAGCTCAAATATCAGGATCTCCAGCTCAAATATCAGGGCATCGAGGGCGAGGATAAGCCGGTGGCGGACCGGCCCTAGCTTGCCAGGCGCCGCTCCCGTTCGTCCTTAAAGCCGCCGCAGCCGCTGCGTCCCCGCGAACCACAGTGCGAGGACGAGCAGCAGTGGAGGGGCAAGGCCCCAGTGCGCGGGCCCCGCGAGCGGCGCGAGCAGGTCCGACGACGACAGCAGCCACAGCGCCGCGAGCAACGCGCCGATCGCCAGAGCTTCGAAAGCAAAGCTCTTCCAGAAGCGGCGCTCGGCGCGCGCCAGCGCCGCCTCGGCATCGATCCGGCGCTCGACGCGGACCAGAAACGCGCGGTCACCCGGCCGCGCGGGCGGCGCCAACGCTGCGCCCAGCATCGCGTCGATAGCCTCGTCGGACTGCGTCATGATGGGCCTCCTTCGCCGATCATCTTCTGCGCCTTTGCGCGCCCGCGCAAGACCAGCGATTTGAGCGTACCGAGCGGCACCCCCATGATTTCCGCCGCCTCGCCGTGCGAGCAGCCGTGGCCGAAGCACAGGGTGAGCGCGGCGCGCTCCTGCGGCGACAGGCCGGCGAGCAGGCGTTCGGCGTCGAGCGCGGCGTCGCTTGCCGGCCGCGGGTCGCTCGACGTCGGGACATCTTCGCCGGCCGCCAGCCCCTCGCGCCGCCGCGCCGTGCGCCGCTGGTCGAGGAACAGCCGCCAGCCGATCCCCATGACCCACGCGGCATAGCTGCCCTGCCCCCGATAGTCGCGCGCGCGGGTCCAGGCGCGCACGAACGCCTCCTGCGCCAGGTCGTCGGCATCGCTCCCCGCGACGCGCGACAGGAAGGCGCGCAACCGCCCCTCGTGCCGCAGCACGAGGAGCTGGAAAGCGGCGCGATCTCCCCCGGCAACGCGCTGGTTGAGGGCCCAATCGGCATCCGCGGCGCCTTCATCGTCACGCAGCGCCGCGCTCCTCGGCGGCCGCTGCGCGTGCGAGGCGGCGGCGATAGAGCAGCGCGGCGCCGACGAAGGCGGGAAACAGCGCGGCGCCCGCCGACAGGCGGATCAGCTGCTCATGCCCCTGGATCAGTCCGAAGCCCGCCATCGCGAGCCCGATCGCCAGCAGCACCAGCCCGTTGCGGTCGTCGCCGGGCGCGTCGCCCGACTTGCCGAACCCGATGCCAAGCTGCTCGTAGGGTTTGTTGAGCTTGTCGATCATCGGCAGCGCCGCGTCGGACTTCGCCTCGAGCGCGCGGCGGATCGAGCGGTGCAGCATCCACGCGTGGAGCAGCCGCGCGAGCAGGAAAAAGCCGATCACGAACAGCGCCACCATCGTGATATTCTCGAGCAGGTTGAAGAAGCTGTCGCTTACCGCAACCAGCTCGGTGGTCGGCGGCGGCGGCGGCATGAACGACGCGATATCGCGCGGATCGATATAGGCGGCGACGTCGGCGGCGCTGATCACCTCGCCCGGCGCGACCGGCACGGTAACGCTTGCGGCGGGCGCCGGCGCGGCGGGCACCGCGGCGGCCGTGGCGGCAGCGGCGGCAAGCAAATAGCTCATATTCTCTCTCCTTCACGCCCGGGGGCGTGTGAAACCACAGGCGGCGGCTCCCGGCAAGGCGGGACGGCTGCGCCGGGGAACGCAAGCCGAGCCCGCGCGGAGCCGCCGCCAGGACCGGCATCGCGCCGATCATCGACTGGACGGCGTCGCGGCGCCAATCGGATGCAGGCCGGGCGATATTTTTTGCGCCACGACTATTCGGGCCGGATGGCGGGATCGGGACGCAACGGGACGGCCAAGCCCCGCTTCCGGCGCACCACCCCGCAATAGGTGCACCGGCCCCGCCGCGAAGGAGCCCGCCACCGCATCGCGAAAGCGGTCCGAATTTTGGTTGCGGGAGATGGATATGGCCGTTGCCGTACAAACCGGCGCGTCGTCGCGTAACCTCCCGAACGTCCGAAATGGGGTGGGGAGCTGCCGTTGGAGGAGAGAGCTGATTCCCCCTCCTGCTTGCGGGAGGGGCAGCGAGGCTTGCCAGCTTGCTGGCTAGCCGCAGCGGGGTGGGCTGATCGCAACGGCGCTGGCCCACCCCCGACCCCTCCCGCAAGCGGGAGGGGAGATTAACCGCCGCAACCGGTCGCGTCCGGTCATCCGATCCTGACCGACGCCAAGGGGAGCCATGCCCGAAACCCGTCGCGCCACCCCGGATCGACAAGACGGCCCCGACGCAGCGTTTCGGCGCGCTCGGCACGATCCGCGCCTCAGCTCGAAAACGCAGCCTCGCGGCCCGGGGCGTCGCCGGGCGGGTCGTTGAAACAGCGCTGGATGACGACGCAGTCGCGCCCGCCGCGCTTGGCGTCGTACAGCGCCTCGTCGGCGAGCCGGTAGAGCTGTTGGAAATCGCCCGCGGGGCGCACTTCGGCGACGCCGACGCTCGCGGTGACACTCCCCTCGCCGATCAGGACGCTATGATCGCAGGCGGCGATGCCGCGGCGCACGCTCTCGGCGAAGCGCGCCAGCACCATCCCTTCCATGCCCACGGTCAGCAGGCCGAACTCCTCGCCGCCGAGGCGCGCGACCGAGCACATCGGTCCTTCCCAGCGTTCGATTCGGCGCGCGACCTCGCACAGCACGGCGTCGCCCGCATCGTGGCCATGGACGTCGTTGATCGACTTGAACCGGTCGATGTCGACAACCAGCAGCGCGGCCACCAGATCGTCGGCGTGCGCGCGGGCGAGCAGCGGGGTCACGCTCTCGACGAAGCCGCGGCGGTTGAGCAGGCCCGTCAGCGGATCGCGGCGCGCAAGCTGCTGCGCAAAGGCCTCCGCCGCGCGCGCGCGGTCGCGCTCGATCCGCAGCTGCGCCAGCCGCCGCGTCGCCGACGCCGACAGCCACAGCGCCTGCCAGGTCGCGGCGAGCAGGACCATGACCTTCGACCCGCCGCCCCACAGGCTGTCGTCGACGTCGACGATGTGGATGAAGGCGAGCACCGCCATCGGCAGGCACCAGGCGGCCAGAAAATCGCGCGCCTCGACCGAACCGCGCCGCCAGGCGAGGCCAAGGCAGGCGGCGACCGCGGCGAGATCGGCCAGGATGACCAGCCCCAGCAGATCGCCCCATCGCGCCAGATTTTCGCTGCGGATCAGCGCCAGCGGCACGCCGACGACGCCGACGAACCCGCCGAGCGCGAGCGCCGCCAGACGCAGGCGCCGCGCCACGAGCCGCGCGTCGATGGCGAGCACGGCGCTGGCGGTGGCGACGGCGATCGCGAGGCAGGCGAGAAAGGTTCCGATCTTGGCCGACGCGGTGCCGGCGAGCCACGGCAGCAGGCCGAGATGCGCCTGCGACCAGACCGCACCCCACAACAGCATCGTCGCCGACCAGCCGGCCTGCCACGCAAGATAGGAGCGCCGCACCGCGACCGCGAGCGACAGGCTGTAGATCCCGCTGACGAGCAGCAGGGTCAGCGCCGCGCCGATCGCGATCGCCATCCCGGTCGACTGGACCACCGCGTCGCCTTTCGGGATCAGGCGCGCGCGGAGCAGATCGACGCTCGCCAGCCGGTCGAAGCGCATCGTCACCGCGGTCAGCGGCACCGTCCGCTCGGGCGCCTCGAACACGATCTGCCCGCCCGCCCGCCAGCGCGAGCCATAGTCGCCCTGCCGTACCTGCTGCCAACGGGTCTGCCCGTCGGCATAGGTGAAGGCGACCGCCAGCCGGTCGAAGCGCGACTGGTGGATCATCAGCGCGACGTCGCTGCGCCAGCGCCGCCCGCGCTCCGGCGCGGCGCGCAGCCAGAGGCTCGCCTTATGGTAGCCGGCAGGCGACCCGGCGCAGGAAAAGGCCAGCGAGCCAAGACCGGCATCGGGCAGGCCAAGCGGGCTTTGCGCGTGGCATAGCGGGGCACCCACTTTGAGCGTTTCGGCGTGCGACGGCACCGCCAGCAGGGCGCAGACAAGCATCGCCAGCCCCGGCAAAAGGCGGCCGCGCAGCATCGTCCACAGATTGCCCCCCGCAGTCATGTGCCTCCTATTGCATGAAAATCTTCGAAAATCTTTACCGGCGTCAGCCGCGTGGCCGCCCGATGCGCAGCCGGACCGCGATCCGGTCGCCGCGACCGATCGCTTCGGCGCGCTGCACCGCGACCTTGACCGGCACCAGATAGCCGCCGTCGCGCGGGAACAGCGCAGTGGTGAATTCGGTCGACCCGACCCGCGCGACCACCGGCACGACGCCCCAGCCATAGCTTTCGGTGAGCGCGGCATAGCGGATGTCGGCGACATGCGCGTCGGGCACGACCGCGAACAGATGAGGCGCGGGCCCGCGCCACTCGATCACCTCGGCCTCGAATTCGATATCGTCGTCCATCGCCATCAGCGCCAAACGGCGCGTCCCGTTCCATAGCCGGGGAAGCGTCGTTCAAATTCATCGACGAACAGCAGCCGCACCTCGTCAAGTCGCGCCAATAGCTCGGGCGAGAATCCCGCGAGTTCGCCATGATCGTGCAAATCGAACAGGCCGAGCAGGAATTGCTGGCACGATTCCGTTTGGACAGCCGGGCTGGAGTCAGGTTTTGGTCCGATCATCATTCGTCACCTTCGCTTCCAAGTTCGTCAGTTTCGTGGTGCCTGTCGCCGATAGCTCAGCGCTTCGGCGATATGGATGCGGCCGATGGCGTCGGCGCCCGCCAGGTCGGCGATCGTCCGCGCGACGCGCAGGATGCGCGTATAGCCCCGCGCAGACAAGCGCATCGCTTCCGCCGCCTGCGCGAGCAATTGGCGGCCGGGCTCGTCGGGCGTCGCGACGGCTTCGAGCAGGTCGCCGTCGATCTCGGCATTGGTCCGCGCCTTGTGGTCGGCATAGCGCGCGGTCTGGATATCGCGCGCCGCCGCGACGCGCGCCGCGACCTCGGCGCTCCCCTCGGCGGGCGGCGGCAGGACCAGGTCGGCGGCGCGCACCGCCTCGACCTCGACATGCAGGTCGATGCGGTCGAGCAGCGGCCCCGACAGCTTCGCCTGATAGTCGGCAGCGCAGCGCGGCGCGCGGCTGCACGCGAGCGCGGGGTCGCCGAGGTGGCCGCAGCGGCACGGGTTCATCGCCGCCACCAGCTGCACGCGCGCCGGAAAGGTCACATGCGCGTTGGCGCGCGCCACGCTGACCTCGCCCGTTTCGAGCGGCTGGCGCAGACTGTCGAGGACGCCGCGCTGGAATTCGGGCAGTTCGTCGAGGAACAGCACGCCGAGATGCGCGAGGCTGACCTCGCCCGGCCGCACGCGAAGCCCCCCGCCGACGAGCGCCGGCATCGACGCCGAATGGTGCGGCGCGCGAAACGGCCGCGCGCGCACCAGCCGCCCGCCCTCGAGACTGCCCGCGACCGACGCGATCATCGACACTTCGAGCGCTTCGGCGGGGGTCAGCTCGGGCAATATGCCCGGCATGCACGCGGCCATCAGCGACTTGCCCGATCCGGGCGGACCGCTGAACAGCAGATTATGCGCGCCCGCCGCCGCGATCTCGAGCGCGCGCTTCGCCGTCTCCTGCCCCTTGACCTGGGCCAGGTCCGCGGCGCGCGCCGGCGCCTCGACCTCGCCGGGCACCGGCGGCGACAGGATCGCCTGCCCCTTGAAATGCGCGAGCAGCGACAGGAGGTCGGGCGCCCCCAGCACCTCGACGCTTCCGGCCCACGCCGCCTCGGGCCCCTGCGCGGCGGGGCAGATCAGCCCGCGCTCGACGCTGCCTGCGTGAATGGCGGCGAGCAGCACGCCCGGCGACGCCGCCACCCGTCCGTCGAGCCCGAGCTCGCCGACGACGACATAACCCGCCAGCGTCTCGGCATCGATCACCCCCATTGCGCCCAAGAGCGCGAGCGCGATCGGCAGGTCGTAATGCGAGCCTTCCTTGGGCAGGTCGGCAGGCGACAGGTTCACCGTGATCACCTTCGGCGGCAGCGACAGGCCGATCGCGGCGATCGCCGCGCGCACACGCTCGCGGCTCTCGCCGACCGCCTTGTCGGGCAGGCCGACGACGACGAAGCGCGGCATTCCCGGCGTGATCTGGCACTGCACCTCGACCCCGCGCGCATCGATGCCGAGGTAGGCGACGGTTGAGACGATTGCGACCATGATCCCCCTTTGTTCCCGCGCCTTCTTAGGCCAAGCCGCGGGAAGGTCGAGTCAATTTATCGCCGCCTTGGCGCAATTCCCCGATCGCCGTTTGACAACATACCAACTGGTCGGTATGTCGAGTCGCATGACCACGACCCGGACCCCCACCGCCAGCAAGACCCGCGCCCCGCGGGGCAGCGCGCGCGCCGCGCTGATCGCCGCCGCGCACGCGACGGTCCGCAAGCAGGGCTATGCCGCGACCAGCGTCGACGAGATTTGCGCCGTCGCGGGCGTCACCAAGGGCGCCTTCTTCCACCATTTCGAATCGAAGGAAGCACTGGGTGTCGCCGCGGCCGAGGGTTGGACCGAACGCGCGCGGCCGATGTTCGAACTCGCGCCGCACAACCGCTTGGGCGATCCGCTCGACCGCCTGCTCGGCCATATCGATTTCCGGCTCGCGATGCTCGACGGCCCGACCGAGGATTATACCTGCTTCGTCGGCACGATGGTGCAGGAGGCCTATGCGACGAGCGACCGCATCCGCGCCGCGTGCGAGGCGAGCATCAACGCCTATTGCGAGGCGCTCGCCCCCGACATCCAGGCTGCGATGGATCTCTATGGCGTGCCCGACGACATCACCGCGATCGGCCTTGCCCAGCATGTCCAGTCGGTGCTGCAGGGCGCCTTCGTCTTGGCGAAGACCACGAACGACCCGGCGATTGCGCGCGGGACCGTCACCCATCTGAAGCGTTACGTCCGGATGCTGTTCGGGCGAGATTGAGGAGAGAGCCGATGTCCGATTCCCCCAGAATGATCTTCGTGAACCTGCCCGTCGCCGACCTCGATAGGTCGAAGGCCTTTTACGAGGCGCTCGGCTTCACCAACGAGCCGCGCTTTACCGACGACACCGCCGCCGCAATGGTCTGGTCGGACACGATCTTCGTGATGATCCTGACCCACGACAAGTGGAAGAGCTTCACCGACCGCCCGATCGCCCCGGCGGGGTCGAGCGAGGTGTCGCTCGCGCTGGCGCTCGGCAGCCGCGAAGCGGTCGATGCGATGGCCGAGGCGGCGGCCGCCGCCGGCGGCACCGCCGATGTCAATCCGGTGCAGGACCATGGCTTCATGTACGGCCGCGACATTCTCGACCCCGACGGTCACGTCTGGGGCCCCTTCTGGATGGAGCCCGCGGTGGCGAACGGCGACGCGCCGGTTCCCGAAGTCGCCGCCTGACGGGAGCCGCCGCATGAGTTTCCAGGCCTATCTCGACAATATCGCGGCGAAGACCGGAAAGTCGGCCGACGATCTGAAAACCCTCGCGATCGGAAAAGGCCTCGCCGACGCGAAAGGCCTCGCCCCCGGGGTCAAGGCGACCGCGATCATCGACTGGCTCAAGCGCGATTTCGACCTCGGCCACGGCCATGCGATGTCGATCGTCGCCTACATCAAAGGGAAAAGGAGCTGACCATGCCCGTCAACCCCGACAGCAAGCTCGAAGTCACCGCCTTCGACTGGGTGCCCGACTTCGCGCGCGGCTTCGTCCGCGACCTACGCCCGCGCTGGGCGTGCGAAGAGATCGGCCTCGACTATGCCGAACATCTGATCAGCGCGGTCAACCGCCCCGCCGACCATTTCCTGTTCCAGCCGTGGGGGCAGGTGCCGGTGCTGAGCGACGGCGGCATCCGCCTGTTCGAAAGCGGCGCGATCCTGCTCCACCTCGCCGAAAAGGACGCGCGGTTGATGCCGCGCGACCCGCAGGCGCGCGCCAGCACGCTCGCCTGGCTGTTCGCCGCCTATAACAGCGTCGAGCCGATGCTGTTCGAACTCGGCAATGTCGACATTTTCGCGAAGGACGAGGAATGGGCGCGGCTCCGCCGCCCGAGCCTGATCGAATTCATCCAGGGCCGCCTCGGTCGTCTGAACGACGCGATCGGCGACAAGCCCTATCTCGTCGGCGAATTCACCGTCGCCGACATCGCGATGGCGACCGTGCTGCGCGAGGGGGTCGAGGCCGGGCTGGTTGCCGAACAGCCGCGCGTCGCGGCCTATCTCGACCGCTGCCTCGCGCGCCCCGCCTTCCAGCGCGCGCTCGCCGCGCAGCTCGACGCCTTCAACGACGAAGCGGGCCCACCCGCCGCCTGATCCCCCCACCTTGCCCCAGGAGAGACAAGATGACCTATGTCGAAGGATTTGTGCTCGCGGTGCCGACCGCCAACAGGGAAGCGTATCGGAAGCACGCCGCCGACGCCGCGCCGCTGTTCCGCGAATTCGGCGTCAGCCGGATGGTCGAATGCTGGGGCGACGATGTCCCAGACGGCAAGGTCAACGACTTCAAGAGCGCGGTGCAGGCCAAGCCCGACGAGACCGTCGTCTTCAGCTGGTTCGAATATCCCGACAGGGCGACGCGCGACGCCGCGACGACAAAGATGATGAGCGATCCGCGCATGGCGGCGATGGGCGGCGAGATGCCGTTCGACGGCAAGCGCATGATCATCGGCGGCTTTGAATCGATCGTCGACGACCGCGGCGCCAAGGAAGCGATCGGGGGCGCCACCGGCTATGTCGACGGCTTCGTCGTCCCTGTCCCCGACGGCAACAAGGAGGCCTATCGCGCGATGGCCGAAAAAGCCTCCGAGGTGTTTCGCGACTATGGCGCGACGCGCGTGGTCGAGGCATGGGGCGACGACGTCCCCGACGGCAAGGTTACCGATTACAGCCGCGCCGCGCACCGGCAGGACGGCGAAACCGTCGTCTTCAGCTGGATCGAATGGCCGAGCCGCGAGGCCCGCGTCGCGGCGTGGGACAGGATCATGGCCGACGACCGGATGAAGCACGACCCGAACGACCAGACCTTCGACGGCAAGCGCATGATCTATGGCGGCTTCGCGCCGATCGTCGAGGCCTGATGCCCGGCCCCAACCCCCAAGGAGAGAACCCATGACCGACGCATCGAACTTCATCTGGTACGAACTGATGACCCCCGACCCGGCGGGCGCGGCGCGCTTTTATGGCGCGGTCGTCGGCTGGACGATCGCCTCGGAGCGCGACCCCGCCGCCGGCGATATGGATTACCGCATGATCGGGCGCAGCGACGGCGGCAACGCGGGCGGCGTGCTTGCGCTGGGTGCCGATATGATCGCGGGCGGCGCTCGGCCCTTGTGGATCGGCTATCTGCATGTCGCCGACGTCGACGCCGCGCTCGACGCGATCAAGGCCGACGGCGGCAGCGTACAGATGCCGGCGACGGACCTTCCGGTCGGCCGCATCGCCATGGTCACCGACCCGCAGGGCGCGCCCTTCTATGTCATGGCCCCCAAGCCCCCCGAGGGCATGGAGGGCATGGAGAGCGACGTCTTTTCGGTGACCGAGGCACAGCATGTCCGCTGGAACGAGCTCGCCACCAGCGATCCCGAAGCCGCGATCGGCTTCTATACCCGCCACTTCGGCTGGGGTCAGGACGGCGCGATGGATATGGGCGAGATGGGCGCCTATCGCTTCATCCAGCGCGGCGATGTCGGGATCGGCGCGGTGATGCCGCTGATGCCCGGCATGCCCGCATCGATGTGGACCTATTACATCGGCGTCGACGACATCGACCGCGCGCAGGCGGCGGTGACCGCGAACGGCGGCACGATCACCAACGGGCCGATGGAAATTCCGGGCGGCGAATATGCGATGAACGGCATCGACCCGCAGGGTGCCGCCTTCGGTCTTGTCGGCCCGCGCAAATAGAGGAGAGAAGCAATGGCAAATCCCGATCAGGGCCCGACCACCGGCCTGACCCCGCATATCGCGATCGCCGACAAGCGCGGCGGCGAGGCGATCGACTTCTACAAACGGGCGTTCGGCGCGACCGAGAATATGCGGATGCCCGCCGAGGACGGCGTGCGGCTGATGCACGCGCATCTGACGATCAACGGCGCGTCGCTGATGATGCACGACGATTTTCCCGAATATAGCGGCCATGCGATGAGCCCGCCGACGGGAGTGACGCTGCACCTGCACGTCGACGACACCGACGCCTGGTTCAAACGGGCGATGGAGGCGGGCGCGTCGTCGACGCTCGAACCGCACGATGCCTTCTGGGGCGACCGTTACGCGCAGGTGAAGGATCCGTTCGGCCATCTCTGGTCGATCGGCGGCCCGATCAAAGGAGAGAAATGATGTCGAACAAAGCAACGCTGTGCCTCTGGTACGACAAGGATGCCGAGGAAGCGGCGAACTTCTATGCCGCGACCTTCCCCGACACCAAAGTCGGCGCCGTCCACCGCGCGCCGAGCGACAACCCCAGCGGCAAGCAGGGCGACGCGCTGACCGTCGATTTCACGCTGCTCGGTTTTCCCTGCATCGGGCTCAACGGCGGCTCGGCCTTCAAGCATAGCGAGGCCTTTTCCTTCCAGGTGCACACCGACACGCAGGAAGCAACCGACCGGCTGTGGAACGCGATCGTCGGCAATGGCGGACAGGAAAGCATGTGCGGCTGGTGCAAGGATAAATGGGGCATCTCGTGGCAGATCACCCCGCGCGCGCTGACCGATGTGATGACGAGCGGCGATCAGGCCGCCGCCAAGCGCGCGTTCGAGGCGATGATGACGATGAAGAAGATCGACGTAGCGACGATCGAGGCCGCGATCCGGGGCGAAGAGGTTGGGGCGGCGTAGCCCGTTCCTCTTCGCCTGGTTGCTCTGCGGCACGCTCGACATCGTCTATGCGATGGTGTGGAGCGTGCTCGCGGGGAGCAATCCGGCCAGGATGCTGCGCGGCGTCGCCAAGGGGCCGTTCGGCGACGGCGCGGGCGACTGGGGGCTCGGCGGCGCGCTCGCGGGGCTTGCGACGCATTACGCCATCATGGGTGCGATGGTCGCCTGCTGGTTTTTCGCGGTACGCCGCATCCCGGCCCTCCGCCAGCCGTGGTGGCTCACCGGAACACTCTATGGCTTCGGCCTCTATCTGGTGATGAACGGACTGGTCCTCCCGCTCCGCTTCGGCGCACCCTTTCCGCCGGCCGATCTCGTCAAGGGACTGGTCGCGCTGTTCCCGCACATTGTCTTCATCGGCCTGCCGCTCGCCTGGCTGACCCGCAAGGATACCGTTTGATGCTGATTTTCTACGGCCACCCCTTTTCCTCCTACACCTGGAAGGCGCTGATCGCGCTCTACGAAAAGGGGCTCGACTTCGACTATCGCTCGGTCGACCCGGCGTTCCCCGATCATATGCCCGAGCTGAGGGCGCACTGGCCGGTCGGGCAATTCCCGCTGCTCGTCCACGACGGGACGCCCTGGTTCGAATCGTCGATCATCATCGAATATCTCGACCATATCGCCCCCGAACCGCGGCTGATCCCGCAGGACTTCGACGCGGCGCTCAAGGTCCGGCTGTTCGACCGCATCTTCGACAATCAGGTGATGAACCGGATGCAGGAGGTGGTGAACGACGCGATCCGCGGCCCCGAAAATCATCTGCCCGTGATCGTCGAACAGACCCACGCGCGGCTCGACACCATCTACGCCTGGCTCGACAGCGAGCTCGCGGGCGGCGGCTGGGCGACGCCCTATGGCTTTACCATGGCCGATTGCGCCGCGGCACCGTCGCTCTTCTATGCCGACTGGGTCTATCGGATCCCCGACACATATGAAAATCTCCGCGCCTACCGCGCCCGCCTCCTCGCACATCCGACGGTGTCGCGCTGCGTCGAGGAAGCCCGGCCGTACCGCGCCTATTTCCCGCTCGGCGCGCCCGACCGCGACTAACCTTCCCCCCACGAAAGACAATGGAGAGAAAAATGACCGATTCCCCGCGCGAACTGTCCGTGACCACGCTGATCGACGCCGCGCCCGACACGGTGTGGCGGGTCATGACCGAACGCATGGCCGAATGGTGGTGCCCGAAACCGTGGACCGTGACGCTCGACGAGATCGACCTCCGGAGCGGCGGGCGCTGCGCGATGACGATGCACGGGCCCGAGGGCGAGACGATGCCGACCGACGGCATTTTTCTCGAAGTCGTACCGGGCCGGCGCTTCGTGACCACCGACGCGGTGGTGCGCGGCGCCGACGGCCGCCTCGCCGCGTCCGGCCCCTTCATGATCGGCGGCTGGGAAATCGCGCCCGAAGGCAGCGGCACCCGCTTCACCGGCTGGGCGCGCCACTGGACCGACGAAGCGCAAAAACAGCATGAAGAGATGGGCTTCATCCCCGGCTGGGGGGCGGTGGCCGAGCAATTGAAGGCGCTTTGCGAGGCGGGCTGAACCCAAGCCTTCGGTCATCCCGGCCAAGGCCGGGATGGCGACTATGGGAAGCCACCCGTCCCGCAATGCGGTTAACACCGCGCTGACTCTGTTGCTTTGCCATTTGGAAGCCGCGCGCGCGCGAAAGCAGCGCCATGGTTTCCCCGGCCGCTCTCTGCCGCACCCTGATCGTCGCCGCGCTCGCGGCGATCCTTGCCTTCGCCCCCGCGCAGGCGCAGCAGATCGTCGTCACGACGACGGTAAGCTGGACCTACGAGACCGCCGATGGCGGCTTCGACGACGACCCGATCGACGAACAGGCCGCGTTTCCGGACGACGAGGCCGCCGCCGTCGAGGCCGGGTCCGGCGCCGACAATGATACTGGCGCCACGCGCCGCTACGCCCCCTCGGCCACGGTCGCGACGCTGGGTCGCGCCAGGGCGCATTTCGGCCCCTTCGCGGTCGTCGACGACACCACCGTGCGCATGGCGGGCGACGTCACCTCGGCGACTCCGCGCCAGTTCGCCGCGATGCTCGCCGCATATCCGCACCTCAAGCGTCTCGAAATGATCGACTGCCCCGGCAGCCTCGACGAGGAGGCGAACCTGATCCTCGCGCGCGCCGTCCGCCGCGCGGGGCTGGAGACAATCGTCCCCACCGGCGGATCGGTCCGCTCGGGGGCAGTCGAACTCTGGCTCGCCGGCGCCACCCGCCGCGCCGCGCCCGACGCCGAATTCGGCGTTCACAGCTGGGCCGACGACAGCGGCCGCGAAGCGAACGACTATCCCGCGAACGACCCAGTCCATGCCGAATATCTGAGCTATTACCGCGAGATGGGCATGGACGATGCCAAGGCGCGCGCCTTCTACGCGCTCACCAACAGCACCCCGTTCGACGATGTCCGCTATCTGACGCGCGACGACATGGCGCGCTTCGTCACGCTGAACTGAGTATCGCCGGGGAAAAGGAAGCAACCGGCCGAACCACGACATTCATACCATCGTCATGCTGAACGTGTTTCAGCATCCATGGACGGGGCTCGAATTTGACGCGGTGCCCGGGGAAACGTCGGGCCATATATCCTGAAACTAGTTCAGGATGACGATAACGTAGCGTCCGCTCCCCGGCCCGAAACCGTCATTTGCAAAAGCCCGGCAAGGCCTGCGACCGGCGCTGGCCGGATGGCTCCGCGGTCAGGCGCCGACCGACTTGTTCTCGACCACCTCGAGCGGCGGCGGCGACTTCACCGCGCCGGCGCGGCGGTGCGAGAGCTTGCCCTCGACCTTGCCGCCATTTTCGATCGTGATCGTTTCATAGGTGACGTCGCCGGTGATCCGCGCGGTGGCGTGGACGATCAGCGTTTTGGCCTCGATCGACCCGTCGAGCAGGCCGGCGATCTTCGCGGTATCGGCGATCACCGCGCCCTTGATCTCGCTCGCCTCGCCCTGCACCAGGTTGGCGCATTTCAGGTCGCCGTCGATCTTGCCGTCGACGTGCAGGTCGACGCTGGCCGAGACGTTGCCGGTGATGACCACGTCCGATCCGAGGACCGAAAAGGTCGTGTGACGCGCGCCGGTCGCCATCTTAGCTGGCAGTGCGGCTGGTGGCGAGGGCGCCGACTCGCTGTCGGGCGTCGTCTTTGACTTCAAGAACATCGGCTTTAGCCTCCAGGAAGCGGCGCGGGTTGACCGCGACCCCGTTCAAACGAACTTCGAAATGCAGGTGGCTGCCGGTCGAGCGGCCGGTCGAGCCCATCTTGGCGATCTGCTGTCCGGCGGCGACCTGCGCGCCCACCGCGGTGTTGAAACCCGACAGGTGGGCGTAGCGGGTCAGGATGCCCTGGCCGTGATCGACCTCGACGACATTGCCGTATCCCGACTTCTGCCCGACGAAGACGACGCGGCCGGGGGCGGCGGCGAGGATCGGGGTGCCGAGCGGCCCGGGAAAGTCGAGTCCGGCGTGCATCGCGCCCGCGCCGGTGAAGGGGTCGCTGCGATAGCCGAAGCTCGACGAGAGCATGAGCACGTCGGCGGGCTTGCCCGACGGCACCGCGACGAGCGTGCGTTCGAGCACCTCCATGCGGAACAAGGCGCCCTCGAGCGCGGCGAAAGAGGCGCCGAACGCCTTCGCCTTGCCCGTGCCGCGATAGGGGATGAAGGGACCGCCGCGGCCGGACGCGGCGTTGCGGACGAGCGCCCTGGGATCGAGCCCGAGCTTTGCGACCGCGACCTCGGCCTTTGCCGCGCGTTCGTTCACCGCCGCGAGCAGGCGCGCCGCGAACCGTTCCTGACGCTTTTCGATGCGGGCGAGCGCCTGCGCCTCGGGGGGCAGGTTCGGGTCGATCGCGCCGGTTTCGAGTGCGCTGGTCTCGAGCGTTGCGGGCGCGGCCTTCGCCTCGGCGCCGGCTTCGGGCGTCACCGCCGCGGGTTCGACGCCGAAGTGCGTCTCCGACCATTCGTCGAGCTGGTCCTGCCGCTCTTCGAGGTCGGCGGCGGTTTCGGCGACGCGGTCGCGATATTTGGCGATGCGGGCTTCGGCGGCGGCCGCCGCGGCCTTCTGCGCCGCGACTTCGGCGCGCTCGCCCGAACTCAGCATCTGGTTGGCCAGGACCGCGAGCGTCACGCCCGCCCAGGCAAGCAGGACGATCCCGGCGATCAGCGCGACGCGCTTTTGCCAGACCGCGCTCACGCGAAGGAAACGCACGTGACCGTGCGTGCGGATAAAGATTTCATGGTCCTGGAACAGCGCCGAGACGCGCTGTCGCCAATGGCGCAGGCCCGTTGATTTCGAAGACAAGTGGCGACCCCATCTTGTTGTTCTGTGGAACCCTCCGCCCCGCTTGGAGGGCGCCTTACCAGCGCGCGACCCCCCTTGCGAATCATTGCGGGGCGAGTCGCGCCGAGTCGAACATGACTCGCGGTGAACGGTGTCAAAGGGCGCCAATGGTGCCATTCCGGAAGGATTTCGGCCTGCGAATCGCCTGTTAACATTGACGGCTTGCTTACCATTTCGGGGTAGGGAAAGAGGGTGACCGACATGTCCCATATCCCGACCCCCGCCAGCGCAAATGCCCTTCAGGAACAGGCGTCTGCGAGCAGCCGACGCCCGCGCTCGGCGGTCAGCGCGGGGGTCGGGATCGTGGGCCTGACCGGCCTTTTGGGGTATCTGCTCATCGCGCGCCACGCCCCCGATATCGCCGCCTTCCTTGGCGTCGACTGGGGCAACCGCGGGCCGATGAGCGGGCCCAATTCGGCGATCGTCAGCGTGCTCGCCTGCGGCGTGCCGATGGTGCTGTGGTCGCTGTTCGTCGACAAGGTGCACCGCAATCCCTCGACCGGGATCGACTGGAACCTGCGCCGCCCGTGGCGCGACACGCTCGACATCAGCCTGACCAAGCTCGCGGGGCTATGGGCGACCTGGCTGCTGCTCGCGGGATTCTACGCGACGATGCGCTATTATTGGGAGGGCAGCTACGCCTTTTCGATGGATCTGCTCGAGCGCGTCGTGCCGTGGCTGCTGCTGATCTCGGTGCCGTACATGCTCTGGCTCGACCGCCGCATGGTCGAGCCGCGCGACGGTTGTTACCAGTTCGGCCGCTGGCTGATCGCGCCCGGGAAATCGGGGGGCGGCCGGCCGGTCGACGGGCGCGCGATCGCGCATCATTTCCGCGCCTGGGCGGTGAAGGGCTTTTTCACCGCCTTCATGCTGTCGATCGTGCCGGGCAATTTCGCCGCGCTGGTCACCGTCGGGTGGAGCGACGTGCTCGCCAACCCCTATATGACCGGTATCTGGGCGATCAACATCCTCTACCTCGTCGACGTCCATATCGCGACCGTCGGCTATATATTGACGATGAAGCCGCTCGATTCGCACATCCGGACGGCGAACCCCTATTTCATGGGCTGGGTCGCGGCGCTCGTCTGCTACCCCCCCTTCATCCTGATGAACGGCGGCCCGCTCGACTATCAGGTCAACGGCGCCGACTGGGGCTATTGGCTGCAGGGTCACGACACGCTGATGGCGATCTGGGCGGCGCTGCTGTTCGCACTCGTCGCCATCTATGCCTGGGCGACGATGGCGTTCGGCATCCGCTTTTCGAACCTGACGCACCGCGGCGTCATCACCCACGGGCCCTATGCCTTCACGCGCCATCCCGCCTATGTGTCGAAGAATCTGAGCTGGTGGGTCGGCTCGCTCCCCTTCCTCGTCACCGCCGGCGGGCCGATCGAGGCGGTGCGCAACACGGTCCTGCTCGGGCTGGTCAGCGCGGTCTATTACTGGCGCGCCAAGACCGAGGAAAAGCACCTCCTCGCCGATCCCGCCTATGCTCTCTACTGGAACTGGGCGCAGGCGAACGCGCTGGTGCCGCGGCTGTTTGCAAAGCTGACGGGCCGCGCCCGCCCCCTGATCCGGCTCGAGCCCGATCCCAAGGTGGGGCCGGTAGCCTAGAGCGTCGAGTATGAAATCTGAATCATAGAGGGATTCCCATTGGGTCAGATTTGTGATTC
>NZ_JAFMTR010000090.1 GCF_018682675.1 Sphingopyxis soli
GATGGCGCTCGGCCACCCGATCGGCGCCACCGGGTCGATCCTGATCGGCACCGCGCTCGACGAACTCGAACGTTCGGGGGGACGGTACGGCCTCGTCACCATGTGCGCGGCGGGCGGCATGGCTCCTGCCATCATCATCGAGCGGATCTGATCCGCTCGCAGCTAACCGCTCCGGGGATACCTTGCACCCCGGGGCGGAACCGGCATACGGTATAGACCCCGCCCGCGCCGCCCTGGTAATCGCTGTTGTACGCGTCGTAGCTCATCGAGAAGTCGGCGGTGGCCGCAGAGCCCGTCTTCGTACCGTCGCGGAACAGCCCCGCCGTCGCCGACGTCGCGTCGGGACGCCGCGCCGCGCGGTCGTCGGTCGACTGGACATAGGCGACGTTGGTGGTGCCGTTGTTCCCGGTCATCCCCATCTGCCGCCCGGCGAAGCGGTAGAAGATTTCGTGGGGGGCGGGCCGCTGAACCCCGTGCCGAGATAGCCGGAAAACCGCGCAACTTCACTCGCGATTCAGGGTTTGGGGCATCTCCTTTCTGGCGACGCATCATTCTTAAAGCGACAAAAGAGACGGACGCGCACGTCAAGAATGCCGCCTTTGTCGCTTTAAGCTCACCCCGCCAAGCTGTGCCGCGGGCGCGGAACCACGCCCGCGCGCGATGCGAAGAAAGAGACCGAGCGCGGCACAGCGAGGAGGCTAAAGCACGCTGATTTTGTAGGACAGCGGTTTTTGAAAGGCGGTGAGTTTAGGGGTTAAGTAAACTGTCACCGTAATTCCCTATCGCGGCCAGCGGTATAGTTCCTCTGGATAGGCGAAAGGTGGCTTGCCTTTCACCACCTGCTCCATGTCCTGCATCAGCCGCGAACCAAGTTTGATGTGATCAAATCCCGGAATCACCTCCGCCGTTCGATCATTGATAGCATAGCCTTCATCGTAGTGAACCTTGGCCTGGGTCGCCATCTCCACCAACTGAGCATAACGGGCCTCGCCCAGTTTACCACGGAGATGGGCGAGGCTCTGATTGAGGCTTTCCCAACCTTCATCATAGGTCTGAAATTCAGTGGGGTAGCTTTGACCGCCACTATTTAGGTTAAGATAGATAATTTCGCTCCGCAGGTCACGTAGATTTTCGCTGACTATAATCATTTTCGGTTCCTATTTTGCGATCCAGTAAGAGCCGCCATAGACTTCCGGTCGGACAATCCCGATAGGTGCATTTCCGTTGGCGGCCCTGAAGTCGACTATTTGTGGTCTACGAGCATTTTTAAACCCAAGTGTCCCATCTAATATCGTTCCGCTTTGCGGGAAATATAGATCGGGAATACGGTATTTTCCACTAGAACCTTCGATGTAGAGGCGCTGATTAATGCGGACCATGTCCGCACCATGCCCCTGTTGCAGAGCAAACGCCTTCAAATCCTGACGGGCGAAATCATCTATTTGGTTGGCGCGAAACAGGTGGGGAGGCTGACCTACCGGCGCAACAATATCTCCACTAGCAAGTCGTGCATCGACATGAACAACCCCCCGCTCATATGCCGAAGCATAACGAGCCTGATAGGCAGCCTCAATCGAAGGCGTACCCTCTGCGGCCCGCGTTCCTGCTGCCATAGAACTGAGCATAAGCCGAGGCGGGCGGCCTACTTGCAAGGCCATCATTTGCGGGCCGAACCAGGATCCCAGATTGCCGTACCATTCCTTCGCTTTGTTATGCTGAACGATGCTGTAGCCAATCGGGCTCTTGGCTTGGAACGCGAGATCGTCCACCGATGTGGGAATCATCGAAGGCAAGGCCACCCCTTTGATCTTTTGGTAAACTCCATCGGTAAACCGGTCCCAGCGACTGGGTTCGGAAACGACCGACGCCTGCCGCAGCGGCGCCGGATTGGTAATGCCGTAGCGAGCACGATAAGGCGGAGCGAGCCTTGCCTCTTGTCGCCCATATAACTGCACCAATTCCATATTGAGAGCCACCAGGGCCTGTGCGCTCATTAGCGTCCGCCCGGTGACGATGATATCGCCGATAGTCGGCACGCCCGTCCGGATGCCCTCGCCGCTGCCGGTCACGGCGCCGAGCGCGAAGCGCATCGCGTCGGACACCGAACTGATGCGGAACGACGATCCGGCATAGGATGCCGACTGGCTGAGCCCGTTCGCGGGCAGCAGACCGACGAATGCCGGCTTGGCGCGCGCGTCGGCCTTCAGGCGCGCCATCTTGCCGCCCGCGTAGCGGTCTTCGGCGATGCCGCCTCCTCCTCCACTCCCGCCGTTACTATCGCTCGACACGCCATCAACGGCCGTGCCGAGCCCGCGCATGGCGATCTGGGCGATCGTGTCGGGGATGGCGGCGAGGAGGTTGTCGCCGAAGCTGTTGCCTTCGATCGCGCTGCGCGTCGCGGCGTTGGCGATGGCCGAAGCGGCGATCGAGGCGGCGAAGGTGCCGACCCCCGCGCCGCCGATGCGCTTGCCGACCTCAAGGCCGACCCCCGCGCCGATCCCCGCCGCCGCGACGCCCGCGAAGTCGAACTTGCTTTGCAGCCCTGTCGCGACCCCGATGCCCTGCGTGACCGCGCTGCCGACCGCGGCGCGCGCCGCTGTCGCCGCCGTGCCGCTGCCGAACAGTCCCGTCTCGCCGAACAAGCCGCCGCCGCCGATCGCGCCGCCGACCCCGCCCGCGATCGCTGCGAGCCCGACACCCTTCCAGCTGAACTTCTCCTGTATCCCGGTGGCGACCGCAAAGCCCTGGCTCGCCATCGAACCGACCGCGCCGCCGACGACACCGCCCGCGATCCACGCGCCCGCCGAGACGCCGGTCACGGCCGCGCCGCCGGTCATGGCCCCCAATACGGTGCTGAACGCCTCACTCGAAAGGGCCGAGGCGGCGCCTGCCGTCGCAATCAGCGCCACGCCGATGGCGATCGCCGCGACCAATATCTGTCCGAACACACCGCACTTGGGTTTCTTGGGCGGCTTCGGCGTGGTGGGGCTGAGGTCGCCGAGGGCGTCGGTGGGATCATAGGGTTTGAAGGTGCTCGCGCTGTGGCTGCTCCGGGTGACGCCGGTGGGGAGGGTGAGCGTCTGGCCCTCGATCAGCGCGGCGTTGCCGCTCATGCCGTTCGCGGCGGCGAGCTTGTACCAGAGGTTGGCGTCGCCCCACAGCGCCTGCGCGATGCTGGCGAGCGTGTCGCCGGTGCGCACCGTATAGGTGCCGCCCGCTGCACCCTGATAGCCGCTGTTATAGGGATCGTAGGAAAGGCCGAAGTCAGCGTAGGCGGCAGCGCCGGTCTTGGTGCCGTTGTGGAACAACCCGGCGGTCGTCGCGCTCGTCGCCGGACGCACTCCGGCGCGGTCCGCGATCGATGCGGTATAGGAGAGATCGGCGGTGCCGTTGTTCCCCGTCATTCCGACCTGACGCCCGCCGAAGCGGTAATAGACCTCGTGCGGCGCCCCTTCGGTCGGCGCGCTGGTGCGCGTCTCGTCGCGGCGGATGATCTGCCCCGCCTCGTCGAGCGTGTAGGTTCCTCCGCTGTAACGGTGGCAAATTTACACCATCACATGCTGGGACCAAACTTCCAGGCTCGTCGTTGCGAGGAGCGAAGCGACGCGGCAATCCGGCGCGGGCTTAAACCGCTCCGGATTGCTTCGCCCGGCTTTCGCCGGGGTCGCAATGACGAGGTTTTGGTTTTAGACGCAGCCCATGATCACCGCCGCCGCCCCCGATTTCGCCGCCCACGTCCCGAACGCCGGCCGCCTGATGGGCCTCGATGTCGGCACCAAGACCATCGGCGTCGCCTTCTGCGACGTCAACTGGTCCTTCGCGACCCCTGACAAGACGATCATCCGCAAGAAATTCTCGACCGACCTCGAAACGCTGAAAACGCTGATCGCACACAATAATATCGTCGGCCTCGTCGTCGGGCTGCCGCTCAATATGGACGGCTCCGACAGCCCGCGCACGCAAAGCACGCGCGCCTTCGCGCGCAATCTGCTGCCGCTCGGCCTGCCGATCCTCCTCTGGGACGAGCGATGGTCGACCGCTGCGGTCGAACGCGCGATGATCGCCGCCGACGTCAGCCGGGCAAAAAGAGCAGAGCGCATCGACAGCGCCGCCGCCGCTTTCATCCTTCAGGGCGCGATCGACGCGCTGACCCGTTGATGGCCGGATATGTCGTCCATTGGCTCATCGGGGCGAACCTGATCGCCTTCGTGCTGATGGCCCTCGACAAGCACAAGGCGGAAGCGGGCGACCGGCGCATTCCCGAGGCCGCCCTGCTCCTCTGGGCCTTTCTCGGCGGCGCCTTCGGGACCATACTCGCCGCGCGCCTCGTCCGCCACAAGACGCGCAAGCAGCCCTTCGCAACGTGGATGGTCATCTGGCTCTGGCTCGACATCGTCCTGCTCGTCCTTTGGCGGTTCGGACTATTGGAACCATGGCTCGCCTCGGCGCTTGCCTATTTGCGCGCCGCCACCTAAAGGCTCGGCTTTAATGACAAGCGCAACCACCCGACCCGCCAGCGATTATCCGCCCGGCGGCGATGCCTTTCGCCATCGCCACCTGATCGGCATCGCCCAGCTCACCCCGTGGGAGATTTCCTACGTTCTCGACGCCGCCGAAGAGTGGGTCGAAATGAACCGCGGCGGCGCCGCGAAGCACGACGGCCGGCTCGCGGGTCTGACGATCATCAACGCCTTTTTCGAGAATTCGACGCGCACCTTGCTGTCGTTCGAAATCGCGGGCAAGCGCCTCGGCGCCGACGTCGTCAACATGCACGCCGCGCAGTCGAGCGTGAAGAAGGGCGAGACGCTGATCGACACCGCGATGACGCTGAACGCGATGCGCGCCGACGCGATCGTGATCCGCCATGCCAGCTCGGGTGCGGTCCAACTGATCGCCGACAAGGTCGATTGCCCCGTCCTCAACGCGGGCGACGGCCGCCACGAGCATCCGACGCAGGCGCTGCTCGACGCGCTCACCATCCGCCGCCGCCTCGGCAAGGTCGAAGGGCTGACGATCGCGATCTGCGGCGACGTGCTGCACAGCCGCGTCGCGCGTTCGAACATCCTCGCGCTCACGCTGCTCGGCAACGAGGTCCGCGTCGTCGCGCCGCCGACGCTGATCCCTCCCGCGATGGAACGGATGCACGTCACCACCTTCACCGATATGGACGAAGGACTGCGGGACGCCGACGTCGTGATGATGCTCCGCCTCCAGAACGAACGCATGGACGGCGCCTACCTTCCCAGCGCGCGCGAATATCATGCGCTCTACGGCCTGACGCCGAAGCGCCTCGAAAAGGCAAAGCCCGATGCGATCGTCATGCACCCCGGCCCGATGAATCGCGGGGTCGAGATCGACAGCAGCGTCGCCGATCACCCCACCCGCTCGACGATCACCGAGCAGGTCGAAATGGGCGTCGCGGTACGCATGGCGTGCCTCGACATCCTGACACGCCGGAAGCGGGGAGTGCCGGGATGGAACTGAAACCGCTCCACATCCTCAACGCGCGGCTGATCGATGGCGACGCACCGCGTCCGGGAAGCCTGCTGGCAATGGACGGCCGCATCGCCGCAATCGACCCGACCGAAGTGCCCGAGGGCATCGAAGCCGTCGATGCGAAGGGCCAGTGGCTCGCCCCGGGCATCATCGATCTCGGCGTCTTCGCGACCGACAAGCCCGCCTTCCATTTCGGCGGCATCACCCGCGCCGCGCTGATGCCCGACAGCGGCCCCCTCGACGGCGCCGGGCTCGTCGAGCGCGCCGCCAAAGGCGGCAAGCCCGACCTCTGGGTCCATCCGCTCGCCGCCGCAACCAAGGGTCTCGAGGGCAAGGAACTTGCCGAAATCGGCCTGATGAAACAGGCGGGCGCGCGCGCCGTCGCCACCGGTCGCGCCCGCATTGCCGATGCGGGCGTGATGCGCCGCGTCCTCGCCTATGCCGCTTCGCTCGGCCTCGTCACCATCGTCCATGCCGAGGACGAAGGCCTGACCGCCGGCGCGGTCGCGACCGACGGCGAAATGGCGACCCGCCTCGGCCTCGCCTCGGCTCCCGCGATCGCCGAAGCGATCGCGATCGCACGCGACCTTTGTCTGGCCGAGGAGGTCGGCGCGCCGATCCACTTCCGCCAGGTCACCACCGCGCGCGGGCTCGACCTGATCCGCGCCGCCAAGGCAAAGGGCCTGCCGGTCACCTGCGGCATTACGCCCGCCCACCTCTTCCTTTCCGATACTGCGATCGGCGATTTCCGCACCTTCGCCCGCCTTTCGCCGCCGCTGCGCAGCGAGGACGATCGCCACGCATGCCTCTCCGCGATCGCCGACGGCACGATCGACGTGCTGGCATCGGGTCACGATCCGCGCGGTCCCGAGGACAAGCGCCTCCCCTTCGCCGAGGCGCAGCCCGGCATGGCGGGCGCCGAGACCTTGCTCGCGATGGGCCTTCAGCTCGTCCGCGACGGCCATATCGGCGCCGCGCGCCTCTTCGACCTGCTCGCCGCGAACCCCGCAAGGCTGCTCGGCCTCGAAGCCGGCCGCATCGAGCCCGGACTGGAGGCCGACCTCATCCTGATCGACGAGGGCACGCCCTGGCAGGTCGATGCGAAAAAGATGGCGGCCTGGGCCGGCAACACGCCGTTCGACGGAATGCCGGTTCAGGGGCGCGCGACGATGCTGTGGAAGGGCGGACAGCGCATCAGGTAGCGACAACGCATTAAGGCGTAGAAGCGTGCACGTCCCGTTACAGGACAGCAATAATATTTCACAGGACTCGCTTTCGAATCCCCTTATATGTCGATCTGCGACCCGAATGGATGACAGTCCATTCACCACTCAAAGGCGGCCGTCCCCGGCCGCCTTTTCTTTTTCGCCCTCCCGCCGGGCGCAACCGACGGGCCGGGCACAAAAAAGAAGCCCGTCGGAATCCGGCGGGCTTCTAGAAGCGGGATGGTCTTGCGATCATCCCGCCATTGGGTCGCAGCCGCTCTTTGCCCGATTCGCGCGACAGTTTCGCTACCCACATGGGTAGCGTGGGCGAATTTTTGCTCTATCAAGGGGCGAAGCAGCCGGGGAAGCGCATGCCGACCGATCGCGTTCCGACCTTTCCGCCCGACCATAATGCGCCGGCCGAATGGGAAGTGCTGAACGCGCTGATCGGCGACATATACGACTCAGTGCTCCATCCCGAAAGCTGGAACGACACGCTCGCGCGCATCACCGGCGCGCTATGTCCCCTCAGTTGGGAAGCCGCCTTCATCCTGTGGGAAGGCAACAATCCGCCGCGCGCGCGCTTCGTCGCCGCGACGGGCCTCGCCGCGGGCATCCAGGAAATCTATTCCGCCGTCTATGCGGGCAGCCATCCCTGGTCGCGCAAGCTGATGCGCTATGCCAACGGCAGCGTCGTCGACAGCTATGACATCATGACCCGCGAGGAATTCTACGAATCCGAATTCTTCCGCAACTTCCTGGCCCCCTATGGCATCGACCGGCTCGTCGGGGTGCTGCTCGACCGGCGCGGAGGCGAACGACTGGGACTGATGCTGCCTGGCCCGGGCGACCGCGATGCCGAGAAGCTGAAGCGCGGCCTGCGCGTGCTCGCGCCGCATATCCAACGGGCGATGCGGATCAGCGACCGCCTCGCGACGCTCGAGCTTGCCGCTGGCGCGGCGCGCGCCGCCGCCGACGCCGCGCCCTTTGCGATCTTCAGCCTCGACGATCAGCTCAATATCCTCGCCGCAAACAGCCGCGCCGACCGCTATGAGCGCGCCGGCTTCATCCGCCGGACCGACGGCCGCTTCGCCTTCACTCACCCCGCAAGCCAGAAACAGCTCCTCGACCTCGCCAAAAGCCCCGCTCCGGCCGGCCTCGCCTTTCAGACGACGAGCGCGGAGGGCACCGAATGCCCCGTCCTCGTCGCGCGTATCTCACGCCAATCGGCTGAACGGATCGGCGGCACCGACCTCGGCGCCTCGCTCATCGTCACGCTGGGCAGTGCGCCCGGCGAAACCCCGGTGGTCGCGATCGACCGCGTTGCCCAATGGTTCGGCCTGACCCCGGCCGAGGCGCGCCTCGCCGTCGCGCTCGCGGGGGGACAGAGCCTGAGGGACTATGCCGCGCTCCGCGCCGTCAGCCTCAACGCCGTGCGCTTCCTGCTGAAGGGCATTTTCCGCAAGACTGGCGCAACCAGCCAGGCACAACTCGTCGCCATGGTCGCGAGGCTTCCGTCGCCGACGATATAGATGCGGCGGCAAAGGAGCAGGCCGTGACGAGCCCGCGGAAACGGGGCCGCGCTCGGAACCGCCATCGGCGTCGATGGCGCGCCGCCAACGCAAGCCGCCTGCCTTTCGGGAAACAAACAGGACCTAACATTTCATAACCCGAATTTAATTTGGCCCGCTGGTCCCCCGGTCACGAAAAATCGCAAAATTTCCCTCGCAGCGGGCATCGCGGCACCCCTAATCGTCCCATTATGAAGCATGTTGACCGATTTGGACGGCGGCGGGACAAAAATCGAACTTAACAATAGTTTACGAATCATCGGTTCCACGTTATCTCGTTCAATGAGTCGTCGAACGCATGGCCATCCCGCCACGCGAGTAGAACGACCGGAACGAAAAAGGGGCACTGACCATGCGTAGCCTTAAAGCCGCCGCTGCGGCCGCTCTCCTGCTTCCCGCGACCGCCAACGCGGCAACCGTTGTCAATGGCGATTTCGAAACGGGTCCCAATCCGGGTTCCTTCACGACTGTGAATGCCGGGGGCACGATCGGCGCCTGGACGGTGGTTAGCGGCAGCGTCGATTATATCGGCAACTATTGGCAGCCTCAGGGTGGATCGCGCAGCGTCGACCTCAACGGCAATAGCCAGGGAGCTATCGAGCAGGCCATTGCGACCGTGATCGGGCAAGCCTATGAAGTCACCTTCTGGCTGGCGGGCAACCCGGACAACGGCCCGGAAATCAAGACCGTGAAGGTCGCGGCGGCCGATGCCAATGGCATGTTCACCTTCGATACGTTCGGCGTCTCGCGCGCGGCGATGGGTTGGCAGAAATACACCTTCAATTTCACGGCGAATAGCACGTCGACCCTATTGTCCTTCGCATCGCAGAATCAGAGCGCTTACGGCGCTGCGCTCGACACCGTCTCGATCGCCGCGGTCCCCGAACCGGCGACCTGGGCGATGATGCTGTTTGGCTTTGTGCTGGTCGGCGGCGCGATGCGGCGCCGTACCGCGGCACGCCCGGCGAACCATCTGTCGTTCGCCTGACGCGACGCGACTTTCCAAAAAGGGCCGCCGCCGGAATAGATGCCGGCGGCGGCCTT